>CAXXKQ010000011.1:0-45314 GCA_963676535.2 Prolixibacteraceae bacterium | reverse complement strand
AATTGTCAATTGCCAAATCTGTAATGTGTTCAATTGTATGACTTGTATAAGCAACTTCAGCTGAAGAAGTTTCAATTGGAAGGGGTTGACATTTCATTAAATCAAAATGGATATTAATATTTTGTAAATGCTTTATACCATGAATTATAAAAGTCAATATTTGTCCAAAATGGATGGTAAAATCCACAGGCCCCAACATTGTAAAATCGTCGATTATCTAATGAGTCTTTTTGATATAATTTTTTATATAAAGAAATGCCAAAATCTTGTTTTTGAATTTTTTTGGTGATTTGGTATCCAATTATACCTAAACAAAAATTCAACGATTTTTTTAGTAAGCGAAATAGCATATTCTAATTTATTCCAAGATAATAATTATCAAGTCATTTATTCAGATCAATTTCTCTGTGTTATAATTTTCCTGTTTTGAATCATTGAATTCTTAAGATTTGAAATCTTAAGAAATATTCTTTTTTTTAATGGATCAGTTGTTTTACCAGTACCTCCCATCGCTAACCAATTTTTATAGTTTATATTCCACTGATTATTTTCAAGTCCATTCCAAAACTTAGGCTGCCCGAAGGCATGAAGTATTTTAGCATCTTTAATTTTTTCTATATCTGTTGGATGAGGTGAGTAGATATTATTTTCGATAGGGAAAATCTTTAATTTAAATTCTTGAATCATAAAATCAAAAATCGCCTGCTCGCCAAAGCATAAATACTTTGCATACTTTTCCAATTTTTCGTAACAGAATTCATAAAGGTTCATATAATCCTTTAGATGATCCTGGAAAACAAAAGTGCTTGCACAAATAGCTTCTGCCTCCATGTTATAATCGCTTATTGGTTCATGCAACTGCTTTCTAACTGGACAGCCCGGGCTTGGCATCATTTTTATACCTGAATCGCAGGTTGTCATAAGCTCAGAAATATCTTTTGTTATTACGATATCATAGTCTAGCCATAGCACTTTTTCATATTCATTGAGAAGCCGTAAACATTCATATTTCGAAAAAACCATTTTTGAGAAGTACTTAAATGTTCCCTGATTAAAAATGGTGGTATCTTCAATTGGGAACATATACTTTATGAATCTTGTTGGTAATATTGATGATAGCAAGATTTGATCTTTTTCTTTTATTTCATTGTCGTAGAAAATTACAATCTCATCAGCAATATTCGGGCAATGTTTTTTTAAGTCCATCATGACACTGGCTACTGCAAAAAGATGGTTTATTGTCAGTCCGAAAACCACCGCCGATTTATTTTTAGGTTTCTCCATAATGTATCAATTTATTTTAACTGCTTTAACTGTCTTATTTGAAAAATATTGAAAGGTTTTTTATTGAAAAAAATAATCAAATTTATAGTACAAATATATGTCCTGTGTTAAGATGTAATACATCATCTGACATCAGTTTTATGAAAGATTTTTGTGTGCTTATTAAGTAAAATCATCGAAAGAATAAAGGATGATATAGCAGAAAACAAAGATGCTCCTGCAGAACCAACAGCTCCAAATTTGGGAATAAGAAGATAGTTTAAAGTAATATTTGAAATTACGGTATAAATTGCAGTGTATAAAGACAAGCGTGTCAATTTTTCTATATAAAAAACCTGACCTAAAGCAAAAGCTACAACATAAGGAAATCCGGTCCATATATGAATGGAAAGTAGAATGCCTGCTCCTGTATACGCATTACCATATAGGAGTTGAATGAGTTGGTTTGAAAAAAATGAAACAATCAATGCAAAAGGAATTGCAACACAAGCCATACTAAGGGTTATTTTATATACGCGATTTTTGAAAAATGCAAAACTTACTTCTCTGGCTGCAACCATTGAGGGATAAATGGAGGCTCCAATAATCATAGGCGCCATTAACCATAGTTCGGATATCCGGGTTGCTGCAGCATAAATCCCCACTGTCTTTTCATCTAACATAGTACCTAGCATAACCTGATCTATTCGCATGTTAATGATAGATGCTACTGATGCAAAAATAAGCGGCCAGCTTTCCTTGAATAACTGACCCATGAGGGTATTATTGAACTTCCATGTAAATATGGATGAACGACTATATTTTTTGTAAGCCAGAATTAGAAATATTGACGATAGAATTCCCTCTATGGCGGTAGCCATAGCAAATGCAATAACGGATGCTTTTTTAACTAACAGAACGATTTTTACTACCAATATTAGATAGAATGATGCATTTCGTGCCCATAATGAATACTTAACACTAACCTGAGATTGATAGTACAAATCAATTACATTTATGGATTTAAAAAGAAATCCGAGACTGGATAAGGTTACCAAATATAATATAATATAATCACCCGATTTGATAATTGAAATAAGTAAGATATTTAAAATGAATGCAAAAAATCCAGCGCCAAGTTGCATAAAGAATGCGCTACCTAAAATCTCATCCTTCTTTATCGGGTGTTTTACTAATTCTTTTATAACGATACTCTCCAAACCTAGGGAAACAAATGCTCCTGCGATTGCTGAGAAAGCGCTCGCATAGTTTAAAAGACCATAGTTTTTTGGTCCAAGATATCGGGTCACAAATATGCCTAAGATCAGACCCGCTCCAAGTATGGAAATTTTATCTAATATTAGCCAGCTAATATTAGATAAAATTTTCAATACCCCAGGTCTTTTCTTAATTTGCTCAATTATACTTGAAGGAATGAATTTTTTCATTTTTTCGATAAGAGCAGATATGTTTTAATAATTATCAAGCTTGATAAATTTACTTTTAAGCAATTCAACCATTTGATTTTCTAGCGAACTGCAAACAATGTCAGGTTTTAGTCTTCTGTCAATTTCTTCAGGATGATTTTTTGCTAAAATGGTAAAATCTTTCTTGAAATATTGGTTAAACAATAATAGCATTTCATATTTACTATGATATTGTTCTGATCCTAAATGGACAATTCCGTTAAGATCTCTACTTGTAACAAGTTTTTCAATTTGTTTGGCCCATTCCAAAGTTGTAATCCCATTCCAAAGATGGTTGACAAATCCGGTTAATTGAGAACCATTGGGATTTTTCAAAACCCAACTTAGTAGGTCAGTCGCATTTGGTGAGTTGTTGGGACCAATAATTGATACCCGTGGTATTAAAATATTACTATTATTCAAAAGTCCAATTTCCCCAATTCTTTTCGACCAGCCATACCCATCTAAAGCATTCGTCAAATCTAAACTTAAATATGGAGATCCTTTTTTACCATCAAAAACACAATCAGTACTAGCATGCACAAAATAATTGTTTTCCCCAATTAAGCCGGAAATTGCCAGAGGCAAGATTGAGTTTGTAAATATCAATTCAGATAAATCGTCTGATTTTTGTTTTATTTTACCAATACAATTTATTATTACAGCATTAGGATAATCATGTATAAATGATCCCCATTTGAAATAATTCTGGTGAGAGAAATGCTCGTCGTATACTAATATATTATATTTCTTGATGCTTGAAAAATAGGAAGTTACCATCTGTCCAAGCATACCTTTGCTCCCAAGAATAATTATATCCATTTTAAAATTCAAATATTTAAAAACTTCTTGCAAAATATTATTGCAACCAACCCTCTTTTTTGAAATAATTTAGTAAGTCATCTGGTCCCAATTCAGATAACTCAGATTTGAAATTACCTGTTAAAAACCCTCCCAACTCTAACATTCTTTGAATTCCAGTTTGTGTAAGCTGATCGGCATTAAGAGATGAATATTCATTTTCCAAATTTGTTAATTCAATGTTTTGATAATATTTTTTTATTTTACCAATGTTTATCATAGGTAAAATTACAAACCAATCACCTTTTTGAATTACATGATCTTTTTCATGACGTGTAATTAGAACTTCATGTATTTTCTCCCCAGGGCGTATTCCAATAATTTTTATTTGTGTCTTTTCATTGCCAAATTCTTCAATAATAACTTTTGCTAAATCGATTATCTTGCATGCCGGCATTTTAACTACAGTGATTTCACCACCAATTGCCTCTTTTTCGGCTCTGAGCACTAAACGTATGGCATCTTCTACCCTAAGAAAAAATCTTGTCATCTCAGGATGTGTTATCGTAATAGTGTTCGTTTTATTAATCTGTTCAATAAAAAGAGGGACGACACTCCCATTTGTTCCTAAAACATTCCCAGCGCGGAGACATATGAAATCAGTATCTTTAGATAGATTATTCGCGTTAATAATCAATTTTTCAGCACAAGCTTTTGTTACCCCATATAAATTGAGTGGGTCAGCTGCTTTATCTGTTGAAATAAAGACAACTCTAGAAATATTATTTACAAGCGCAGCATCTATAACATTTTGAGTACCAATAATATTAGTTTTTACTGCTTCATAAGGATTTTCTTCACACACAGGAACGTGTTTTAATGCGGCCATATGAAAAACTTTATCAACATCTTTCATCGCATTAATTAAATTTTCTTTATCCCGTACATCTCCTATTATAAACCGGAGTTTATCAATTTTGTCATGAAAATTTCTTTTCATCATTACTTGCTTGTGTTCTCCCCTGCTATATATGCGGATTTCTTCTATATTAGGCAGATCGATTAACTGATGAACTAGCTCATTACCCCAAGAGCCAGTTCCTCCAGTAATAAGAATTTTTATTGGATTATTCATAAAATGTTTATTAAAATAAATTACTTATTGGATTAATTAAATATCTTCTTCTTCAGAATCATTACTTCTCTCTTCAGAATCGTTACTTCCTTCTTCAGAATACTTACTTCTCATTTCAGAATTGTTATTTCCTTCTTTCGAACCGCTACTTCTTCCTTCAAAATAATTACTTCTCTCTTCAGAATCGTTACTTCCTTCTTCAGAATGCTTACTTCTCATTTCAGAATCGCTACTTCCCGGTTCAGAATTCATATTTCCTTCTTTAGAATCGGTTTTACCTCCTTTAGACGAGGTATAACCGCGTTAAGAAGGCCAAAAGAAGATTTTTGATGCAAAAATGATTGGGTTGAGTGTAAAATCTGCACCGAACGATTGTTTTTGGCAGATTAATGTGATTTTACACTTAATTTTAAGAAGGATGAAGGGCGGCATTGGGTTTGCCTGCCCTTTATCCCTGTTTTATTACAGCTGCGAATTAAGGATTAAAGCGATATATCGTATGCGAATACCAGAGGCACGATAAGGTAAGTTAAAAGAATAAATAAATGTCGCATATAAAATTGTTCTGTCATCCTGACTCACCCCACCGCATCGTTCGATGCTTTATCCCTCTTTACTCGCAGCTACTCTTTATACACAAGTTGATGTCAAAATTTTCTTCCGGCCTGAAAGGCCATCCGCCAGCTGGCGGATCATAGCCTAGGGTAAAGTTTCGGGAGGAACGATCCGAAACGCCACCCTGGGTAGAGGATGCAGAAGAAAAACCGTCCGCGTGAAATAGTTGAAGAAAGAAAAAAGCAATCCAGGACGGAATAGAATGGCCTTATAAACAAATAAACAGTTGCTCCATTTCGTCCGAATGAAGGAATTTTCATTGATAAACCATTTCATGCGGACGAATTTCAAACCCATTCTCTAACCCAGGGCGACTCCCGGTCTTACCGGGATTGCCCTGGGCTAATCTATGCCGTCCTTTCAGGACTAAAAATTGAAACTCTTTCATTACCAAACGTTAAAAAGATATGTATAAAGAGTAGCTCCCGAGGGAGGAGAAGGCCGCTTGCGGACTTTGGGATGAGTAATTAAAAAATGCGACATGAATTGTATCTGTTACTTTATCGCAAAATAGGATGAAAAAAACTGAAAATGTCGGAAGGCATGATAAGACTATGTCACCACTTAATGGTTTCAGGGCGCTTATTCCGCCATTTTCAATAATCATTTCAATCCTTTGGGCTTAAAAATCCGATCCTTGATTCACGTTACATGCTAATATCAGGCTTACCCCTTAATTCTCCGGGGCAGGCGCTTCAACGGATTGTTCCGCTGGCTTTTCATCTTCGGCCTTTTCAACCCGGCGTACCTGTTTCATCAGATGTGAAAAGGTATAATCTTTCAGCTTGGCTGCATCGGCCTGTTTGTACAGGATTTTTCCGATTCTGCAAATTTCCGTCAATTGATCATACAGCTCATTTAATAATTCAAGATTATTTTGAACTATAGCCATACGGTTCGAACCCAGTTCATACTTTTTCTGCTTATCGTCGGCCAGTGAAGTCTTAGCATCAGTAAATTTCGAGATCACAGCTTCGGTAAGTCCTTTGGCGGTTAACTCAACCTTGTATTTGTCAATATTTCCCGTTACAGTACGCAGGAACTTCAGCACGCTTTCCACATCGCGCATTTTAGCGCTTTTACGTAATCCGGTCAATCCAAAATCGGTTGCCGAGATTGGTACAGTGTTTTCGGCCAGGTCGAGGTAACCGCTTATGTAATTAATCGGCGGAGTTAATCCATCCAGTGTGGCATAAATCCGTTCAGTGATCAGTTTAATTTCAGTAGTTTCTGATTTTGGCTGAACCAACTCCTGAACAATGTCAATTTTTGTTTCATAACCGGCAAGATATGCTTCATTAAACTGGGGAGAATACTCCGAAAAGTCAGGCAGATCACGCTTCAGGCTAAAAGCCACAAACCCGCAAACGACGGGTAACTCTTCATCTTTGCATACTGGTGATGCGTTAATTTTTCATAAACTTGTGTAAATGGCTATATATTAAAATCATACAAGCGTTCTTTGGTTTTTTGATTTGAATTGACTTATAGTTTTGCGCATTATAAGTGCAAGATTATGAATTCAGGAAAATATGTTTTCGCTCAGCTATTACAGTTTGTCAGCAAATACGAGTTTGAAAGATGTGTCGAGCGTTACCAAGGAGATTACCATGTTAGGGATTTGAACTGTTGGAACCAGTTTGTCCAACTTTTCTTTGGTCAACTCACTTCCCGGAATTCATTAAGAGATATTTGTACTTGCTTGAAAGCCCATAAAAACAAACTTTATCATTTGGGCATTAAGCAAAATGTCAATCAGTCTACCCTTTCACGTGCAAACGAGCGAAGAGATTGGAGGATTTTTGCTGATTTTGGTGAGTACCTGATAGAGCTGGTCCGACCATTATATGCAAACAGTCGAATCTCAAATATTGATATTGACAACGACATTTTTGCACTTGATTCAACAACCATATCTTTAAGCATTAAGCTATTTAGTTGGGCTAAAGGCAAGTACTCTCGGGGAGCTGTAAAGATTCATACATTACTCGATTTAAGAGGAAGCATTCCTGCATTTATATTTATCACAGATGGCAAATACCACGATAGCAATGTGCTGGATATTATGGTCCCCATCCCTGAAGCAATATATCTGATGGATAAAGCGTATGTTGATTTTGCCGCTTTATACATTATTCACAGAGCAGGTGCATTCTTTGTTACAAGAGCAAAAGTGACATTAGATTACTCGGTTGTTGAGTGCAATTACAACATTGATGAAAACACCGGATTAAGAAGCGATAAGACTATAAACCTAAATGGGTATAAGTCTAAAAAGCTTTATCCCCAAATGCTTCGACTGGTTGAATATTACGATGATGAGAAAAAAATATTGCTCGTTTTCCTGAGTAATAACTTCGAAGTATCGGCAATGGAAATTGCTTATCTGTACCGTAACCGTTGGCAAATAGAAGTGTTCTTTAAATGGATAAAACAAAATCTGACGATAAAGACACTCTGGGGTCACTCAGAAAATGCGGTAGCCATCCATATCTGGGTAGCTATCTGTACATATCTAATTGTCGCATATGTCAAATATTCACTCAAAAGCGAACTGTCTATTTATGAGATAATACAAATCTTAGGCATATCTGTATTTGACAAAGCACCTGTAAAGGAGCTAATCACTGAATTAGAAGTCAATCAAAATTTCAAAGAACAATATGATTTATTTAATGATCAATTTTAACGCATCAGTAGTAATCTTTGCAATTAAAATTGCGGGGCGAATTTGTACTCATTTTTTTGATTGTTTAAATGGTTATTAATTAAATCTAAACTTTAACAGCTTAAAGTTTTGTATAAATTTAATAAACATTACAATCAAAGTCAAGTACTTATGCAATGATTTAACAAATAAAACTAAAAAGATGAGTTAAACAGATGAGATAATTATTTCTTTTTATATTTTTTGTTAAGTTGAATTAGGCATTTATTTAATACACGAAGCATTTCACAAACCCAGCGGGTTGGTATGTTTATAGAAAATATTCGGTGCGAGAACGTGCGACCCCATCGGGGTCGAACCTATACTCACTTCAATTTTTCTATAAACATTTGATGCCTCTGGCATCTGACGATATTTGCTAAAAGCCTAATTCAATTGTTAAGTTTTATTGAGATGCCAATTATCTTCTGATCCTGATTTGAATAGCATTCGGTATTGGTTTGTCTGAAACCAGAACCAGATAGCCGCCACCACCGGCGCCGCTTAGTTTCCATCCCAGCGACATCGGTTTATATTCTTCCAGCTGTTCCAAAATCGATGAATTAACCATGTGCGGGAACATTGTAATTTGTGCTTCAAAACTCTTCCGGAAAGCTTCTCCAAATGCTTTCAGATTTTTTCCAACAATGGCTTGCCAGCAATCGTTGGCTGCGTCGGCTAAAGCTTTGGCATTTTCCATAGTTAATTGAGTATCTGACAATACATCAAAATCATTGTTTCTGGGCGAAAGCGTAATAAACCACAAATGTTTTTCTATGAATTCCAGGGTTGCCCGATCGGTCAGTTTGGTGATTTCCGATGGCCAGTATTGACCGCTTTCATAATCGAGCCGGTTAACTCCGGGCATTACAATGCCAATAGAATCCTGCGAGCCCGAAATATATTTGGTTCCCGGTGGATTTTCAAAACTAAACAGCGTTTTGGCCAGTAACTCCGGGTCACCTTCGGGAATATCGGTTTGCCACAGTTGAATGGCTTTCTTGCGTGTACTGGAAGACATTCCGCTCCGGTCGTTAAAGTCATAATCGGGTTCAATTGAAATGGTAATTACCGGTCCGGGGTAGTGTTGGGAAACAAAAGGTTGATCGAGCCATCCTCCTGCCAGATCAAGCCGGAAAGGGATACGACATTCGCTTCGTAAGGCAGTGGTCGATCGTACAGGTAATCCGTGTTTTGGTATTCGCCGGGAAACAATCAGTTCGATGCCTAGTTCGGAGCAAAGTGCCTGCTTGTCGGGCGTAAATCCATCTTCATTAACAAAGAATATATCGGGTTTTAGCTCTTTAATTTCTTTTTCAAAGTCAATTAATCCGGAGCCGGAATTAACCCAGGCATCTTTCACAAAGCGAATCGATTTAACCATGTAAAGCCTTTCAGCATTGGTGTTGATGGTCTTTCGTCCTTTCAGCTTTAGCACTGTTTCATCAGAGCCAAGGCCTACATAAAGGTCGCCATGTGATGAGGCTTCCTGAAAGAATGCCACATGCCCCGAATGAAGCATATCATAAACACCAGATACAAATACTTTTCTTGTCATATACTAAGTTGTAGAAATAAATAAATGTCGCATTTAAAATTCATTGTTTCCTTGACTCACCCCACGTCCGCAAGGCGGACGTCCCCCCCTCTCTCGCGAGAGAGGGGCAAAGCAAGCACTGCGAGCTTGGGGTGAGTCAAGAATAAAATACGACAATAAATTGTTCTCATTACTTAATTAAGCGAATTTGAACAAATTAACACGAAAAGATTGCGTTTATAGATTATGGAAGGGGGGCCAAATACCAATTTAACAGTCGTTCTACACCTTCGGTTATTTCAATGCGGTGATGCCAGCCCAATGCGTGTAATTTACTTACATCAGTAAGTTTCCGAAGCGTTCCGTCGGGTTTTGAGCTATTGAAGACGAGATCACCTTTAAACCCAACTGTCTTTTTAATCAGTAAAGCCAGGTCGCGGATAGAGATTTCCTGACCTGTACCAATGTTGATATGGGTGTTGCGAACTTCATCCGTGTGCGAATTACTGCGAATGGTGTTTTGAAAGTTCACATGCTCCATCAGGAAGACACAGGCGTCGGCCATTTCCTCGCTCCAAAGGAATTCACGCATGGGCGATCCGCTTCCCCAGATTTCCACAGACACAGATTGCATGGATTCTGACGGATTCTGACGGATTCCGTATTTTGAAAGAATTGTCAAAATCTCTTCATTCGTATTGTTGCCTGAAATTCCTTCGATGGGGCGTTTGTTCAGATCGTTGCGCATTGCATCCCAATTGTTTTCTTCCAGACACTTTCCTAAATAAATTTTCCGGAGGAGGGCAGGGAGGACATGCGATTTTTCCAGATCGAAATTGTCGTTGGGACCATAAAGATTGGTTGGCATTACCGAAATGTAATTGGTGCCGTATTGCAGATTGTAGCTCTCGCACAGCTTGATGCCTGCAATCTTTGCCATCGCGTACGGTTCGTTCGTGTATTCCAATGGTCCGGTAAGCAGGCAATCTTCGGACATAGGCTGTGGAGCTTCCCGCGGATAAATGCAGGTACTTCCCAAAAACAGTAATTTCTTTACTCCATTCAGGTACGCGGCATGAATGACATTATTTTGAATCATCAGGTTCTCGTAGATGAATTGTCCCCGGTAGGTATTGTTGGCCATGATACCACCAACCTTTGCAGCAGCTAAGAAAACATATTCGGGTTTTTCGGAGGCAAAAAAATCAGCGACTTCCTGCTGATTCGTTAAATCAAGTTCCTTATGGGCGCGCAGAATGAGATTCGAATAACCTTTGCTCCCGAGCACTTTTCTTACTGCCGATCCAACCAATCCACTGTGCCCGGCGATATATATTTTATTCTTTTTATCCATAATGTTTATTCGAAGTAATTCATTGTCCGGTAGCCACCTTCTTTGAGCCAGGCATCTTTCTTCATCAGTTTGATGTCCGACTGCATCATGTCTTTAATCAGGCCATCCAGATCGTACTGCGGTTCCCAGCCCAGTTTGGTTTTCGCTTTGGTTGGATCACCAATGAGCAAGTCAACTTCGGTAGGACGGAAATATTTGGGATCGACGGAGACTATGACGGAAGGATTGAAGGATTGAAGGGCTGAATGATTGAATGATTGAATGATTGAAGGACTGATTCTGGCTTTAATTCCTTCGAGATATTTTTTACCAACTTTCTCTATGAAAAGCTTTTCATCCACTCCCGACAGATAGCCTTTTTCATCGGCTCCTTCACCGGCAAAACTTACTTCCAGGCCGATTTCGTTACAGGCCATCCGGATGAAGTCGCGGATAGTGGTGGTAATACCGGTTGCTATCACGTAATCGTCGGGCTGATCTTGCTGAAGGATGAGGTACATGGCTTTGATATAGTCTTTGGCATGTCCCCAGTCGCGTTTCGACGACAGATTCCCCATATAAACTTCATTTTGCATTCCCAATGCAATCCGGCTAAGCGCCCGGGTTATTTTACGTGTCACAAAAGTTTCTCCACGGATGGGTGATTCATGGTTAAACAATATCCCGTTGCTTGCATGCATTCCATAAGCTTCGCGGTAATTCACGGTGATCCAGTAGGCATACAGCTTGGCCACGGCATAAGGCGAACGTGGATAAAAAGGAGTTATTTCGGTTTGAGGAACTTGTTGTACCATGCCGTATAATTCGGAAGTGGAAGCCTGGTAAATCCTCGTTTTTGAAGACATTCCCAGCAGGCGTACGGCTTCCAAAATGCGTAACGTTCCCAATCCATCAGCGTTACCTGTATATTCAGGAGTTTCAAAACTTACAGCTACGTGACTCATAGCTGCCAGATTATAAATTTCATCAGGTTGTGTTTCCTGAATGATGCGGGTCAGGTTCATGCTGTCGGTCAGGTCGCCATAGTGCAACTTAAACCGTTGATTCTCTACATGCGGATCTTCATAAATATGGTCGATGCGATCGGTATTAAACAGTGACGCCCGGCGTTTGATTCCATGCACCAAATATCCTTTTTTCAATAAGTATTCACTCAGATAAGCACCATCCTGACCGGTAACACCGGTAATGAGTGCAGTTTTTGTGGGTAAATTTGTCATTGGGGATTGTTTTGCTATCATAGCTTAAATAACTTCTCGCTTTTTCCCTGAATCATGTTCCGTAAATCCACAATCAGCCGGGCATGTTGCTGGATAAATTCAACATCAAATGCTGAATGATTGGTTGTCAGAACAACAACATCTGCTTCTTTTAATGCTTTTTCATCCAGTTGAACCGATTGATATTTTCTACCTGCATGAGTAGTGACCGAAGGAATATGCGGATCGTTGTAACTGACCAAACCACCTTTCTTTGCCACAATATCCATGATTTCCAATGCAGGCGATTCGCGTTCGTCATCAATGTTTGGTTTGTAAGCCACCCCCAGGAAAAGAATTTTACTTCCATTTACAGCTTTTTGATGCTGATTCAGGGCTGAAGCAATTTTAATCTGCATGTAATGAGGCATCCGCATGTTGATGTGGCCTGCCGTATGAATCATGCTTAAATCAAAATCATATTTCTTCGCAATATGTTCCAGATAAAACGGATCAAGAGGAATGCAGTGTCCGCCAATGCCAGGTCCCGGATAAAATGCCTGAAACCCGAATGGTTTGGTTTTGGCTGCTTCAATCACTTCCCAGATATCAATGCCCATTTTACCCGACAATAATGCCAGTTCGTTAATCAGACTGATATTTACCAGGCGATAAGTATTTTCAAGGATCTTTACCATTTCGGCTACACGCGGTGAACTCACTTTGTGAATAGTATCAACTGCCTTCAGATAAAGGGCTTCTCCAATATTCAATCCTTCCTCCGACATGGCTCCCAATACTTTGGGGGTATTTCGTGTGTGAAAATTCAGGTTTCCCGGGATCAACCCGCTCAGGCGAGTAAGCCAGCCAAAAATCCTCGTTGTGTTTAAGTCCCGATTCACATTCAAGAATGGGGGAGCATCAGGATCTTCGGTTGTGGTAGGATAAGTTGTACTTTCCAGGCTGATAAATGTGCCTGGTCTTCATATTTCGTCCGATAGAGACACACGCTGATTCGATGTAGCTCATATCGGGCTTCCTGAATTTTATCCAATGGCGTAGGAACACAGATCAGCAAAGCATCACATTCCCCAATTCTGGAGAACTCGGTAGTAGCTTCAAGTTTGATATTGCTGACCACTTCACGCAAAACAGCATCACGGATATCTTTAATGTAATTGTCGCCACGATTGATTTTGCTTACCTTTTCCTGGTTTTTGTCAAATCCGATGACTTTTATTCCGGCTTCAGCAAAATTTACAGCCAGAGGAAGTCCGACGTAGCCCAAACCAATAATTCCGACAACTTCTTTGTTGTGGTTTATTTTTTCAAGTAATGAGGCTGCTGCATTCATATTTGGAATGTTGAGTTTTTTATTTTCCTTATTTTCTGTTTAGGTTTTTATGGACTGACAAGCTTCTGCTATTTATTCTCCCAGATTAATAGCACAGGGCTTATTGCCATAATATTGGGGCCCATTTTCATCGCCAGTCAGAATAAGGTATTTGATTTCGGCGATTAATTAAGTTTTTCCGCTTTTTTCGATCAGCGTATCGATAAAAACCCTGTCGAGCTTTTCCCCAACCAGGGCCAGATCAATAATTTGCGAATCTTTACCTATAGCAAAAATCGCCGGTGAGGTAAGCTGCCTGTAAATCGCCCAATCTGGCTGGTAATTCGATCGATGATCTGATCAATACCCACAAATTTTTCTCAGGATGCTGTTGATCTCAGAGAACAGGGGATGTTGTGTGTTGGCGAAAAACATTTTTTTGTTGCCCTCGCTCGACGAATTAAGTAATCCCGCATTTTCAAGCCGGTTTAGTTCCACCCTGATTGAATTGGTTGACTCGCCTAATTCAGCCTCCAGACCTCTTAAATAGCTTGTGGTTTGACTGTTCAGAAAAAATTTGAGCAGTAGCTTAATGCGTGTTTTAGATGTAATGATGCTTTCAATCATTTGACAGGTATGGGATATTGAAGTACGGTGTTTTAGGTGTGTTGGATAAATGAAAGGGTTTAGTCTGAAAAACAAGAAGTTGAAAACTGCTCTTCACAGCTTCGCCTCCTCAGTCACAAAAAAATGTTCGAGTTCTTTTCGTTGAAAACAGGCTTCAAACCAAACTAATCAGTACTTAACTCAAGTTTGTATTGATTTTCTGTCATGAAAACGAGTATAAAAATAACTCAAAAGGTATATATAAGTCAAGTGTTGAAGCTGTTTTTTTGTGTTTAATGAAAAAAATCGTTAAAAATTTGGAATTATTTAATTTGATTAAACGCAAAAAGCCCCGACAGGAAATCCGTCAGGGCTTTTATATCAGGTTTTGTAGGGCCATGAGATCTCGTGGCCTTACAATTTTTTACTTGACTTCTTCAAAATCGACATCGGTTACTTCGCCATCTTGTTTGTTGCTTCCGCCTGCATTGGCCTGTTGACCTGCATTGGGATCAGTTTGTGCGCCGCCAGCCTGTGCATTGTACATTTCCTGTGATGCAGCCTGGAAAATAGTATTCAACTCGGCGGTTGCAGCGTCAATGGCAGCAATGTCCTGAGCTTTGTGTGCCTCTTTCAGTTTAGCTAAAGCTGCTTCAATCGGACCTTTTTTGTCGGCTGGCAACTTGTCGCCAAACTCTTTCAATTGTTTTTCAGTCTGGAAAATCAGACTGTCAGCCTGGTTCAGTTTGTCCACTCTTTCACGGGCAGCTTTGTCGGCGGCTTCGTTCGCTGCAGCTTCGTCGCGCATCCGTTTAATTTCATCATCACTCAAACCTGAAGATGCTTCAATACGAATTGACTGGGTTTTTCCGGTTGCCTTATCTTTTGCCGTCACATGAAGGATACCGTTCGCATCGATGTCGAAAATTACTTCGATTTGCGGGATACCACGCGGTGCCGGTGGCAGTCCGTCGAGGTGGAAACGGCCGATTGTTTTGTTGCCGTTCGCCATGGGGCGTTCGCCTTGCAGCACGTGAATCTCAACTGAAGGCTGATTATCTGATGCAGTAGTGAATGTTTCTGTTTTTTTCGTAGGAATCGTTGTATTCGACTCAATCAGGCGGGTCATCACGCCACCCATGGTTTCGATACCTAACGAAAGCGGGGTAACGTCGAGCAACAGCACATCTTTCACTTCACCGGTCAGCACACCACCCTGAATAGCGGCGCCAATGGCAACCACTTCGTCGGGATTTACACCTTTCGAAGGTGCTTTCCCGAATAACTGCTGTACTTTTTCCTGAACTGCAGGAATACGGGTTGAACCTCCAACCAGGATGACCTCATCGATTTCGCTGGCTTGTACGCCTGCATTTTTTAATGCTTTGCGGCAAGGTTCCATCGTGGCCTGAATCAGTTTGTCGGCTAATTGTTCGAATTTGGCACGGGTAAGCGTTTTAACCAGGTGTTTCGGAATACCATTCACTGGCATAATGTATGGCAGGTTGATTTCAGTCTGAGTTGAACTCGATAATTCGATTTTAGCTTTCTCAGCAGCTTCTTTCAAACGCTGTAAAGCCATCGGGTCCTGACGCAAATCGATTCCTTCGTCGTTTTTAAATTCGGCAGCCAGCCAGTCGATAATCGTCTGGTCGAAGTCATCGCCACCCAGATGGGTATCTCCGTCGGTTGATTTTACTTCAAATACTCCATCGCCCAGTTCCAGAATCGAGATATCAAAAGTACCTCCACCCAGATCGAATACGGCGATTTTCATTTCGCGGTGCATTTTATCCAATCCGTAAGCCAAGGCTGCGGCTGTCGGTTCGTTGATGATACGGCGCACATTCAAGCCTGCAATTTCGCCGGCTTCTTTGGTTGCCTGACGCTGCGAATCATTGAAGTATGCCGGAACGGTGATGACCGCTTCAGTTACTTCCTGACCGAGATAATCTTCTGCAGTTTTTTTCATTTTCTGAAGAACCATGGCCGATATTTCCTGCGGTGAATATTTGCGGTCTTCAATTACAACGCGGGGTGTATTGTTGTCGCCCTGAACTACGGTATAAGGAACCCTTTTAATTTCATTGGCTAAATTAGAAAAACTTTCACCCATCAATCGCTTGATAGAATATACTGTTTTTGCAGGGTTCGTAATGGCCTGACGTTTGGCCGGATCGCCAACTTTTCGCTCGCCGTTTTCAACAAAACCCACAATTGAAGGGGTGGTACGTTTACCTTCGCTGTTAGGAATAACAACGGGTTCGTTTCCTTCCATAACCGATACGCACGAATTGGTGGTACCTAAGTCAATTCCAATAATTTTTCCCATTTTATGATATTTTTAAACTTGTTATTTTCTGAAAATTCAAACATGAGCAGTTTTAATCAATCGGTGTGCCATAAAAACTGACAGTCAAAATCTGGCAAAATTGACACCCGAATTTTTTGGCACGGGATTATCCTGACATTTTGGGTGACAAAAAGACAGCGGAACAGGAGGGCATTGCCATTTTTTATTTGCGAATGCCACGACGGAAGAAGCAAGCGGAGTGGAATCAGGGAAATGAAGTTCTCCAAAGATCTAAAAAAGTTAAATTATCAGGTTTCCCAATTTATATTCCTGAAATGATTATTTTCATGCGCTTATTTTTTAGTTTCTAATTACCGCATGGAACTCGCATGTAAAATATTTATTCGCATTTGTGTATAATGAACATGCCCGTTTCATACTCATCTTAAACCTTAACTTATGAAACACAAACCTTCACCTGTCGTTCAACGTGAACGCCTGCTTTCGCTCGATGCACTTCGTGGATTTGATATGTTCTGGATAACCGGGGGAGGATATCTGGTAGCAGTTCTGGCCAAATATACCGGAGCTGGCTGGCTGAAAGTTCTCGCCGGCCAAATGGAACACGTGAAATGGGACGGTTTTCACTTCGAGGACCTGATTTTCCCGCTGTTCATGTTTATCAGCGGGGTTGCAATCCCTTTTGCGTTAGTTTCGAAACTGGAGAAGAAAGTTCCAAAGGCAGAATTGACCAAAAAAGCCGTGAAGCGCGGTTTTATTCTTGTTTTGCTGGGATTGATTTATAACGGGGTCTTTAGCAATGGATTTGAACATCCACGGTTTGCTTCAGTACTCGGGCAGATCGGGCTGGCGTACATGTTTGCCTCTTTAATAGTCATTTACAGTAAATCATTTCGTCAAAGGCTCTATTGGCTGGGTGGACTAATGGTCGGAATCAGCATCATTCAGCTGCTGATCCCGGTTCCAGGAATTGGCGCCGGAGTACTTACTCCTGAAGGTTGCATCAATGGATACATCGATCGGATGTTACTGCCGGGCCGTTTATATGGCGGGCCGTTTGATCCGGAAGGATTGCTTTGTATCGTGTCGGCCACAGCGGTAACCCTGATGGGTACTGTCGCCGGTCATCTGCTGCGTGATAAAAAGATATCCGATCAGCAAAAACTGAAACTGATTGGAATAACAGGCGGTTCATCCATTGTTGTTGCCTTACTGCTCAGTACCTTTTATCCCATCATCAAGGCTTGCTGGACTACTCCGTTTAACCTGCTCACCAGTGGAATTGGCTTTTTGCTGATGACTTGTTTTTACTGGATCATTGACGTAAAAGGATGGAAGAAATGGTCGTTTTTCTTTCGGGTTATTGGTATGAATTCAATTTTTATTTACCTCCTGTATGATTTGGTAGATGTTGGACGAACCGCAAAATACCTGTTCGGATGGACTGTGCTTTGGGACGATTTTGGTCGTGTCTTCAGCGTTGCAGGAAGCATCATGCTGGTCTGGATGTTGCTCTATTACATGTACAAAAAGAATATTTTCCTTAGGGTATAAAAATAAAGAAGCCGGTTCAATGGAGCCGGCTTCTTTATTTTAGCAGAGGTGTTCCTAAAATTAAAGTCTGAACGAATCTGGAAATTCCAAACTATTAATTCTTACTTTTGTTGCCTGATTTAAAAGAAAAGGTTATGTCAGTGCACAAAGAAATAAAACGGGTTACCACCCATGTGCTTTCAGAAATGAAACTGAAAGGCGAAAAAATTGCCATGCTCACCTCTTATGATTACAGCATGGCCAAACTGGTCGATCAGGCTGGTATCGATATCATTCTGGTTGGAGACTCAGCTTCCAACGTGATGGCCGGAAATGAAACTACGCTGCCGATTACACTCGACCAAATGATTTATCATGGCAAGTCGGTGGTAAAAGCGGTGAACCGCGCACTGGTGGTGGTGGACATGCCTTTTGGAACTTGTTCGGGAAATCCGCTGGAATCGCTGAATGCGGCTATTCGAATCATGAAAGAAACCGGCGCTGATGCGCTTAAAATTGAAGGCGGAAAAGAAATCATCACCGATATTAAGAAAATTATTGATGCAGGTTTGCCGGTTATGGGGCATCTCGGATTAATGCCGCAGTCAATTAATAAATATGGAACCTATACAGTTCGGGCCAAAGAAGAAGCCGAAGCTCAAAAGCTGATTGAAGATGCAAAATTGCTGGAAGAAGCCGGTTGTTTTGCTATCGTGCTTGAAAAAATTCCAGCAGAACTGGGAGTAACAGTTGCCCAGACCCTGAGAATTCCGGTTATCGGAATTGGCGCCGGAGGAGGAGTTGATGGTCAGGTGTTGGTTATCCACGATATGCTGGGAATTTCTCAGTCGTTTTCACCACGCTTCCTGAGAAGATACCTGAATCTTGCAGAAGAAATTCAGGGTGCAGTTAATCACTACGTTCAGGATGTGAAGTCGCAGGATTTCCCCAACGAACGGGAGCAGTACTAAAGAGTTTCAGTTTTCGGTTTTTAAGTTGGAATGCGAAGGTTTTGAACATTGGATATTCGATATTGATTGTTGAATATTTGCAAATTACACAAACAAAAAAATGGAAATCATTTACGAAGACAATCATATTATTGCTGTCAACAAAGCTTGCGGCGAAATCGTTCAGGGAGATAAAACCGGCGACGTAACGTTAATCGATGAGGTTAAAGAATACGTTCGTGTGAAATACAACAAACCCGGTGAAGCCTGGCTTGGATCGCCTCACCGCCTCGACCGGCCCACCTCAGGAGTTGTGCTTTTTGCCCGGACCAGCAAAGCGCTTGCCCGTCTGAATGAGATGTTTCAGGATAAAGATGCCATGAAAAAAACGTACTGGGCAGTAGTTGACGCCCTTCCGGAAGACGAAGAAGGCATTTTGCATCATTGGCTGGTAAAAGATGAAGAAAAAAACAAATCGCACGCCCATAATAAGGAACGCAAAGGCTCCAAAGAAGCCATCCTGCATTACAAGCATGTGGCAACGCTAAAGAATTTTCACCTTCTGGAAATTGATCTGAAAACCGGACGGCACCACCAAATCCGGGCTCAACTCAACCGTATTGGTTTGCACATCAAAGGTGACCTGAAATACGGCGCTGCCCGAAGCAACGAAAATGGTGGTATTCATCTTCATGCCCGCAAAATCGAGTTTATTCACCCCGTGACTAAAGTGCCGGTCAAAATTGTTGCACGTCCGCCCAAAGACCCGATCTGGAATGATTTGGTACAGATTGATTATTTGAAAGACTGACGAAAGTGATCAGTTTTCAGAATTTAATTTCATTGAATCGTTTGCGTTTCCCGATATAAAACTGAAAGACAATACTTTTTTTAAGCATTTCTGCGGGAATTGATTTTCCTTTTTTCGGGCAGGTCGATTTTCGTTTTTTGTGTAATGCCGGCAGCGATTTATAGAAGTGAAGATGGGCTTTTAGTACACTTCGGATGCCATTCAGGTTTAATTCAGCTAATAGTTTGAGTGCGGCAATGCCATCTAAAAACATGCGAAAAAACAAAATCGTGAAGAGTTTATTTGATGGCAGATTTTTGTACAAGAGCCAAAGGTTGTTCCTGAAATTCAAATAAAGTTTCCGGGGGCTATCGTACGACAAAGTTCCGCCTCCGACATGAAATACGGCGCTTTCAGGCGTATAAATAATTTGGTATCCACGGTTTTTCAATCGCCAGCACAGGTCAATTTCTTCCATGTGGGCCCAGAAATCAGCATCGAAACCACCAACTTCATAAAACTGTCGGGCCCGGACAAACATGCAGGCGCCGGTTGCCCAGAAAATATCGCAGGTATTGTCATATTGTCCCAAATCTTCCTCAACTTCATTGAAGATGCGTCCCCGGCAAAACGGGAACCCAAACCGGTCGATGAATCCTCCGGCAGCTCCGGCATACTCAAAGTGAGTTTTTTGATGATATGCCCTGATCTTTGGCTGAATGGCTGCTATCAAAGGGTCAGCCTCCATCAATCGGATAGGAGCGTCCAGCCAGCCCGGAGTCACTTCCACATCCGAATTCAGAATCACGTAATAGTCGGCATCTACCAATTTTAAAGCCTCGTTATAGCCACGGGCAAAGCCATAGTTCTGCTTCAGGTCAAGGATTTTTACCTCCGGAAATTCTTTGCGAAGCACTTCAAGCGACTCGTCGGTTGAGCCATTGTCGGCCACAACAATATCGGTTGATTCACCCTGGGAGTACTTCGTCACCGAAGGTAAAAACTGATGCAACAGTTTGGCTCCGTTCCAGTTTAGAATAACAATGGCGGTTTTTGTACTCATAGAGATTGAAGGATTGAATTTACTTGTTTCGTGTTGCGAGGACTCGTATTCCGTATCTTGCAACTCGTAACATTTTCCAACTGCGATTGAAAACTGAGCACTTTTTTGATCAGGGTACAAGCAGTTTGGCGAGGACCACTGCCATATTTTCTTTTTCGAGGTTGTACAGGATGTTGGCAATTTTCTCCATCTTTTCCGGCTCTTCCGACTGTAAAATCAATTTGATCTCGCGGATTTGCTTGCCGGTCATTTCTTCCTCAAGCAACGACCATATTTTCAGGTTTTCTTCTTCCTGTTTCGGAACGCCCAGATGTTCGAGCTCCAGCCTGGTAGCTTCCAGTATTTCGCGGGCTTTCTGGATAACCGGATCTGCATCTTTGCCCGTACCAGCGGCATCGCGCAAAGTCCAGCTCGAATAATCGTATTTCAAATCTTTGATCATTCGCACTTTGGTACTTTCCTTACCAAAAATCCGCTCCAGAAAAATAATAGTGTGACTTTTCCAGGCTTCCAAATCGAAGTTTTTGGCATTCAGACTTTCAAGTTGCTTGTTGATGAGGGCTATTTCTTTCTCGACCATTGGATGAATTGTTAAGTTGATGCAAGTTACTAGGAATTCTGATTGTGTGCAAATGGATTATTTGTTTGAAAAGTGCTTCAAAGTATCCCGAAACTGACTAAATTTCGACAAACTTTTAGCAGATTAAGATGGCAACGAAAAAAGTGACTTATAAGGAAGCAATCACTGAGATTGAAGAAATTCTGGAAAAGATTGAAAATGAAGAACTAGATGTGGATGAACTGGCCGAACAGGTTAACCGAGTCTCCGCGCTGATCAGTATTTGCAAAGAAAAGCTTCATAAAACCGAAGCTGAAGTGGAGAAGATTCTGAATGAGATGAATCAGTAATAGTAACCAGTATCAGTTCATAATTTCAGGCTTCAGAAGAATAAAAATGAGACGATAAATCATTTTTGAATCGTTTATCGTCGCATTTTTGATTTTAGCCGGAAATTAGAATTTTATATTCAGGCCTGCCAGAAAGTTAATTCCTGCCTGCGGAAAATATCCGTCCATGGCAAAACGTTCGCCTCCCAGCATATAGGAATATACCCAGGCGTTGTTTTCATAATCGACATCAAACAAGTTGTTGACCAGCAAATGAAGGGTCACTTCTTTTGCCAGTTTCTGCGGAACCTGGTAAGTTACTTTCAGATTATTCAGAAAATAGTCGTTCAACTTTCGGTCGTTGCTCGATGTGTTGTCGATGTATTGTTTGCTTACTGAATAGGACATCAGGTCAATATTTAAACCTTTAGCGGCGAGCCAGCTAATCCGGCTGTTGAAAATTGCTTCAGGCGAAAATGCCAGATCAGTTGTTCCCAGCTTGTTTTCAATCTGTGCTGGCCAGTTGTCCCAGTCGTCAACAAATTCGCTGAAATTTTTGATTTTATTTTTGCTCAGAGTCAGGTTAACATCCCATTTCAATTTTTCGGTCAGTTTCAAACCAGCCATTAATTCAATTCCGGCGCGGTAACTGTCATCTACATTAGTCATGATGGGTGCGCCAACATCATTAATTTCACCGGTCAGGATTAGTTGGTTCTGATAAAGCATGTAGTATGCATTCGCCCTAAATGCAAACCGATTATTCGTGCATTTATATCCCAGTTCAAAATCACTCAGCGTTTCATAGATGGGCTGTTTCCCCGAAGGGTCAGCATCTACATAATTGGCTCGATTGGGTTCGCGGTTGGCACGGGCAAAGTTGGCATACAAGTCTTGTTTTTCGTTTAACTTCCAGTAAATACCCACTTTAGGGTTGAAAAATTCAAAATTGTGTGTTTGAGTGAGGTCGCGTAAGTCGTTATCGGTGCCATCAATGGAATAATCAATTTTGCGATATTGCAAATCAGCAAACAAGTTCAGATTTTCGGCCAGCTCGTAATTATATTTGGCAAACAGGTTAAAATCTTTTTTTAATCCTGTCCCGCGATACCATTCGTAGTTCATTGGTGAATCTCCCGCATTCTGCATCCAGATTACTTTTCCAAAATGATTTCCATCGTAAATATTGTAGCCTCCGCCAAAAATAAATTCGCGCGTTTCTTCCTTGCGATTTAAAGAGAAATTCACCCCGTAGAAATCGTTATCGAGCCATTTGCGTGTAATTAAATCAGTTACGGCATCCGGCGTTGGTGCAACTAATTTATAGTCTTCGTACTTCTCATCATACTCGTAATTTTCGTAATAGCCTTTGCCTTTGGTGTAAAACAAGCTTGCATTCACATTGAATGCCGGACTTACTTTGTGTGAAAACAAGAACTGGTAGTGATCCTGCTGATAATGATCAATCTCATTTTCGTAATTGTAAAGGTTATACGTTCTGCTGTTTGAGCCGATCAGATCGGCATATCTAATCTGGTTTTCACGTTCCGAACCTGAAGACCATAACCAATGATCGAGGTAGCGTTTCATCCCGGCTTCATCATTTTTCAGACGAACCGAAGGTATTCCGTACCAGGCCTGATAAGTTTCCTCCAATCCTGAAAATACATTCATCTTCAAAATGGTCCGATCTGTGAAATATCCGCCGGATACAAAAAATGATTTCAGGTCAGATGAGGCGCGATCGATGAATCCGTCGGAACTAACTTTGGAAAGACGGGCATCAAACGCAAATTTGTTTTTGAGCAGCCCGGTACTTACAGCGACTGAATTTTTAATAGTCCCGAACGAACCGGCAGAAGCGCTGTATTCAGCCGAAGCTTCCTTGTTGAGCGTAGTTGTCTGAAGGTTAATTGTTGCCCCAAAAGCTGCAGCTCCGTTGGTTGATGTGCCAACTCCGCGCTGAACCTGAATATTGTCGGTCGATGAGGCCAGATCGGGAATGTCGACCCACCAGGTTCCGTGCGACTCGGCATCGTTCATTGGAATGCCATTGACGGTTACGTTGATGCGGTTCAGATCAGTTCCCCGAATCCGAAAATTGGTATAACCCACGCCGGTCCCGGCATCCGAAGTCGTCACAAATGAAGGTGTCAGGCTCAATAAATAAGGAATATCCTGCCCCAGATTATTGTTTTTGATTTCCGCCTTTTCAACGGTTGAAAAAGCCACAGGCATATTCCCGGTTACCCGGCTGGCCGAAACCAATACTTCTTCAGCCAGAATATGATCCTGTTTCAGCACGACATCTATCATTTGGTCGCTGCCCAGTTTTACTTCCTGTGTTTGTTTTTCGTAACCGATGAACGAGATGGTTAACTGGTAATTTCCGGCTTTCAGATTTTTAAACTGGTAAGCGCCGTTCACATCGGTTGTTGTTCCGTTGAAACTGTTCGAAAGTGTTATCGCAGCGCCGGTCAGCCGTTCGCCCGAGTCTGATTTTACCGTTCCTTTCAGTGTAAATTGGGCAAAAGCCAGATACACCGCGCATTGCAAAAGCAATGTCAAATAAATGCGTTTCATTTTTTTGTTTTTTAATGGTTAATGAATAACCAATGAGGCAAGTGTTCACTTTCGCCATCCCTTCGCCGGCATTACCCGTATCAGGTTCGGTGGGTATGATCTCAGCCTGTAATTACCCCGGTTTTCACCGGGAAGGCACCCCATTGCGTAAAATATCGGGGGCAAATGTAGATTTTTAGTTATTCAGATCAAAACTTTTGGGAGAAAAAGTGTTTCAGGTCTTTTTTACCCTTTCAGGTTTTACAAACGGCTTGTTTTCGGAAAATTTGGCATTTTAGATTTTTTTAGTTCAGAAAATTTGTCATTAAAAATGATTTTATGACATTCAATATCAGGAATATAGCATTTGGCATCTGGTTTGAAATATACCCTTCCGAAAACAAGAAACAAAAATAAAGTATCACTTAAAGTATGGAGGATTAAACTATGTTACCCGTATTTAGAAACAGAAACTTGCCGGATTTATTTGATGAATTTTTTAATTCGAATTTGCTTCCGAATTTCATTGAAGAAGGAGCCTGGAAATCGACTCCGGCTGTAAATATCTTCGAAAACAACGAAAAGTTTGAGATTGAAGTTGCAGCTCCCGGCCTCGAAAAAGAAGATTTTAAAATTGATCTGAAAAACGACCATCTGGTAGTTTATTCTGAAAAGAAAGACAAAAAAGAAGAGAAGGAAAAAGGAAAGGTAGTTCGTTCAGAGTTCAGGTATTCAACATTCCAGCGCATGTTTGCCCTGCCCAAAGAAGTTGATGTGGCAAACATCAAGGCTTCGCACAAAAATGGAATTTTGACTATCGAACTTCCGAAGAAAACAGAATACAAGGAAAATTGGTCACGTCAGATCGAAATCATTTAAGTTTAGTTTAGTTCGTGTTGGTTTAAAGGATTGTACTTTCGGGTACAATCCTTTTTTTATAAGTCTTTTTTCGAAAAACTCAGGGGTAATAAGCTTTCCACGCCGTTCAGCATTAAAATCGAATCCTGTCCGTCGAGAATAATTCGGATGGGGTGGTCAAACCGGACTTCGGCCTCGGCCAGTGCCTGACGGCACCCGCCACAAGGTTTGACTGGTTCATTGACCAAAATTCCATCTTTGGCAGCCGAAATGGCGATGGTTTTTACTTTGGACTCAGGATAATTGGCATTAGCGTAAAATAAGGTTACCCTTTCGGCGCATATTCCTGATGGGTAAGCCGAATTTTCCTGATTATTTCCTTTCACAAGGATGCCATTATCGAGTAATATGGCTGCTCCGACATGAAATCCGGAGTAGGGGGCATAGGCCTTCCGGGTAATTTTACGGGCTTCTTCGAGAAGTATCCGGTCGCTTTCAGATAATTCCTCAATGGATTGGAATTCGTATACTGTAATTCTGATTTCCGACGTTTTCATTAATTAAACAGTTTTGGCAAATGTACATTAATACTTGCGATTTGACAATTGCCGTACCTTACAACATTTTCTTATTTTTGCAGACATACCAATCGACCGATATGCTAAAATGTAACTTACTCTTTATCCTGTTTTTTGTGATTATTTCCGGCTTTGCTCAAACGCAATTCACCCGTGATGAATACATTCAGAAATACTATAAATTCGCTATTGCCGAGATGGAACGAAGCGGAATTCCGGCCAGTATCACGCTGGCTCAGGGTTGTTGGGAATCGCAAAACGGGAATAGTCGCCTGGCTACCGAGGGGAATAACCACTTTGGAATAAAATGCAAAGCTGAATGGAAAGGCCGGAAAATCTATCATGACGACGATGCTAAAGGTGAATGTTTCCGAAAATATGACCATGCAGAAGCTTCGTATATTGATCATTCAAACTTTTTGATGAACAGCGCCCGCTACAGTTTCCTGTTTCAGCTTGATCCGAAGGATTACGCGGGTTGGGCAAGAGGTCTGAAAAAGGCCGGCTACGCCACCGATCCGATTTATGCTGAACGCCTGATCAAAATTATTGAGGATTACAAGCTGTATTTATACGACGAATATGGCGACAACCGGCAAGTTGCAACGATTCAGCAAGCTCCGTCTCAACCGAAGCCAGTTTTTAAAAATGGAACACTAAGTAAGCCTTCGGCGCGGCATAAAATTCAATTACGAAACCGACTACGAACTGTTATTGTTGCAGAAGGAGATTCCTATGAAAGTTTGACCAAAGAACTGAAACTGAAAGATTGGGAACTTTCTGCCTATAACGATTTTGCAAAGGGCAGGTCTATAAGGGCTAACGAGATTCTATACATTGAAAGCAAGCATAAAAAAGCAGATAAAGGTCACAAACAACACGTTACCGAGAGTGATGATACTATGCATTATATTTCGCAACGATATGGACTGAAGCTGAAAAAACTGCTTCGCCGCAACCGGATGAAACCAGGTGATGAGCCGGAAACAGGGCAAATTGTGTATCTCCGTAATAAAAGACCCAGAAAAGGATAGACTTGCAGATTAGCCGCGGTTCCAGCGGTTAAAAAGCAGGCGTAACAGCACCCGGTCGGCAAACAAGATGAAGTTTAGCAGCAAAATGACTAAAAGAACCTGTATCCAATTGGTTGATATAAATTTGAATACAGACAAACTGGTTTGTTTATCAACAAAGAAATAGAATCCAGCCACCAGCCCGACTAATCCTGCAATTACAGCTGCAATGAGTAAATATTCGCGCATATCGGTTTTCCATTGTTCGCGCCGAACAACAGAAAAACTTAACTTGCGGGCGAAATCAAACGACAACTTATACTGCGGTTCTGCTTTAAAGGACTGATTCAGAATTTGGTCCAGTTCTTCATTTTTCATGGGTAATCTCCTCCACACTTTTCAGACTGTTTTCGTCAACTACAAACTTAAGTTTTTCTTTTAAAAGAGCTTTTGCCCTGAACAGGTAACTCTTAACAGTTCCTTCGGGCATTCCTGTAATTTGTTCAATTTCCTGGTACGAAAATTCTTCCAGATGATATAGTGTCAGCACTGTCCGGTATTGAACAGGCAGTTTTTCAATTTGTTCGCGGATGTACCGGTGCAGGTCGGTCTGTTCATAGTCTGCAGTTCTAAAATCAGTCAGATTTCGAAGAGCTGCCGAGTCATCCGGATTAACCTCATCGCCTTTTTTGAATTTGCGCAAATAATTGATGCTGGTGTTGTAGGCGATCGTTGCAATCCAGGTCGATAATTTGCATTCATTCCGGTATTTTCCGAGGTTTTGGTAAACTTTCATAAACACATCCTGGCAAACATCTTCCAGTTCATCCTGACGCTGAATTAACCGACCGGTAATATGAACAACCAGTTTCTGGTACCGGTTGACCAAAAAAGTAAAGGCATTCATATTCCCGCTTAAAATCAGGCGTATTAATTCACTGTCGTTCATATTGGTGATTTGACAGAAGATTGGTACAAAATGTTGCAGAAAAGTTACCTTTCTTTCAAAATAAAGCCCGGCATTTGGTCTGTAATTACCAAACGCCGGGTTGCTGCAAAATCCAATTTATTATGAAAATTATATCGCGGTATTACTTTTTGATAATAATTTTTGACTGAATATTTTCTCCGGATTTTACTTTCATCAGATATGACCCTGGCACTAGTCCAGACATATCAATAGTTTGGATAGGGCCTGATAATTCTTGTTGCATTATTAGTCCTCCCTGAATATTGAATACAGATAAAATAGCATGTTCTTTCAAAGTTTCTCCCATATCAATAGTTACCGGACCATTAAATGGATTCGGGTAGATTTTAAAAGTAAAGACATCCAATTGTTGGTTGGTATTTGTAATCACCTGTGTGGTTGTATTCACAGCAATATAAACAACTGTTGATTGTACTGATTCTGTTAGATTTGCCGGAAGCCTATTTGATTGAGCATATCCCGGCAATTGAACAACAAGTTCGTACTCAGCTATCCTGATTTTATCAAACTGATAGAAGCCTTTCGTGTCGGTAAAACAAGTAGAAATTGGTAATTTCTCTCCTTTTTTAAATAGCTGTACCAATACCCCCGAAACAGGAGTGCCATTGTCAAGTGGTCCTTGGATAATAGATATGCTTTTTGTTCCTTCTTTAACATATATGTAGCCTGAAATGTCTCCACTTCCATTTTCAACATTTGAGCTGACAGGAATACAATCAATAGTAGTGGATACAATCCCTCCGTCCGGAATAGTAATTGTTTGAGCGCTTTCCCATCCAACCGAATTACCTGAATAAGTTGGAATAAACGATTTGGAATCTTTAGGGCTTACCAAAGCAATCCAGTCGCCTTGTTCCATTGCTATTTTTGATATTCCCGACTCCATTACATATAAACACGGTTTTTCTACATATACGTTTATATTCTTTTTGAATAACTGGATGTGAAGGTTTGATTCAGAAATTAGCTCACCATTTAATCGTGCTGAAAGCATTAAATATGGAGTAACCGGATTTACTGTTACAATTGTTATGGCTGTAGCACTGGCTGCTCCATCACTTACTGTAAGGGTAAAAGTATAGCCAGTTGTGCGTGAAATATCAGGGGCAATAAATGTAGGATTGTTTGTCGTGGAATTGTTTAATGTAATGCCATAAGGAGAAATCCAACTAAAAGTCAACAAATCACCATCAGGATCGATTGACCTCGAACCATCAAGGGTAACAATAGCCCTTTCGTTAGCCGTTTGAGGTAACCCGGCATTGGCAACCGGGACTTTATTGACCTGTTTCACTGTAACGATTACTTCATCGGCAGTTGAGCTGGTCGTTCCGTCGTTGACCACCAACGAGAAAGTATAAGTTTTATCAGCAGTTACTTCTGGAGCTGTGAATGTTGGCTTGGCAACAGATGGCGAGTTTAATGTAACTCCTGCCGGAGCAGCCCAGAAATAGGTTACAACAGTTCCGTCAGGATCGGAAGATAGACTTCCATTCAAAGTAACGGTTGAGCCTTCGTTAACCGACTGATCGGTTCCGGCATAGGCTATCGGCGCTTTGTTTATCTGTTTTACCGTGATGACAACCTGATCGGCGGTTGAACTCACTGTTCCGTCGTTAACTACCAGAGTAAATGCAAATGGTGTATCCTGGATTACTTCCGGCGCGGTAAAGGTTGGTTTGGAGACATTGGCCGAACTCAGCGTGATTCCGGCCGGGGCAGTCCACTGATAAGTCAACGGATTCCCATCGGCATCGGTCGAGCCTGAGCCATCGAGTTGCACGGTTGAGCCTTCGTTAACTGACTGATCGGCTCCGGCATTGGCAACCGGGACTTTGTTGGCCTGTTTGACTGTAATAATCACTTGTTGATAATCTGAATTTAATATTCCATCACCAACATATAATAAAAAGATCAGTGGGGTATCTTTAGTTACTTCAGGAGCTAAAAATGTGGGGTTAGCCACCGTTTCGGAACTGAGCACAATACCGGCTGGAGCGATCCATACATACTGCAACACATCTCCATCGGCATCGGTTGAACCTGTACCATCGAGTTGCACGGTTGAGCCTTCGTTTACTGTCTGATCGTTTCCGGCATCGGCTACCGGAGCTTTGTTTACCTGTTTTACCATGATGACAATCAGATCGGCGGTTGAACTCACTGTTCCGTCGTTAACTACTATTGTAAATGTGAACGGTGTATCCTGGGTTACTTCTGGCGCGGTAAAGGTTGGTTTGGAGACATTGGCCGAACTTAGCGTGATTCCGGCCGGGGCAGTCCACTGATAAGTTAACGGATTCCCATCGGCATCGGTCGAACCTGAGCCATCGAGTTGAACGGTTGCTCCTTCGTTAACCGCCTGATCGGCTCCGGCATTGGCTACCGGGGCTTGATTTGATGCTACAATGTGAGTAAAATCTCTCCATTGGCTGGCGGCCTTGTAAAGGTTTTCCGAACCAGCAGGCACATATAATGTGCAGGTAGTTTTATTGATACCAAAGAATACATCTGTTTTCGAACTTAAATCAACCGGAATTGGATTATTGGCATGAATAGAAATTAAACCAGTACAATTATAAAACGAATAACTGGCTATATTAACTAATGATGCTGGTAAAGAAATAGTAGTTAATCCGGTACATTCTTCAAAAGCCCAATCTTCCAAGGTTGTAAGGCCTGCGGACAAAGTAATGGATGTTAAACCTGAGCATTTGTAAAAGGCATCTTCCGCGACAGTATTCACCGAAGAAGGAATAGCAAAACTCCCTGTTTTAGTTACAGGGCAATACATCAGGCGACTTTTATCTTTATTAAACAATAGCCCATCGATGCTTGAATAATTTGCATTGCTCGCATCCACATCCACAGTTGCGTTAGTGCCAAGAAAGGCACAGTTGCCAATTGATGTTACAGTAGAAGGAATCGTTACCGCAGTTAGTTTGCTACAACTTCCAAAGGCATATCCCCCAATCGTAGTTACTGAGGTTGGAATATCAAATGAGGATATTTCGGAACACATATAGAATGCCCCATAATCGATCATGGACACACCTGAAGGAATTTTGATTGTAGCTAATTTATTGCAATTTCGGAAAGCATATATTCCAATAGAGGTAAGGCCAGAGGATGGTTCAAATGTTACTGAAGTGATTCCAGTACAACCATAAAAGGCACCATAATCAATAATACCAACCGACGAAGGGATCGTTACCTGTGATAATCCTATACAATTTCTAAACGCATATTTTCTGATTTTGGTAAGCAACGAAGGTGAATCAAATGTTAATGACGATAAAGATGTACAACCATCGAAAGCACGATCTCCAATGGTTGTTACCATTGAAGGTATATTTACTGAAGTTAACCCTGTACAATTTAAAAGGGCATAATTTTCAATAGCCGTTATCGATGAAGGAAAATTAACCAAGGTCAAACTAGTTTTACCAGCACTGCTGATTGTACAAAAAGCATTTTGAGGAATTACATTTGCTGGATATGTAATGTATCCCGTTCCGATAGTTCCCTCAGTACCAAAATATTCGGCAATGGTTACTCCACTCAAATCAACCTTTGTTAAGTTGGGCATCAAATCGCGCATGGTTTTAAAGTCGCGGGCATCGATTGTGCCGGTTAGGGTGAGTTTGATAATTGTATTTAATTCAGTAGTTGTTAACAAAGTAGATAAAGTTCCAGGGGTAGCAATGTTGACAGATTTATTACCATTAATCACCATTATTTTAGATGTCTTAAGCGTCAGTCCGGAAAACTGAGCATTGGTCATTATACAATAGTATATATCTGTTTCTGAAGGAGTATATCTCCCCGTTTGATTCGTATTTTCAATCAAAAGATCATTTTTATACCATTTAAATAATGTTGGGGTTCCATTAATCTCTGCTTCTGATGAAAAATCTATCTCTTTTCCAATGTTGATAGTAGATTCAGTAAATATTCCATTTACGCCCTGAGGGGAATAACTCATCCCGTTTAAATTTACTGTAGTAATTGGCAGGTTTAATGGCAATAATTGTTTTAAAATACTGAAAGGCAAAGAATTTCCTCCGACGTGTATTCTTTCAATTTTTGATAGTCCATTTATATTTAAGAAATTAAGCATGTTGTCCCAACAACCAAGTTGAGTTAAATTAGACAAAGGACTCACATCTAGTGATTGTAAAAGATTAGCGTAGCAAAATAAGTGCTGTAAATTTCTTAACCCCTGAAGGTTAAGAGTAGTTATTTGATTTCCGCCGCAATACAGGCCTTGTAAATTTTCTAATCCAAATACATTAAGTTCTGATATATTATTCCAGTAACATTCCAATCTTTGTAAATAAGTTAAACTTCTAACATCTAGCGAATTTATTTTTTTGCTATTAATCACAAGACTTGTAATCCTTTTCTGATCTTGAATTAACTCCCAAGTTACCCCAGGCCATTCATTAATATTACTTTCATATGCCCATTCATTTTTCAATGGGGAATCCGAAGGTGCATTGTCGCGAATTAGCTTTAGCGTTTCTACTTCGCTAATATTGTATCCCTTGGTTATTGACTCGATATGCCCAAATTCTTTCCATTGATTTGCATTAGCATAAGAAGTTTCAGAATTAAAAGGAACGTATAAGGTACAATTGCTTTTATTGAAGTTATTAAAAGCGTCGGAAAACAAGGAAGGTGGTGTTGGATTATGTGAATAAAAAGAGGTTAATCCATCGCAATTAGCAAAGGCATTAGATCTAATTAAGTAAACGGACTTAGGCAATGAAATAGATGTAAGTTTATTACAACCATGAAAAGCATTGTCCCCAATTGTCATAACAGTGGTCGGAATAAATAATTCACCTGTTTTATAATTAGTACACACATATATATAATCCATATACTTGCTCAAGAGCATTCCTTCAAGAGCTGAGTATTCTGAATTATTAGCATCAACAGAAAAAATTGCCTGAGTGTTTAAAAACGCATCCTTTCCTATTGATTTTAAAGATGCAGGAATGGATACTGATTTTAAATTAGAACAATTTACAAAAGCTAATTCTGAGATCAAGTTGGTAGATGCTGGAATTGAAATAGATTCTAATGCAGTACAACCTGTAAAAGCGATCCATCCAATAGATTTTAAAGAAGAAGGTAACACGAAATTAACAGATTTTAATTTTATACATTGTTGAAAAGCGACATCCCCGATCGAAGTCACGGTAGATGGGATTATGATGGAGGATAAAGTTCCCTTATTTTGAAATGCACTCTTGGGGAGTTCATCACCAATATAATCAATCATTACATTACCGAATGTTCCCTCAGTACCACTATACGCCATAATCGTTACCCCGCTTAAATCAACCTCTGCTAAAGCGGGCATCAGGTCGCGCATAGTTTTGAAGTCGCGGGCATCGATTGTGCCTGTAATTGCCAAATAAGTTAAAGTATCACGAACAGATTGTGGCAAAAGCGAAGCTAACCCACCTGCCGTAACTTCAAGGGGCATTTCGTAAGGGGAGGCCATTTCAACAATATTCTGGAAATCTTTCCACTGATCGGCAGCCTGATAAAGTACTTTTGAATCAGATGGCACGTTAAGAATACAAGTGTTTTTATCTACTGCCCAAAAAACATTTTGACCTAAATTGAGATTAGACGGTGTATTAGATTTAACTGTTATTGATCTTAAATTTTCGCAATAAGAAATTGCCTGCATATCAATTGAGTGAACAGATGCAGGAATAACAATAGAAGATAAATTATCGCATCTAAAAAATGTTTGACTACCTAGCGAAGTTAATCCATCAGGTAGAATCAAGGATGTCAACCCGGAACAATGTCTAAAAGCAAAATTTTTGATTGATAATAATCCATTTGATAGTGTGATTGAAGTTAGACTATTACAATTCTCAAAAGCACCTATTTCAATTGATCTTACTGAAGATGGAACAGTATAACTGCCTGATTTAGATAAGGGACAAGAAATTAATGTGGATTGATTTTTATTAAACAACACCCCGTCTATACTTGAATAGGCCTGATTGTCAGGATCTACATTTATAAAAGCGGCGTTTGTTCCAAAAACATAATCCTCTAGGTAAAAAATTGATTTTGGTATAAAGATGGATACCATCTTTATACAACCACTAAATGCCTCGGTCTGAATTCTCTGAACAGATTCTGGGATATTTACAGATATTAATTCATTACAGCCACAAAATGCATATTTCCCTATCTCCGTAACAGATAATGGCAATATCATTGAAGTTAAACTTATTTTTCCATTCAAAAAGCTTAACTCAAATGCGAACTCAGGAATTGTATTCGCCACATAATTGGTATTTCCCCAAAGAGAAGTCCCTTCCGTTCCGGTATATCCAGCTATGGTTGTATTGCTCAAATCAATTTTAGCCAGCACGGGCATCAAATCCCTCATGGTTTTAAAATCCCGTGCATCAATATTTCCGGTAAGGGTCAGGTTCGTAATTGTGTTAAGCTCATCAACCGTTAAGGTTGACGAAAGGGTACCAGCAGTTGCCAGGGGGACCGTTTTTGATACCTGGGCATACATGCTTAACGCAAATCCTATAAGAATAAAAAGAAGTAAAAGTTTTTTCATAAAATTGAATTATTGGTTATTTGATTTTTGTAAAGTGGTTGTATCCTTTTTGTGAACTTAAGTAGCTTCGGGCTATTATTATTTAGTGGCGGTTTACTTCACGCGAGTGTTGATTTGCCAGTAATTTGTGCCTTATGCCCACTCGATAATGCCAACTTGCCATTCCCAATCGGCTCACGTACACTTCAAAGTGGCATTGGGTCACTTAATAGCGGCATTCTGCCCCTCGGGAGTGTCGTCCGGTCAAAAATTAGCGGGATGCAGTCGTTGGGGAGTGGCATTTAACCCTTCGTTTACGAGAACATGTCGTTTCTGAATGTTGCCAGGGTTTCACTTTGGGTGATGCGCCCCCTTTCCCTTTACTTCGGAGTAACCGTTTTTGCTTTTGTTTTTTTGAAGAACAAAGCCATTTCGTCGGCAGCAACGGCCAGGCCTGGTACTTTGTCTTTGTTTTGCTTTACGGCGCTATATACTTCGAGGGCGGCTACCAGGGTGTCGCTACCAACGGCGATAAAAGTTTTTTGGATACTTTCTGCCAATTCGTTAATTTGATTAAAAATTGGCCGAAGCGTATTTAACAGGTTATAATCACGTGTAAATTCATCTTTATCGAATATGCCGGAAAGAATTTCGGGGTGAGCGATTACGGTTTGGTATGCCAGGTCGATAAACGGGAGATAGGCGTTCCCAACTTTAAAAAGGGTAGCCACATCGTTGGTTTGCAGGCTCAGTAAAAAATTCAATTTAGCTTTGGCAGCCGCGAGGTTTTGCTGTATTTCGGTAGCATCGGCAGCCGATAAAGTGGCAGAAATAAGATTTTGATTCATAGCAAGGTAATTGGAGTTTAATTTTTCTGAGAAGATAAAATTTTATATGCAAAGTTCAAAGCATCAATTCACGAACAGTACATTTAATTAAATGAAAGACGCAATTTCAGAAATGAACCGAAAGATGTGAGAATTTGAGAATTTAGGAATAATTTATAATGCGTTTATCCTGAAAAATTGATTGTGAGCGTTGTATAAATTGATGAAAAACATAAATTTACAATTCTTGATATGATAATTAAATGACGCTTCGATTAACATTCATATTATTTACAGTTGTTTTAGGTATTCGAGGATTTGCCCAATTTACTCATCCACCTTACCATCAATACACCCTGCGCGATGGTTTGCCACAGATGCAGGTGATGAGTATATTTCAGGATAGCCGTGGTTATATTTGGACCGGGACTAAAGGTGGGGTCGGTTTTTTCGATGGCGAAAAATTTACCAGTTTCAAAAAAAAAGATGGATTGGCTAACGAGTATATCAATGTGTTTGCCGAAGATGATCGGAAACGCGTTTGGATAGGAACCAGAGATGGACTGGTTTGTTATGATGGAAAAAAAATGACAAGCTATCCAGATGGTTTTTATTGCGATAACATTATTGCAGATCCTTTGGGGAAAATATGGTTCCAGGGAACAATATATCCTGACAAATTCATTTTTGGATATTTTGAAAACGGCAAATACACCTATTTACAGGAAATTTTCAAAGGAGTCAACCTGTTAGATAGCCCGGAACTTGATTTTTCTGAAATAGAGAAAACCATCCTGATTAACACACCACATTTGATTAGTGAAGTAAACGGCAATAAAAATACAATCCTGCTGAATAGTTCTGATTCGATAGTCCGTGTCAAATACGGGAATATTGTTCCGACCTATGCTATCATGCAAAACAAATTGAATTTCAGGATTCTGGAATATCATAGCGGGCATTTGGATGAAGTGGCAAATATCCGAAATGGAAAAATATCCGGGAATAACTTGTTAAAACATACTATCACTTTTAGCCCTTTACTCACATTCCCACCGATTTATACTGTAACACCAGATACGGTAATACTTGAGAATTACTATGGGATTCAAAAGAATTGTTATCTTTTAGACCACGAGAAACACCTATGGATCGGATCGGAGGAAGGATTATTTCAACTCTACGATAATGGTTTCACAACTTACAAAAAGGAATATTTGCCACAGGTATGGTCTGTTATGGAAGATGCCAAAGGCAATATGTGGTTTGCCTCATTCCATTTTGGATTAAAGAAATTTGATGGGAAAAAGATAAAAAGCCTGCCTGAGATAACTCACAATGGGCAGCAACCAACCTTTTATTTTCATCCATCAATAGACAAACGAGGGGAAATATACTTTCCTGATGGATGGGGCATGTTAGTTTACGATGGTAATAAGTTCGATACTATCAATTGGTTGGGTTGCCTAACCTCATATTACGATAAGGAAAGAGATTTAATTTGGGGCAATAAGTTTAAAAAAGTAGTTGTATATAGCCCGACTCTGAAAACTTCGAGAACCATATCTGAGTTGGAGAGAATGGACATTGGTAATAATGTGGTTTGCATCAGGAAAGATATTCAAGGTAAATACTGGTTTGGTGGAGGTGCTGGGATTGCCCGTTACAATTGGGAATCAGGTTTATTGGTGGAATACAACAAGAAAAACGGGAAACTGCCAGCCGATGGCGTTGTGACTATTCATAACGATTACAACGGTCGCACATGGTTTGGAAGCAAAAACGGTTTGCTTTGGTACGACAGTAAAACTGATTCTATCTTGAAAATTGAAAAGGAAGAAATTTCGGATGAAGTTGCCATGGTTAGTTCAGTAGACAGCACCTGGCTGTTGGTAAGCCAACCTTATGGCATTTACCTGATGGATTTGCAGAAATATTATAAAACAGGGCAGACCGAACTCTACCTGTATAACGAGAAAAATGGTTTTCAGGGCATCGAACCCGGTCAGGATGGAGGCTTTACAGATTCTAAAGGCAATGTATGGATGACAACCAGTACCGAAGTGGTGAAACTCGACCCCAAAAAACTAAAGCCAGAGAAGCATCTTTTGAACGTGCGTATTGAAAAACTAAACGGGAAACCCTTGCCTTTCAATACAAATACAATAGAGTTGCCCCGAAATCAAAATTCGGCCGTGATAACCTTTGGTGCCATTTGCTTTAATCGTCCCAACCCGGTTCAATATTCATGGAAAATGGAAAACGATACGGTATGGTCGGCATGGCAGGAAGAGAATTATGCAGTAATCACGGGGTTAGATGATGGCTCAACTAAAATAGCAGTAAGGGTAAAAATAGCAGGGTTACCATTAACTTACGTAGCCCAAACAGATTTGGTCCTTCAAATTCGGATGGCATTATACCGGCAAGCTTGGTTTTTCCCAACCTTATTAGCAATTGTTTCTCTGCTGGTTATCATTGCGCTCCTTCTCCTGGTGCAAACCCGTACAAAAATGCTGCAAATCAACAGGCAGGCAAAAACATTTCAATTGCAGGCTACCTTATCCCAAATGAATCCTCATTTTATTTTCAATGTGATGGCTTCGCTTCAGTCGATGATTTTATCGGCCAATATCGAGAAAGCAAACAATTACCTGGTGCGTATGTCGGATCTGGTTCGCGGATTCCTCGAAGCATCCCTTTCAACAAGTTCTTCAGGATCAAAAAAATTACGAAACGGGGAAATGTCATTAAAATCGGAGCTGAAAATTCTGCAAGCATTCGTCGAATTTCAGCAACTTATTTATCCCGGCAGATTCGATTATAAGCTGACAATTGATCCACGGATCAATCCCGAACAGATAACAATTCCACCCATGCTTATTCAGCCTTTTATAGAGAATGCCATTCGGCACGGGCTATTGCAGAAGGAAGGGCATGGGCTGCTTGAGCTTAAAATATCAGTTGACGAAAACGGGAGCCTTTTAGTGATTATTTCGGATGATGGAATTGGAATTAAAAAGGCTGGCGAAATCATGAAGAAATCACCGTTGCTCTATACTTCCCGGGGAAGAGAGTTAACTGAAAAAAGAATAAAACTCCTGAACGAGATTGGGTACCGGATTATTTATCGTACCGATAGTTCTGGTCAGGGGACAACCGTAACCTTAAACCTGAACAAACATGAATCCTGAGATTTCGGCCATAATTGTTGAAGACATTGAAGCATTTCATTCAGTAATAGAATCGCTGTTAAACGAAGTTGCATCAAAAGTAAGAATTGTTGGCAAAGCCACGACATTGGCCGAAGCAGAACTGCTGATTGCACAGTTAAATCCCGATTTGGTTTTCCTCGATATCCAATTCGAAGCAGAAGAGAAAACAGCCTTTGATCTTCTTCGAAAACTTTCAGAACAAGGAAAATGCAACTTTCAGATCATAATTGTAACCGCTTTTAATCAGGAAGAATACTATGCCGAAGCCTTTAATTATGGGGCGATTCACTTCCTCACAAAACCTGTCGACAAACAGAAATTAAAGGAAGCCATTGATCGGGTAAAAATTAACACAAAAAATCCATCGCTTGAAAGTTTGCTTTCTGAGTTTAACAGGTTTCACAGCCAGCTTCATCCCGCACGGGTTGATAAAATCATTATAGAAGGCATGCAATATATTGAGTTGGTTAATGTTAATGATATCGTTTATCTGGAAGCTTCAGGTCATTACACTTATTTTTATTTAAAGAAAAATGAGTGTAGACCTTTCTGTTCATCAACAAATATTGGGGAATATGAACGAAGGTTGGCTGATTATCCCAAATTTTTCAGGATTCACCGGAATCTGATTGTCAATGTAGATTATGTGGAACGCTTTTCAAAAAAAGACTATACTATTTTTATGACAGCTCCTTTCGAAAAACTTCGGGCATCAAAAGATCGGTTCAAAGATTTCATTCGACTGATGGATGCTCAAATTGAAAAAATATAATGAAATGAGCATAATTCACGGAAACACCAACAGGAATGAATTCCATCCGACAATTAAAAAACAAATTATTCACAGATAAAATCAACAAATGATTCTTCTGTTGCAACATTTTGAACAGAGCTCTTGTCACATCTTTCAAACACTTAAAATTTGAAATCTATGAGCATGAATGAAGTATTAATGGCCGCTGTTGTTTTCTTTTCGATTTACATGGTTTTGAAAAATTTTACCGACTTTTTACTAAAACGTAAAATCATCAAAGCCGGACATTTCGAGAATGCGGGAATCCTGGACCAAAAAGTAGCCGCCGCAAATGTTGAAAATCAGGAGGCCAACAAATATCCATCGCTGAAATGGGGATTAGTAGCATTTTTCGCCGGACTTGGCTTTATCATTATTAATCAAATGAGTCCAAGCCTTTATAATGAAAACACGTATCGTAATTTTATGGAACACAGCCTGCTCCCTTTCGGAATTGAACTGGTTTCCATTTCTTTTGGGTTTATTGTTTATTTCCTGATTGTTAATTTCAGCAAGAAGAAATAGAACTAAGGCAAAAGTAAAAAAGGCAAAAGCAAAAGAATCTTCTTTCAACTTTTGCCTTTACACTTTTACCTTGATCTATATTTTTATCCGCCATTCGTTTAGGTGCTGAAACCCGCGCAGCAATTCATCAATTTTCATTCGCTTTTTCCCCGAAAGTTGAATTTCGGCTACCGAAAGCCAACCATCAGAACAGGCAATATTCAGAAATTTTTTGTCATCTGTCACTAAAGTTCCCGGGGCAGCCGGGAGACTGCGGTTGTCACGAAAAACGGAGAATATCTTCGCCATGAGAATTTCGTTCGTTTCGGAATGAATGAATTCGGTCCAGGCAGTGGGGTAGGGTGAAAGACCCCGAACCAGGTTCCTGACTGATTCAGTATCTTTCGTCCAGTCGATCCGGCAATCATCCTTAAATATTTTAGGCGCCTGTTTAATTTTATCCGGATGATCAGTCATTCTGGATTGATCGATGGGTTCGACCTCCTGGTTGGCGATGGCATCAACGGTTTTCAATACCAATTCTGCCCCCAGTGTCATCAGTCGGTCGTGCAGATCGCCCACAGTATCCTTCTCATCAATCACAACTTTTTTCTGGAAGATCACCTGTCCAGTGTCAATTTCATGTGAAAGCAAAAATGTTGTAATTCCGGTTTCAGTTTCGCCGTTGATGATTGCCCAGTTTATTGGGGCAGCGCCACGGTATTGGGGCAACAACGAAGCATGAAGGTTGAAAGTTCCGAGTGGAGGCATGTTCCACACCACTTCTGGTAACATGCGGAAAGCAACTACAATCTGCAGATCAGCCTTCAGCCTTTCGAGTTCAGCAATAAATTCTGGATTTTTCAGCTTTTCGGGTTGAAGAATATTCAGATTTTGCTGATCTGCATATTGTTTGACTGCCGATTCGCTTAACTGGCGTCCCCGGCCTGCCGGCTTGTCAGGGGCGGTAATAACGCCAACCACGTTATACCCGTTTTCGACCAAAGCTTTTAAGCTTTCAACTGCGAAATCGGGCGTTCCCATGAAAACGATGCGGATTTTCTTTGGATCCATCTGCTTGTTTTTTTGACAAAGATAAGGCTTGCTGATGAACCTCAAAGCAGGCAATAAAAAAAGGTTTGAAATGTTGAATAAGGGAAAATACTGTTCTGAAAATGAAGCTTTTAATTTTGTGTTAACAAAAGTGTAAAATGGATTGATTGCTGGCTGTCAGTCGATTAGTTAATTTTAAAGTTAACTAATCGTCAACATTTTGCTAAATAATTTGTTTACAGCTATTTGAGTGTTTGTGGCGCCATCTCTTTCGGGTATTTTTGACACATCAAATAATCATCGATTTAAAACTTACATTATGAGCTTAAAAAAACAATTCTTAAAATCGAAACCTGTTTGCAAGGTTTCATTCCGTTTGGATGCTTCAGAAGTTTCGGGAGCAAACAAAGTGCAACTGCTGGGCGATTTCAATAATTGGGACGAATCAGCAGCGCCAATGACCGCACTAAAATCAAATGATTTTACGGCTACGCTTGAGCTGGAAGCGGGAAAAGAATACCAGTTCCGCTATTTAATTGATGGTTCAAACTGGAAAAATGATCCACAGGCTGATTTCTTTGTTGCAAATAATCTGGGTGACGAGAATGGTGTGGTTTCAACAAAACTGTAATAATGAGTACTGAATAAAAAGCCGGAACAAAAATGCTTTGATGTTCCGGCTTTTTAATTTGGCTTAATTTTTAATCACTTATTTGTATTTGCCTTCCACTTCGGGGCGAAGTTTTCGGTTGCCTTTTATGGCTTTGGGCGAATACGGACAATGTTTGCATCCATTCGAACAGCAATAACCTCGTTTTATAAGGTAATATTCGGTCATAAACCCGATACCCCTCAGGGCTCATGTAATAATCAACACCTTCAGTCTGGGATTCTCCGTAGCCGGGTTCAAACAGGTGATCAAACATTCCCATAATTCAGGCCTAGTATTTAAATTTTTGCAAAAAATGACCCATCCGGTCGCGCTTGGTTTTCAAGTAGAACTGGTTGTATTGATTGGGCTCTATTTCAATATTAACGGTTGAAACCACTTCAAGATCATAAGCTTCAAGGCCGACACGTTTAATCGGATTGTTGGTCATCAATCGCATTTTGGTTACTCCGAGGTTACGAAGAATCTGCGCTCCAACGCCATAATCCCGCTCATCGGCATCAAATCCAAGGTGAATGTTGGCTTCAATGGTGTCGAGCCCCTGGTCCTGAAGTTTGTAGGCGGCAATTTTATTCATTAGTCCAATTCCACGGCCTTCCTGCATCATGTAAACAATTACCCCTTTCCCTTCCTTTTCGATGAGTTTCATGGCGTATTCAAGCTGTTCGCCGCATTCGCAGCGCATTGATCCGAAAATATCGCCAGTCATACACGACGAATGTACACGGACCAGAATTGGTTCATCGTGCTGCCATTCTCCTTTAATCAATGCAATGTGTTCCACTCCGTTTGAAATTTGACGGAAGGGGACAATTTTGAAATTTCCATACCGGGTTGGCAGATTGACTACTTCGCCTTGCTCAATTAAGCTTTCGCTTTGCAAACGATAAGTAATCAAATCTTTAATCGAGATTATTTTCAGGTTGAAACGTTTGGCGATTACCATTAATTCGGGTAAACGGGCCATTGTGCCATCTTCGTTCATAATTTCGATTAGTACTCCGGCGGGAGTCAGGCCAGCCAGACGTGTCAGGTCGACAGCAGCTTCGGTGTGACCCGAACGACGCAGTACTCCCCGGCTTTTGGCTCTCAGCGGGAAAATGTGTCCGGGGCGACCAAGCTCTTCGGGTTTGGTGTCCAGATTGGCCAAGGCATTAAGGGTTTTGGCGCGGTCGCTGGCCGAAATGCCAGTTGTGCAGCCGTAGCCCAGCAAATCAACCGAAATGGTAAACGGCGTTTCGTGCGACGAAGTATTTTTGCCCACCATCAGGTTAAGCTCGAGTTCTTCGCAGCGCTCTTCCGTTAGTGGGGCGCAAACCAATCCACGTCCGTACATGGTCATAAAGTTGACCATTTCAGGAGTTACTTTTTCGGCAGCAGCAATGAAATCACCTTCGTTTTCACGATCCTCATCATCAACAACTATAACCAGTTCCCCATTCCGGATGGCATCAATAGCCTCAGGTATGGTATTTAATATAAATTCGCTCATTTCGTGAAATGCTTTTCAGACGTGCGGCAAAGCTAATTAAAAAATATCGATTAGCGGGTAAAATACTTGATCAGGCCCTTTTTGACTTTTCCCAATTAACGGTTTGTTTACCTTTAAGAAAACGTACCCAACCCCGAATGGAAGCATAATTTATAGCAGAAAAATAGTAGGGAACGAAAAGTATTTTGAGCCTGATTTTGCGGCGCTCCAACAACCAGCCCATCAGGGCGAGTAGGTACATCAAAGCCTGAAAATAAAAGAAAAAAGACAGGAATGTACTTGTTGATGTTTCACCTTTATCAAGAAGAATAAATAAATTGACAGGGAACAAGCAGAAGAGGGCAATCGGAGCTATTGTCCATCGCAGAACTTTGTGTGAAATATATTGAAACGAGAGCATCCCAAACCGAAAAGGATTGAGCAGACTTTTAAGTCGTGAAATCGTTTGAAGGCCACCAACTGCTATTCTGATCTTTCGTTTTAATTCTTCGGAAACATTTACCGAGGCCGTTTCGATAGCATAAGCGCCGGGAGTATAGGCGATCCTGTAGCCTTTTTGTGCAATCCGGAGCGAGATGATGAAATCGTCCAAAATGGTATCGTTTTCAACGGGTTCAAACAAATCGGTGCGTATGGCAAATAATTCGCCAACGCCGCCAACGGCCGAATTCAATTCGCTGTCCATTCGTTTTAACCCATGACTCAAATTTCCAGTACAGGTTTTCTCCAGCGCCTGCAGCGTCGTCGGCTTCACGACTTACAATTCGTTTTTCGCCGGCAATGCAACCTACTTTGGGGTTGTTGAATGTTTCCACAATTATACGGATAGACTGGAGATTTAAAGTCGTATTGCTGTCCGAGAAAATGACAATGGGCGCATCAACAAATTGCATTCCCCGGTTCATAGCATGTATTTTACCTTTTCTTTCCGGAAGATGGTGCACTTCCATCTGCCGATATTCGTGCAGAAGATCAGGTGTTCTGTCGTTGGAGCCATCGGTTATCCATAAATACTGAATCTTTTCAGCCGGGTAATCCAGTTCAAGCAGATTTTTAACTTTTTGATCGACATAATCGGCTTCGTTGTATGCCGTTACAAACATACACACCCTGGGCAGGTTCACTATTTCAGGTTTCGGATAGCTTTTCCTCCTGTGGAAAAGCTTTTTGAAAAAAAGGATTATTGCCAGAAGTATAGCATAACCGACGAACGTGTAAAACACGATCAGAAAAAATATCCAGAAAATGAGTTTCAAAATTAGATATGTTGTTTGTAAAATTCGATCAGTGTACCAGCCTGCGATAAATTATCAAATTTTTCCTGGATGAACCCGATGGCATTTTTCCCGATTTGATCCGAAAGCTCCCGGCTGTTTATGAGTTGGGTAATAGCTTTGACAAACTGATCGGTATCGTTGGCAATCAGAATGTTGTTCCCGTTTTCAGTAGGGATGCCTTCTGTACCGATGTCGGTAGTCACAATGGGCTTACCAAGGGCCATGCCTTCAATAATTTTGATACGCATTCCACTGCCTGAGAACAACGGAACAACCATCACAGCTTTGGAATTCATAAAATCGTAAGCGTCATGAATTTCTCCAAGGTATTCAACTCCCGCATGTTTGATACGACGTTCAAACCATTCTGGGGCATTTCTTCCAGCCAGGTAGAATTTTAGCTCCGGATTTTCATTGTGAATTTTAGGCCAGCAGTGATCAAAAAACCAGATTAATCCTTCCTGATTTGGCGCCCAGTCGAGCGCCCCGATATGGAAAAGTGAAGGAAATTCCAGCTTTTTGGCAGTTGGGACGAGCGAGGCAAAATCGATACCGGTTTGCGAGGTATGCCGTGGCTTGGTATTTCCCAGAGCATCGAGGATTTGTCCGTCGCGGTCTGTAATCGGCACCAGTAAATCATAAGAATTTAAATGGCTGATTTCAAATCGCTTGATTCGTTTCGACAAATTTCGGAGATATTTGGAGCGCAGACCTTCAGATAGTTTGGCTGTCCGCTCCCAGATTTCATATTCGATGTTATGGGCGCGGTAAGCAATTTTGGCATCAGAATATTTTCGGATTACAGGTATGTATGGGCAAAGGTAGAGGCCTTCAAGTTGAATGATATCGAAACGTTTTTCAGTCAGGAGTTTAACCAGCGCCATGCTAAATTCGTCGGAAATGAAGCGCTGTGCGTTGTAAGGCAGCTTGGAAAACAGGAAGTTGACTGCGGCATCGAACCAATTGATGGAAGCGGAAACTTCAACCAGGCGAAAATCAGCTCTGCTTCGTATGTGCTGGGGCATGTCTTTGATACGAATGTGATGTTTGGAGGTGTTCATGCTTAAAACTGTCACCTCATGTCCGAGCATTGAAAATCCTTTGGTCATGTTCAGGCAAGCAATGGCTCCACCGTCTTTTGGGGGCCAGGGCACTTTATTCATTAACTGGAGTATTCGCATCAGTTTAATTTTCAATTTTTTGACGTTTCAGAAAGTTCAACCTGAACAGCTTCCTGAAGAACAGTTGATAACTTTCCATATTCATAACTGCTGAATCGGTGCTGCTTTGTAAGTGAGCCACACACCCAACGGAAGAAAAATAAATGAAGAAAACCAC
>CAXXKQ010000010.1:0-204766 GCA_963676535.2 Prolixibacteraceae bacterium | reverse complement strand
TTCCGAAAGAGATTTTCTTGATTTTTCAGGAAGTAGGGCATTGGTGTACCCCAATGGAATCAAGGCCAGTGGTTCGATGTGTGCAGGCAGATGGAGTTTTTTGCGGGTCAGTTCAACATTAAAATTACACACCCAGCAGGTTCCGAGACCCAAGTCAGTTGCTTTCAGTACAAGGTGGTCGATAACAATGGCAGCATCAACATCGGCAAAATCCTTTCCGTCAGACTTTCGTTTCCACGATTGCGCATGATCGGCACAAACTACGATACAGGCCTGAATTTCCCGAAACCAGTTCCGGGGATATACTTCATACAGGTCGGTCAGGTTTTCGGGCCTGGTAATTACAACAAAATGCCAGGGCTGAAAATTAACGGCTGAGGGCGCCATCCGGGCAATGTCCAAAATTTTTTCAATCGTTTCCCTTTCAATCTTCTTATTTAGATAAGAGCGGACTGAAAATCTGCTGGTTATGACGTCATCGAAGTTCATGGCTGGTTATTTAGTTGTGATTTGCAAATTTAAATACATCCGCACACAAAACCATCAGCCATTTCTTCATTTAGTTCGTCAACGGCTTTTTTCTCCGCTTCTGTTCCCGAACAAGTACTGCATACCGGAAGGTTGAGCCGGCTGTTGCGCCCGGCTTCCTGCGGATCGATCTCTTTTTTGCAAACAAAACACCGGGTCATAAAATCTTCCATCTTATTCAACTGCTTTTGAATTTTGATATCAAAGTAAATTATTGTTTCCGGAATATAAACAATTTTGCCAGTTTTGGCAGAGCGCAATCATCCGTTCGTTCAGCATTAATGATGAATTGGCAGAAAATCCGGGAAAAGAAGTAATTATGACCGACACACCAACCCGGAATGCTGTGGCACGATAATCGTAAAAATCAATTCGGATTTTAAACATTATAACTACATTTGTAACTTTAATTTTTGAACATTTAAAACCCAGATAATGGCATTTATAAACAAGATCCTCGGCAAATTTCTAGGTAACAAAGCTGATAAAGATATGGTGGAACTTACGCCAATTCTTGGACAAATTAAAAACGAATATGAGCGAATTAAAACCATGTCTTCCGATGAACTGAGGGCAGAATCGGCTCGTTTGAAAGCATTAATCCAGGAACGGATCAAACCGGAAGAGGACCGCATTGCTGAGTTAAAAGAGCAGGTTGAAACTGTTGATATTCAGGAAAGTGAAACGATATACCAGGAAATTGACAAACTGGAAGAGAAGATTGACGATAAACTGGAAGAAGTACTGAATGAGATTTTACCAGCCGCATTTTCGGTAGTAAAAGCAACTGCTAAACTATTTGCCGAAAATGAGCGGGTTATTGTAAAAGCCAGCGATTTTGATGGCGATCTGGCCGCCCAGCGTAACAGTATAGTTATTGAAGGAGACAAGGCCGTTTGGTTCAACAAGTGGATGGCCGGCGGAAGCCAGATTACCTGGGATATGGTTCATTACGATGTTCAGTTGATCGGGGGCGTCGTGTTACATCAGGGAAAAGTTGCTGAAATGGGTACCGGTGAAGGTAAAACGTTGGTTGCTACCCTTGCCGTGTTCCTGAACGCATTAGCCGGACGCGGAGTACATTTGGTTACCGTAAACGACTATCTGTCGAAACGTGACTCGGAATGGATGGGGCCGATTTATGAGTTCCACGGTTTGAAAGTTGATTGTATCGACAAGCACCAGCCTAATTCAGAAGGTCGTCGTAATGCTTACATGGCCGATATTACCTACGGAACCAATAACGAATTTGGGTTCGACTACCTGCGCGATAATATGGCCATCAGCCCGCGCGATTTGGTTCAGCGAAAACATCATTATGCTATCGTCGACGAGGTCGACTCGGTATTGATCGATGATGCCCGAACGCCGTTGATTATTTCGGGCCCAATACCAAAGGGCGAAATTCAAAAGTTTGAAGAGCTGAAATCCAAAGTTGAAAAACTGTATGCTGCCCAGCGAAACCTGGTCAATCAATGTTTATCAGATGCCAAGCGAATTCTGAATAATCCGAATGCGACTAAGGATGAAAAAGAAGAAGGCTCAATCCTATTACTCAGAGCACACAAAGGGCTGCCCAAATATAAACCGCTGATCAAGTTCCTGAGCGAAGAAGGCATCAAGGCGATGATGACCAAAACGGAAAACTTCCACATGCAGGACAATAACAAACTCATGCACATCATTACTGATCCGCTGTTTTTTGTTATTGAGGAAAAGCTGAATTCGGTTGAGTTGACTGATAGAGGTATTGATCTGATTTCGGACGATGTGGATGATCCCATGTTTTTCATTTTGCCCGATGTGGGTTCGGAGATCGCGGAAATTGAAAACAATAAAACCTTAAGTAAAGAACAGGTTCTGGAACAGAAAGACGAATTGCTGACAAACTATGCCGTTAAATCAGAACGTGTTCATACTATCAATCAATTGCTGAAAGCCTACGCCATGTTTGAGAAAGACGTGGAATATGTGGTGATCGACAACAAAGTAAAGATCGTTGATGAACAGACTGGACGTATCATGGAAGGTCGCCGGTATTCCGACGGTTTGCACCAGGCTATTGAAGCCAAGGAACATGTAAAGGTTGAAGCTGCAACTCAGACTTTTGCTACGATTACTCTTCAAAATTATTTCAGGATGTACCACAAACTGGCTGGTATGACCGGTACTGCCGAGACTGAGGCAGGTGAGTTGTGGGACATTTATAAACTGGATGTGGTGGTTATTCCGACCAACCGGAAAGTAATCCGCCATGACCGGGAGGATATTGTATACAAGACCAAACGTGAAAAATACAACGCCGTAGTTGATGAAATTGCTGAACTAAATCGAATCGGGCGCCCGGTTTTGGTTGGTACAACTTCAGTTGAAATTTCAGAATTACTGAGTCGTTACCTGAAAATGAGGGGTATCAAGCACAATGTGCTGAACGCCAAGCTACATGCCCGCGAAGCCGAAATTGTGGCCGATGCCGGTATGAAAGGTATGGTTACTATTGCCACGAACATGGCTGGTCGTGGTACCGACATCAAACTGACTCCGGAAGTAAAAGAACTGGGCGGTTTGGCCATTATCGGTACAGAACGCCACGAATCGCGCCGTGTTGACCGGCAGTTACGTGGGCGTTCAGGACGTCAGGGAGACCCCGGATCATCGCAATTCTTTGTTTCGCTCGAAGACGATCTGATGCGTTTGTTCGGTTCTGACCGTATTACCGGAATTATGGATAAAATCGGTCTAAAAGAAGGCGAGATGATCCAGCATTCCATGATCACCAAGTCGATTGAGCGTGCTCAGAAAAAGGTTGAAGAAAACAACTTCGGAATTCGTAAACGTTTGCTCGAATACGACGACGTGATGAATTCGCAGCGTGAGGTTATTTACAAAAAGCGCCGCCATGCGCTGTTTGGAGAACGATTGGATGTGGATATTCTGAATACGATGTACGATCTGATTGAAAATCTGGTTAATGAATATCAGCCTGAGGGCAATCATGAAGACTTTGAACTCGAATTGATCAGGTTGATGTCAATTGAATCGCCGGTGAATGAGCAAGAATTTGCAAAAATGAATCCCGATGATCTGATTGATAAAATTTACCAGGAAATGGTTTTGAGTTATGCACGCCGTATGGAAGGAATTGCCAAACAAGCCTATCCGGTCATTCGCGATGTATATGAACAAAAATCACATTTATACCAAAATATTGTGGTCCCGATTTCTGACGGGAAACACATTTATCAGATCATAACCAGTCTGGAAAAAGCCTATAAGAATCAGGGTAAAGAGTTGGTTAAATCCTTCCAGAAACAGACGGTGTTGTCAACGATCGATGAAGCCTGGAAAGAACAGCTCCGTGAGATGGACGACCTGAAACAGTCGGTACAAAATGCAACTTATGAACAGAAAGACCCGTTGCTGATCTATAAATTTGAATCGTTTAACCTGTTTAAAGTGATGATTGGCAAAGTGAACAAGCAAATTGTTTCGATGCTTTCCAAAGGACATATTCCGATCAGCGAGCCTGAACAGGTTCGGGAAGGGCATGAACGCCGGGGACTGGATATGAGCCGGATGTCAACTTCCAAATCGGAGTTGCCGGGTGGCGCCCAGAATCGTCCTGAAGCACCACGCGAGCCGCAGCGTACTCAGCCTGTCAGGGTTGAAAAACGCGTAGGTCGCAACGATCCTTGCCCTTGTGGAAGTGGCAAAAAGTTTAAATCCTGCCACGGAAAAGATTTGGTCGATTAATTTCAATACATTGATAATCCCTGTCATGGTTTAACTTTGACAGGGATACTTATAAATATTCTTAAAACAATCAATTATATGGATATTCTTACATTTATTCATTGGAACATCAGTCCTGAGATTTTCTCAATGGGACCATTGCATGTTCGTTGGTACGGACTCATGTTTGCAATCGGGTTTCTGTTTGGATATCATCATGTAGAAAAGATGTTCAAGGATGAAAAGGTTGATCTGAAATGGCTTGAAAGTTTGTTTATATACCTGATTGTTGCTACTGTAGTTGGAGCCCGGTTGGGGCATGTTCTGTTCTACGGATGGGACTATTATTCGCAGCATCCTATTGAAATTTTGTATATCTGGCAAGGCGGACTGGCCAGTCATGGCGGTGTTCTCGGTATTTTGATTGCCCTGACCATCTGGAGCCGGAAAGTTTCGAAACGTTCGATTCTTTGGGTGCTCGATAGGGTAGTAGTGCCAACGGCACTGGTCGCTGCCATGATTCGTTTCGGAAACCTGATGAACTCTGAAATATATGGAGTACAGACCTCTATGCCCTGGGGATTTATTTTTGAACGAAATCATGAAACTGTAGCCAAACACCCTACTCAGATTTATGAATCACTGAGTTACCTCTTTACTTTTGGCGTGATGCTTTACATGTACTGGAAAACCAAGGCCAAAGATTATCAGGGTTTAATTTTTGGTGTGTTTTTTACGCTGGTTTTCAGCGCCCGTTTCCTAATCGAATTTATCAAGGAAGACCAGGAAGCTTTTGAGGCTACTATGAGCCTGAATATGGGCCAATGGTTGAGTATTCCATTTATTCTGACCGGGATTGTTCTTATTGTATTGGCGATTCGGCGCGGGCCGGTTTATTACCAAAATCAGTCAAATCCGGCGAGAAAATAACCGGACGATTAACCTGAAACAGTAATCCGGTATTTCAAATTTTTATGTTGATTTGGGAAGATAACGTATTGCCACCAAGGTAATATCATCCGATTGACGGCTTCCTCCTTCATAAATCATGATGCTTTTTACCAGACGGTTAACGACTTCTTCCGAACTCAGATCGTTCAGATTTTGAATGTTCTTTTCCAACCTGGTGGTTCCATAATGGTGGTTATGCGAGTCGGTTGAGTTGATTACTCCATCGGTGTATAAAAGGAGGAGATCACCATATTTAAGCTGAACAGAACTACTTTTGTATGATTTGTCTTTGTATATTCCCAAAGGTAATCCATGACTTTTTGAAAGTGATGTTAACGTCCCGTTTGCATGAAGAATATAGGGATAATTGTGTGCGGCATTGCAGTAATCCATCAATCCTGATCTTACATCAAGAATTCCTACAAACAAAGTCAGAAAATATTGGTCAGCATTACGGTCGCTCAATTCACTGTTAACCTGGGCTATAATATCTTTTGCTGAAAGTATTTTTGCATTTGTTTTTATTAAAGTGATTGCAACGGCCATGAACAACGAAGCTGGAATTCCTTTTCCGGAAACATCGCCAATGGCAATAAGCAGGTGGTTTTCGTCAACAAAAAAGTAATCGTACAGATCGCCGCCAACAGTTTCGGCAGGTTTAAGAATAGCGAAAAGATCAATTTCAGGATGTCCCGGGAAGTCTGGTTTACCGGTAGGAATAATGTTAAGCTGTATTTCACGGGCTGATTTTAAATCTTTTTCGTACTTAAGTTTTTCAGTGGCGGTCTTGTTCCGTTCGCTGATCAAAAATCCATATTTCGCCTGCCAGTCCTTGAGGCTGTCGGTCAGCATTTTTATTTCATCTTTCGATTCTTGTTCCTTTCCGGATAATGAGCTAAAACGTTGAATAGAATGGGTTATCTGGGCCAATGGCGTCAGAATTCTTTTGAATATCAGCATATTTAAAATGAAAAGGAGCAGAATCCCAAATCCGGAAACCCAAATGATCTTTTGAAAAATGATACCGATTTCCTTAAACAATTCCTTTTCAGGAATTACGATGATTATTGTCCAGTTTGAGTTTGCCAGTGGGGCAAAATAAAACCATGCCGGTTGATTGTCAAGATACTCGGATATTCCATGACCAGCACCTTTTTCACCATTCCTGATTTCTAATTCTGTTTTGTCAATTTTATCGTATAAAATAAAAGTGGATTTTCTAAAAAAATTCTTATGAAGAATCCATTCATCTTTGGGATGAGTAATATAATTTCCGGTCTTGTCAATAATAAAGGTATATCCCTGAGTTCCGATTTTTACCTCAGACAGCATTTGTTTCATCTTTTGAAGTGAAATCTCACAAAATACCATGCCGGCAATTTTTTTCGAATCAGGAAAATAAATTGGCATTCGGTATGCCACCAACAAGTGTAAGGTATCATTCATACAATAAAAAGGCTCTGACCAGACACCATGATTCATTGCTTCTGAATTGTCAGGAAAAATATTGCTTTCAGAGTTACATCGGTTTTGGCACTGACCTGTTGACTGACAGACAGTAAGTTTTGTGTGGTTGTCATCAAACAGTTCTATGTGGATGCTTTCGAGAATTTTGTTTGAAGCTAAAACCTGATGCAAAAAGAAATCCAGGTCGTTGTGTTTATAGTAATAAAGAGCCTGATATGACACGTTTCTGGCTATTTCTTCAGTTCCGACAGTAATTCGTGCTATTTTGGAGATTACTAGGTTGCTTTGATTGATTGCACCCTCTTCAATTTTGCCAATCAGGATTTTATTGCTGAAATGGTAGTTGAGGTATACAACCACTGAAATAATGAGGATGGCAAATGCGGTGACGTGTGAATTCAGACGAAAGGAAATACCTTTTTGACTCATTTCATTTGGGTTAATTTTGGCTTACCTAATATAGCAAAAAGATTGGTGATTTTGATTAACCGGATTCTCGAAAAATAAGTTGGAAGCATTTCGGGGAAAGCAACTGTACAAAAGATAAAAAGCCGGTGCAAAAGCAACCGGCTTAGAACTGATATATTTCTTGAAATATTAGGTATTCATAGCGCCGCATACATTAATCACCTGGCCACTAACATACGAAGAAAGATCGGAGGCCAGGAACAAAGCCACTTTGGCCACTTCGTCAGGCGAACCTCCACGTTTCAAAGGAATACTTGCTTCCCATTGTTTGCGGGCATCTTCAGGAATTTTAGCAGTCATTTCAGTGATTATAAACCCGGGAGCAATTGCATTCGAACGAATTCCGCGTGACCCCAATTCTTTGGCGATTGATTTGGTAAATCCGATGATTCCTGCTTTTGATGCTGAATAATTGGATTGTCCGGCATTTCCACTCACGCCAACTACTGAACTCATATTAATAATTGAACCTGATTTTTGCTTCAGCATAATCTTCTGAGCAGCTTTGGTGAAGTTGAAAACTGATTTCAAATTCACATTAATTACTGCATCCCATTGGTCTTCGGTCATACGCATTAATAGGGTGTCTTTAGTAATTCCAGCATTGTTTACTAAGGCGTCAATCGCGCCAAAATCTTCAACAATTAGGTTTACAACCCGGTCGGTATCTTCAAAGTTAGCTGCATTCGATGCATATCCTTTGGCTTTTACACCAAGGGCAATCAATTCAGTCTCTGTGTTTTTCATGTTTTCATCTTCAAAAAGATCAGTAAAGGCGATGTTGCAACCTTCCTCTGCAAATTTGATGGCAATTGCTTTTCCAATGCCTCTCGATGCGCCAGTTATTATGGCCGTTTTTCCTTCAAGAAGTTTCATGCTAATATTTATTTGTGAGTTTTTGAATTAGCCGCAAATGTAATAAAATATGCGAAACCGAGCGTCTTTTCGACAATTTGCGCCAAAGAGCGGTAAATTAACATGCTCTAGTTTCGTATTGCCCGAAGCAAACCTCTTCTGAAATAAGGGGCTTTCATCTGTTTGTCGTAGAAGAAAAGCATGTATCCATCGGAATGCTCTACTTTAAATTTATTCTGAGTAAGCAACGAAGAGAATTTTTGCTCATCATCTTGTTTATGGTAGGTACAAATGGCCACTTTAAGCGGATTCTGTTCCGTGATGATTCGATTACAACCTTTTAATAATCTTGATTCGGCTCCTTCAACATCAATTTTCAGGAACATCGGAGTTTTTCCTGGCATAATAAAATCGTCAATAGTTGTATTGGTTGAGTCGATAATATCACTTACAAATTTATTGACGATTACGACCTTGTCTTTCCAAGGTTCAAAAGTTGCCTTTAAAGGTTCAATCCATTCTTTATCGGCCTCAAAAAGAATGAGTTTCGAGGCCTTTTCTACTACTGTTAAAGCAAAATTACCTTCAGCAACTCCCGCATCAATAAGTATTTCTCCTTCATCAAATTTAAACTGATTGGTTAGATAACGGTGCGGACTGCGCACATCCTGCTCCTTTGACAAAAGATTGTACAGATTTTGAATTTTCTTTTTGCCCCACCTTTTCTTGAAATAGAGTTTTTTTCCATCAAGAAAAACATAGGGTAAGCCTTTCTCCTGATCAACAAAAACCTCTATATTTTCGGCAACGTATTCATCCTGAAATTTATAGGGAAATACCGCAATTAGATTCGTTTTCAGGTAGTTCAACACAGTTTGAATTTCCTCGGCAGGAGCTTCAGGAAGGTTGGTATAATAGTTTTGAATAGCGATTGGAAGTTGTTTGGCCAGAATTCGTTTACGAATAAATTTAGGTACAATAACCCTGTAAATCTGCGAAGTAAGTTTATTCATAGTTGTAATTATTCAAAATCATTTTAAGTATGTATCACAAAAATTTCATTTTCTGATTTTCCTCCCCTACTATTTTGTTGCGCAAAGGTATGAATTTGTGGGAAAGATTTTAGAGACTGTTTAAATTTAGAATATTTAAGAATAAAACACTGACTATCAGTTGATTGATTGATTTTGTTTTACTATCTTAATGGTTACCAAACTGTTAAGAACACATGAAACACTATCCAACCAACCTGACTGATAGCCAATGGATGCTATTAAGTGGCATTTTAAACGACAACCGTAAGAGAAAACATTCTTTACGGGATATTTTCAATGCTATTTTCTATTTGATTAAAACAGGCTGTCAATGGCGTATGATACCTGGCTGTTTTCCCAATTGGGAACTAGTTTACTACTATTTCACTAGATGGAAGAACAACGGTGTCATAGAACAAGTACATGAACTGCTTCGCGACAAAATACGCAAAAAAGCAGGGAAATATGAATCTCCCAGTTTGGCTTGTATTGATAGCCAGTCTATTAAGACAACCAGATTGGGCGGCGAATCTCGCGGTTTTGATGGTGGCAAAATGATCAAAGGCCGCAAACGCCATATCGTTACAGATACAATGGGTTTGCTGCTTGCCGTTGTTGTACACGCTGCAAATGTGCATGACAGCAAAGGCGCAAGTGATGTAATTGCCTTACTGAAAGGTCGGTTCGAAAGGCTGGTCAAGATCGTTGCTGATGGGGGTTATCGTGGAGAACTCATAGAGAAGACCAAAACCACATTCGGCTGGATACTTGAAATCGTTTTAAGATCAGACCATTCCAGTAAATTTACCGTTATTCCCAAAAGATGGGTTGTTGAAAGAACGTTTGCCTGGTTTGAAAGTTACCGAAGACTCAGTAAAGACTTCGAATACCTGACCGACACTAGCGAGGTAATGATTCAGATTGCAATGATAAGACTAATGCTTAATAGAATCAAAAAATAAAATTTAAACAGTCTCTTAATTGACTATGTCAATTGATATAGGCAACTGTCTGTTCTATGATAGATTTCAAAGGTATTTATTAAATATCAGACAATATATATTTGTACTCTTTGGATGACGAAACCAATCGGAAACCATTATTTTTGTGCAAAATACGATTTACTGATGGCAGATAATTTAAGCACTGTAATTTATGTTTTCCATTATAAAGATGGTACGGTTCTAAAAACTGATCCAATTTATCAGCCAATCATGGCTGGAAATGCTTTATTGACAGGTGAGAAAACTATGATTGGTGATGATACAGGCGATAATATATCAGTTAAGAATCGGTATTACAGCGAATTAACCGGAACTTACTGGGTTTGGAAAAATACAAGGCAAAAAATTGTCGGCACTTGCCATTACCGTCGTTTTTTTACAGCAAGACCGGAACCGTTTTTGTATAAACTGAAACGTTTTTTGTATTATCTAGCCGGACAATACAAAAAACGCTTTGGACTGATCTACACTGAAAACACTAAGTTGTTTGGTCCATGGATCTTGAATAATCAGGAAGTTAATGAGTTGCTTAGCCAATATGATGCTATTTTGCCGCAGGCGCGAAAACTGAAATATACTGTTGAGACACACTACCATCGCTACCACAATACAATTGATCTGGATATTCTGAAAACGATTTTAACCGAAAAATATCCGGAATTTTTGGAAGCATTTCATGCTGTATTAAAAGGTAAAAGATTGTATGCAAACAACATGTTTGTCATGAAAAATGAACATTATCAGGAATTTATGACTTGGTGGTTCGATATGTTATTTGAATTTGAACGCCGGATTGACTTAAATAATTACATCGATTATCAGAAACGAATATTCGGATTTATTGCCGAACGTTTATTGACGATCTGGTTCACGAAGAAACAATTAAAAACGATTGAGTTACCTGTAATTTATTTTAAACGATTTAAGTTTGAATAGTTGAGTTCTACAAGGAGCTGCCAAATCAAATCAAATAATGTACTTTTGTCCGAATAATATCACAACTTCATGCTCGATCAGTTAACCATTTGCGCCATTGCAACTTCTCCCGGAATGGGTGCCATTGCGACCATTCGTCTTTCTGGAGAAAAGGCGCTCGAAATTGCCGATCTTGTATTTCATTCGCCAATCTCAGGCAAAAAGTTGGCTGAACAAAAGCCTAATACCCTGCATTTTGGAAGTATCTCGGATGGCGATGAATTGATTGACGAGGTTGTCGTTTCATTGTTTCGTACGCCACATTCATTTACCGGCGAAGATGTGGTTGAAATTACCTGTCATGGTTCGGTTTACATTCAGCAACGAATTCTTCAGTTGCTTATCGCCAGAGGTGCCCGGATGGCACGCCCCGGGGAATTCACCCAACGGGCTTTTCTAAATGGGAAGATGGATCTTTCTCAGGCTGAAGCTGTTGCTGATCTAATTGCCTCGACCAACCGGGCTGCACAAAAAGTGGCCATCAATCAAATGAGAGGTGGCTTTTCGAATGAATTGGCTAATCTGCGGGGAGAATTATTGCATTTTATTGCCCTAATTGAGTTGGAACTCGATTTCAGTGAGGAAGATGTCGAGTTTGCTGATCGTGTGCAACTCAAAAATCTGGTATCCAGGATTGAATCCATTCTCCGAAAACTGAAGAATTCTTTTCAACTTGGGAATGTGATTAAAAATGGCATTCCGGTGGCTATTATCGGCGATACTAATGTTGGCAAGTCAACTTTGCTGAATGCCTTGCTGAATGAAGAAAAGGCCATTGTTTCCGACATTCACGGAACAACCCGCGACGTAATTGAAGATGTGGTAAATATTTACGGTACCGCTTTTCGTTTTTTCGATACCGCCGGAATCCGGGAAACGACCGATGAAATAGAAACGCTAGGCATAGAACGCAGTTATAGCAAGTTAGATATGGCAACGGTGGTTATTCTGGTTGTTGATACCCAGAATGAATTTGAAGTTATTGCCGGGCGAATCGCGAAGATTAAAGAACGTTTGAATGATCAGCATCTGATTATAGCTGCCAATAAAGTAGATCGGGGAAATTCGGAAACTTTGGCTGAACTTCGGGAAATGAAATTATCGGCTAACGAAAAACTGGTATTTATTGCCGCTAAACAAAAAACTAATCTCGACGAGCTGATCCAGATCATGCAACAAGCTGTTTCGCTTGAATCCATAAATGAAGATGCTGTGATCGTGACCAATGTGCGTCACTTCGAAGCATTAACCCGTGCATACGAATCTATTGAACGAGTGAAGACTGGCCTTGAAAATATGATTACCGGCGACTTTCTGGCACAAGATATTCGCGAATGCCTTCATTATCTGGGTGAAATCACCGGAGAAATATCTACTGACGAAATTTTAGGGCATATTTTTAAGAATTTCTGCATCGGCAAATAGCTACCCTTCCTTTATTTTCTTTTAGCTTCATTTACTGCACTTTAAGTGAAATTATTTTCCCTTATTTGTTGCACATTTGCCTTTTTTTCACTATCTTTTGTTGGTTATTTGTTGCCCAAGTCTGATTTTTTGTTGCCCGCAACAAATTTGGCGAAATGATGGCAGTAATTGACAGTTCCTGACAGTATATGACAGCTTAAGACAGTTAAGGACATGAGTACAACAATTGAAATATCCAAAATATGTGAGTTCTGTGGTAAAGAGTTTACCGCACAAACTACTGTTACTCGTTTTTGCGGTCACACATGCGCCGCGAGGTCATACAAGCAACGAAAAAAGGAAAACAAGATTGGTTGGGCCATTGAAGAAACCAACAAGCAAAAAATACTTTCAGCATCCGATATTCAAATAGAAGTCATCAAACAAAAAGATTTCCTTTCAATCAAAGAAGCCCAGGTGTTGATTGGAGTAAGCGAACGTACTTTTTTCAGACTCCTGAAATCAGGCACCATACCAGCAACTAAATTAGGTGGCCGCACCATCATCAAAAGATCCAAAATCGATAAATTATTCTAATCATGACTGTTACACTACGTCAACGAAACAAAAACGGTAAAATCAGCCTTTACCTTGATTTTTACCACAAAGGCAAACGCAAGCTCGAATATTTAAGTCTGTACCTGACAGAAAAACCAAGCACAACAGAAGAACGTGCCTTAAACAAAAAGACCAGCAACTGGCGGAAAATATCCGGGCAAAGCGACTTTTGGAGTTGCAGAATACAAAATTTGGATTTAGCGATTCAGAAAGGATGAACTCCAGTTTTCTAACCTACTATGAGTTGATGGCAGAAAAGCGGTGCGATAATGATGGGAATTACGGCAACTGGCTGGGCGCCTTAAAACATCTAAAGAAATGGGAAAGATCAGATGTTCGATTTTCAGATATAGATAATGTATGGCTGGAAGATCTGAAGGAATATCTCCTTCAGAAAGTCAAATCCAAGAATGGGAATAAGCTCTCACAGAACACCTGTGTTTCATATTACAACAAGGTACTTGCAGTGTTGAAACAAGCTGTGAAAGATGGCATAATTGCCCATAATCCGGCAACAGTTGTAGCCGGAATCAAAGAAGCCGAAACCAAGAGAGAGTTTATGACTTTGGAGGAACTTAAAAGCGCAGTGAAGAAACCTTGTGAAATCGAAGTTCTAAAGAATGCCTTCATTTTTAGCGCCATGTCAGGCCTTCGCTTTTCTGACATTCAGAAACTGACCTGGTCCGAAATTCAATATTCTGAAGAAAATGGGTATTACATCCGCTTCAGGCAAAAGAAAACCAAAGGACAGGAAACCCTGCCTATCTCTGAAGATGCAATTGGCTTTATTGGTGAGCGAAAAGATGATAATGAAGTAGTTTTTAAAGATCTGTTTTATAGCGACTATAATAATGAGCGGTTAAGAGATTGGATGCAGTTGGCAGGGATTAAGAAGCACATCACGTTTCACAGCGCCAGGCATACCTATGCCACCCTTCAAATTACTCTGGGTACCGACATTTACACTGTTTCCAAATTACTCGGACATAAAAGCCTTAAAACGACAGAAGTTTATGCCCGCATTGTTGATCAGAAGAAAATTGATGCTGCCAACCGAATTAAACTGTAGTCCCCTATGAAAAACAATTTTGCCACCGTTGAAGATCACATCCAGCAATTAGTTGACAAGTCCGCAACTGAAAGCGAAGAAGCTATTTCGAAATTAGTCCAATCACTAAAATTGGAATCTTTATCGCCCGAAGAACAGGTAAGACTCCTTCATTCTTCGCTCCTGAAAGTGCAGGACGAAATCGATTTATTTGAAAACAAAGAGTATATCCTGTTGTCCAATTATCAGGAAACAATTACTAAAATATTCTATCACCGATTGTTGTTTTTTGGTGCAAATGATAGTCCATCGATACATAAAGCAATTCTCATTAATAAAAAGAAAGATAAGCTCTTCCGGCTTTTATCAGAAGCAAAATCGAAACTACCTGTTTTCTTGTATAACGATTTTATTCAAGGTCAAAAGAACGTGGTATTTTATGAATTAAAAGAGAGACCATTCTCAACTCCGGAAGAAGAATACCATAAAATGCGAACCTGGCAAAACAATCATTTGATGAAGGCAATTGAGTTGGAGGCCAATCATTTTGCAAAAACCTTTCACCAATCTTTGATTTCTGACGAACCTTTATTGGTTCAGATTGAAAAGGAAATTCAGAATTTGCAGCACATATTTAGAAATAGTCGGGACAATTCCGCGGAACAATTGCAAGCTGACTTTTTAAAATTGAAATCCTTCAGCAAATCCGAAATCCCCGTTAACATCAAATCAATTCAGTTAGCATTAAATCGTTTCTTGAAAGGTGAGATTGATTATTCGTTTTTCACTCCGGAAAACCTCCAAAACATCATTTCTGACTATTCAAAAATTTCCCGAAAGCGGCTACTCTCCTATCCACCTGTTCTTTGTTATAGCCTGATGATATACGGCGACTGGCTGGACTCCCTGAAGATTGCTGAAAACAAGGCATTTAAACCCATCAATCTCGATTATCATTCGCTTTTTTGCAAAACTTACAATGATGCCTGTGATCAAAGCGAAACAAATATTGAAAAATTCAAGGCGAAAGAATCAAAAGTCAATGTGGCAGAAGAATACAAAGACTTTTTATTACATGAGCTTGAGCGGTTGCGCAACCATTACAATGAATTGGAAAACAAGCAATATTTTGATTTGATGGAAAATGATAGCGCTTTGGAATCATGCTTCCTTTCAAGTTGCCTGTTTTCCGGAAAGCCAGACATTCAGGCAAAAGAATTACGTCAATCCATCATGATAAACAATGAGTCTGATTTCTATTTCCGGGAATTAGTCAACAGGTACTTTGATCCAGTTTTGAAAAAATCACTTAAATCATTGCCAACCGTTGAATTTCAGTTGATAAGTCTTATCAATTCAATGGTACCTGATTCCATTACAATTCAGAAAATGCTTTCAATGTGTGCCAATGCTACAGCCTCGCTTGGACAAGGTCGGGTACCCTATTTATTCATCATCAACGATTTGAGAGAAGGATTACTGGAACTATTTGATATTACCGAAGAGAAACTAAACCGACATCTTGGAAGATTTGATGATAATATTGTTTATGAATATACCTCGGATCAAATCAGTGAGTTGAAAAGAAAGTCTATTGAAGCGAAGAAGAACATTACCGGATATCATCCTCATATAGATATTCTCACTGAACTTTTAGAAACTCAATTTAATCTGATAAAAACCACCGTTACTCCTGTCAATATTGAAAGCTTGCTGAAGACCATTCCAGAAGAGGAAAAACTCTTTTCTTTTGGTTACAAAAAATCAACCGAAAAACCACTCGAATCAATTATAACAAGCCTAATCCTAAATCCTGAAATTGAACTTCTGGATGGTAAAACAACCAAGGAAGATTTGATGAAAGTACTAACAGCAAAGGACCTTAACCTTCTTCCCAATAAATCAATATACATTAATTGCCGAACGAATCAATTTAGTTACATCATTGAAAAACTGAATTTTCTTTTTGACCATTTAGATCCAGCTACAATCGAAAAGACAAGACGTTTCTATTCGAAAAAAGGAAAGTTATTAAAAGCTGGCAATCTTTATCGTTCAGTAGTTAATGTTCCCAAAGGAAAGAACGCTATTGACCAAATTTTCAAACAACTGCAATAAAAAAGTGTAAGAAGTGTAAGGTTTCTTACACCCTCTCATAAGCTTACAGTTTTCCGGTTTGCAAGGCTCTACCTTCGGGTAACGAATTCGAAAGAAAAGCCCTGCGCAAGGCTCATTATTAACTTTTTAAAACAAGTTATCATGAGTGAGTCCTTAATCATTCAAAAACTGGAAAGCATCGAAAAAATGCTTACCGAGCAGAACAAGCTCAAAAAAGACGTGCTGAATTTTACTGAAACGGCCATTTATCTGGAAGTTTCACATTCGCACCTGTACAAATTGACCAGCAATGGAGTAATACCGTGCTACAAACCCAACGGGAAGAAACTCTATTTCAAAAGGTCAGAGTTGGACACCTGGTTACTTTCAAACCGGCAGACAACAGCCGAAGAGTTGGACACTGAGGCGGCAAATTACCTCATGAAGAAAGGGAGGATCAGACTATGAACGAGATCCTTCAATCAATCCTTCACCTTTCCGGAGAACTGAAGGAAATCAAAGCGCATCTTCAATACCTGAAGAAAACCCGTGCTGAAATATTTAACGAATCCTGGATTGATGGGCAAGATGTTTTGCTTGCCCTCAACATCAGCCAGCGCACCTTACAAACTTTGCGTGATTCAGGTACCCTACCATTTTCACGGCTAAATGGCAAGTTTTACTACAAGGTTTCCGATCTGGAAGCATTACTCGAAAGCAATTACTCCGGAAACATTAAACGCCAAAGCCATGATTGAGGAAAAACAAATTTTGCACGCCACACATTATGGTTTGAATATTTACGCACAAATCCTGCGGAAATATTACCCGGATGAAGTAGTCATCGAGCTTTCGGGCAAAACGTGTAACCCAACCCGGAATCCGTTCAATAAGGACAAAATGACTTTGAACATCAGCAATCAGGACTGGATTTTCAATTTTGAAGATGCTGAATTGCCCGATTTCAAAGGAAATCCATTCGATTTTGCAACGCATCATTATCAGTTATCCGGTCAGGAATTATTGGTAAAGATCAACGAGGACATGAACCTCCACATCGGCGAAGCCAATGTTTTCTATGCCAAAAAAAGAATCAAAGTTCAGGTACCAGAAATTGAGATAAATCTTCCAAAATTCAGCTATTTCCGGTGCCCGGTGACTAACACCCAGCCCAATGCTGAAATGACAATTCTCAATGTTTATGCTGCCATCAAAAGCAATAAATATAAACAACAGACGGAAGAATTGCGAATCACCATCGAACCCGAATCAGCCCGAAAATACAAGGCCAAAAACTTTGATTATGTGACATTTTCCGGTCTGTTTTCAAAACGAAACGATTCAGCGTTAATCCAACATTCAGGCCTGATAACACTCGATTTCGACCATATCTCAAACCTTCAGGAACTAAAGGAAACTTTGCTCCGGGACAGGTACTTTGAAACGGAATTGATGTTTATTTCTCCTTCCGGTGACGGTTTGAAGTGGATCATTTCCATCGATTTAAAAGAATGCAATCATCAGGATTGGTTTCAGGCAATTTCGGCCTATATCAAATCAACCTATCAATTGGAGGTTGATAAATCCGGAAAAGACATTTCCCGGGCTTGTTTCCTGCCACACGACCCGAAAGTTTACATTAATCCCAATTATTTAAAATGCCCTTTTACACAAACAACAAATTCAAAAAATCATGCAACCCAATAAATACTGTTCATTTTTGCTGAAGATGCTTTTTAAACCGGCATCCTCCAATTGTCCACTTTGGTGGACCGTCCTATCCTTCCTCTTTTTCTACGCGGATATCCTGCTGAAATTCTCCCTGTTATGTATGATCATCTTTTAAAGCCAAAGAAGATGAAAGAAAAATTCAATCCGAAAGATTGGCTGCATAAGGATGCCCATACGGACGCGACAGGTCGTGTCCCAAATTTACCGACAAATGTACGGGCAACCCTTGGTGGTTGCCCTAATCCCAGCGACGATATTGAAACGATCATTTCCCGGCTCGAAGCCGCTCAAACCGACATAACCGCCAATTATTCCGATTGGCTTGAAATCGGCTTTGCCCTCGCTGACGAAATGGGAGAATCTGGCCGGGAGTATTACCACCGGATCAGCCGGTTCCATCCCGGCTATTCGCCAACTGATTGCAACAAACAATACGACAACTGCCTGAAAGCAAAAGGCCACGGCGTAACCCTGAAAACCTTTTTTCACCTCGCAAAACAATCCGGAATCGACATCAGCCCAGCCCGTAGAGACGCAATTCATTGCGTCTCAAATCCGATACCCGCGACCTCAATGTCCCCTTCACGAGATTTAGGGGTGAATGTTCCCACCCTGTCTGGTTTTCAAACACATGACAGGGTTAATGATGGCAGCCCTGCATCCATCTTCTCCACCCCTCAACTTCCTCCTGAAATTTATTCCAATCTTCCCGAAATTCTTCAGGAAAGCGCCGATCTGTTTCAGGATTCGATAGAAAAAGATGTTTTTTTGATTGGTTCGATTGCAGTGCTGAGTGGTTGTTTGCCGAATATTCAGGGCATTTACTTTGACGAACCTCATACAGCACATTTATATGCTTTCATAACGGCTCCGGCAGGTTCAGGAAAAGGAAAAATGAAATGGTCCAAATTCTTTGGACAGGCCATTCACGACCACATGACCGAACAATCCCGAAATGAACGGGCAGCTTATGAATCAGAATTGGAACAATACAACAACTTAACCAAAGCCCAGCGGCAAGGTGCGCAAAGACCGGAAGAACCACCCCGAAAGATGTTCTTTATTCCGGCCAACAGCAGTTCATCAGCATTTATCCAGGCATTGTCCGATAACAATTTCTGCGGAGTACTTTTCGAAACCGAGGCCGACACGCTGGCCGACACGTTCAAACAGGAATGGGGTAATTTTAGTGATGTATTGCGAAAAGCGTTTCACCACGAAAGCACCAGCATGTTTCGCCGGAAAGACAATGAGTTTATTGAAATCCGTGATCCGCACATTGCTATTGCGTTATCAGGTACCCCAAAGCAGGTTCACAACATGATGCCCGATGTCGAGAACGGATTGTTCAGCCGTTTTCTCTTCTATGCTTTTGAGGACAACAGCGATTTTAAAAACCCGTTTGTTTCCCATCGTCCGGTAAACTATACCGACTTCTTTAGGGAGAAAGCAATCATCATTTTTGAATTACATCAGCAGTTAAGCAAGCTTCGGGAGCCAGTTTCTTTTCAATTGACCGACGAACAAGGACTTCAATTCACCGAACTTTTTAATACCATGCTTTCGCGCAATAAACTATTGCTGGGACGCGATTTTGATGCCAATATCAAGCGACTGGGCTTGATAACGTTTCGGGTGGCGCTGATTTTATCTGCGCTAAGAATTTTAGAAACAGGAGAACTCCCAAATCCCATGATTTGCAGTGATCTTGATTTTCAGACAGCCCTGACCATTGCCGCGACTTTGGAGAAACACGCCATTGCCGTATTCCAGAACTTGCCAAACAATGAATTGAAGGGAGCCAAACTCAAATTCTTTGAAAAGCTTCCTCCGCAATTCGACCGGCAAGGCTATCTGAAAGTAGCTGAAGAATTAGGGATTCACCCGAAAGCCGCGGAAAAGTACATCAGCCAGTTCAAACCTAAACTCCTTCACCACGAACACAATCAATACACCAAGATACTTGGGTCATCCTGATGCTTTGTCATCCTGAATTTATTTCAGGATCTATTCCCCCAATATAGTACTTCGGAAACGTAGGATTCATAGGAAGTTCTCCCTGTCCGCCAAGGCGGAAAACCTGTCAGCGTCTATCAGACCTGACAGGTTTTCTTTTTCCTTGCAACTAACCTCAGAACACTGAAAACTGTGACTGTCAACTACATTTCCCCCATTTCCTACAAATCCTACCTCCTACTTTCAAAAACATTTTGTATATTTAACAATCACATAGACATTTCAACTATAAAAACCAAAATCCACTCCATGTTCGATCCAGAATACAAAACCATCCCGGTTGAATTGATTGGTGAGTTGACCACCGTTCTCGAATCCTCAGTAAAAAAAATCATCAACGCCCGAATTGATCAATCCGTCACCGGAGTCAACTACCTCGTAATTCCATTCTCTCCACCTAATCAAAGATTCGCCATTCTGGTTGAAATTGGTGACGAACGATTAGACGTGATCAAAAACAGAGCGATGAAACTCATATATCCGTTTAAGCATCCGGAGAAAAAATTATTCTATCTGGCTGAACTAGATGCAAAGGATCAGATTATAAAACTGGCGTACATTTTCCCTGGACAGGAGAAACTGGATTGGCCATATTTCGATAACCTCGACTACGACTTTCAATTCATTGAAAAACCAAAACCATTTAGCTTATTCGATTATTCAGTAGAGCGTAACCGGGTTGCAATTGAAGTGATATTTGAATCCGAAGACCTGATGGATAACATGAAAATCTGGTCCTTCAAAAATTTTTTATTGCCTTTCACAGAATTGCTTAAAACAGCAATCCTTGCAAACAGCCTGGGCATAAATCCCAACAATCTGGAGCAAAAATTGAAGCTCGGATTCAGTAAAATTGAGCACAAATGCCTGAGAGCCATTCTTGAATTTGATTACAATCCAAAACTGCACGAAGAAAGCCGGGTTTTGAAAAATCTAAAAAACCTTTACTTGTTGTTGGATGCCAATGACAAAGAATTGGTTGTAAAGTATGTGGAAAGCTTTAATAACAAGAAAATTGTTCCCGACCTAATCCGCATTTTAAGAACAATTATCGACAATAAAGCAACCATGCGCACAAAACTGGCGACACCTGATGAAGAATTAAAAGAAGTCGTATTGAACAGATCAAAATCTGTCAACCGGAAGCAAATTATAAATTCAGTAGTTAAAAACGATCCATACATTCAAACTATAACAGGCATTCTTACAAAACTTGATTTTGATCCACATAAAGCGCCCCTATTTTCACTATACTCCACATCTACTGAAGAAAAAATTTGTGGAAAAATTATTTCCGAATTAGCCCAAAGAATGGATGATCAGGAATTTAATTTTAAGAACAAGGAATACAAGTGCGACCTTGAGGTAGTTTACACCCCGGAATCCCCTTTAAACAAGCCCAATTTCGAATATACATTACTGGAAATTACGGATACAGCACCAGCAATTCAAACTGAAATTATTCCTGAAAACTGATTATTTGTTAACTATAAATCCTTAAATTTGGTTTTTTGCCAAAAGAACCAATAATCCTATTGAATTGAGCAGATATGCTTGACAAGTTAGAATTTCCAGAAACCTTAGAATATAGCTCGGATGGAGTTTTGAATGAGTCACTTCCCATAAAACTTAACAAGCTCAAAAATCAAATATCGAAGCATACTTTTATTGGAATGAAACTTGGGAATTGATAAAAAAAATTTAATAATGTAGATGTTTGATAATGAACTTACCCTCTGATAAAAATATTGATACAAGGTTATTATCACAAATTTACAATAATACAGTAGCCACTTACAAGTATTATTGGTTTGTTTCTATTCTTGATATTGTTGTTAGGGAGCAACGCCGACATATTTCTTTTGAGGAAATTATTGTAGGAATGATAGCTGATGCGTGGTATCCGATACACTATTTTCGTTTGTCTTTTGGAAAGTCTGATTCACTTTACAACCAGATTATTGAAATTCAAAAGGAACTCAACATTCCTATTGATGCAAAGAAAGATGAGATAAAAAAACAGATTTTCAATAATCTAAACATACAAAAAATTCGAGGACTATTACGGGTCTTTACCTTGAATGTACCTTACCGATTTTTATCTCCGTGGATAAATTATACAACAGATAGTCAGGTTGTTCAATTATCTCAATCATACGCCAATAATTGTATTTACTCTATTAAGGATGATACAATTGAGATAAATCCCAAATGGGAACAATATCTCAATGACAACTATTTGATGTTACGAGATTTTACTTTATGGAATTTGACCGTTTTTATACAAAAGCGAAATCCAAACGTTCCTGATGTTCCTTCAAAGCTAGTCAAACCTATTTTGCGAGATTCCCTTGTGAAACAACGCCATTTTTGGGATGCTTTCATTGAAATAAATGGTTCAATGAAATGTATCTACACGGGAAAGGAGTTACACAAAAAGAATTATGATTTAGACCACTTTGTTCCGTGGAGTTTTGTTTCGCACAACCTTTTATGGAATTTATTACCGGCTGATTCAAGCATCAATTCGACCAAAAGTAATAATTTGCCGTTGTTAGACGAATACCTTCGTCCGTTCGCTAAAATGCACCAACAGGCTATTCAAATGATTTATCCGAAAAATCCTAACAACAAGATTCTTGAAGACTATCTCACTTTGCACGATTCATTATCCAATTTGGTGCAACTTTCGGACTATGAGTTTCTCAATGTCTTTCAGAAAACATTTTCCCCAATGGTTCAGATTGCCGAAAATATGGGGTTTAGGTATTGGCAAAAATCATTACTGCTATGAAAAAAATTGTCAACAACCCTCATTTAACTGCAATTGAGCGAACTTCTATATCGTTCCCAACTCGTTGGTTGAAAAAGAATAACCTGTTGAAAGGTGAGATTTTGGATTTTGGCTGCGGGTTCGGCTTTGATGCAGACCAACTTAAAGAGCAAGGATTTGATATTACGGGTTACGATCATTATTATCGCCCCGATTATCCTGAAAAACGCTTTGATACAATAATTTGCAACTATGTCCTAAATGTATTGGAGCCGAACGAACAAGCGGAAGTTTTAATGTCTGTGTCCGAACTTCTCAAACCAACTGGGAGAGCCTATTTTGCAGTAAGACGTGATTTGAAAAGTGAAGGTTTCCGAACGCATTACGTTCACAAACAGCCCACGTATCAAAGCAACGTTATTCTTCCATACAAAAGCTTGTTTTCTAACGAAAATTGTGAGATTTACGAATATCAACACTATAACCAAATAGTGAGTGAAGATAAAAATTGTCCTTTCTGTAATCTTGCTTCAGAGGTGGAGCTGATAAGTGAAACGGCAACTGCAGTTGCATTTTTGGACAGTTTTCCGGTAAACCCCGGACACACATTAATTATCCCAAAGAGACATATGGCCAGTTATTTTGAACTTACCATTCACGAGCAACGTGCTTTGTGGTTGGTCGTAAACCGTTGTAAAATGCTTATTCAGAAACGATTCAATCCTGAAGGTTTTAATGTCGGCATAAACGTTGGAGAAACAGCTGGACAAAGCATTTTTCATGTTCATATTCACCTGATACCCCGCTATAAATGCGATGTTGAAAATCCGAGAGGTGGAGTAAGGGGAGTGATACCTGGTAAACAAAGTTATTAAGTGTAAAATAAGAAAGTCGACAAATTATATGCAATTATAAAGATGTTAAATCGAATCGTAATAATAAACTCTGAATTATACGCTAAAGCTTCCATTTATCTTGGAGATTGCAATAGCATACAAATTGCTGCCGAAAGTAATGTTGGCAAAAGCTCGTTTTTGAATACACTCAACTTCTTGTATATTACCGACAAAGAGCAAATGCGATTTGAGGACAATCGCAAACTTTCGGATTCTATGAAACACTATTTTGAAAATAGTTTTCAGAGTTTTATCATTTTTGAAATTTTCAACAACGGTTATTACTGTATTCTTGTTAAGGCGACTCCTGAAAATGCGATTGAATATTATAAAATTAATGGCGAGTACAACGAAAATTACTTTATTAAAAAGACCGACAAAGGGTTCACTCCCCAAAAATGGGATAACATTTTGACCGAAATTACAACAACAAATTCAATAGATATTCCCCAAAAACTGACAAACGATGATTTGTATAATTTGATTTACAATTCAGACAAAAACAAAAATCCTGTCGTACAAATCAACAATAAAGTAAAAAGGAAAGGACGCTCTTTTTCAAATAGTTTCACTGATATTTACAAATATCTTATTAAAACAAGCGAAATCAACGAAAAAGCATTTAAAAACGCTTTACTTGTTGCAGATAACCGACAGGAAGTGTCGTTAAATATCTTTACAAAAGAAAGTTCTGACGAAATAGAAAAGTTTGAAAACAAAAAAGACCATTTAAGCAAACTACAATCTGTAAAATTGGATTTTGAAACTCTGAAAGAACTGAATAATCAATTTATCAGCAAAGAATCTATTTTGGGAAAACTCAAAAACACATTCTTTAAGAAATACAATGAGGTTAATAAAGAACTATCAAATCAAATTTCTGAATTTAGTCCGCTTTCTCAAGAAATCAAAGCACTTGATAAGAAAATTAAAGAAAGTTTGAAAGAAGAAAGAGACTTTTTAATTGCAGAAAAAGCAACCGAAATAAACAAGTTAGATGTAAAAAAGGCAATAACAAAAAGGGAATAACAGGCGAAATAGAAAAGGTAAAAAGACAACTCAAAGAAATAGAAAATTACGAACCAACAGAGGATAATTTAATGTTTCAGGGCTTATTGTCAGAATACAAAACAAAAGACAATGAACGGAAAACCCTTGAATCGCAACTTACACAATCAGAACAAAGTCCATATACAGCAAAGCAAGTTGAAGCACAAGTTCAAAAAATTGAAGGAGAAGTAAAAACTCTTGAGAATACAATTAATAGATATGATAATTTGCTTTATCAAAACATTTCGGACAACTCCGAAATCACCAAAAAAGTGTATTCCTACTTGAATAGAGATGTTGCAAATCTGGACAAATCGAAAATCGTAAAACAAATCACAAAAGCAGATTTGCCAATGATGATTTTTGACGGTAAAATTGATGTTTCCGAAATCAAAATTGAAAATCCAAAGACAGTCAAAGATTTACAAGAAGATTTGAGCAACAAAAACATAGAATTAACCGAAAAGAAAAAACTACTCGGGGCAATCACAAACAGAGATACATTGCAAAAGCAAATCAATGAAAGAAACTCTGAACTTGCAAGTAAAAATATTTTTATAGAAAAAGTAAAACAAAAACCAGAACTGCAAAAACAAAAAAATCAAGTTGAACTTGAAATTAAAGATTTGGAAGAAAATATAATACCTGAAATAGAGCAAAAAATTAAACATAAAGACACAGAAATAGATAGTGTTAAAAATAAATATGAGGAAAAGGTTAAAGAAAAAGAAGATATCATCAGTAAACTAAAAACTTATAATCAACAATATAGCAATTTACAAGAGCGAACCGATATTTACGAAATCGAAGAAATTATAGAAAACCTTTTTGAAAAAATTTATGATGAATTTGACCGCACTTATAAAACATTTGCGGGCGAAGACGGAATACGAGCAGCAAGAAAATCTTTAAAAAACACGATTTGCACCAAATTAAATTCTGACACAGAAGATATTAAGCAATTCATTAGAGAAACCGAAGAAGAATTTGCGAATTTGAATGAAACCGAAAAGGCTATCAGTGTTTTATTAAATTCTCTGTCTGCAAAAATCGGCAATACAACATTTAGTTTTCTGCAACAATTTAATGAATTTAAGACATTTGTATCAAAAAGTTACAACAAGCATTTAGCAGAATATCCCATATCAAACATACAAGGAATTAAGGTGCTTATTGACGAGAATATAGACCTAATCAAAGAATTGGAAAAAATTTCAAAGTTAAAATTTACTGACGGTTTCGATTTTGACAATTCTATTACCGAAAGTAAAAAAGCATTTGAAAACCAACTTTCAAGTAGCAACGGCAAACCTATCTCGATTGATAATTTGTTTAATATCGTCATTGAAATTACTAAAGTTTCAGACGAAGTTGAAAAAATTGATTTGGCAAAACAAGTTCAGTCAAACGGAACAAATATTATTTTGAAACTCTATTTATTTTTGAATATTATCAAGGATTTAATCTTTCAAACCACTGATAATAAAATTGTTATCTATATTGACGAATTGGGTTCAATTGGACGCAAAAACCTGAAAAATCTGCTTGATTTCTGCGAAAAGTACCACTTTGTTCCTCTCTTTGCCTCTGTCCGAAACATTGAAGGCATACAAAAATATTATCAAATCAAAGAACAAAAGCCAAAGATTACTTTTGGCGAGTTACAATCATTCCCGGTAGAATATAGAAATGCAAAATAAAACATTCAAAAATACCATTCATAGATTGTTAGGTGCGGGAAAAGTAAATGCTTCGTCTGTCGGTAATACGGTAAAAAAGTCAAGCGATTTTTCTACTTTGTTAAGTGCGGGGATAATTGAATATGTGCAAGTCAAAACGGGTGGAGGTGTTTTTTTTGCAAAAAAGAAAGACGATTTAGAAAAATACTTCAAAAACAAGTTTCCTGAAGAGCTTAAAAACGAATTTTCGTCTATTGACAATGTAAATGCCTTCCGTAATACCAAAGCAGCCAAACGCGAAAGTCAAAATGTGATTCTGATTCGTGGAAATCAAAAAGTTTTTTTGAATGGAATCGAAACAGATTTACAATATTTTACAAAAAATTTCTGCACATTCTCAACCGTTTTAAAAAGTTTAGTTGCTGATAAAGTTTGCTTTGTCGAGAATTTAGATTCATACTTGATGGCGGAGAAAGTGGTTGGTAATGAATATACTTTTATTCACACTTACGGCGGAATGAGCAAATCGGTCGCCAATAAAATTTCGGCAAAAGAAATTCTAATTTTCCCTGATTATGACTTTGTTGGATTAAAAAACTATTTGTTTATCAAAGAAATTTTTCCTGATACACAATTATTTGTCCCCCAAAATTATGAAGAACTATTTAGAACAAAATCACGAACAATAAAAACAAAACAAGGCAGAGAACAACAACCAACAAAACAAGTTTTGGAAAGCCAAGACGAATTGGTTATAAAAATAAGAACTGATATTTTCAAGTATAAACAATTTTTAGAACAACAGGCGGTATTTCAATGAGCAATTTAAACCTTTCAGGTAAGGACATATTAGGTTTTTTATCAAAACATTATGAATTTGTTCATAATGCGTTTGATATTGGCAAACCCGACTTTGTTATTGAACAGGAACGGTTTGATACGCTTGTTGATGAATATAATACAAGCAGCGAAACGAAAATCAGCATTTCAAAACTTATGGATTTGAAATTTTGCAGAAAATTGCCGAATGGTGAATATAAAATTAGTGGAGAATATACCGCTTTTTTAGAATTTATTTTCGATGATTTTGTTTTGGACTTGCCCGAAACCATAAAAAACAGGTATTTGACTATCATAAGTAATTTTACCAACTTACAAACCACAACAGATGAGCAAAAGATTATTCTTTACATTACCGAAATAATCAAAGAAACAGAAGATTTTTTGAACGACATACAACGGCAAACTTATAGATTATTACGCGATACGGAATCATTGAAAGTCAATGCTGACAATTATACAGATTTGACAATCAGAATTCAAAAAGCAAATTATTGGATAGACGAATATATTTTGCCTTTGAACGCCGTTGTTAATAGAGAACACCCGGATTCTCTGTACTCTGCAATCTCAAATATTCAAAACTATGCAAGCGAAAAAAGATTTTCCACAGACAGTTATTCATTGCGCAGGTGGTTTGAGAAACTATACAGCAGTGCAGTAAATGCAAAATCAGAATTAGACCAAACCGTTGGCAAACTGACAAGGGAACTAATGCCATTGCTCGATAGAATAAAAACCAATTCACTGATTTTAAGTGGTTTTTATCATTTTATTGAAAACATTGACACGCCCGAAGATTATATTATTCCATTACCAAATTTTTTGAAACGAGAGCGAAGTCGTATTTTGTCCAAAAACTTCGATGCAGATGCAAATTTCTATATAGACCTATTCAATTACAAGCCTCCGCAGATTTCTTACATTGAAGAAACAGAAGATATAAAATGGTTACCCGATACAAATTATTTCAAAGAATTGTTATTGAAAGAAAACGGTAGCGATAATTTTTATCAGTGGTGCTACGATATTTTGCAAGATTATACCAAAGAAATTACGCTCTCAAATTTTTTCAATGTATCAAATATGGTTTTAGAAGAAGATTTAGAAATTGAATACAACAACAACAGCAGCAGATTTGAAATTCGCCTTGCCGACGCAACATTGAAAATGCCAAAAATAAAAGTATATGAATTATCCGACAGAACATAAACAAATAGTAAGCAATTTGTTAGATGGTAAATTTCTTATTTACCCTAATCCTCTATTTGTAAAAATTCAAGAACAAGAGGACGATTACAAAAAGTTCTTTTTGCAGTCATTCGGCTATGAATTGAAAATCGAAACTGAATATACATACCTGATTTCTGACAAAAATTCAGAAAAAGGCACACGCGACTTTGTTCTGTTTCTCGCTGTATTATGCAGAGAATTAGATTATAGCGGTAAAAATTTCCGAGAACAAATAGAACTTGGTACTTTTGATATTTCTGAGACAGAACAACTTCTACGACAATCTTCCAAGTGGGAAATTTTAGAAAAAACTTCTGTCGCAAATTCAAAAGGAGGCTTTGAAGGTTTTCTTAACTCTTGGATTTATAAAAATGTCCTTACAAAATATGATAATAAGCATTTCAAATTCACAAAAGCCGTGAAACTCTTTTTTGAATTTGCTGTAAATATTGCTAATGCAAAAATGAAAGAAGAAAATTAAACAAACCATTATCCCCAAAACTCAAAATATAGAATACAAATCCGCTAGGAAGGACGAGTATCATATTTGTAAGGCCATGTAAATTCAGGTTTCGAGTACTACAGAATAATTGGAATAATGAAAATATATTGCTAAAAACTAATGAGAATGGTAGTGGACGCTGTTCAAATAAGTGTGTCAAATTAGGGGATTATAAATTTTTTAATTTGGCAAGATGAAAAGAGAAACGGTTTTTGATTTTGAAGAATTTGAGAAGGATGCCATCGAGCGTCTTAAAGAAGGGGCCCCCTTGTCGGGGCGAGGAGGTATTTTCACCCCATTAATCAAGCGGATATTAGAAGCAAGTCTGGAAGGGGAACTGGACACACACCTGGAACATGATGAGATATCTAACCGGAGAAATGGCAGCATCGGAAAGACATTAAAGACCAGTCTTGGCGCTATTGATCTTCAAACGCCGCGAGACCGGAACAGCAGTTTTGAACCCCAGATTGTTAGGAAGCGTCAGCGGGTTTTAAACGAAGAACTGGATGAAAAAATCATTTCACTTTATGGGCTTGGGTTGAGTTACAGCGATATCCGCAAGCATTTGCAGGAGATGTATGGACTGGAGACCTCGGAAGCCTTAAGCTCTGTTACCGACAGGGTAATTGAAGATGTGAAAGAATGGCAAAACCGTATGTTAGAATCGGTTTATCCGGTTGTGTGGATGGACGCAGTTCACTTCAAAGTCAGGGAAGAAGGCCGGATTGTGAGCAAGGCGGTTTATTGTGTTATCGGCGTGAACCGGGACGGGTTGAAAGATATTTTGGGCATGTACCTTGGCCATTCAGAAGGTGCAAGCTTTTGGCTCGGGGTGTTGTCTGACTTACGCTCGCGGGGCATAGAGGATATTTTCATTGCCTGCATTGACAACCTGAAAGGATTTGCCGAAGCCATCGAAGCCAGTTTTCCCCAAACAGATGTTCAACTTTGCGTAGTCCACCAGGTAAGGAATACCATGCGGTTTGTCCCGTTCAAAGAAAGCAGGGCCGTGGTAAAAGACATGAAGCAGATTTACCAGGCGCCAAACAGGGAAGCATCAAAATCAGCACTCGACGCATTTTGTAGTAAGTGGGAATCAAAATATCCTTACAGCACAAAGAGTTGGGCATCAAATTGGGAAAGGTTGAGTAACTTTTACAAGTACCCTCCGGAGATCAGAAAGTTGATTTACACAACCAACGTAATCGAAAACTTCAATGGCCGGTTAAGAAAAGTGACAAAAACCAAACGGGTATTTAGCAGTGATATGGCCCTGATGAAACTTCTGTACCTGATTCAGAAACAGTTCGTAGAGGACAATTGGCAAACCCCAATGTTTGGATGGAGTACGATACAATCACAATTATCAATTATATTTGATGAACGATTTACAAGATAAAATTTTTCTTTCCCAAAACCCTTGTGTTTTTGGGAGGGCCTTGGAAAAGAAAAATTATTGGATGACACAGTTAATTGAACAGACCCTGGTAGGGTTCACCAAACCCACACCCCAACCTATGGTTAAATTTTTTGTCATCCTTTTTGCATCCAGCGCACCAATAGCATAACTTGTCCCGATCTCTTTCGGGATTGTCTTTTCGTTCCTCAAATCCAAAGAGCTATGCCAACCCACAAGGCAAAAAGACGCTTCACTCCAACCACCCCCACCGTTCCGCTTGTGCCAAAAAATTCAACCCCCAAAGCTATTGATACATAACGCGCTATTCTATAACAGGGAATCCCCCAGCCGAACACCGGAAAAACGGCTGGACTGTCATAGAATCACGCTATGTACAATAGCCGCGCTACCCTACCCACCCGGTTCCCGATCAGCATCTTTTCAATCAACACTGTCGCCGGAAAAAACCACAAAAAGCCCCACCACCCGTTTAAGGTGCAGGGCATGAATTGTTTCACGGCCAATGCCTGTGGCAGGCGTCTTCCGCTTCTCTTCATTACACTCCAGGAGCTACACTTCGTTCCGCCACCTTCCGTTACATTCCGTTCATTGTCAGCCACCAGCCTCGGCAACCCACGCAAGAGTGCTTCCACTCATTCCATTGCACTCAGGCCACCCCTTCGCTTCATTCCGCTCCCCTTTGGCTTTCCTATCCCACATCTCGAAACTCAAAGCCAAAACGGGAAGCTACATTCCACCCAACCCAATTCGCTACTTTCCATTCAGTCACCACCCTTGCTTTTTCCAACCCAATCAGCGGTATGCCCTGCGGTAGAGTTCACCCCTGAAAACCAAACGCCTCAAAATTCCCCGCCACCCTTTAATGGTGCAGGTAAAATAAAAGAGCATTGGCGCATGGCCTTCGTGCTTGCAGCCGGTTTGTCTCACTCATTCAACCGTTCGCTGGGACGCTCGTTCCTCGCGACACCACTCACTAATTCATTTCGTTCACCTCACCAGCTTCAGCACCCCACAGGTGCGTGTTTCGTGCCTCACACCCACCCTTTTCCCCACCCACAACAACAGCATTCCCGCTAATTTTTACCTACGAATTGTTTACCCCATAAAACCGGGTCCCGATCATTCTCGCTTTAATCAGCTTTCATTGATCGTCTCATCATGCTATTGAAATGAGAATAACTCCCAACGCACCTCCCGGTGCCAGTTATTTCCCATTCCAACAGCACATCATCATCATACCCGAAATTTGCCATTTCCTTTTTTTGAAAAAGGGTTTTTAAGGGTTTCCCCTAATCCGATTGCCGGAAAACAATCAAACATGACCGTAGTAATAATGTCACTGCAATCGAACGCATCCAAATGCATAAACCCCTAATCATCAGGCATTGCCTAATTATTGATATACCTTGGATCAGATAAGGACAAGGTCGGGTTTGGTTCGTGTCAAGTCCATACCAAGTCCAAGTAGAAACAATTAAAAATTACCGCCATGGGCACAATTAAAAAAGGTATTTTGGGTGGCTTCTCCGGCAAGGTCGGTACAGTCATCGGGGGCAACTGGAAAGGCATAGATTATATGCGTGGGAAAGCTGCCAGTGTATCAAACCCTAAAACAGAAGCACAACTGGATCAACGAGCCCGGTTTGGTGCCGCACTCAAATTCTTACAGCCGTTAACCTCATTCCTTCGCGTTGGCTTCAAGAGTTACGCTGTTAAAATGACCGCTTTCAACAGCGCTATGTCCTACAACCTGAACAATGCCCTGATGGGTACTTATCCAGATTACTTCATTGACTATGCGAGTGCATTAGTCTCTCGTGGAAATTTGCCAGGAGCATTGAATCCGCAGGTTTCAGCATCTTCCCCTGGAGTGATTGAATTTGCCTGGACGGATAATTCACAAGGAGCGCATGCAAAACCTAACGATAAAGTTTTGCTGGTAGTCTTGAATCCGATCAAACAACAGGCTGAAACTGTTGTTGCCGGGAATACCCGTTCAATTGGAAGTCAGGTCATAACAGTTCCGGATACTTTTATTGGTGATGAGGTTCAATGCTACATTGCCTTTCAGGATGAGAGACAAACTGTTTTGTCAAACAGCATTTACGTTGGAGCAATTGTCGTGGCTTGATTCTTTTGAGAACTTAAGGTTTGTAAAACCGCTTTCTTTCAGGGAGCGGTTTTTTTATTTCCTAAATTTGGATGAACAGATAAATCTAAAATGATGGAAAAATTAGTATTTACAAGAGAAGAACTTTACAATCTGGTTTGATCGGAGCCAATGTCAAGGCTGGCGAAAAAGTATAACATTTCGGATAATGGACTTCGCAAGATTTGTAAAAAACATTCAATTCCAATGCCTCAATTAGGATATTGGCAAAAAATCCAATATGGATATAAAGTTATAAAGCCAAAACTACCTACTATTTCCAAAGATCAAGGAAATATAAATCTTCGTTACCGGGATGATGATGGCAATTATGTAGAAAGTATAAAAACGCCAAAATCAATTCTAAAAGAAGAGTATCTAAACAATCCAAAATTACCATTAAAAGTTCCGGAAAGGTTAACGAATCCTGATCCTTTGGTAGTCCAGGCGCAAAATTCACTACTTCCCCCAAAAGATGGCCAAAATATGTCGACAAGTCAATTACAAATTGATGTTTCGAAAACCAGTATTCCGAGGGCCTTACGTTTTATGGATGCCTTTATAAAACTATTTTATGCCAGAAATCATAAAATAGAAAATCAATATGGAAGGTTATATGGAATAATAAATGACGTTAACTTTCAGTTCAGGCTAAGGGAAAAATATATTATAACCAAAGTACAGAACACCTATCCGAATCAGATATATTCTCGATCAGGAATTTTTGTCTTTTCAGCAGATCCATGGGGTAAAAAAGAATGGTATGATGGGAAAACATCAATTGAAGAAAAGTTAGTGGATATTATGATTTACATCGAATTAAAATGCAAAGAATTAAGCGATATATGGGCAGAGAATGAACGCAGACGCCAAATCGAATTAGAGAAGGAACGGAAAATAAAGGAATTTATAGCACGTAAACAGGCAGAATTAGAAGCTGTTGAAGATCTTTTAAATCAGGCTATCCGATTACAACAAGCCAAATTTATGAGAGATTACGTTGCTATTGTAGAAAAAAATGCGGAGAATAATATAACCCAAATTGCGGAACTTAGTAATTGGCTTAGTTGGGCAAAACACAAAATTGATTGGTATGATCCATTAATCCAGGTTGAAGATGATCTACTGGATAATGATGACAGGAAAACCTTAGTTGAAAGGCTAAGGAAAAAATAAATGTCACGTTTTTAACGGTATAAACGTGACATTTATTTTAGGCTCCCACTCCAAGGACAATTGAAGGGCTAATATCCAGTTTTACACTGATCATGCGAGCAACCTTCAACGTTGGTTCGCTTTTGCCGGTGAGGTATTCACTAATGCGCGAGGGGCTTACCCCGATGATTTCAGATAACATGTTTTGTGTCAGGTCCTTTTCATACATCTTCAGTTTCAAAACCTCGGATAGCGAAGGAGTTTTTATTGGGTAGTGAGCCTCATCATAATCGGCAACCAGATTCGAAAGCAATTCCAGTTCCACCAAGTTCTTATCAGTCAAAGGAGTATTATCTGTAACCAAAGGTAACAGTTCCTCTATTCTCTCCATAAAGGCTTTGTACTGTAGTTCGTTTTCTATTTTTGTCATATCCTAAATATTAGTACAGTCAATTTTATCATATTCGCTATGCGTACCGATAAAGCGGATGTAAACCATCTTTATCTGAAATTTGATCACTACGACCAATCGGTAATCGTTCCCTTTTAAATTGAAAACATAGTGTTGATTTTCCACGCTATCAACACTATTGAAATCCTTTTTAACGTCAGCAAAAGATTGCCATCCTGCAGAAGTAGTTTTAGTATACCAGTTCTCTATTGCCGTTTTGGAATCCGGTCTGTTCGAGTAAAATTCTACCAATGTTCGGTGTGCAATAACTCTCATTTGCGTTTTTGTTTATGATACAAAGTTAATAGTAATATTTTGAATTACAAAAATAATTTCCATAAAACAAAATACATTGTATTGCATCTAACATGAAAGCGGAAGACAAAATCATTTTTAATGATCCGGAAGATTACGCTAAAAGATTTCAATCAATCGATTTTAATCACTAATTTTGATGAATTATGGGACAATTAAAAGGCAAATTTTGATCAAAATTGGTCCAGATAGCATTTAATAAAATACCAAAAGAAAAAGAAGTCAATAACAGAGTTAAAATGCTGATTTACAGATTAAAATACCAAAATAATATTTCCTTTAGTTGCTTTTACTTTACTGAATATTGTTGGCTATTTGTTGCCAAAATACCTGTAACACCAGTAAAATATGGTATTATTACTTTCTGCATCGGCAAGTAATCAGTGTAGTAATGTACGTTTTTCATAACTATTTTTCACCAATTTTCACCTTTCTAGGTTTAAAGGATATTATCTTCTTTTCGAGAATTTAATAAAAACGTTATTAAGGAAATTCTTAATCTGCAAATAAATTTCACCCAATGATATTCTTAAATTCATTTCATTTTTAATTCTTCTTGAATCAAGGTTTTGCACTGTTGTATAATCTTCAAAAAGGAGATTATATTAAAATCAATAATATGGATAGAAACAGCCTGTCTTAAATCCATTTAATCATTATTTTTTAATTTTTATTCGAATAATGTCTTGAATATTAGATAATAATTGCGTAACTTGTATAGTCTGAATTAGGTTAAAGATTTGCCCTTTGCAAAAGGTCACTAAGTTTTGATTAGATAATAAATAGTGGTTCCACAATCAAAATTAGAGTCTCTCGTTCTGTTTCTCAAGTTGAAAATATTACAATCAGGCGAACCGATCGCTGAATTTTAATATGAGTAGATCTACGTTTAAAGAATGCTGCGGTAATTTAATATCTAATCCTATGGATTTTATATTATCCGATAAAACGAAGCAGGCAATAAGTATTTCTCAATCTATTGCCAAAGAATACCTGAATGCAGAATTTTCTCCTGCCCATCTTTTAAAAGCGCTATTGCACAAAGATATTGGATTGATCTATTTCCTTGAGGAAATTGGGATTGACTTCTACTATCTGGAAGAATGGGCAGATGTTCGGATTGAAAGCTATCCTAAGTCAACTAAAATTAACGATCAGCCGCCTGCCGACAATAATGTTAAATCTGTTTTAAATGAAGCCGATAATGTTCGCTTAAAAATTTCGGAAAATGAAATCACCCCGGTTTGTGCCCTGGTTGCATTAACAATTCCGGGAGTGGGCTTTTCATTTGAACAGCTAAAGACACTAAATCTTAGCTATAAAGATATTCTGGATAAAATAATTGAAAAAACCGACCTTGAGAATGTGGTAAGTACAAGCTCTGGACAGGAAAAGTCGGGTACATCAGAGAAGAAGCAAAACGCGCTCTTAAAATATTGCAGCGAACTTAATATTCAGGCACAACAGGGAAAATTAGACCCAGTTGTCGGAAGAGATAAAGAAATCAGGATGATGGCTGAGATTCTGGGAAGAAGATCGAAGCCCAATGTTATGATTGTTGGTGAAACTGGAGTTGGGAAAACCGCACTGGTGAATGGATTTGTACAAAACATTATTCAGAATAAAGTCCCCGTCAGCCTGTCCGATACCAAAGTATTTGAGCTTGATTTTGGCTCTTTAATTGCTGGAGCTTCCTATAAAGGAGAAATAGAAGACCGGTTAAAGAATATTATCAAAGAAATAAAACAATTTGAAAAAGCAATTCTGTTTGTAGATGAGGTACACATGATACTTGACAGCCAAGCCGGTGCTTCTGGTGCAGCAAACCTGCTAAAGCCTGAACTTGACAAAGGGACGCTGACGGTTATCGGAACCACATCGGTCGACAATTACACTAAACATATTGAAGGGGACGAAGCCTTTAGCAGAAAATTCGAAATAATAAAGCTGGAAGAGCCTGATGTTGAAACCTGTATCAGGATGCTTGGAAATATTATACCCATTTATGAAAAACACCATAAGCTCACAGTACCTCCGGAAGTTCAGAAAGAGGCTATTCTTCTTTCAAAACGATATTTAAAGGAAAAGAGCCTGCCTGAAGCTGCCATAGATTTAATCGACCGCTCACTGGCCGTGGTCCGAATGATGCAGGATACTTTACCTTCAGAAGTGGAAACATTAAAACAAGAGCTCGAAACACTGACATGGAATGAAAAGGCACTCTCGGATGAAGATTTGAGAACAGAATTAGTATGGTTTGAAAAACAGGTAAAAGAGAAAATTAGCCCGGTTGTTCTGATAAAACTTCTGGATCAAAAAGATTTGTCCAAAATTGAAAATACTGCGGAAATAAAAGAGGCATTAAATAACACGCTTGCATCTCTTGAAATATTATCAACAGAAAAAACAGATTCCATTGACAAATCAGATTTGGCGGCAGTAGTTTCCAGTGTTACCGGTGTGCCCATGGGAAAGCTACAAACCCAGGAAAAGGACAGGTTGTTGAATATTGAATCTTACCTCAAAAAAAGAGTGATTGGGCAGGACCACGGGATAAAAAGTATTGCCGAAGCCATTCGGGAATCTCGTTCAGGACTGAGCAAAGCCGGTCAGCCCATTGGTTCGTTCTTTTTCCTTGGTCCTACCGGAACCGGCAAAACAGAACTGGCTAAAACGCTTGCCGAATTCCTTTTTAACGACGAATCTTCGTTGATCCGTTTTGATATGTCAGAGTTCAAGGAAGAACATTCAGCCGCTTTGTTGTATGGTGCTCCCCCGGGATATGTAGGTTATGAAGAGGGAGGCTTGCTCGTAAACAAAATCAGGCAAAAACCCTATTCGATTGTTTTATTTGATGAAATTGAAAAGGCACATACATCAGTATTCGACATTTTTTTGCAAATACTGGACGAAGGCAAACTACATGACCGTCTTGGCAAAGAAGGCGACTTTTCAAATGCAGTAATTCTGTTTACTTCAAATATTGGCAGCTCATATATTGTTGAGAGTTTTGAAAGAGGCGAAATTCCGCCATCCAACAAATTGTCTGAATTAATGGAAAAATATTTTAGACCGGAATTTCTGGGCCGGTTAACTGAAATTATCCCGTTTGCCCCAATAAGTGAAGAAAATGTGGTAAAAATATTTGATATCCATCTGAAGAACTTATTGAAGTCACTCGAAAATCAGGGAATCGATTTACAAATTGATCAGGACGCTAAAGAGATTCTTGCCAAATCGGGATTTACCCCTAAATATGGTGCACGTCCATTGATTGGCGTGATTAGAACTGAACTCAGAAGGCCATTAGCAAAGAAAATAATTGCAGGCGAAATTGGAAGAGGCTCTGTCGTTCAAATAAAAACAGGCAATAACCATGAATTGATTTGGAATATACTCTGACAAAAAGAACTATAAAATAAAGGAATTATTTATTAACCTTCAAAACAAACAATTATGCTGGAATATGGAATTGGAGGCACCGAGGTGCAAGGCGATGCCAGCGAAGCATTCGCTGATATCCCGTTAAACAGAACTTTGCTTTGTGAAAAACTGACAGGAGATGCTCCCATTAAACCAAAAATTGTGGATGGCTTGCAAACTATCGACGATGTCTTTGAACATTATAAACCCAAGGTAGCCATAGAGTTTGAAGACAGTGATGGAGCTAAAAAGGATGAAACACTTACCTTTAACGGACTTTCTGATTTTGGTATTAAAGGAATCACAGCACAAAGTGACTTTCTGCAAAGCCTGAGCATTGAAAAAGAACAGTACCAAAAAATCATCAAACAACTTAAAAGTAACCAGTTGCTGCGAAAAACACTCGAGAATCCGGAAACGAAAGCCGACCTCCTCGCCGTGATGTACGCATTGATTAAAGAACTGGAAGAAGTTCATTCCTGATATTCCATCATTTTAACCAAGTAAAACTAAAAATTATGGCTCAGCAAGAAAAAGTTCAAGATATATCACAATACAAGGAAAAAGTGATTGAAAACGTAAAGTTGGTTGAGAACCCAGCCGAACATTTAAAAATTGGTTTAGAAAGACTTGCCAAATGTGGGGGATTTGATCTTTTGGAAATGACTTTCACCGGAGTTGAAAACATGAACCCCGAGCGAAAAGCCCGGAAACGCATTTTCCTTTCTGAATCAACCTATAAAGAAGAACGTGAAAAACTGAAAAAAACATTGCAGTTGTGGGCTGCCATGTTAAACTCATCCGAAAGTGTATCGGAAATGGTTGAAAGAAGCGAAAAAAACATCCAGATTGCTGATGAAACTTTCAAGACCAATATGGCCAAAGCCATTGAAATGACAAGAGACCTTGAACGCTCGTACCGCTCTGTTGCGCTATTCTATAAAAATACGGAAAGTGCAAAGCTGAAAAATGTTTCGGTAATGAATGCTGATCTGGAACAACTAAAAGATTTGGACGATACCCGATTTATTGATGCAGTAAGAGAAGAACTGGTTGCAAATTACGACCGGCTCGATCTGCGCGACAATTATGGATTAGTCGTAGTTCCGGGATACCTGGGATCAAACAAAGTGGTTGAAAAATGGGCCAGAATTGCACATGAGAATAAAGTAATGCTGGTTACCGATTTTGAACACCTGGATAATCCCGATGATGTGATGGATATGTTTGAAGGCGCCAACCTTACCGGCGGAGACAAGTATCGTTCGAATGTGATGATGACCTGTAACTGGCTGGTTGGGCGCGACAAGTATAGTGAAGTTGGCGAAGAAGAAGAGCTTTTTGTTCCACCTTCAACTGCATTGGCCGGTACAATTTACAATACCCTCATGTCACAGGTGGCAGCGGGTAAAAAACATGGCGGTCTCAAGGAAGTTGACGGGGTCAAATTTGATCTCAAAAAAAGCGAAATTGCCAACCTCGAGAAAATGGGGCTTGTACCCATGGTAAACGAATATGGAAAAGTGATGGCATTCTCGGCCAAAACCCTCTTTAACGGCGACAATCTTGGATTGCAAACTTACTCGGTAGTAAGGGTATTCGACTATGTGACCAAAGTATTAATGGATTTCCTCAACCGTCGTGCTTTTGAAAATTTCGATTACGAGACACAAAGGGAACTGAAAGGCCAGATCGGTAAATTTTTAAATAGTATAGCCGGCCCAGGTAAACTAATAGAAGATTTTACCATTACACGCTTTGAGCAAGATCCAAATCAAAAGGACCGCGTTTTCCTGGATATTAATATGAAACCCTATTTCCCGGCCAAAAATTTCATGATAAAAATGGACGGCCAAAAAGGCGATGATGGAACGGCATGGGATTCATCTTACGACCAAAATTAAAAATACCCGATTAAATCAATTTTAAAATTAAATAACTATGTCAACTACAATTAAATGCGAAATTGATGGAATATCAAAACCGCTGGAATTACAGGGAGGTTTGAGTTTTGGCTACAGCTCAAGCGCAAATGTGTCAAATGCAAGCAATGATAAAAAAATTACATTCGGCCCGGTAACGGTAACTTCTTTTTCATTCTCAATAATGGAACCTGATAAAGATTCGGTTAAGGCGCTGATTCAGTGGCTTGTTTCTCATCAGGTAAAGAATAAAGCCACTTTTAAGATCAGCGATCAGGAAATGGATGCCAAGTCAAGAGATATCGTTTTAGAAAAGGTTTGTCTGGATTCATATAACGAATCAGTTTCTGAATACGGTTCCCAAATCTCACTCTCGCTGGTGGGTCAAAAAGTAACCATCGACGGAGTCACAGTAGATCAGACGACCCAGAGATAAATTAGGGAAATCAATTTTGGGCCTGTCAATGCAAATAGTCTTCTGTTTGCAATAAGTTCATAATCCAAATGTAAAAGAGAAAATGGTTTTAACAGCACGTTTATACATTAACGGACACGAATCGGGAAGCGAGGGAATTCCCCTATTGACCTGTAAATATAGCTTTATACAAGACATTGATCAACGTGGTTTACCCAAATCGGAAGTTAAAGGTGGGGTGATAACTCTGTCATTTAGCAGCATCGACGACCAGGAGATCATGCATTGGATGATTTCCTCAAAAGCAGATAAAAGCGGAAAAATTACTTTCTCGGGCGAAGAAACTGAAAAAGTATTTAAAACGCTTGAATTTAAAGATGCCCGGTGTATATCTTACCATGAATCTTTTTTACGAGATAGTGAAATGCTTGAAGAGATCACAATCTCGGCAAGGGAAGTTACCATTTCAGGGGTAACACACACAAATACCTGGACAAAATACGATTCGGGCAGATAAGCAGGAATGAGCAGGGAAAATTGAAAGAACCTTTCTGAAATTCAGAATGGTTTATAGCAACAGATGTGATTTTAATATTAGCAGTCAATTCAAATGGCACTTGCATCATCCGTACGAATGGAAATTGGTGGTCAAAAAGTCCCCGATTTCCTTGACTTTTCCATTAACCAAAAAATGCATGGACTTCATGACTTTCAGGTTACCTGCAGGATGGATACCTTTGAAGAGCCTGATGATTTTGTGATTAACAAATCGAAAAAATTCATCGGATCAACTATGGTTATTGAAATTCCTGGCGGAGATGGAAGTTCCTCCGGTCTGTTCTTTAAAGGAATTATTCATTCCGTTAAGGCTGTGAAATCTGATTTATCGAACGAAGACAAGATTGTTCTATTGGGGTGCAGTCCCGAATTTCTATTGTGTGATCATCGTGGATGCAGGTCATTCGAAAATAAAACAATAGAACAAATTGTAAACGAAGTATTGAAACCCTATCCACGTGATGTATTAAACGCTAAAGTTAGCCCCGCTTATACCGATCAGATTCCCTATTGTGTGCAGTACCGGGAAAGCAGCCTTGAATTTCTTCAGCGGCTGGCAGCCCGTTATGGCGAATGGATGTATTATAACGGGAAAGAACTGGTTTTTGGCAGATCATCCGGCAATTCGCAGGATCTGGTTCTTGGAAAGGACCTTAATACCCTCGATTTTTCATTGAACCTGAAAGCACCCGCATTCAAATATGTAACCTATGATTATATGAATGCAAAATGTGTGGAAACGAGCACTGACAATTCGACCGGAAAAAGCCAGCAAAATGAGATGGGTAAATTTGCTTTCGATCAATCCGCGAAACGGTTTAATCAGAATGTCGTTCAAAATTATCCCCATTTAAATATTGCTCCGGCCAACTATGGCAAAGCCCAAAAAAATGCAGTAGAGATCGAGGCATCCGCAATCTCGCTGGGGATGTCAGGCATCGAGGCAACCGGAGAAAACACGGGTTTGGTTCCCGGAACGATAATAAAGGTGAGAGCGTTAAAAACTGAAAGTCCCGGTGTGGTAGATTATGGTGAGTACTTAATTAATTCCATCGAGCACCGCTGTGATAATTTACTGAATTACGAAAATCATTTTACAGCAATACCTGTGGAAGCTAAAGTTCCGGATTATTCAAACCCGGAAGCTTTTCCATACAGCGAAACTCAAAGCGCAACAGTAAAGGATAACAAAGACCCGGAAAAATTGGGCCGGGTGCGGGTAAACTTTTTTTGGCAGGATAATAACCAGATGAGTCCCTGGATTCGGGCTGTAAATCCGTATTCCGCAAACGAAAGAGGTTTCTATTTTATTCCTGAAATTGAGGACGAAGTACTGATTGGCTTTGAAGGCGGCGATGCTGAAAAACCCTATATCATTGGAAGTCTTTATCATGGTAAAAATAAACCGCCAAGCGCATGGCCTAATCAAAAGAATAGTTTTAAGGGAATAGTTACCAAAAGTAATTTGCGAATTGAATTTGATGATGAGAAGAAGATTACGACCATTGATACTCCCGGTGGAAATAAAGTGGTAATCAGTGATGATCAGAAATCGATACTTCTTTCTGACCAGAATAGCAATAAGGTAGAACTTAATTCCAGCGGCATTATCATGAACAGCCCGCATGACATTACACTAAATTCGAAATCCAGGATCGTGATAGATGCAATCTCGGGCATTGATATATCTTCTAAATCAGATGTAAAAGTCACCGGGTTGAATATTAATCAAACGGCAAATGTGGGGTTTGTCGCCAAAGGCAGTGCCACCGCCGAACTCTCAGCCGCCGGGCAAACCACCGTTAAAGGTGCAATGGTAATGATAAACTAAAAAAGATGGGACAGCCAGCCGCACGAATAACCGATATGCACACCTGCCCGATGCAAACCCCGGGTACGCCACCAGTACCTCATGTGGGTGGCCCGATCGCAGGACCAGGTGTTCCAAACGTTTTGATCGGGAACATGCCAGCCGCAGTTGTTGGCGACATGGCCACCTGCGTGGGCCCTCCTGATAGCATTGTGAAAGGTTCAGCCACGGTGATGATCGGCGGAAGGCCAGCTGCACGCATGGGGGATACCACTGCACACGGAGGAAGTATCGTTTTAGGTTGCCCGACGGTATTGATTGGTGGATAGAAATGATTAAACAAGCTTAATTAAATATGGAGGAAAATAGACATGATTAATTTCGAAGGGTTTTCTATTCCTGAGCGACAAAGATTAATCGCTTCTGTAATGATTTTGAAAGTAGCTTCAGATAAAGCAAATAAAGCAATATTGTCGGGGAATTTAACCTATTTTAGAAAATGGTTTGATGGTACTGGAAAGAATGCTCATTTAATGAAAGTAGCAACAATTATAAAAGAAATCGATAGTGCTATAAAGAACCGTCCAATTACTTTCGTTAATGCTACCGATAATGCTATTGATAAAAGTACAACCGGCTTGTGTGGATATGTTTGGCTAATAAACAACCCGGGAGCAGGTGATCAATTTTCAAAAGCGATACATGTAGGAAGCGGAATGCGTGTACTTTTAGTTCCCCGCACACACAGGGGCAGCGTTGATGATCTGGCAGAAACAATGTATCACGAGTTAAGTCATAAAGTTGGAGGAACCAAGGACATAACTTACGATGTAACCCAATGCTTGAATAATGCTTTAAATACTCCCGGACTTGCAGCATTAAATGCTGAAAACTACAACAGATTTTTGGGAGAATATCTGAAATAAAATTGGATTTCTTTCTGATTTAAATTTCGGATAACTGATTCTTCAGGAATGTTTATCTTTTTACTTCTTTTGAGAGATAAAGCACCTAAAAGGCAATATATTAACTGATTGTTCCTGCAGCTTAACCAGTAGATCATTTTTCATGAAACTTAATTCTTCTTCATCCATCTCGTCGCATGTTTTTGCCAGCGTAACGTGAATGTCCATCGTTTGCATAAATCCGCAATCGGTGGTTTGCCCTATTTGAAGGCCTTTTTTTATTTCAACTTTTTTAAGGCGGTTGCCAAAATGATCAAAACAGAGTGCTTTGATATCCTCCTTTGTAACCACCCTGCCATGTGAAAGAAGAGCCATGCGATAAGCATTTACCCGCTGCTCGGTATCCATACTTTCGCTCCCACCTACCATTGGTGTTACCAGAGTTACTGTTTCAGGTAATAGATCGCTGCCATCGTAAATTAAAAGCTTTTCGCCGCTTTTTATGCTGTTTGCTGATTTTCCGTTAGTGGTCCAGAATTCAACAAAAAGAGTCTCATCAGCAGGGTGAGCTTTTAATAACAGGTACGAAATATCCTCTTTTACGAGGTTACTTTCCTTTAACCGATTTTCCAGACGGGTAATGGTCTGGTTCAGTTCTTTCAGGTTCGAAGAAATCATATCGGCGCCCAAAATGGCAAATGCCGCACTCTCGTCGCGAAGCAACTCCAGCAAATAATTCACAATCTCAGCAGCGTTGCGCGAGTCAAATCGCCCAACACCTCCCTGCCTTAAAATGTATGTCCCGTTTTCTACTTCATTAATTCCGGAAAACGATTTTTCCGTGTACGATTTCCCATTACTGCTGGTAACTCTTTTCATATCGAGGAAAACCTCATCAGTAATCAACGGGACGATGTTTATATATTCTCTGGAAGATTGAGTAAACTCATCCAGGTGCCTGTTAAAAACCGGGAAACAGTTAATGGAACAAAATAAATCGTCGAAAACTTCAGCTGGCATGACCTGTGGAAACTCTACTTTTATCCAGATAATATTGTCTTCCAGTTTTTCCAGATCATTTCTCAAAAATACTTCATTAAACCAAATTGGATATTTCCCTTCTGATTTCGGTTTCTGCAAGATAAATTCTCCGGAAGATAAGGTTAGAAAATTCTTTTGATAAAACCGGTTAACATGGTTGCATACCTTTGTCGTAACATCCAATTCTTTTTTCAGAAGAATGTCGAGGCTATCTCTTTCCGGATTGTCGTCATCACCTGCGCCCTGGACAAATTTGGCTGGAAGACCATCGACTGTCCACCTTCCTTTTGTCAACGATTCGTAAAAACTGTTTTCGTAAGCCTCGTTTCGCAGATCAAAGCAAACACTCAATCCTTCCAGTGAATCAATAGCATTGTCCATTTCCAAACCGAGCCAGATTTCTGAAGTACTAATTGCTTTTCCTGAACGGGCCATGGCAACCATCTCTTTGTAAAGTTCTGACTGGTATGCAAATATTTTTGTTCCAGCGATCAGGTATTTCAACTGACCGTTAAACAGTTTATAATTTCCGGTAGGTGTAAAAAAGACTGGCTTCTCTTCAGTGTTATGTTCTCCGGGAATGACGAACTTTTTGTTTATATAGAATTGGTAAAACGAATCGACGGTAAAAACCGGATCCACAGGTTTGGCCCGAATGATTGCATGAGCAGGTAAAGGACCGGTAAGAGGTTCCGGAGTGAGCAGTTCAACCAGTTTTTCCAGTAACCGTGCTTCGGTAGTGTTTATTTCGGCCGACAATTTAGCCAACTCATCGGAAAGTGCGCCCAAAATCATTCCGATCAGCGGGTCGAACGAACTTTCGGCCTGGGTATCCTGAAAGCCCCACAACTTTGAGGCATTCTTAATCATTCTGCTCCTTATTTTTTCTTTACTTTCCTGCACAGCACTTAATCGTAAGATAATGGTCCAACATAAAATTGGTCGAGGTATGTAAAAGTTTCATTCGTCTGAGAAAGAGTTGCATCAACTTTAAGCCTGATCCGGCTTTTTATCCTTCGCTGAATCATCCGGTAATCGATTTGATCAATCTGAATGCCGACTTTCAGATTGGTTAACCTTGGTTCATGTTTTTCAATGGTTTCCTGAATGGAACTTCTCAATTTTTCCCGATAAATCTGTGAGTTGGAAATGTTTTCAAAATCATGTTCCCAAATCTCACAACCAAAAGAAATGTCATGAGTGTAATCGCCAAAATTGGTAACAGCTATCAGGTGAATTAAGGCTGCAACAGAATCGGATAAGGAACACTTGGGGTGTTCCATTTTATTTATCAATCGGCCGGGCTGCAAGGGCAATTTGTAATAGTCTGTTATCATTCAAGCCAGTTTAAGTTTATTAAATAGCTGTTTTATAACCTAACACAGCGCCTTCTCCTAAAGGGTCCAGAGTAAAATCCTGTTTCTCCTGTGATATGAGAATCTGGGTGCTTACGCCTAATTCAGCGGGAACAAAGTACCCATAGAAGCATTTCAGAAAATTCGAAATGCTTCCGTTTTTTAAATAATCGTTTACACTGGAATTCTGAAGGGGTCCAATATTAAACCGCATGATATAACCCGAACTCATAAATTCGTTGCCACAAACAAAATCAACACCCAAAAAAGCCGATCCCAACATCCAATTTTGCTTTTTTTCGACGTTTTTGTGATTCACTTTCACCGGAGCGCAATTCTTTACTATCGTTGCTGTAACATGCTCATCAAGTATTACTTCAAGGCACCTTTCTGTTAATTTTGTATTGCCTGCAATTTTGTGTGAGATGTGCAAAAACTTGACCATGCGTGACAAGTATTTTGGATCGAGTGATTGATCGAGCCTCCAGAATTCGGAAGAAAAGTCGTCAGAAAGGTTTTCGCTAAACCGGTTCAAAATCTTGCGTTCTTCCAATTCCAGATCAATCCTTTGAGAAAAAATCTCATTTTCAAAAGGTAAAAAAAAATCACGGGCAGCTTTTTCTTCTTCTTTTAATTTCTTTGATTCTTTCGAAACATTTTTTGATTCTCCGGAATGTTCTGTGTTTTGATGAAAGAATCCTTCGGGCAAGGTATCGTAAATACCATCGCGGTTAATATGAATACCGGCAAGTTCAAGCCCGTTATTAAGTTTTATCTTATTTGTAAATGCAATGTCGTGAGAATATCTACGCTTAAATGTACCATTTGGAATGACAACGAAATCTTCGCTTTCCAAACCATTTTCCAATAAGTCAGCAATAACAGCCTCCGCTTTAATGTCGTAATTCAGATTTTGAGTGGCTTGCCTTATTTTGTCGGTTTTTTCCATTAAGCAAAGTGGTTATTATGCTGAAATCGTTTTAATTTCAAGGAATAACTTTGGTAAAAATCACATTCCCAGATCTTCCATTTTCTTTTTTAATTTCTTTTCAGTCATACCGAGTTCTTTAGCGGCATCCTTCTTATTGCCGTTATGTTTTGCCAAGGTAGTTTTTATCAGTTCAATCATCTGCTGGTCTCCCGAGAGTTTTTTGGTTGCTTCTGCACCACCACCACCTGCGCCATCTTCCGCTTTTTCTGCTGCCTTTTTTAATTCAGCTTTTAATTCATTGATATTGTCGTTCTTTAAAATCAGGTTGCTGTAAGCTTCAATAATGTGACCATATAAATCGTTTCTTACTGTATCTTTTTCAACCCGACGGGCAACGTCTTCCATGTTATTTAAAACTCCAGAAAATCTGCCGCTAATTCTACCTCGATTAACTTCAATAGTTTCTTTTGAATACTGGAGAAATAAAGAGTGTGCAGAATCGGCCAGCAATAAAAGCTCCTTGTCATTTTTATTGTTTTCCTGAATTAAGGCCTTTAGTTGTTCAAATTCTTTATTGCTGAATGCCTGATCTTTTGTCGGCATCTGGAACGCATAGAACATAGGAATAGCCACAATGACAACGGTAAGCAAAAACAACAACAGCATCTTAATAAAAGCTTCTGTTCTTTCCTTTTTATTTAATGGGTCCATATTCTTATTTTTTGAGGTTTATATTTCAATTTTTCAATCAACCAGAAAACTATTTCCGGGTTTTTCTTTTTGCTCCTTGACAAAAATCTGACGATCTTTTTTCTTGCCAATAAAATCAAGGTTGCTTAACGTGTGAAATATTTGTGACATATCATTTATAAAAGGAGCCAGTTTCTGTATCGAATTATTGATGTCGTCGTGGTCATAGTCATACTCGATTGCATCTGTCAATATTTTTTCAAATTCACCCTGTTTCAGGTTGCTCCAATCCTGTATGTAATTGTACAATTCTTCCTTTTCGGAGGCAGGCTGTTTGTTGATGGCATTGTTTATTGTTCGTGCAAGGGCAGCCATCTGTTCAAAAATATAGATAGGCGGGTGGTACTTTGCAATTTTTCGGAATTCTACCAAATGTACTCCCAGAAAATTGAGCACTGAGTTTGAAACTTCGGCAACTGTTTCGGCAATGCTTGTAACCTGTCTTTTTGTTTTTATACTGCGCAGGATATCGACAATATCAATTTCAATTTGCCCCAGTATCTTTACAATTTGCAGGTGATACTCCGCCAGCTTTGTATGACTATAAATTGCATTGCAGGCTGGTATATAACTCTCGTCAATTCCAGGTTTATCGTCTATAAATATGAGCTTACCGATAATTAATGAATTTGAACCTGAAATTGTATTTTTCTCGTCAAGACTATGAACCGATAAATGATATCCCGGTATTACGCAGGGTAACCTTGCTGGTGTTTCTTCCGGATTTGGGATACCAAATGGAACGCGTTCAAACAAATTTACTGACAGGCAGATGAAGTAATCCTTATTGATCTTTTCCTGACTAAATTTTAATTGTGGCATCGAAGCCGACAATTCATTATCGATAAAGTTCGTTTCGTTAATTTCAATTCTGGAACCGCTACGGGTAATTGCAATGCAGCTCAATACTTTAACATGAATATAACCCTGGTTATCAATGTCAATATGAAATTTAACCGGATTTTTATATTCCTCGTTCTGCAGCAATATTCCGTAATTAAATGGATTCACGAATGAGGAATAAATGTTCTTTATTTGCGTTATAATGTTATTGTCAGTTGAAATAAAATGATCTTTATTAACTTTCATCCCATCAATCCAATTGACCGGAAGATTTATTTTTTTATTGTCCATCTTATTTTTCGGTTACACGCTTACAAACAATTACGCTGTTTTCCTTAATGAAATTGAAAGAATTTGTTTCCTGAGGATCAATATAGCGGATACCGCTAAACCATGTTGGTTTGATGTAAAAAATCCAACTTACCGGTTTATTCTTATCATCCAGATATTCAATTTTTTCATCCGGATTTCGATTGTTGTAATCATTGATAAAATAGTAGAACAGTTTCCCAAAGATCATCTCTTTCGGCGCTTTTGCCCTAAATGTTGTCATGTTTTCATCGTCAGGTTTCTTCTTGAATTCAAATCCCACCACCAAGGGGGATTCCATTTCTCTGTCGCTCGGATCATCAATGTGTTTATCGACAGGATATTGCCATTTTCTTAATATCTTAACAGGAATATTCAAATAAAGAAGGTACGTAGAATAGAATAGAAAGGGAACAAGAAATATCAGAATGGATGTCAGGTATATTTTGACAAATGCTGAGCTTCCGGAAAAATGAAATGTAACCAAAATAAATGCGGACCCGAAAAGTCCAATTCCTAAAGTTAGGGCCAAATCAGTCCAAAATCTGTTTTTGATCGTCCACGGTAAAATTTTAGTCCTGAAAATAACATGAAGAAGACCAAGAACCAATATCCATCCAATTAGCATATAATACAATGTGGTGCTCGAAATAGCAATCAAACCTTTATTGTCAAAAATTCCCCCGATCCCAATCAATACAGCATAGATCAAGCTGTATAAAATAGTACGGAACTTGAATTGATTTGCATTTTGATCTTTAAAGACAAATCCAAATAAAAGCAATGATAAGATGAGGAAAATGATTATTAAAAACAGATTTTCCATAATGGCTAATTTAAGTGCTATTCTTAATACTATTTATCAAAGCATTAAAATCAAGTAATTATCATTTAATTACTCCCAACTAATTTCAGCGAGAATGAATGACATTTTAGAGTTTAGCTTAAACTATTATGTAGTATTTGCCAATTCATTTAAAAGTAGTCAATAGCGTCTTATGTTCCCACCAACCTCTGTCTGCATAGAGATAAAATCTATCTCAACCTTTTAAAGGTACAATAAAAAAGTAAATTTATCAACTAAAACTTTCTGATTATTTTGAATTTAGATTTAAAGATTTTTTTACTCGTGTAATAATTAATAGTTAATCTTGTCTGTTTTTATAACTTTCCTGATATAAAAACGTTAGGATAGTATTACCTTTATCTGAAACGTGGTTCATTGAAACGTTTGGTATAGATTTATTCTTCTTTGTGAGTTATTTCCTGAAATGAACTCAATAGAAGACTTATAAGAATTTCACTGATCACATTAAATAAACAAAGTACAATGTTCGAAAAAAAAGCACATGATTTTAAGACTCCGGATTTGACCAAATTACAGGAAGTAATTATTGATGTTAAAACGAGAATTTATATTCCTCTAGGTGCTGACCCCAAGGAAGCCAGAAGCCGGTATTTATCCCGTCTGGAGAATAAAAAACTTTAAGCGTATTCTCTTATTGGGTTTGATTCATTCGTATGCCTTCGGAATGCGTTATCAATCCTTCATTCAGGTTGCTATATGTGCTGATTAAAGTATATTAGCAACCTAAAATTATTTTTATGCCTTTAATTGCTCCCGAAAATCATCTGGTTCTTTTTGCCGTAATTGTTGGTGCTGCTGCTCTTGGAATATGGTCGGAGTACAAAAAATGGTTTGGTCAGGTATCCGGAATTCTGGTGACCATGATTGTTATGTCGGTCTTGTCGATGTCGGGTGTTGTGCCGGTTGCCTCCAACCCTAAAATGAAAGTTGAAGTTTATGAATTGATATTCAGCTATTTCATTCCATTATCAATACCTTTGATGCTGATGGGATCAAACATTACCCGGATTATTCGGGAAGGTGGAAAACTTCTGGTTGCATTTTTAATCGGAGCTTTAGGAGTCGTATTGGGAAGTTTTCTTGCTTTTTACTGCATCGACCTGGGTACTGATTCGGGAAATGTTGCAGGCGTAATTTCGGCGACCCTGATTGGAGGAAGCATGAATTTTATAGCTACCGGCGAAATCATGAATTTTAGCGCGCATCCTTTGTTTTCGGCAACTATTGCTGTCGATAATTTCGCTGCCAATGCCTATATTCTGCTATTGTTTGCTATACCTTCCATGAAATTCATGGCCCGGTTTTTTGTCAAGCCAAAACTTGAAAATGGCGAAATTGCAGAGCATCACACGAATGAAGAAATTTTTCCGATTACCATCGAGCGAATCGCACTTTCGGTTTTGATTGCTGCTGTGGTTGCCGGAACAGGAAGTTTAATTTCTCCCGCGATTCAGCAATTGTTCTCGTCAAGAATGAGTATGAGTGTTTTGATCATCACTGTTCTTTCGGTTTTGATGGCTAATTTTTTCCCGAAGAGATTAAAAAAACTTGAAGATACAGCCTTTGCAATCGGACTATGGATGATGTATATTTTCTTGGCTGCTATCGGAGCATCAACTAACCTGAACGATATGCTGCATGTTGGACCAGCCGTTTTAGGTTTTTACCTGATTATCATGTTTTTTCATCTGGTTTTTCTTGTGTCGCTGGCAAAACTTTTCAAGTTCGACGTTTATGAAGTCATTGTTTCATCAGCAGCCAACATCATGGGCCCTTCAGTAGCTGCCCCAATGGCAGCTTCGCTTGGCCAGAAAAAACTGATAACTCCCGGCATTCTGGTTGGAATTCTTGGGTATGTAATTGGTACTTTTATTGGTGTATCAATTGCCGTTACATTGAGCTAAATGATTAATGAACCGGATTTTTAGTCTCCAAATCTTTTCACGGCATTTTCCATCATCGTAACTGTAGCTGTAGCTCCACAACGCGTGCAATCGGCCTTCTGAACAGCAATCAACTGATCGAGTGTGCGAACTCCGCCAGCTGCTTTCACTTTTACGTTTGGACCAACACTTTTTTTCATCAGTTCCAGTACCGGGATTGTGGCCCCCCGGTAATTATAATCGCCGTTTGCCTGTTTCACAAATCCGAATCCTGACGAGGTTTTCACATAATCAGCTCCAACTTCGGTACAGATTTGACAAAGTTTCACGATGTCGGCTTCTTTTGTCATAAAATCAGTTTCAAAAATCACTTTGATGATGGCCTTGCATTGGTGACAGGCCGTTGTCACTGATCTGATTTCTTCGGTAATATAATCCCAATCTCCTTGCAAGGCTTTTCCAATATTGATCACCATGTCAATTTCAGCAGCGCCATCTTTACAGGCATTTTCGGCTTCGAAAACTTTCACGGGAATGGCCGAATTTCCAGCCGGAAAACCGATCACACAGCCCACCAGCACATCACTTCCAGTCAAAAATCCGACAGCCTGTTTTACCGCGTATGGCTTTACGCATACTGAAGCTACATCGTATTTTTTTGCCACTTCACATTCTCGTTTCAAATCTTCATCGGTTAAAGTCGGATGAAGAATGGAATGATCAATCATTTTGGCAAGTTCGTAAACTTTTTTGTTCATTTTTTTATTTTATTGGTGCAGGATTTTTAACACAACATCTTCCTGAAATTCAGGACAAATTAGGTTTGTTGATTGATTGTCGGATACCAGTTTTTCAGTTCTGACAGTGTTTCCGGTCATCGGATCGAGCCAGACTGCAATGTATTTTCCATTGGGAATTTCCAGTTGAATTTTGGACAAACTGCCTTTGTCAAGGTAAATGGCATATTGTTTTCCCGTTTCGGCCAACACCTGATAAGCTTTCAATTTTCCTGATTTGACTTTAAAAATCTGATTGGCTGGTTTCATCCTAACAAAATCAAAATCGGTAATAAAATCTTTCATGACTTTTAGCTGTTTCCGAAAAACAACTCCGCCCCAGCCCGGAGTTTTGTTGTCGATTTCAAAAGTACCGTCTTCATGTCCAACCGTGAATGAATAATCGAGGTTGTTATAAAGTGCGCCTCCGGCCAAAAGAAATTTCCATGCCTGGCTGCGGTAATTGTAATCCAGGTGCGGCATAAAGCCGGTTTCGTCGAGGGCAATAACTTTATTCAATCCGAGGTTCTGTGTCGCAGCAGTAGGGTAGGCATAGTGAAAATTGAAAATAGAGACGTTCGGATCCGGATTTTCAATTTTGAACCAGTGATTACTGATGTTTTGAGCGATCAAATGTTTGTTGGGGAGTAGGTTTTCTTCGTCAACAATAAATCCTGTAATTTTTCGCTGCCAATCCAATGACTCTTGTTTGGCGATATCAACCACACTTTGCCAGGTTTGTTTATGTGTCAGTGAATCAGTTTCAACGATTTTTTCAACCAATTGAGTGTTGTCCGACCACGGCTCATTCTGAACCTCGAAAAAGAAATTTCCAAAGGAATTCAATTCACGAACTACCTTGCGAACGTATTGTTCCTGAATATTCATCAATTGACCATTTTTTGTCGTATTAACCTGGTTAAATGAAATGGCTTCAAAACCCTGAATGTTATTCTGTGGATTGAATGGACTGACCGACCACTGGTGGCTGGTGTAATAAGAGGTAAATAAAGTCACTTCGACCACAATCCCGTTTTCCGATGCTTTGTGTATAAACGCTTTTAACCGTTTGAAAAATGCTTCATTCCATTTGGTCAGATCGTATTTGTTTGAAGTGGCCTCTTTTATCCATGGATTTAACCAGTTTTCCGGCTTGGGATTCATGGTATTGTTGGTAATTCCAAACAGATTGTTGCCGGTTTCACAATACGGCCCGATAAAAATTCGGGTATAGTTGAATTCTTCCGATTTCAGGGTATTCAGGTATTTTTCAAAATCAAATGCCGTATTCATCACCGCTCCGTAATGTTCTCCGGAAGTAACCAAAATGGTTGGGTTACCCTTGAAGAAAAAATAATTGGGGTTTTCAGGATACAGTCGGATGACTTCTTGTTTATTTTTTGCCTGGCTTGAAAGACCGAAAGTCAAAAATGTAAAGACGGCAATAATCAGGTTAATCGATAGTTTCATAGCCAAAATGTTATTGGATGTTGATGTTCCCGTTCAGACGCAAATCGACAGAAGAGGCTCCAATGGCGAAATTTACCTTTCCTTTTTCGAGCACAAAAGCGTGTTTATCAATATTCCAGTATCTCAATTCATCAGTTTTTAACGAAATCGACACTTCAGCAGTTTGTCCTTTAGCTACAAAAATCCGTTTAAATCCCTTTAGAGCTATTGCTGGTCGTTCAACTTTTGATTCAGGGAAACTAACATATAACTGCACCACTTCATCGCTGTCGTAATCTCCCGTATTTTCAAGGCTGAATGAAATATTGACTGTCTCGCCTTCTTTGGCCGATTGTTTTTCAGTCTTCAGGTTTGAATATTTAAAAGTTGTGTAGGTAAGACCATGTCCAAACGGGAATAATGGTTTGTTTTTATCATACATGTAAGTACGACCGTCGCGAATATTGTAATCGAGTATGGGTAACAGCTGATCGATTGAGTTGGGCCAAGTCTGCACTAAACGACCTGCCGGACTGCTTTTCCCGAAGAGAACATCGGCAAGACCATTGCCTAATTCCTGACTTGATTGAGAGATATGCACAATAGCGGGGATATGTTCTTTCGACCAGTTAATGGTATACGGGAAGCTCGAAACCAGCACCAAAACAGTATTCGGATTGGCCGCATAAACCAGCTTTACCAGATCTTCCTGTTCGAGCGATAAGGCCTGCCGGTCAACATCTTCGCGACCATCGCTGGCCACATAATTTTGCCCCCAGCCCAGACCGTAGCTAAGTGGATGATTTCCGACACAAACAATTGCAACATCAGCGTTTTTCGCAGCGATTACTGCTGAATCAGCCTTGTTGGAAGCGGCATAACTAATTTCCACTCTATTGTTGACAGCATTCCTGATTCCCTGTAAAGCTGTCACCGTATATGGAGGAGTGCCTGCATACCAGTCTGAAATAACTTTGTTGGCGCTCGGTCCGATTATGGCGATGCGTTTTATCTTTTCGATTTTAAGCGGCAGCAACCGCTTGTCGTTTTTTAGCAGAACAACTGACTTTATCGTTGCTTTTCGCACCAATTCCCGGGTTTCAGGTTTTAACCATGGCGCGATTGTATCCGTAATTCCGATTTGTGAATATGGATTTTCATCGGATTGATCGAGTAATCCTAATTTGAGCATAACTCTTAAAGTTCCTCTGATAGCATTATCGATTTCTTTTTCTGAAATCAATCCATTCTCGATGGCTTGTTTTAGCGGCTCTTTGTAGTTATCCAGAAACATCGTAATTCCAGCTTTGATGCAGGCAGCGGCGGCAACCTGAAGGTCGTTATAATATTTGTGCGTTGTGGTTAATTGCCTGTATGCTCCGCCATCGGTTGCAATAATACCGTTTTGACCCCATTCTTTTATCGTTACATTTTTCAAAACAGGATGAACCACGCAGGGAATACCGTTGTATTTGTTGTAGGCTGTCATAAAGGCCCGCGAACCTCCTTCTGTGACTCCCTTAAAAAAAGGATACGAATAATATTCACGGAAAAGCCGGTCGTCGAAGTCTGAAGAATTGATTGTGCGATTATTTTCGTTACTGTTGGCAAGAAAATGTTTCATCAACGAGGCCGTTTTCCAGTATTTTGGATTGTTTCCCTGAAGTCCTTTTACATACGCCACCACTAACCTTGATGTTAAAAAAGCATCTTCACCATAGCATTCTTCTGTTCTGCCCCAACGTACGTCGCGTCCCAGGTCGGCATTTGGAGCAAGCACAATCAATCCGGCACTGGTATATCTTGGGTTTTGTGATAAGAAACGGCACTCTTCGGCTTCCAGCGAAGCCAATTGGGTGAGTAATTCAGGGTCCCAGGTTTGTGCAAGACCAATTGACTGCGGAAAAGTGGAAGTTTTTGAAGCGTCTTTACCTTTTACAGCCCAGTTTGCCGGTCCGCTAAGAGCCAGTCCATGCAGTCCTTCAACTGTTCGGGTACCCTTAATTCCAAGTCGCGGAATGGATGGGCGCGTTGACAAACAATTGATTTTTTCATCGAGTGTAAGCTGTGAAATTATATTGTCCAAACGCTTTCCGTCGTCAAGTTTATTGTCCTGAAAAGGATACGTTTGAGCCCGGAGTCCAAATTGAAGTAAGCACAGAATAGTTAGCAGAGTCAGGTTTTTCATGGTATACTTGGTTTAAAGTAGGTTCAGTATTTCTGAAATCCCGGATATAGTTTTGAATTCCTTACTTTCGATCGATTCGTGATTTTTTTCGTGTTGCCACATTACCTCAAAAGGAACAAGGATGGCTTTGGCCCCGATCTTAATTACGGGCAGAATATCAGACTTTATCGAATTACCGACCATCAGAAATTCCTGCGGTTGAATGTCGAGGTGGGCCAGTAATTTTTTGTAGTTGTTTTCATGTTTGTCGCTCATAATTTCGATGTGATGGAAGTAACCAATCAGTCCCGATTTCTGTAATTTTCGTTCCTGATCGAGCAGGTCGCCTTTGGTTGCCAAAATCAGTTTATACTTTTTCTGAAGTTGTTGCAATACATTTTCGATACCATCGAGCAACTGGATGGGCATGTTTAGCAAAGTCTTTCCTGTTTCAAGAATTTGACTGATTTCTTCTGTGGCTATTTTCCCATCGGTGACCCGCAAAGCTGTTTCAACCATCGATAAAATAAATCCTTTGGCGCCATAACCAAATATTTCCAGGTTATTCATTTCTGTTTTAAAAAGTTCGGCCGAAGATTCTTTTTTCGGGATATACGGATTCAATATCCGGCAAAACTGCTGCTCCACATCCTGATAATAGGGTTCGTTTACCCAAAGAGTGTCGTCGGCATCAAACCCGATTACTTTAATTGTGCCTAAAGTCATTTTTAATGATTTTTCTGAACGAATTTAGTCAATTCTCTTGTTTTTAATAACCTCAGCATACCACCATGCTGAGGCTTTTGGGGTACGAACCAATGTGTCCATATCCACGTGCACCAATCCAAATTGTTGCTGATAGCCCAATGCCCATTCGAAATTATCGAGCAACGACCAGGCAAAATAACCCCTGACATTTGCGCCATTTTGAATGGCCTCATGGCAGGCTTCGAGGTAACTCCGGATAAAATCAATGCGAAGTTGGTCATTTACTTCGCCGTCAATCACTTTATCGTTATTTGACATTCCGTTTTCGGTCACAATAATAGCGGGATGAGAATAACGTTTGTCTATCCATTCGAGCAGCTTTCTGAATCCCCAAGGAACAACAGCCCAGTTCATGTTTGTTGTTATCCAGCCTGGATCAACCGAAAGATCAACATTCTGATCTTCGGAAATGCCGCCATTTCCGTAAACGCTTCTTTCCGAATCAATTTCTGCAGCGTTGGAGGCAAACATGGTTGTGTAATGATTCAGTCCAAAGAAATCGGATGAGCCCCGAAGCATCGCTTTTTCTTCGGCGCTAAATGCCGGCAGTTTATGACCGATTCGCTGCCGCATAACTTCAGGATAATCGCCAAACCAAATGGGATCGGCAAACCATCCGGCAAAGAAAAGCAAAGCACGTTGGGCAGCCCCGGCATCTTCGGGTTTGTCGGTTAGCGGTTCCCGCCAATCGCAATTGAGGGAAATGCCGATTTGACCTTTTTGTTTGGTCTGATATTTCTCGCGGTAAATTTTAACTGCTTTGGCATGTGCCAGTAATTCGTTATGGGCTGCCTGATAAGGTTCATTTTTGGAAATACGCCCGGGGGCAAAAACACCTTGTCCATAACCCAAAATGGCAACCACCCAAGGCTCATTGATGGTGATCCAGTTTTTTACCCGATCGCCAAAAATCTGGAAACAAACGTCGGCATATTCAGCAAAAAAATCGACAATTTTGGGGTTAAGCCAGCCGTCGTGCGCCAGTTGTAATTCAAGCGGAAGATCCCAGTGGTAAAGGGTTGCATAAGGTTCAATGCCATGTTCCAGCAAACAATCAATCATGTCGGAATAAAACCGGAGGCCCTTCTCGTTTACTTTACCATAACCCAAAGGTAAAATACGGGGCCATGAAAAGGAAAAACGAAAGGCTTTGATTCCCCGTTTGGCCATTAAGGCAATATCATTGCGGTAAGTATGATAGAAATTGCAGGAAACATCAGCAGTTTCGCCATTGGCCGTTTTGCCCGGAATACGCACAAAGGCATCCCAGATTGACGGTCCTTTGCCATCTTCAAAAGCAGCTCCTTCAATCTGGTAGCTTGAAGTTGAAGTGCCCCAGATAAAATCGTCATCAAACTTTCTCATTATTCAGGATTAAATTCTTCTTGTTGTAAAACTAACAAAAAGATATTTGCAGACAACGGAGAATGTTAATTTATACTAATCAGGATTGTTTTCTGGATAAAACATTCTATTTTTCGTTCCTCAAATTTGTATAAAAGTGTATATTTGCGCCATGTTAATGAAAATGAGAAATTTCGCACCAATAGCTATCGTTTTTTTGTTGTTATTTAGTTCATGCAACGATTACAACAAAGTAGTGAAAAGTACTGATTACGAGTTTAAATATAAAAAAGCCATCGAATATTACGAAGGTGGAGAATTTGTACGCTCATCTACCTTGCTGAAAGAGCTTATTAATATCGTGAGAGGAACCAGCCGGGCCGATAAAGTATATTATTACTACGCCAAGAGCCAGTTTGGTATCAACGATTACATGATGGCCGGTCATTATTTTAAATCTTTGGTTAAAGAATTTCCAAGGAGTGAGTTTGCTGAAGAATCGCAATTTATGGTGGGTTATTGTTTTTATCTCGATTCACCCAGTCCACGACTCGATCAGCAGGTTACTCAAAATGCCATTGATGCCTTACAGCTATTCATCAATTTGTATCCAAAATCGACCCGGATTGATGAAGCCAATAGACTGATCATTGAAATGCGCGATAAATTGGTCTACAAATCGTATTTAAGCGGAAAATTATATTTCGATCTGAACAATTATAAAGCTGCCGTGGTTGCATTAACCTCGTCGCTGAAAGATTTTCCGGACACTAAATACCGCGAAGAACTGATGTACATGTTACTCAAAGCGAAATACCTGCTTGCAGTGAACAGCGTTGAGGAAAAAAAGCGCGAGCGTCTGAGTTCTGCTTTAGATGAATATTTTACCTTTGTCGATGAATATCCGGAGAGCAAATACCGGAAAGAAGTTGAGAAGTATTACGCTACAACTGCGAAGTTGTTAAATTATAAACCGGGTTCAAATATTTAATAGATATGGATTTTAAGAAAACAAAAGCTGAATCTACAACCATCTCGAGAGATTTAAGAGAGTTAGAAAACCGCACAGGCAATGTTTACGAAACAGTTATGATTTTGGCCAAACGTTCCAATCAGATTGCTTCTGAAATGAAAGAAGAACTAAGCCAAAAATTACAGGAATTTGCTTCGTATACCGATAATTTGGAAGAGGTGTTTGAGAATCGCGAACAGATTGAGATTTCAAAATACTACGAACGCCTTCCAAAACCAACTTTGATTGCTTACGAAGAATTTGTAAACGATCAGATTTATCACCGTAATCCTGCTAAGGAAAACCGTAACAAAGAAGTGTAATACAGGCCTTTATGAGGCTTTCTGAAAAACATATTATCCTCGGTGTAACCGGAAGTATAGCTGCCTACAAGGCAGCTTATCTTTTAAGGGGACTTGTGAAAGAAGGCGCCGAAGTTCAGGTGGTGATGACTCCTTCAGCAAAGGAATTTATTACTCCCGTAACCATGTCGGCCCTTTCCGGAAAGCCGGTGGCTTCCGAGTTTTTCTCGACCAATGATGGCGCATGGCATTCGCATGTTGATATGGGGCAGTGGGCTGACCTGATGCTGATTGCGCCGGCGACGGCTGCCACTCTGGGGAAAATGGCACATGGTATTTGTGATAATCTTCTGGTAACCACTTATATGTCGGCCAAATGTCCGGTGATGATTGCTCCCGCGATGGATCTGGATATGTTCAGGCATCCGGCCAATATGTCCAATCTCGGTATTTTGCGATCGTATGGAAATCTGATCATCGAACCGGGAGAAGGTGCTCTGGCCAGCGGTTTGCATGGCAAGGGCAGGATGGAAGAACCCGAAAATATACTGGAAGAAGTGATCAGGTTCTTTGGTCAAAAAAAAAAATTACTGAATAAACACTTTCTGGTTACCGCAGGGCCCACCTACGAAAAAATTGATCCTGTACGTTTTGTTGGAAATTACTCCACAGGGAAAATGGGTTATGCCATTGCCAACGAACTGGCGGCATCCGGCGCCCAGGTTAGCTTGGTTTCAGGTCCGGTAGCAGTCAAACACACACATTCCCAAGTCACTGTTATTTCAGTTGAGTCGGCCGAGCAAATGTATCGCCAATGTGTCGAAATCTTCCCTTTTGTTGACGGGGCCGTGATGTGCGCTGCTGTTGCTGATTTTACTCCCGAAAATTTTTCTGAAAATAAATTAAAAAGAGGTGACGATGAATTGGTCATTCGCCTTAAACCAACACAGGACATTGCCGGTGAACTGGGACGGTTGAAAACCGACCGGCAATTGTTAGTTGGTTTTGCGCTGGAAACCAATGATGAGTTGAACAACGCTCATTCCAAACTAGTCAGAAAGAACCTTGATTTCATTGTACTAAATTCGCTGAAAGACATTGGTGCCGGCTTTGGTGGTGATACGAACAAAATAACCATGATCGGTAAAGACAATAATCGAACGTTTTTTGAGTTAAAGTCAAAGGCTGAAGTTGCTGCTGATATTGTGGAGCGGATTGTTTCAGAACTGGAGCAAAAACAAAAATTTCAGGATTAATTTAGAAATGTCAAAACAGATCAAATGACTGGAATGAAAAGAAATTTGTTGATTATACTGTTTTTGGTTGCTTCGCATAGCATTTTGCTTGCACAGGAGCTACGCTGCAACATCAGTATTTCGGCACAAAAGATTCAGGGAGCAAACCGGACTCTTTTTGAGACCATGCAGTCAGATTTGTATGAGTTCATGAATAATCGCAAGTGGACTGATCACCAGTATGCCATGGATGAGCGTATTGAGTGCAATTTCTTTATCAATCTCGATGAGCAAATTTCTTCTGATGAATTCAAAGGTAGCATTCAGGTTCAGGCACGGCGCCCGGTCTATGGCTCTTCGTACGAAACCATTCTCCTGAATATTAAAGACAATGATTTTCAGGCCAAATATGTTGAATACCAGACTCTCGAATTCAATGAAACCTCAAACAAGGATAATCTGACAAATATTCTGGCCTATTATGCCTATATTATCTTGGGTATGGATTACGATTCATTTTCGCCCGAGGGTGGATCAGAGTATTTTCAGAAGGCGCAGACGATTGTGAACAACTCGCAAAATGCCCGTGAAAAAGGATGGAAAGCTTACGAAAGTGAGCGAAACCGCTACTGGCTGGTCGAGAATATTCTGAACAAATCCTATTCAGGTTTCAGGAGTTGTACATACCAGTATAACCGCCAGGGTCTGGATATCATGTCGGATAAATCTGCAGAGGGCAGGGCAGCCATAGCCGAATCGCTTAAGTCAATTCAGAAAGTTTTTCGGGCCCGCCCATCGTTATACATTCTTCAGGTATTTTTCGATGCCAAATCGGATGAATTGGTAAACATTTTCTCCAAGTCCTTTCCCGACGAGCGCAACAGGGTTTTAGTCATTCTGAACGAGTGCGACCCGTCGAACGGCAGCAAATACGAAAAAATACAGAAAGCCGAGAGCTTTTGAAATCTGAATAAACAATTATCTTTATGAGCGAAGATTGATTGGAGCATCCTTCTCCATTCGGTCATAAATTTAATTTGTAAATTCCTGTGCTAAAATCACTTTCGATAAAAAATTATGCGCTGATCGATTCGCTTGAGATCGATTTTAGTAGCGATTTAAATATACTGACCGGTGAAACGGGAGCTGGAAAATCAATCCTATTGGGAGCCATTGGCTTAATTATAGGTCAGCGGGCTGATACGTCGGTACTTCGCGATAAGACGGAAAAATGTACAGCTGAAGGTACCTTTGACATCCGGAATTATGGATTGGAAGGATTTTTTGAGGTGGAAGAGCTGGATTATGAAGAGGTGACAATATTACGCCGGGAAATTACTCCGCAGGGAAAATCCAGAGCGTTTATTAACGATACTCCGGTTAATGTAAAAGTTCTTTACGATCTTGGTCTGAAGCTGATTGACATTCATTCGCAACATCAAAGCCTGGAATTGAATGAGAAAAATTATCAGCTGCGGTTGGTTGATTTGGTTGCCGGAAATGCAGATTTATTAAAAACATATTCTGCCGATTACAAAACTCTCCTTGTCTTTAAGGAAACGCTTGGGAAAACACTGACTTTGTCAGAACAAGCAAAAAAAGACCTCGAGTATTATGAATTTCAGTACACGCAGTTAGCCGAATCGAAACTGCAGGAGAACGAACAACAAGAGTTGGAGGTTTTGCTTGAAAAGCTGACTCATGCCGAGGAAATTAAATCGGTATTTGGACAGGCTTTTCAATCATTGAGTGATGACGAGCGTTCGGTATTGGCTATTTTGAAAGAAAATCTGGGAAATATAGGTAAGCTCAAGGCTGTTTTGCCTGAAGCAGAACAGATTTATACGCGTCTTGAGTCGGTGTACATTGAATTGAAAGATATCGCAGCTGAATCTTCGGTTTTGGAAGACCGCACCGAAAATGATCCGGAGCGGATTGAACAGATCAATCAACGTTTGGATTTGATTTATTCCCTGCAACAGAAACACCGTGTTGGTTCGGTCGCTGACTTGTTGCAGATTCAGGCAGAATTTCAGGGAAAAATACAGTTGGTAAGTTCGTATGAACAGGAAATAGAATCACTCCGAAATCAACTAGATGTACAAAAACTGCTGTTGAAAGAGCAGGCTGACCGAATCAGCCGTCGTCGCAAACAGGTCGCCCCGACAATTGAAATCAGAGTAATTGAGGTGTTGCGCAATGTGGGGATACCTAATGCTGCTTTTCAACTCAGGTTTGCAGTGTTGCCGGATTTTTCGCCAACCGGACAGGATGAAGTAAATTTCATGTTTTCGGCCAATAAAAATCAGGAGTTGCAGGAGATCGGAAAGATTGCCTCAGGCGGAGAAATGTCGCGCCTGATGTTGGCTATCAAAACGCTGATAACTGATGCACGCTCATTGCCAACCATCATATTTGATGAAATCGATACCGGCGTTTCTGGCGAGGTAGCCTTAAAAATGGGGCAGATTCTGGAACAGATGTCTAAAACAGTTCAGGTTTTAAACATCACGCACTTGCCCCAGATTGCTGCCAAAGGAAAACATCATTACAAAGTATTTAAATTCGATCAGGACGATCAAACCTTTACTTCCATTAAAAGGTTAAGCGAAAAGGAAAGGCTGGAAGAAATTGCACAGATGCTTAGTGGTGAAAACTATTCAACCACCGCGCTTGAAACTGCCAAAGAATTGCTGCAATAATAATGGTCGTTGGCAGTCATTTTTACCAAACACAAAATGACTGCCAACGACCATTACTGCTATTTTAGATTACAACCGGTCTTGAAGAATTAAACGGATTTCAGCCGGATCGATGTCTGCTTTTTCCCCTAACTTATAGCCTCTTTTAGTGAATCGGTCACAAATTGTATCGATGGTGTCAACCGGAACATTATAATCGGGCAGACGAGTCGAAATGCCTACTGATTCAAAGAAATTGACAACTTCCTGAATGGTCTGGTTAATCCGTTCGTCAGTAGTTCCCTGACTGATTCCCCAGACCCGTTCTCCCAGTTGAAGAATTTTATCTTCTTTATCTTTCCGCTTGATGTGCATGATTCCGGGTAAAACAATGGCCAACGTGCGAGCGTGGTCTATTCCGTGATATGCAGTCAGTTCATGTCCAATCATGTGAGTTGCCCAATCCTGTGGTACACCAACGCCAATCAGTCCGTTGAGTGCCAGTGTGGCACTCCACATGAAATTGGCGGCTGCCTCGTAATCGTTTCGGTTGGCCAAAATTTTCGGACCCTCTTCAAGTAAAGTCTTCAGGATACTTTCGGCAAAACGATCCTGAATAGGTGAATTAACCGGGAAGGTCAGGTATTGCTCAATGACATGTACAAAAGCATCGACAACTCCGTTGGCTACCTGGCGATCGGGTAGTGAGAAGATAACTTCGGGATCGAGAATCGAAAAAGCCGGCATAACCAGTTGAGAATTAAAAGATAGTTTTTCGGTCGTTTCAACCCGGGTAACTACCGAATTTCCATTCATTTCGGATCCCGTAGCAGGTAGTGTCAGCACAGCTCCGATCGGAATAGCCTCGGTCACGGGAACCTTCTTCGAACAAATCAGCCAAGGATCGCCATTTTTAAAACAGGCAGCCGCTGCGATAAATTTAGTTCCGTCGAGCACCGAACCTCCGCCAACCGACAGCAAAAAAGTAATTTTTTCTTTTTTGACCACTTCCACCGCTTTCATCAGGGTTTCGTAATGTGGATTGGGCTCAATTCCACCGAATTCAACCACTTTAAAACCTTTAATTGAGGCTTTTACCTGATCGTAAACACCATTTTTAAAAATGCTGCCACCTCCATAAGTTAAAAGGATTTTGGAGCTTTGGGGGATATTGATACCAGTCTGACTGATTTCGCCTTTACCAAAAATAATTTTTACAGGATTTTGATATTCAAAATTGTACATGGTACTGCTGTGATTAAGATTATAAACTAATTTGATCTGCTAACTCAATTTTATTTTTATAAAACAAAACAACGATTTTGACTTTTGGTTGAGCCATTCTGTTGAATCATGCTGATTTTTGAAGGATCTAAATTACCCATAATTATCAGATCGACACTTCCGGCACATCTAAAAAATAATGTTGAATTAATGAGATTGATCTTTTTTTATCAACGATCAGATTAATCAGGAATGTGTCGGCTACAATCAGGCGTGCGGCCAAGGGCAATTGGTTTGATGGTCGGATAAAAGTATCGTCGCCTGTTATTGTTGGATAGCCAACAAATTGCAGTTTCTTACTGGGGTTTAAATAGCTAACATAAAGCAATTATTAAAATATTCAGGCTGTTTCGTTAATTGGATTTGGTCCCCGAGAGTGGACGTTTTTCATATGGAACGGTTTTATTGACTGTGGTATAGACTTAACCGCCTAATGACAGAGAATGGGGTTACTTCATCGAAGAAACTCTTTAAATCAATGTCAACGATGTGGCGGTAGCCAGAGTTAATGTATTCCTATGCTTTGAGTACAGCTTGTTGGGCATTGCGGTTGCACACATTTTGAAAAATCATGGGTTTTCACGTTCGATTATTTAGTCCCTATGTTTGTAATTTAGCTTTGTTAATCGGTATAAGCCTATCGAGTATTTATTTAAAATTACGCTAATAACTAATCTTCATTCCAATGATCAACAATTTTCCCAGATCAGGATAACCGGCCACTGTCATATATTTCTGATCGAGGATATTTTTCACCTCTGCAAATATTCTTTTCGAAAATTTTCCTGCGAAAGTATATCCTGCAGTCAAATCAGCTGAAACAAAATCGCCCAGAGGGAAATCTCCATGATCTTTCACCCATTTGGGATTGACAAACCGATTATTCGTATATGGACCGGTGTAATTAATCATAAAGTTTACGTCGAATCTGGAATAGTCAAAATAGAGTCCCCCATTCAGGATGATATTTGGAAGCTGGCCATCGTCAACCATTTTACCCGAATTTTCTTTTTCGCCCTTCATCAACATCCCGTTGGTAAACAGATAACTATGCAGGACTGGAATATTCCATTTCGTTGACAATTCGAACCCATAACTACGTTTATTGAGATTCTCATAAAATTCCATAATCTGGCCATCGGTGTTTGTAATTGTCTTGCCATTGTAGTCGATTGCATTATTCCGTTTCGTATAAAAAGTAATGACTGAAATTTCATCTTTTCTATCGGACCGGAACAGGAACCCAAAATCGTGCTGGAATCGTGCTTCATTTTCAGGATTTTCGCCTTGGCTGGTCAAACTGCCTTTGCGCGGAGCAATTGTTCCGCCTGAAAAATTGTAGTGCAACGATGATAACCGGCTGAACGGATACGATGCTCCCAAAGCAGATTGCCATTCAAAAGGTGCAGCTTCTGGTGATAGGTTCAACCTTTTCGAAGCCGGTACCGCTTCCTTCGATACCAAAACCACCCATTCCACAATATATCCGCTGATAATTCTGAAACCACCATCGAGCATGAATTTCCCTACCCGCTGCTCATCGGCCACTACGCCGGAATAGGTGTGTAGATTACAGGGATGGCCCATATAAAATCGTTTCCCGTTAGGAGCCACCCAATGATTGTATAACGCGCGAATCCTGAATGTATTGGTTGAACTGAGTGGGTGACTGTGTACTACATTAAGCCCATATTCCCAATCCTTTTCATCGCTGGGCGTGGTTGTTTTCAATGTAGTACTGTAACTGAAAAAGTCGGCATTCCGGTGTGAAAAATTCGTTTGAATTTCGGTGGAAGAGCCATCATTTTCCGAATAGTTTAACTTCACATAGCTTAAAAGTGTGCGAATGGGGTCGTACTTTTCCACGCGGGTCAAAATACTTGGTGAGCCAGGTTCTTCAATGTTGACCAGTTGGCGTAATCCGTAAATATAGGTTGCACCCGCCATCAGGCTTAATTTCGAATTGATTTGCCAGCCATACTGCCATGAAAAATGAACGACTCCGCTGCTCTGCGGCGGAGTCGTTCATTCTCAATAGTTCGTTCAAAAAAATGGAATAATCAAGCGGCCATATAGCCGAAATGCAATAGTTCATTGACATGTTGACGATTTTTGATTGAGTTCGGATTAATTGCGAACAGGCGAAAAAATCTGGATAGCATTAAGGCATTGTGGAACAACACCTTGTAATTTGTCATCGAAAATGAGTTTTCGCGGGTTTGCGGATTGCAAAGTTGTATAACCTTGGCAACATTTACCGTTGTTAAAGCCGCATTGAAGTGAAAATTCAGTTTATTTCCACTTCTTGCCTGCGAGTTTTCAAGTCCGGCAAATTGCTTGGCATCCCTGAACCCAAATTCTATTTGAAAGCGGGTGTGATAAATATCGATCACATCAATGGGGGCTTGCCCTGTATCGGTTGAAAACAAAAGCCGGAAAATTGTTTTTTCTTTCAGTTGGAACTGTTCTACCGCCAGCAGGATGTTCCTTTCAAGAGATTTGGAATAAACAACCCCCGAGTATGCCCTTATCCCGTTGTTATTTTTAACCAGGGAGAAGTGTTCGGGATTTAAGTTGGCAACATCAACCTTTCCCCCGTATTTTGCTGGCCGGCCTCTTTTGCCGGTCTTGGGTTGTGTGGAACGGTACGATAAGTCAGCGTCGTCCCGGAGTTTGCTTACCAAATGGAGGGAGCATCCCAGTATTTTACTTACAAAATTTTTCTTGGAGAAATACGCATCGGCAACAACATACCGGGTAATGGACAATATCTGTTTAATGTATTTGCAGATAACCCCCGCATACCAATCGGTTAATGACAGTCCATTATCCTGAAGGCAATTGGGTGAAGGTGTTTGTACTGCTTCCAAATGAAAATTTAATCTGGTATCAGCATCGATTACCGAAAGCCCAAGGATTTCAATTCCACGGAGTGCCCGGCCTGCGCATCCTGACCAGAAATAACCGATCCCCGGCGTTTGCCTGCCCGATTTATGGATGAAACTTGGATCGAAGGCAACCGCGGTGCGACTGCCAATCCAGGGCATTGACAAGGCCTTGTTAAAGCCAAAAAAGTCAAACTGCTGCTCGAACTGGCGACGAAAGCGCTGTTCGCTAAAAAGGCTGTAACGGCCCAGTTGGAGGAAGTTGATCCGTGAAGGGATGCTAAGGTATAACATGAAAATCTCAATCATAAAATCCCGTCTGCATTTGTTGAGCTTTATTTTTGAAACGGATAAAGCATCGAGAACAATTTTTGAGTACAAAAGATAAATCGCAGAGATAGTCACAATTGAAGTAATTAACTGATAATTAATACTTTAAATATACAAATCTCTGCGGTTTTTAAACTAATAAATAATCAGTTATTTTACTGTAAATCAGATAAATAACTAAATTTTAACCGAAGTGTTGTAATCTCTTTCTAACAGTAATATAATGAGCAATTCCATAAATAGAATCACTACCTAAGGGAATCGTTGAGAGTAAGGCTATTCTCGTAGTTCCATCTGGTATGAGATACTCAACTTCACCCAGTTTTATACTCTCATTGGTCCCATTTATATTGCTTTGAATTGATATAATTTGCTATGAGAAAAATAAAAAAGCTCTCAAATCCAATGATTTAAGAGCTTTTTGTTATAGCTTGATTAGTATTTTTGTCGGGGTGGCCGGATTTGAACCGACGACCTCGTCGTCCCGAACGACGCGCGCTACCAAGCTGCGCTACACCCCGTGCAATAATTTAAAAATTCGATTTCGGTTGCCTAGAAATTTCTTTCAAATGAATTGAAAGGCGAATTTTTAATTGCGCTGCAAATCTAAAATTTTCTAAGGAATTACAGCTGTTTTTGTGCAAAGAATTTCCTGTTTCGAAATGATTTTTTATTTGGGACAATTTATCCGATTGCCGGATAAAAAGAAGAAACCGTTTCAGATTTTAGCCTGAAACGGTTCTTCTAATCCACACAATCAATCCACACTAAAAAACCAATCACCACTTCATTGCGCATAATGATTTGTTCTTACAATCCTTAATTAACCATCTAAATCAAACAAATCATCACTCTTTTTAACCTTCCAATTTATCTATTCTCTAAAAATATTGTGTGTTTCTATCATTTGAGATACAGTTACATAAACGTAATACCTCAAAAAAAGTTTTGAATTTATTCCTGGCTGACAAATTTCCTGTTTAAGCTGATCAGACGCTTAAGATCAGTTGAGTGGAGGCAAACAAAAAGTCCGGCTCAGAGCTGAACCGGACTTCTTCGAAAGTATAGGCATTTATCAATCTTCTTTCAGACTTAAACGTGTTCCCCGTGCCATCGAAATCAGGTTCGGATTGGTTATAAGAACCTGACTCACTCCGTTTTTCATGGCACTGAACCCATTATCGAGTTTGGGAATCATCCCTTCACTGATGATCCCTTCAATTTGAAGTTCTTTAAAACGATCGTAACTCAATTCCGAAATTACCGAATTTTCGTCATCCGGATTCAGTAAAACTCCCTTTTTCTCGAAACAATAGAAGAGATTAACGGTATAGTAATTAGATAACTCAATGGCCAGGTCGGCAGCAATTGTGTCGGCATTTGTATTGAGTAGCTGGCCGTGTGTGTCGTGTGTAATGGGTGCTATTACCGGAACAACTTCTTCGTTTAGTAATAACCTTAATTCAGAAGTATTTACTCCCATAATATCTCCAACATATCCGTAATCGATAGTCTTAACCGGCCGTTTAACTGCAAGGATTACATTAAGGTCAGCGCCGGTCAACCCGATGGAATTGCATCCTCTGGCCTGTAAGCCTGCAACAATATTTTTATTCACCAGTCCGGCATAAACCATCGTAACAACCTCCAGCGTCGCAGCATCGGTAATGCGTCTCCCTTCAACCATTTGCGTTTCAATTCCTAACCTTTCGGCCATGATGGTTGCCAGTCTTCCACCTCCGTGAACCAATATGCGTTTCCCTCTGATTTGAGAAAAATGGTTTAGTAACTGATCGAGTGACTCTTTTTCTTCGACTACTTTTCCGCCAACTTTTACAATGGTTAATCTTTCCATAAAGTATTCTTTTAAGTTCGGAGTGCCTAAAGTTTGGAGTGTCTAGAGTCAACTTCGAACTTTTTTATTTTAAATCGTCTAAAATCATTTTTAATACTGCTTGTGCCGAGAATAATCGGTTTTCAGCCTCCTGAATAACGATCGAATTTGGGCCGTCGATTACTTCGTCGGTCACAATCATGTTGCGGCGAACCGGCAAACAATGCATAAATTTAGCATTGTTGGTTACGGCCATCTGGCGTTCGGAAACAGTCCATGAACGGTCTTTCGATAGGATTTGGCCATAATCGGTGTACGATGCCCAGTTTTTGGCATAAATGAAGTCAGCGCCTTCAAACGCTTTCATCTGGTCGTATTCCGGTTTCAGATCACCCATAAATTCAGGAGCCAATTCGTACCCTTCAGGATGGGTAACCACCAGTTCATAATCAGTGGCACGCATCCATTCCACAAATGAATTGGGAACAGCCTGAGGTAATGCCCGCGGGTGTGGCGCCCAACTCAACACAACTTTGGGATGTGTATTCGTCTTAAATTCTTCAATGGTCAGCTGGTCGGCAAACGATTGAAGCGGATGACGTGTGGCAGCTTCCATGCTCACTACCGGAACTCCGGAATAATCGATAAATTGTTGTAATATTTTTTCCTGGTAATCATCTTCCTTATTTTCAAATTTTGCGAATGATCGAACGCCGATAATATCGCAGTAGCGACCAATAACAGGTACGGCCTCGCGAATGTGTTCAGCTTTGTCTCCATCCATGATTACACCCATTTCTGTTTCCAGTTTCCAACCGCCTTCATTAATGTCGAAAACGATCACATTCATCCCGAGGTTTAATCCGGCTTTTTGCGTGCTGAGTCGAGTACGTAAACTGGAGTTAAAGAAAACAAGTAAAAGCGTTTTGTTTTTACCCAAATTCTGATATTTATATGGCGATTGTTTGAGTTCAAAAGCCAGTTTTAATGCTTCATCCAGATTTTTTAGATCATGGACCGATGTGAATTGTCTCATTATTTGTTGATTTATTATGCGAATTTATTGTATTTCAGAATGTTGTTCTGAAATTTTTTGTAGCATAAAGATATAGCTATTTTTTGCTTTTGTCTTTTGCCTCAGGCCTTTTTCCTTGATTATTTTGGTCTGATTTGACCATCACCCTCAACGATCCATTTGTAGCTGGTTAGTTCTTCTAAAGCCATGGGGCCCCGGGCATGTAATTTTTGGGTTGAAATGCCGATTTCTGCACCCAGTCCGAATTGTGCTCCATCAGTGAAGGCGGTCGAAACATTGCAGTACACAGCGGCTGCGTCGACCGACTTTTGGAAGATTTCTAAAGTGGTTGAGTTTTCAGAAATAATGGCTTCCGAATGTTTGGAACTATATTGTGCAATGTGATCCAATGCCTCATCAAAATTGGCTACCGTTTTAATGGCCATTTTGTAGGATAGAAATTCGGTTCCGAATGATTCTTTTGTAGCATGATCGAGCAATGCTTTCGGATATTTACCTTCAAGTGCCTGGTAGGCATCTTCGTCGGCATAAATTACAACCTGACTTTGAGGAAGCAGCTCTGTCAGTTTTGGAAGATCAGGTAATCTGTTTTGATGAATGATCAGGCAATCGAGTGCATTGCATACACCTGGGCGCCGGATCTTGGCATTGTTTACAATCGCTTTGCCTTTTTCCAGATCACCTGCCTCATCGAAATAGGTGTGGCAAATTCCTGCTCCTGTTTCAATTACAGGTATAGATGAGTTTTCGCGCACAAAATTGATCAGATTTTGAGAACCCCGGGGAATAATCAGGTCAACCAGACCGTGAGCATGCAAAAGTTCGGCAGTGGCTTCGCGATCGGCTGGCAAAAGCGAGAGTATATTTTCATCCAGGTCATGTTTCCTGAGTATATCGTGAATAACTTTGACAATAGCCAGATTTGAATCGTTGGCATCACGGCCACCTTTTAAGACGCAGGCATTTCCTGATTTCAGGCATAGCGAAAAAACATCGAATGTAACATTGGGTCGGGCTTCGTAAATGATACCGATTACGCCAAAGGGTACACTGATCTTTCGGATTTGAAGACCATTGGGCCGGATCGTTTTGCTCAAAATGCGACCAAGAGGCGAGGGGAGTGATGCCACGTTACGGATATCGGAAGCAATCCCTTTTAATCGCTCGGCAGTCAGCATCAAACGGTCATATTTAGAGTCCTCTGGATCCATCCGGGTTAAATCCTTTGCATTTTTCTGTAAGATAAATGTCGTATTATCGATGGCAGCCGCTGCTACATCCTCTAAAATCTGATTTATTTTTTCTACTGAAACAAGATTCAGTTTTCTGCTGGCTTTCAAGGCCAGTGTAAGTTGTTCTTTTACAGTCATAACAGTTAAAATATAAAGCCCCCTTCCAGGGGGAGGAAGGGGGAATATAACTCAGGGATATGCTGCCATAAGAGAGGCAATATAAAAAGGGGTCTATGAAAAAAAGGGTATCAGTACACAAATCCCGAGTCAATATTTTTATTACTCTATTAAGTACAAATAATCGTAATGAACTACAGCTTTTTTGTTTTTATTTCCTTTGTATTTTTCAGCTTTTTCCGAATTGTATTCCGATTTTCCAATTCCGATCAGTTTTCCGTCTTCGTCCATAATTTTAACCAGATCTCCCTTTTCAAAAGTACCTTCAATGGAAACCACTCCAACCGGAAGAAGACTGGTTGCCTGACTTGAAAGAAGCGCAATTCGGGCTCCTTCATTCACTACTAATTCACCTTTTGCAAAACTTTCAGAATAGGAAATCCATTTTTTTACGTTAGACGACTTCTTCTTTTCTGCCAAGAATGAGGTGTGGACAAAATCCTCCGTCGGATTCATGATACGCAGGAGGGTCTTTTCCTTCATACCGTTGGCAATATGCACATTAATGCCATCTTTGGCCACTTTTTTTGCAATGTGGTATTTGGTCAGCATACCGCCGCGACCGAAACTCGATTTGTTGGTCGAAATCGCCTCATTCAGCGGTTTGCTTTTGGTGGTGATTTCGCGAATTACTTTTGATTCAGGCAATTCGGGCAAACCATCGTAAATTCCGTCGATGTTGCTCAAAATGATCAGCGCTTCCGAATCTTCCATCGAAGCAATCAAGCCTGAAAGCTCGTCGTTGTCGGTAAACATCAGCTCAGTTACCGAAATGGTGTCGTTTTCGTTCACAATCGGGATCACCTTGTTTTCGATTAGGGTCGAGATGCAGTTTTTCATGTTCAGGTAATGCACCCTGTCGCTGAAGTTTTCTTTGGTCGTAAGCACTTGCGCACACACAATACCGTATTTACTGAAAGCTTCGGCCCATTTGTTGATCATTTTTACCTGCCCCACTGCCGACCACAATTGGCGAGCCGAAACGGTATCTAATTTTCGACCATTCCCGATTTCGCCCCGTCCGGCAGCCACAGCGCCCGATGAAACCAGTACTACTTCAACACCTTCCTGACGAAGTTTTGTGATCTGATCGACCAAATGCAAAATATTGGCATCGTTTAAAGTACCATCAGACTTGGTTAGAACGTTACTGCCAACTTTGACAGTGATTTTTTTATATCGCAAATTTGTTTTCAAAATCAGCATTTATTGAAAGAAGCAATCAACCCCTGGATCAGCGATGAACTGAATCCCTGATGTTCCATTTCATTCAACCCGGTAATCGTGATTCCGCGTGGAGTGGTTACTTTATCAATTTCCTGCTCCGGATGTCGGCCCGATTCCAAGATCAGTTCTGCCGCCCCTTTCACCGTTTGTGCAGTAATAAACTGGGCCATTTCGGCACTGAACCCCATTTCAATACCGCCTTGCATAGCAGCACGCATGTAGCGAAGCGCGAAGGCAATTCCGCAGGAGCCGAGCACGGTGGCCGCGGCCATTAAATCTTCAGAAATGATTGTGGATTTTCCTAACTGGTCAAAAATATGAACCACCAGCTTGCACAATTCCTCCGATTTTACATTGGTTGAAATCAAAGTCATCGATTCCTGAATGGCGATTGCAGTGTTCGGCATTATCCTGAACGTTTGTATGCCTGACCCGCTTACAGCTTCTTCAAGTTTCAGAAGTCCTAAACCAGCAACTGCTGAAATGAGAATTTGATTCTGATGTAAAAAAGGCTTGATTTCAGCAATAATTTCCTGCGCCTGATAGGGTTTTATGGCCAGAATAATAATATCGGCGTTTCGGACGGCCTCGACATTATCGTTGGTAACTGTGGCTCCTTGTTCCTGAAACTTCTTTAAAACATTGGTATAACGGTCGGAAACAGTTAATGAGGATGGCTGTATTTGCTTCGATTTAATTAAGCCAAAGGCAACCGAGCCTCCGAGATTTCCTCCTCCAATAATGGTTATTTTCTGGTCAATCATATTTAAATATTTACTATTTAATTATTTACCATTTACACTTGAACCAAAAGAGGAATGTTTTTTCATTTCTTATTCTCGATTCCTAAATGGTCTGTACAAGCGCCTCAACAAAAACATCGGCTTGTTCTTTAGTCAAAGTTAGGGGAGAAAGTAGCCTGATGGTATTTGCTCCACTTACGCCGGTAAAAATATGATGTTTTTTTAATAAAACATGACGAATGTCATTAATTTGTTGATCAAATTCGAGCCCAATCATCAATCCCTGGCCGCGAACATCTTTGATTCCAGAGACAGTTTTAAGCTTATTGATCAGATATTCACCAACTTCAGCGGCATTTTCGACCAATTTTTCGTTTTCCATAATTTCCAGAACAGCCAAACTTGCCGCGCAAGCCAGGTAATTTCCACCAAAAGTGGTTCCCAACATACCAAACCAAGGCTTTATTTCAGGCGAAATCAACAAGGCACCAACCGGAAATCCATTGCCCATTCCTTTGGCAACCGTAATTAAATCGGGTTTCACCGAGGTGTATTGGTGGGCGAAGAATTTTCCGCTGCGGCCATAGCCCGATTGAATCTCGTCCAAAATCAGCAAGGTGCCGTATTGTTTGCAAAGTTTCTCTGCTCCAACTAGGAATTCTGGATCCGGAACATGAATTCCGCCGATTCCCTGGATACCTTCGATGATCACTCCGCCAATTTCGTTGGTTTTTAGCTGTTCTTCAAGCAAAGCCAAATTATTGAAAGGCAAAATGATGGCATTGGAAGTTTGGTTAACCGGAGCCACAATTTTTGGATTATCGGTTACAGCAACAGCAGCCGAAGTACGACCATGAAAACCTTTTTTGAAGGCTACCATTTTTTTGCGACCGGTTACGAACGACGCCAGTTTCAGTGCATTCTCATTGGCTTCGGCGCCAGAATTCACCAGAAATAACTGGGAATCGGGATAACCACAGGCTGCGCCCAATTTTTCCGCGAGTTCTTTTTGCTGCGGAATTTGCACCGAATTAGAATAAAAGCCAATTTGGCTCAGTTGATCGTTAATGCGTTTGATGTAATGCGGGTGCGAATGCCCTACAGAAATTACGGCGTGACCGCCATATAAGTCCAGATATTTTGTTCCGTTTTCGTCCCAAATGTAGCAACCTTCGCCTTTAACGGGGGTGATGTCGAGTAACGGATATACGTCGAAAAGATTCATTGTCAAAAGTTTAAATTTCCAAATTTCAAGTTTCAAGAGATTCGTCATTTGTGGTCATTGATTGTCATTTTTCAATTAAATGACGCGCAGCAAATGACAACAAATGACTATTTCCTAATGACTGCCTTCTAAAACGCCACCGCCTTTAAATTCAGGCCAAGCGTTTCTTCGAGGCCAAAAATCAGGTTCATGTTTTGAACGGCCTGTCCGGAGGCACCTTTCAGCAAATTGTCGGTTACCGAAAGGATCATCAGTTTATTTCCATGTTTTTCGAGGTAAACAATTGCCTTGTTGGTGTTTACCACTTGTTTCAGATCAGGATTTTTGGCGCTCACCTGTACAAACGGGTGCGATGCGTAATAATCCTGATAGAGCTTGGTGGCTTCTTCTAAAGAACCATCAAATTGGGTATAAACGGAGGCAAAAATGCCTCGGGTGTGATTTCCGCGAACCGGTATAAAATTGATTGCGTAAGTAAAATCGGGCTGAAGCTGTTTGAAGCTTTGACCAATTTCGCCCAGATGCTGGTGTTCGAAAGCTTTGTAAACCGACAAGTTGTTGTTCCTCCAGCTAAAATGCGAGGTCTCGCTCGGCGCCTGTCCAGCCCCGGTTGACCCGGTGATGGCATTCACATGTAACTCATCTTTCAACACACCAGCCGCAGCCAAAGGCAAAATGGCCAGTTGAATTCCCGTTGCAAAACAGCCCGGATTAGCAATTTTTGTCGATTTTTTGATCAGCTCGCGATTCAGTTCAGGCAAGCCATAAACGAAGTCGTTTCCTTCACGTTTCAGCCTGAAATCGTGGCTCAAGTCAATGATTTTTACATTCTCGGGTAAAGTGTTTTTTGTCAGAAATTCTTTCGATTTACCATGTCCCATACAGAAAAAAGCAACATCTATGGCCGAAAAATCGGCATCAGCACAAAACCGAATATCGGTATCGCCCAGCAAATCGGTATGCACATCCGAAAGCAAATTTCCGGCGTTACTGCTGCTCTGCACAAATGTTATTTCAGCCTGAGGGTGATTCAGTAAAATCCGGATCAATTCTCCGGCTGTATATCCTGCGCCACCTATTATTCCTACGGTTAAAGCCCCCTTCTTATTCCCCCGATGGGGGAAAGATTCGGATGCATTATTTGTATTTTCTAATATATGTTTGTCCATATTTATTCAGGAAATTTTTAGAGTATTTGTGAAATTGAAAACATCCCACATTCCTCAAAATTCTCCCCCTTCGGGGGAGTTAGAGGGGGCCGAATCCATGATTTACCGAATTGTGAATCTTCAGCGAAGTCGAAAGTATTTTGGTAAAGCCTTTCACGTCGTCGGCAGTCCATGCTGAATTCTTTTCGCCATACTGGCCAAATTCTGAACGCATCAAATCGTGTTCCGATTCAACGCCAACCAAAATATAATGGTAAGGTCTCAGTTTGATAATCACTTTTCCGGTTACAGTTTCCTGTGAATGTTCGAGAAATTTCTCAATATCGCGCATGACAGGTTCGAAATACAGCGCTTCGTGCAAGAACATGCCATACCAGTTGCCCAACTGTTCTTTCCAGTATTGTTGCCATTTTGTAAGCGTGTGTTTTTCGAGCATCTGGTGCGCTTTGATGATGATGAGCGGAGCAGCAGCTTCGAAACCTACACGGCCTTTAATTCCAATGATCGTATCGCCAATGTGCATGTCGCGACCAATGGCATAAGGTGAAGCAATAGCTTCCAGCGCATTGATGGCGTCAACCGGATTTTCGTAAGCAATACCGTCAACTACTTTCAATTCTCCTTTCACAAAATCGATCGAGATTTCTTTTTCTTCGGTAGCGATTAATTGTGATGGATAAGCTTCTTCGGGCAAAGTCAGGTTCGATTTCAGCGTTTCTTTTCCGCCTACGCTGGTTCCCCAAAGGCCTTTATTGATGGAGTAATCCATCTTTTTCCAATCTGCTTCCACGCCATGCGCTTTCAGGTAATCAATTTCTTCCTGGCGGCTCAATTCCAAGTCACGAGTCGGCGTGAGGATTTCAATTTCTGGAGCCAAAATCTGGAACGTTAAGTCGAAACGAACCTGATCGTTTCCGGCGCCTGTACTTCCGTGTGCTACATATTTGGCGCCAATTTTCTTGGCATATTCAATGATGGCAATGGCCTGAAAAACACGCTCCGAACTTACCGAAATCGGGTAGGTATTGTTTCGGAGAACGTTTCCGAACACCATGTATTTGATACTTTTTTCGTAATACGAATTGGTTACGTCGATGGCAACGTGTTTCACCGAACCCAGTTTGTAGGCTTTCTGCTCGATCACATCGAGTTCGGCCTGATTGAATCCGCCGGTGTTGGCGATGGCTGTATAAACTTCGAGATTCTTTTCCACCGAAAGGTATTTGGCACAATACGAAGTATCCAAACCTCCGCTGAACGCTAAAACAACTTTATCCTTCATGATATTTTGCTTGAAATGATTTCTAAATAAAAACGATGACTCACCAACAGAATCGCTTAAAAACTTACAACTTAACTACACTTACAACATACTTCGATTCAGGAGATTGATTAATCAATTTTATGCTGAACCTTTGCCTGGCTTGCTGAAGGCCAGATTACATGAGAAAATAATCCTGAATATCCGCCAGGAGCCATCGTTTTATGCTTTGTTTTTACTTTTGAATAATGAAAATCCGTTTTCGTTTTTCAGTTGCGAGCCGTTTTTGTTGGGCTTCAGCTTATTGATAATGTCAAGCAGGGTTTCTTTAATTGCCCAGCCATTTTGCTTTTTCTCCTCAGGTTTTTCTTCGATTTTCTTCTCCTGTTCCCAAGCCGGGTCGTACAACATTCCCGTACACAAACATTTACTTTTTCCGGTGCGGGTCAAAATGTCGTAATTCACACAGCTTTGGCATCCTTTCCAGAACTCTTCATCGTCGGTCAGCTCAGAAAACGTAACCGGGCGGTAGCCCAGTTCATGATTGATTTTCATCACGGCCAAACCGGTTGTCAAACCAAAAATTTTGGCTTCGGGATATTTCTGACGCGACAGAGCGAATGCTTTTCGTTTAATTTCGGTAGCCAAACCAATGCTGCGGTATTCTTTTACGACAATCAACCCCGAGTTGGCTACAAAACTTTTGGCTCCCCAGGTTTCAACATAGCAGAAGCCAGCAAATGTTTCGCCGTTTTCGAGGGCGATAATGGCTTTGCCCGCAAGCATTTTGTCGGCAATGTACTCGTAAGTACGACGGGCAATACCGGTTCCGCGCTCCTTCGAAGCAATGTCAATCGCATCGTTCACCTGCTCAACATATTTGAGGTGCTCTTCGGTGGCAACCAGAACCTGGATATTTTTTAAATTTTTCATTTTCTAAATAGTCTCTCTTTTGATCGTTATTTCATTTCCGTCCGAAAAATCATCATCTCATTTATTATCGTTTTCCCGCGGACGGAGTTTCTATTCTTTATTTTTTTTTTTTTATTCATGTCCGTTGGCTAAAGCCGAACGGCAAAGGATATTTGCATCTAACAATCAGCCGTTTATATTTGCCAACTGAGACTGACCATAGATAACTTTTTACCCCAGTTTATCTTCCAGCGATGGCATCATTAATATTAGGCTATTAATCAGGTCGCTTTGCGAAACACCTTCACGCATGATCACCAAAATAGTGTCGTCACCAGCAATGGTTCCCAAAATTTCGTATGGCTCGGCATTGTCAATCACAACTGCAATGCTGTTGGCGTAGCCGGGCATAGTGCGAATCACTGCCAGATTTCCCGAAAACTGAATGTCGCGGAAACCATCGGCCAAAAAGCTGATACGCGAATTTTCCTTGTGATTATCTGCTGCAACTCCTTCAGGAATCACATATACATACCCTAGCGCCTTGTCGGCCACTTTTGCTACCTTCAAAATCTTCAAATCGCGCGACAAGGTTGCCTGGGTCAATTCGAAGCCCTGATCCTTCATGATGTGCAAAAGCTCATCCTGACTGCTAATCCGGCCGTTCAGTATTGCCTGCTTGATGGCTAATTGTCGTTTTGTACGATTCTTCATTTTGAATAAATATTCATTTTCGATGCAAAAATATGCAATAAATATTGAATGCAAACTTTTTTTTCAGAAATTATTTCTATTTTTGTCACAGAAATAAACAACAAAAACGAATTGACACTTGAAACAATACAAGTTGAAGATCGGGAAGTACATAAAGAAGAAAGTTTGTTTAAGAGATAACAACCATGCGTTTGCCCTACAGTCGTAGTCAAACGCATTTTTTTTAATATTTTACATTGCAACGATGACACAACTAAAAAAAGTCAGATTGATTCTTGAAGACGGCACCACCTTTGAAGGGAAATCGTTTGGATACGAGAAATCGGTAGCAGGAGAAGTGGTTTTTTACACTGCTATGACAGGTTATCCTGAAAGTTTAACAGATCCTTCATATACGGGCCAGATCCTCGTTTCAACCTTCCCCCTGATTGGGAATTATGGTGTGCCAGGTGACTCAAAAACTGAAGGAATAGAAGATTTCTACGAGTCAAACAAAATTCACATTACGGGGCTGATCATTTCGGATTATTCGTTCGAGTACAGTCACTGGAATGCGATTAAAAGCCTGGGCGACTGGCTGAAAGAGTACAAAGTTCCGGGATTGTTCGGCATCGACACCCGCGCGCTTACCAAAATTATCCGCGTGAAAGGTTCGCTTCTGGGCAAAATTGAATTTGACGATGAACCCATTGAATTCTACGATCCGAATAAGGAAAACCTGGTGGCCATTGCCAGCACCGATAAAGTTGAAGTGTATGGAAACGGCGAACACCGCGTAGTTTTGGTTGACTGCGGAGTGAAATACAATATCATTCGTTGCCTGCTTAACCGTAACGCTACTGTAATCCGCATTCCATGGGATTACGATTTCAGCAATGAAGATTTCGACGGAATTTTTCTCTCGAATGGTCCGGGCGACCCTGCTTTGTGTGATGCTACCGTTGCAAACATCCGCAAAACTATGGATGCTGAAAAACCAATCATGGGAATTTGCCTCGGGAACCAGTTGCTTGCCCGTGCAGCCGGCGCCGATACCTATAAACTGAAATTTGGTCACCGTAGCCACAACCAACCGGTATTGCTTCAGGGAACCGATCGTTGTTTCATCACTTCACAAAACCACGGTTTCGCGGTGGATACCAAAACATTGCCTGCCGATTGGGAACCATTGTTTACCAACGTAAATGACCAAACCAACGAGGGAATTCGCCATAAAACCAAACCATTCTTCTCCACTCAGTTTCACCCTGAAGCTGCCAGCGGACCGGTTGATACCGAGTTTTTATTCGACGATTTCATGAATAATGTGATTGAGTATAAAAAGAAAAAATAGCCTCCCCCAAACCCCCTCCGAAAGAGGGGGCTTAAAAAGGCGGTTCGCGAAGAAAAACACGTAACTCGAAACAAAGAAAATCATGATAAATACAGACATTAAAAAAGTAATCGTACTGGGGTCGGGAGCGCTGAAAATTGGTGAGGCCGGTGAGTTCGACTACTCCGGATCGCAGGCGCTGAAAGCGCTAAAAGAAGAGAATGTTGAAACCGTTCTGATCAATCCGAACATTGCGACCATACAAACTTCTGAAGACATTGCCGACCGGATTTATTTCCTTCCGGTGACTCCATATTTTGTGGAACAGGTCATCATCAAGGAAAAACCGGATGGCATCCTTTTGGCTTTCGGCGGACAAACTGCCCTGAACTGCGGGGTGGCGCTTTTCAAAAACGGTATTCTGGATAAATACAATGTAAAAGTGGTGGGTACTCCTGTTCAGGCAATTATTGATACCGAGGACCGCGAAATTTTTGCCGGAAAACTGGCCGAAATCGATGTGAAAACCCCCCGAAGCATTGCCTGTCAAAATCTGGAAGAAGCTTTTGAGGCAGTTAAAACGGTTGGTTATCCAATTATTATCCGGGCTGCCTATACACTTGGTGGGTTGGGTAGCGGTTTCTGTGTCAACGATAAGGAATTGGAATCTCTGGCCTCGAAAGCGTTTACCTATTCGCCGCAGATTTTGGTTGAAGAATCAATCAAAGGCTGGAAAGAGGTGGAATACGAAGTGGTTCGCGACCGCTTCAATAACTGTATTACCGTTTGTAACATGGAGAACTTCGACCCGCTGGGTATTCACACCGGCGAAAGCATCGTTGTTGCCCCATCGCAGACACTTTCCAACTCCGAATATCACAAACTGCGTGCGCTCGCTATCAAAATTATCCGTCACATTGGAATTGTGGGCGAGTGTAATGTACAATACGCCCTCGATCCGTACTCCGAAGATTACCGCGTGATTGAGGTAAATGCCCGTTTGTCGCGCTCTTCGGCGCTGGCATCAAAGGCAACCGGTTATCCGCTGGCTTTTGTGGCCGCGAAACTCGGTTTGGGCTACGGATTGCATCAGTTGAACAACCAGGTGACCAAAGTAACCACAGCCGCTTTCGAACCTGCACTCGACTATATCGTTTGTAAAATTCCGCGCTGGGACTTGAATAAATTCTCCGGAGTATCGAAAAACCTGGGAAGCTCGATGAAATCGGTGGGCGAAATCATGTCGATTGGCCGCTCGTTCGAAGAAGCCATCCAGAAAGGTATCCGCATGGTCGGAATCGGAATGCATGGTTTTGTGGGCAACAAGGAAGAAATTACCATCGAGCAGATTGATGAAGAACTGAGCAACCCGACAGATCGTCGTATTTTCGCGATTGCCGAGGCTTTCAATAAAGGCTATTCGGTTGACGAAATCTACGAAAAGACTAAAATTGACCGCTGGTTCCTGCAAAAACTACACAATATCCACACTACAAAAAATAAGCTTGAAGCTGTTAATTCGCTTCCAACTTTGGACGATTCGTTGTTGCTTCAGGCTAAAAAAGAAGGATATTCCGACTTCCAGATTGCCCGTCTGGTGCTGAAATCATCGAATAAAGACATCAATAACGACCTGCTGAAAGTGCGCGACTGGCGTAAAAGCAAGAATATTCTGCCTTCAGTAAAACAAATTGATACGCTGGCTGGTGAATATCCGGCACAAACCAATTACCTGTACTTGACTTACAACGGAAATGAACATGATGTTGAATTTCAGCACGATGATAAATCGGTGATCGTTTTGGGTTCAGGAGCTTACCGCATTGGAAGTTCGGTGGAATTTGACTGGTGTAGCGTGAACGCGATTACCACGATCCATAAGGAAGGTTACCGTTCTATCATGATCAATTACAATCCGGAGACGGTGAGTACCGATTACGATACCTGCGACCGCCTGTATTTTGATGAGCTGACTTTCGAGCGCGTGATGGACATTGTTGACCTGGAAGTGCCGAAAGGGTTGGTTCTCTCGATGGGAGGACAGATTCCGAATAACCTGGCCATGAAATTACATCGACAGAATGTGCCAATTCTGGGAACTTCACCATTAAATATCGACCGCGCTGAAGACCGCAAAAAATTCAGCTCATTGTGTGATAACCTAGGTATCGATCAGCCGCGCTGGTCTGAGCTGACAAGCATCGACGACATCTATTCGTTTGTGGATGAAGTCGGTTTCCCGGTTTTGATCCGTCCTTCGTATGTGCTTTCAGGCGCCGCGATGAACGTTGTTTCGAACAAAGATCAGTTGCAGCATTTCCTGACTCTGGCCGCCAATGTGTCGAAGGAACATCCGGTGGTGGTTTCAGAATTTATTGAACAGGCCAAAGAAATTGAAATTGATGCTGTGGCTAAAAACGGAGAACTGATGGCTTATGCCATTTCCGAACACGTAGAATTTGCCGGGGTACACTCGGGCGATGCGACTATCGTTTTTCCACCACAAAAATTGTATATCGAAACCATCCGCCGCATCAAAAAGATTGCCCGCCAGATTGCCAAAGGACTCGAAATTACCGGACCTTTTAATATGCAGTTGCTGGCCAAAGACAACGACATTAAAGTAATTGAATGTAATCTTCGTGCATCGCGCAGTTTCCCGTTTGTGTCGAAGGTGATGAAATACAACTTGATTGAAATTGCCACCCAAGTTATGCTTGGCGTGCCGTTCCAAAAACCTGATAAATCGTTGTTTGAACTGGATTATGTGGGAGTGAAAGCGGCGCAGTTCTCGTTTGCCCGTTTGCTGAATGCCGATCCGGTTTTGGGAGTTGACATGTCGTCAACCGGCGAGGTGGGCTGTATTGGCGAAAATTTTTACGAAGCTATCCTGAAATCGATGCTTTCGGTGGGCTATTCCATTCCGAAGAAAAACATACTGATTTCATCCGGAGAAACCCGCTCTAAAATTGAATTGCTAAGTAGTGCAAAAATGCTTGCAGAGCGCGGATTTAACCTTTTTGCTACCGGTGGAACACAGCAATTCTTAGCTGATAATGGTGTGGCATCTACCCGTTTGTACTGGCCTGATGAAACCGACAAACATCCCAATACGCTGGAATACATCAAGGAAAAGAAAATTGATCTGGTAATCAACATTCCGAAAGACCACACCACCCGTGAAATCACCAACGGTTACACCATTCGCCGTAGCGCGATTGACTACAGCATTCCGTTGATTACCAATGCCCGTGTAGCCAGTGCGTTTATATATGCTTTCTGTAAATACGGGGTTGAAGATTTGTCGATCAAAAGCTGGGACGAATACAAAGACTGATCAATGTAGAAACGCGCTATAGCGCGTTTCTACACACGAATACAAAGGTCATCCCGAAATTTCGGGATGACCTTTTTTGCAACCTTTCATTCTTCTTTCCCGTTAATGCCATCGCAATCTCAAACTGCTGGTTATGAAACGAATTTTTTACTTTTTGCTTTTGCTTGGGTTGCTTACAAATTGTACCTCTGAACCTGAAAACCCGTCAGAAATGGACCTGACGATTCGTTTATTAGGTATTCCGCAATGCATTCATCTTAAATCCGACGACGACGTTACAGAAATACCCAGTTCTCAAAGCTGTGTGGAATTTGTGTTTGATCAGGAAGCCCGGAAACTTAGCTTAAAGCACCTTAATGCCGGATTCAACTGTTGTCCGGAAAGTTTATGGTGCACCGTGACTTATCGCAACGATACTATCCTCGTTCAGGAGTTAGAAAAGCACGTAGGATGTAAATGCAATTGCCTTTACGATCTGGATATTGAAATAGCAGGGGTTGAATCAGGGAAATACCAGTTACGGTTTATCGAGCCCTATCTTGGCACACAGCAATCTCTCATTGGTTTTCTTGATTTGCGAACTAAAACGCAGGGTAGTTTTTGTGCCGCAAGAACAAACTACCCGTGGGGCGAATAAGCTAAATAAACTGATACAAACACCAAAATTTGTTCTGTTTTGTCTTGAAATTGATTATTGGTTACCCGTTGTGCGATTAAAATGCGAGAGCATATTTAAGTTTATTCAGGGGTTTGTTGTTTAAAAAGTTAAAATATTGAAGCACTGTCACTGCTGTAATTTTTGATAAAATGCGAACCGAAATGCCCAGGTTTGATTTTGCATAGTTACGCTTGAGCATAAATTGATCGCATAGTTGAGAGAATAGAGTTTCGATTCGTTTTCTTGACTTTTTAAAAATGTACGCAAAAGGTTCTTTGTCTTTTTGATTGCTTCTTTTGGGTGTTTCCAACCGGATATTGCACGATGAAAACAAGTCCAATTGATGTTCTTTTGACAGATATCCTTTGTTTCCAATGAGCCTGCAATTGCTTAAGTGAGAATGTTTAATGTCGGTCAAATAATAAACATCGTGAACGCTTGCCTTGCTCATATCCATACTTGCAAATACACCTCGAACTGAAGTCACCAGGTGCAATTTGTAGCCATAATAATAGGCCTTGCTAACAGCAGAATAACCTTTATCAGGTGCTGTTCCAAAGTTCTCCCTACATATTCTGCTTCGCTTTTCTCGGGCTATTTGACAAACAGGAACGGGAATAGAATCAACGATGTAAGTATCTTCTCCGTGGTTTAGAATGTTTGATAAGCCTTGATTAAAAGCTGCGATCCACGGATAAAGCCGCTTATGTCTGCGATTAAAATTGGAACGGTCAATGAGGTTTGGAAAATCGCTGGTATAATCTGATTTAAGTTTACCAAAGAAGTAACTTTCAGAGTCAATGCCAATAGATTCTGCAGTCAGAGCTAATGCAATTATTTGACAATCTGACATTTTTGGATTTCTTGGGTAGCTTTGAAAGTTGTCGAACTCATTAATCCGATCAGAAAAGAACGATTTGGTTAAACCAATAAACTTGTCGAAATTTGCCTTCAGGTTGTGCATAAGTAGAATAATGAATTGGCGTTTATTTTCTACTAATATATTGAATACCAATATAATGCACAACTTTTTAAACAATATTTTATTATTTATTTTCAATCGCACAACGAGTTATTGGTTATATTTGCTCAAACCAAATCACTAATTATGAAAATTTGTTCCAAATGCAAAGCAGAAATTGATGATGAATATGACGTGTGTTGGAATTGCCAATACAGTTTTGCTGCTCGCAGAGTATTAAACGATCAGGATTTTGGAAGGATTTGTCCCGCCTGTAAAGCTGAAATTGATGGTGCCCTGAATTATTGCCCCTACTGCAAATGCGATTTAAATGCCGGTATTGAAATTGATAAACACGGTACTCCTGGTCCGGTCAAACAAATCGATTGTTTACGTTGCCAGGTTCCCATGTCATTTAATGGAAATTTTCGTTTTCACGAAGGCACACGCATTGGCGCTTTGGGCGATCTGTTTGAATTGTTTACCAACCGCGAATCGTTCGATTTATATTTTTGCCCAAAATGCGGAAAAGTAGAGTTTTTTCTGCCTGAGACGAATTAATTCAGAACTGGCTTTAATTATTGAGATTTCGTAATTCAATAAGTTGTTGGCCGCAAATGAGCGACGAATCATTTACACAGAATCGTGTTTTACAAAAATCAGGCACCGGAAATCCCTGAGATTTGCTTCATTTTATGATTTTTGGGAATTCAAAAAACAGTCAATCATTTTCAATATTTTATTACATTTACCCCGTTTGAAAAATCATGTTCTGATCAGGATTGGCGCGGCTTTCAGCATAATCTTCCGATTGTCTTTTTATTTCGGATTCTTCCGGCTGCAGGCAGGTGATCGGTTTTGGTTTATGGACAGGGAAATATTAGGGGATTTTTTGAGTAAAATGTCTGGATACAGGCATTAAAAAGAGTATGAACAAACAATTAACTTTTCCTTAATGAGAAAATGGCGTATTGAAGACTCGGCTGAACTCTACAACATCAATGGGTGGGGGATCAACTTTTTTTCCATCAACGAAAAAGGTCATGTGACTGTGACTCCGAAAAAAAACGGAATTCAGGTCGATTTGCATGAATTGGTTGAAGAGCTTCAGCTTCGGGATGTTTCAGCACCAATGCTGCTTCGTTTCCCTGACATTCTGGATAACCGGATTGAAAAAATGGCTAGCTGTTTTAAAGCTGCCGCCGAAGAGTACGAATACAAAGCCCAAAATTTTATCATTTACCCCATTAAGGTAAACCAAATGCGGCCGGTGGTTGAAGAAATTGTTGGCCACGGTAAAAAATTCAATATCGGTCTGGAGGCAGGGTCAAAGCCTGAATTACATGCAGTTATTGCCATTAATACAGACAATGATTCGTTGATTGTTTGCAACGGATATAAAGACGAGGATTATATTGAACTGGCCCTTTTGGCTCAAAAGATGGGACGCCGCATTTACCTTGTTGTTGAAAAGCTCAACGAACTAAAACTGATTATTAAGATTGCCAACCGCCTGAAAATTAAGCCGAATCTTGGTATTCGTATCAAATTGGCCAGCTCTGGAAGCGGTAAATGGGAAGACTCGGGTGGCGACGCAAGTAAATTTGGCTTAACCTCAAGTGAATTACTCGAAGCGCTTGATATTCTGGAGAAGAAAGAAATGCAGGATTGTCTGAAGCTGGTTCATTTCCACATTGGCAGTCAGGTTACAAAAATTCGCCGCATCAAACTGGCCATGCGTGAAGCTTCGCAATTTTATGTGCAGCTTTTTCTGAAGGGATTCAGCGTCGAATTCGTGGATATCGGTGGTGGTTTGGGAGTCGATTACGACGGAACCCGCTCATCGAGCAGCGAAAGTAGCGTCAATTACAGTATTCAGGAATATGTGAATGATGCGGTTGCAACTATTGTTGATGTCAGCGATAAAAACAATATACCGCACCCCAATATCATTACCGAATCGGGGAGATCGCTTACGGCCCATCATTCGGTGCTTGTATTTGAAGTGCTGGAAACGGCCACGCTCCCGACCATGAGTGAAGACGAAGAACCGAAAGAAGATGATCACGAATTAGTACTCGAATTGTTTTCGTTGTGGGAACAAATTAACCAGTCGCGGATGCTCGAAACCTGGCACGATGCCCAGCAAATCCGCGAGGAGGCACTCGATTTGTTCAGTTTGGGTATGCTCGATTTGAAAACCCGCGCACAAATCGAACGTCTGTTTTGGTCGATCACCAAGGAGATTCACCAAATGACCAGCGAGTTGAAACACATTCCGGAAGAACTTCTTTATTTGCCAAAATTATTGTCTGATAAATATTTTTGCAACTTTTCATTATTCCAGTCGCTACCCGATTCATGGGCAATCGACCAAATTTTCCCGATCATTCCGATTCAGCGATTGGATGAAAAACCGGAACGTTCGGCAACTTTACAGGACATTACCTGCGATTCGGATGGAAAGATTGACAATTTCATTTCAACCCGCAATTTCTCCTATTACCTGCCGGTTCATTCGTTGAAGTCGAAAGAGCCATATTACATTGGTGTATTTTTAGTAGGCGCTTACCAGGAAATTCTGGGTGATTTGCATAACCTTTTTGGCGACACCAATGCCGTCCACGTTTCAGTTGACGACAAAGGATATCACATCGACCAGATTATTGACGGAGAAACTGTAGCCGAAGTACTCGACTATGTGCAGTACAATTCCAAGAAGCTGGTTCGCACCGTTGAAACTTGGGTAACATCATCCGTTAAATCAGGAATTATTACTGCCGAAGAAGGAAAAGAGTTTTTGTCGAACTACCGTTCGGGGCTGTACGGATACACATACCTGGAATAGAATTAAATGTGAATCAAGGGGGTGGTTTTTAAAAGACTGAAGGGTTGAAATGATTATGAGAAATGGCTAAAAAGCGCTATAAAACCATGTCGTGGTGATATAAATATAATCCGCCATGCCTTCGGCATTAAATTCCATCTTTCATCAACTCTTGATACTCATTAAAAAAACAAAACAGGTCCTAAAAACCTCAGTTCAACCCGTCTATTTTAAAATAGGCGATCAGTTTTTTCAGATTTTCAGCTTGTTTGGAAATGCTTTTGGAGTTGAGCGACAATTCAAACGACGATTCTGCATTTTGTTGCGTGACCATATTTAACTGTTGGATTCCCTGGTTAATTTCTTCTGAACTTATCTTCTGCTCAACACTGGATGCTGCAATCTGCTTAATCAGTTCAGCGGTATGCTCGATGTCTGGGATAATATTCAGTAATTTATCGCCGGTTTCGCGGGCCTGGAGCAAGCCGTGCGACGAGAGTTCGTTAATTTCCTTGGCGGCCAGTTGTGAGCGTTCGGCCAGCTTTTTAATTTCGGCGGCGACTACCGCAAAGCCTTTCCCCTGCATCCCATACCTCGACGCTTCAATCGCTGCATTGATAGCCAGAAGGTTGGTTTGTTTGGCAATTTCACCGACAATCGAAATTTTCTGAACAATATTGTTCATCGATTGGATGAGTGCCTGAGTTAATTCGTTTCCCTCCTGAATACCCGTCGCTGCCTTTAAGGCAATTTTTTCAGTTTCCTTGGCATCACGCGTATTTTGCTGTATACGCGACAGCATTTGCTCCATAGATGTTGAAATTTCTTCGGAAGAGGCGGCCTGATTATTTGCGCCATCAGCCAGTCTTTCTGACGATTCGAGCAATTCGAGGCTGCTTTCGGCGATTGCATCCGAACTTTGAATAATTTCACTCATGATGGTTGTCAAACGGGCGGCCATCAGCGAAAGTGATTCGGCCAGATCTCCGATTTCATTATTTTGCCGGATGGAAATTGTGGCATTCAGGTTTCCGGTCGAAATGGTATGTGCAAAGTCAACACCTTTTAAAATCGGGTTGCTGATTCTTTCGGCGATGATATAAATAACCAGATACAGAAAAATCAATCCCAATATTCCGGTAATAATAGCCTGAATAAACACTTTTTTTGCTTCTGTCAGGATCACACTGGTTGGAACTTCAACGCCTACAATCCAATCGGACGCCTGGCCATCAATCATTATGGGCTCGAACGAAACAAAGTAATCTTCGTTGTTTTGCGTATTCCGGTATGTGAACTGCCCCGATTGATTGGCCCTGACCTGCCCGAAACCTGTTTTAAAAATACTACTGTCGGCCGGAAGGCTGGTAAAAAAATCTTTTCCGGTGAATGTCTGATCGGTATGGGCAATGACCATCCGGTTGCCGCCAATCACGTAGGAGACTGATTTTTCGAAAGGTTTTAATCCGGCAATCAGTTTATTCATGTGTGTCAGCGAAATGTCGATGCCCACCAATCCTTCAAACCGGCCCGATTGATTCTGAATCGGTACAAAAAGCGAAGTCATCAGCATTCCGGTCAGGCCTTTGGTAACGACATCATAATACGGGTCCCAAATCATTTCCCGGTTCATTGCTCTGATTTGGTAGTAGATGCCTTTTAATTCAGTATTAGTGGTATCAACTACTTCTTTTTGCATTTTGATCAGGTTGCCTGACCGGTAGCAAATATTTCGGATGCGCCCGTTCTTTTTTTTATAGGTTTCATCCAGTGTTTTGATTTCCCAGTAAAGTCCGATTGTTAAAAAGTCCGGATTTTTCTCCAGATTGCTGTACAGAATCTGATCGAAGATAGCATCGCGCCGCGCCGGATCAAATTTTTTATAATCGCTGAAAATATTTCGCATCGTGCGGGCCGTTTCCATGATAGTGTTCAGCTCATCCGAAATTTTATTCCGGTACTCCCGGGTCGATCCTTTCACGATCTCGATCGAATTGGAGTAGGTGATTCCTCTTAGCCGATAACTGATGTAGCCAATTGCAATACAGTAAATTATGGTTGCTGCACTTAGGATGTATATTTTTAACTTTAATTTTAAATTGAATCTGCCTTTGCTCATAGCTTCCTGCAATTTTAAATGAAGATGGAGATTAATCTGGTTATCATGCGATGATTTATGCTGAATTTTGCCTAAGGTAGAATTTTAATTTGAATAATTGTTTTTGGCAATAAACTTTCGGGTCGGGGCGCTAATCCAAAATCTTTTTCGGTATTTTGCAATCATGATCGAAGATTGCCTTTTTGCTGATGTAATATTGCCTCTGCCGTTCGATTACCGGTTTACTTACCGGGTTCCAATGGCTTTCCAGCCTAAAATAAAGACCGGAATCCGGGTGATTGTTCAGTTCGGAAAGCGGAAGTTTTTTTCGGCGCTGGTTTATCAGCTTCATCAAAACAGGCCCGATGGCGATTTCGAAATCAAAGACATTGACGCCATTTTGGACGACGAACCGATTATCAGTGAAAAGCAACTCGCCTTGTGGGAATGGATTGCCGGTTATTATTGCTGCACGTTGGGCGAAGTATTCAAAGCAGCGCTGCCTTCAGGACTGAAACTGGAAAGCCAGACCAAAGTCAGCCTTAATCCGGAAATTAACCTTCAGGAACATTTAAGCGAAAAAGAAAACCTGGTTATGTTGTTGCTCGAAAGCCGTAAAACGGCCAGCATTCAGGAATTAAACCAGTTTTTGGGGCAGCAGTCATCGTACGCCATTCTCAAGTTATTGCTCGAAAAGAATGCGGTAATTGTGGAAGAACAACTTCGTGAAAGCTACAAACCCAGGTACATTTCCTTCGTCAGATTAAATCCGGAGTGTCATTCAGAGAATAAACTGAATGCAGTGCTTGATTTGCTTTCGAAAAAGGCCAGAAAACAGGAACAATTGCTGAAAGTTTTTCTGTCCGAAACCATTTACGGTGAATCAGGACAGACAGAAATCGGCAAAAAAGATTTGCTTGAACTGGCTGATGCGTCGGATGCTGCTTTAAAAGGACTGGAGGAAAAACAGGTGCTCGACGTGTACCAGAAAGAAACGGGCCGGATTGAACGGCTCACAAAATAACGAATCTGCTGATCAAGGAACTTTCGGAACCTCAGCTCGCTGCGCATGACGAAATACTGAAACAGTTTGAGACGCAGCAAACGGTTTTGCTCAATGGAGTGACTTCGAGCGGTAAAACCGAAATCTATATTCGCCTCATTGAGGAGCAACTGAAACAGGGAAATCAGGTGTTATACCTGGTTCCTGAAATAGGGTTGACCACCCAGATTATTGCCCGGTTGAAAACAGCCTTTGGCGATCTGGCCGGCATTTATCATTCGAAATTCAATGATGCCGAGCGGGTCGAAATCTGGTTTAATGTGCTAAACGAAAAACCCGGAAAAACCGGTCAGCAATACAAAGTGATTCTGGGGGCGCGGTCGGCTATTTTCCTTCCTTTCTGGCATCTTGGATTGATTATCGTGGACGAAGAGCACGAAAACTCCTACAAACAGTTTGATCCTGCTCCGCGATACAATGCCCGCGATATGGCCATTCTGATGGGCAACATTCATGGTGCGAAGGTATTGCTGGGATCGGCGACACCGTCGTACGAAACGTATTTCAATGCCCGGGCCGGGAAATATGGTCTGGTCAACCTGTCGGAGCGGTTTCTGGGAATTGAAATGCCCGAACTGGTTACCGCCAATACGCTCGAAGCGCACAAACGCAGGCAAATGCGCTCGGTTTTTACGCCTGAACTTTACGACGAAATTGCCACAGCCCTCGCCAATAAGGAACAGGTCATCCTTTTTCAGAACCGGCGCGGTTTTGCTCCATACCTGCAGTGCGGCAAATGCGGCTGGATTCCGAAGTGCAAATACTGCGATGTGAGCAAAACCTACCATAAAAACCAGTCGAGCCTGATTTGTCATTATTGCGGACATACCACTTCGCTGGTACCCAAATGCGAGGAGTGCGGTTCGGATGAAATTAAAACCCGCGGCTTTGGAACTGAAAAAATTGAGGATGAAATTCAGCTTCTGTTTCCTGAAGCACGGGTCGCCCGGATGGATTTGGATACTACCCGTGCCAAAAAAGCTTACGATCAACTGATTTGGCAATTTGAAACCGGCAAAATTGATATTTTGGTCGGAACCCAAATGGTGACCAAAGGACTCGATTTTGATCATGTGCGGGTGGTTGGTGTACTGAGTGCCGACAACTTGCTGAATTATCCCGATTTCAGGTCGTATGAGCGCAGTTTTCAACTCATCATGCAGGTAAGTGGACGGGCAGGGCGTAAAAATAAACGCGGAAGGGTAGTGGTTCAAACTTCACAGCCCAATCATCCGGTTATTCAGGATTTAATTGAAAACGATTTCATCCGGCTGTTTAACCGGCAAATGGCCGAGCGGAAAATGTTCAGGTACCCGCCATATTACCGGCTGATAAAAGTAGTGGTGAAGCACCAGAACCGGGAGCGGCTCGATCTGGCTGCACAGCATCTGGCAGCCTCCCTTCGGACACGTTTTTAACCGCAATGTGCTTGGGGCCTGAGTACCCGGTTGTTGGTCGCATACAAAACTGGTTTCAGAAAGAAATCCTGATCAAACTTCCGCGCGATGGAAAGCTTCAGGAGTCGAAGGCAAAAATCATGGAAATTATGAATCACGCCAAATCGCAACCCAACAATGCCAGTCTAATTGTGTATGCCGATGTTGACCCGATGTAGAGGCGTTATCATTTCATCGGAATATCTTTAGAATGAGGTATTTTACCTTTGGCTGGCACGAATACAAATCCGCGCCAGCGGAGGTAATGAAATAAAGTAAACAAAGAAAAACCAATTTATTTTTGAATTTACTATTCCTTTTTCCATAACGTTTCAATTTTCTGAGCTTCATTAAAAAAAGTTGAACAATTATTAACAGACTGATTCCCTCCACATGTGTATTTTTCATTCCCATCACAATCATAGATTGTATTTGGAAAATCATGTGAAGAAACAGTCGATTCTTGAACATAGATATAATCAACATCATTAAATCTGTATAAAATTATTTCAGCTGAATTTATATTAGGATTTTCTTCTACTGCAATCTTTAAATCATGTAGCCATTTGATTGCAGTTAACGGATTCTGTATGCCACAAACCGGTATAGAATCCTTTTTTTCACACCCTGCCCCCCATCAATGCCAGGAGCAGGATAAAAGCACAGATTTTAAAAATGCTTGTTTTCATTTTAGCTTGTTTTTTTCGTTAACAAATTTGTTGTTTTCAGCTAGCAGTGATCGTTTCATGGTGTTGGTTTTTAGGCTGGTTAAATACATATACTTGATTCCAAAACCCGCCCAAAGGTTGCGTCGGTCAACTGATGCTTGAAAACATAAAAGACAAAGCAGGCAGGGTATTGACTTTTGATGGCTGCAACAGGCCGAATAAATAAAGGGGTTGTTCGGTTTTCCAAAAAACGAGTGATTCTTATTCTTTAGTTAGCCGCCACGCATTACAAATCCGCGCCAGCGGTTGACCCTGAAACCCGGTCTGAGCATCCGGGTGGGAAGTTCAGGGTGACTTGACCCGGACAGTTTAATGTTGACATGACAATCAACGTTCGATTGATCAGTGAGCGATTAATTCTGACAGGTTTTTAAAACCTGTCAGAATTAAATGATCCCATCAGGAACGAAGCAATGAGAAGTATTTAATTCGCATGAGAATGCCACATTTTATCTTTCAACTTATTTCAATGCAATTTCTCCGGGCCGCACGTGTTTCCAGCGTTTGTGCGACCACAGCCAGAGTTCGGGCCGTTTGCGGATGATTTCTTCCAGAAATTTGGTATGCGCTTTGGTTACTTCATATTGAGCTGTTTGCGATGCATCGTCGAACAGTTTGGTGAATTCGATTTCATAATGTCCGCGGCGCACTTTCTGGATATCCATAAAAACAACGGCCTGTTTAAACCGCGAAGCTACTTTCTCTCGGCCCCGGGGGAAAACTGCTGTTTCCTGGTTCAGAAACATCATCCAGTAATCGGTATCTTTCAGGGCGGTTTGGTCGGTAAGGTAGTAGGTGGCCGAAAGCTGCCCGGTCTTTTCGAGTTCGAGCATGGTGCGCAACGAAATGCGGGCGGGCATCAGGAACATGCCATAACGCGACCGCACTTTCTTCATGTACCGGTCAAAAATTTCGTCCTGAATGGGCCGGTAAATCACGTTCACCTGATGTTTCAGCACCCTGGGCATGGCAATGCCCCATTCCCAGTTTCCGTAGTGCCCCGAAAGCAGAGCGACACTTTTCCCCTGATCGTACAGTTCATTCAACACTTCAGGGTTTTTATACCGGAACCGATTCGTTAACGTCTTGTCCGAAACCTGAACAGCTTTCAGGGTTTCCACCACCATATCTGCAAAATGGCGGTAAAAGCCTTTGGTTATTTTCCTGATTTCCTCGTCCGGTTTGTCCGGAAACGAGTTTTTCAGGTTCTGAATAACCGTTTTTTTTCGGTAGCCAATCAGGTAAAACAGAATCAGGAAAAGGAGATCAGCCCACAGGTAAATCAGCCAAAAAGGAACGTAACCTAAAATTTTCAGGAGAAAAAACACCAAGATGGGCAATCAGTTTTTTCATAAATGGCTTCGGACTCACGAATTATATCCGTTCGATTTTAATTTACCTTTTCAGAACTGTAAAGCGGAATATTTCCGGGGCGTTTGTGCTTCCAGCGTCGATGCGACCACAGCCAGTATTCGGGCTCGCTGCAGATGATTTCTTCCAGCTTGCGGATGTAAGTCATCAAAATTTCTTCGGGTTTTACCTCTGCCGGATTTTCAATCAGTTTATAATGAAAAACTTCGTATCGTCCGCGTCCCACCTTTCGGGTATGGTGCATGATTACCGGGAGATTGGTTTTTATGGCGATTTTCATAGGGCCGGCGAAAAAGGCCGTTTCTTGGTTAAGAAAGGTCGTCCAAAACTGTGAGTTGGCCGGCGGAGTTTGGTCGGCGGCAAGCATCAGGCTGCTCACCCCTTTCGTTCGTGTTAAAAGCCAGTGCGGTGCGCACCGAATGATTCACCTGAATGGATTTGGCGCCAAACCGTTCGCGGGTATCCAAAATAAACCGTTCCAGCGCCTCGTTTTTCCTCACCGGATTGTAAACCACCAAAAACTGCGCTTTGATAAACCGTTGCATCGATGCGCTCCATTCCCAGTTGTTGTGGTGCTGTCCGAGTACAATCATGCTTTTGTTCTGATTGTAATATTCTTCGTAAATATCGAGGTTGTGAATTTTAATGCGTTTGTCAAGCTGATTTTTAGTCATCCGGCTGAACTTGATCGTTTCCAGTCCAACGTCGCTCAGGTGATGATAGAAGGTTTTCGTAATTTTTTTGATTTCTTCCGGGCTTTTCTCCGGAAATGAACGGACGAGGTTTTCGTGTACAACCCTGCGACGGTAACCAACCACGTAATATAGCAACACATAAAAGATGTCGGCCAGTCCCCAGATAACCCAAAACGGAAGCCTGGCAACGAGTTTGCACAAAAGAATGATAAAACGATCAATAAAAGAGCTCATATTTTTGAGATTGAAAGCTGCAAAATTAACAAAATAGACGGGTCTGATTCATCGACGCTGGGTGGCTTCGTCAAATATCGGACGGGCAATCATAATGCCGGAGTTTTTTCGATTCAGGTTTAATAAAATCAGTTATCGGACCGTCCGAAACCAGCACTTTTTTTCCACTCAGCGGAGCGTGCAGCAGGTAAAACTCGTTGCCTTTTTTTAATATGATTCCAACATGGTTGACATCAACACCTTCGATGCTGCTGGTGAGACCGATGATGTCGCCATGTTGCAAATGTTGGTATAAATTAGTCAGATTGCTCTTTGGAAAGTACATAAATCCGGTTTTGGAAAGTTCTTTTTCCTGTTCGGCAATGGCCGGAATCAGCTCCGGATGTTCCTTCAAAACCGGATAACTTGCCGGATGTGTACTCATGAAATTGATGATTTTCATTGATTTTTCGCCTTCGAGGTTGGACGACTCATTGATTATGCCTTTTTTGTGGTTGTTGTGAATCCATTCGCTGAAATAATGTAGCCGGGAAGGGTATTGGTTGCGGATTCCATCACGATACCTGATTCGTTCCAACTCGTTCACAAAAGAGCTGAAGTCAGTTTTTCGCAGCTTGACCGTACGTGCCAAAGCCAGACAGTTTTCGGCAAAAGTGGTGCAATCCAGTTCACGCAGGTTGACTACCATTTTTTCGTCTGCTCCGTTTTCGAGCGTGGCGGCTACATAAGGCGTTCCCAGAAACGACAAACCAATTTCAACCACCAGTTCCGAAATGGGGCGATTTGCCTGTGATACGAATAATTTTAGCTTCTCTTCGGCAATCTGCTTGTCTTTTGGTTGAAAGAGGCAGGCATTTTTCCACGATTGGGCCGAAGAAAAAGTACTCAGGGCAAGAATCGTCAGGATAAGAAAGATATTCCGGTTTTTCATTCGTATAAATTGTTTTTGCTTTTTGAAAACTGGCACGTACTCATGGAATAGCCATGATAGAAACTTTATGCTTATTCCCTGTTGGTGTTTACCAAATCATGGCTATTTCATTGATGCGGATTAAGGATTCAGGAGGATAAAGGTAAAAAAGTTTGGATAGCGAAAATTGACTGGTTCAAAACCATGCTTGTTTTTGAAAATTTGTTTTATAACATGTTTTGCTTGTGAAATCATAAGTTCTGGTCAGGAAGATTATCGGAAGGTGTTAACGTTCAGTGTACAAGAAGCTAAAAAAATCGACAGCAAAAACACAAATCAAAGGATTTGTATGTATCTGAATAGTTGAGTATCAATAGAGACGACATCGCAAAATTATTATATTTGGCCCAGTTTTTAAGGGGGACTAAAATATTAAGATATCAATATGCAGAAATTAAGAAATCTTTTCCTGGCAGGTTTGCTGTTGGCCTCGCTCGGGGTTATTGCACAGGATAAAAAAGAAGAAGAAAAAGGTTATCAGTTTACACCGATTAAGGAAATTCCTTGTACACCTGTTAAAGATCAATACCGCTCCGGAACTTGCTGGTCTTTTTCCGGATTGGGTTTTCTGGAAGCGGAAATGCTTCGGTTGGGTAAACCGGTCGTTGACTTGTCTGAAATGTTCGTGGTTTATCATACTTATTCAGACAAAGCAACCAAATATGTGCGACTGCATGGTAGCCTTGAATTTGGCGCAGGCGGTGCATTCCATGATGTGACGAACGTCATCAAAAAATATGGAATTGTTCCTGAAGAAGTTTATACCGGGCTGAATTACGGGGAGGAGAAACACGTTCACGGTGAACTGGACCGCATATTGCTTGATCAGGTCAAGGCGGTGGTCGACAATCCGAATAAAAAGCTTACCACGGCCTGGCACGAAGCGCTTGATGGTACCCTTAATACTTACTTAGGTAAACTGCCTGAAAAATTCAGCTACCAGGGCAAGGATTACACTCCGGCCAGTTTTGCACAGGATTTTGTTGGTTTGAATATGGATGATTACGTTGAAATTTCTTCGTATACCCATCATCCGTTTTATTCAAAGTTCGTTATCGAAGTGCCCGACAACTGGTCGTGGGACGAAGTGTATAATGTACCGATGAACGAATTGGAAGAGATTATCGATAATGCCGTTAATACCGGCTATACCGTTGCGTGGGCTGCCGATGTGAGTGAAAAAGGTTTTGCCACTTCGCAGAAAGGTGTTGCAGTTATTCCCATTGTTGATAAAGCCAACATGACCGATGCGGAAATTACCAAATGGGAAAAACTGACTGAAAAAGAGCGAAACGAAGAACTTTATAAACTCGATAAACCAGGGGCCGAGAAAGTGATTACGCAGGAAATGCGCCAGATTGATTTTGACGATTACCAGACCACCGATGATCATGGAATGTTAATTGTTGGAACAGCGAAAGATCAGGTTGGAAATCCGTATTATAAAGTGAAGAATTCATGGGGCGATTATAACGATTACGACGGTTATTTTTATGCTTCAAAACCCTACGTTAAGTACAAAACCATGTCAATAATGGTTCACAAGGATGCCATTCCAAAAAGTATCCGGAAAAAGCTGAACCTTTAATTTAGAAAAACCTCGTCGAATGGCGAGGTTTTTTATTTAAAATAATTCGGGCGTGACACACTTTTGTATATTTGGCGCATGAGAAAAACCATTTTGATTCTGTTCTGCATCGTTCCGCTTTTTGCCTTTCCAGAACAAGACTGGGCCTGGTGGAACATTAAACATGGCTGGCAGACAGGAATGCCCAGCTGGCGCAGTTTTATTCATATCACACCCGGCTACCTGGGACCCAATGCACTGCCTGTTCCTGAAGTAAAAAAGGGGATTGTTCCGTTGGGGAATACTTTCGAATTTGGACTAAGCGCTCATTTCAGGGAAGGTGACCCTACGCAGGACCTTTTTGGAAAATATTACCGTTCGTTTGCTGAAGGAAAAGTAGCCATCGAAATTTACGGTGTAGTTGTTGAACATTACGCCATGTCGGAATTTGTGCGTGACGAGCGTGTTGCCCGCGATTTTGACGGAAAAGGAATTGCCAACGGCGATCTGTATTTCTCAACCTTAGTTCAGCTGGTAAAGGGTCGAAAATTTCCGGACACGATGGTTCGTATGGCAGCCAGAACCGCATCGGGATGCCAGTTGGAAGCAGCCCGATACTCCGACAGTCCTGGTTATTACTTCGATTTTAGCTTTTCCAAAACATATCCCGGTGCCAACGAAAAACTGACCTTTTTGCCTTATGCTTCGTTGGGCTTTTACTCCTGGCAAACCAACGATGATATGAACCTTCAGAACGATGCTTATATGTATGGTGTTGGCGCCGATCTGAAAGTTTCGGACTGGACAATTTCCAACTCATTATCGGGCTATTCGGGCTATAAAAAGGAGCGTGATAAACCGATGGTTTACACCTTTAACCTGAACCGCAGGCTAAAAAACTATTCCCTTAGGCTGCAATACCTGCACGGCCTTCGCGATTGGACTTACCGGACAGTCAAACTATCGATGATTTTTGACCTGAAAAGCAGCGCAAAAAAATAAGTCAGATTTTCATTTGATATCAGAAATTGCAGACATTTCAGGTGCCTGTATGCTAGCTTATTAGTAAATTATTTGGTACATTTGATTGTTTGAGCTGCAACAAAACCATGACTTCTTTACTCATTTGGCTTCGACTAAGTGTATGGTCAAATGGCTGCAATAAATTGTTACAGATCAAATAAATGTTTGTCAATTAATCTTTAAGTCAACTTATTATGGCACCAAAAACTGATTTAACGACATGTTGTCCCGAATTCAACCCAGTTCCCTGGGGCGATCAAACGTTTAACTGGGAAAATAAGCGGTTTATCCGCGATAAAGTATTTACTGTCTTTTACATGCCCGTGAACTTTGGACAAGCAATGAAGCGCCTCGACCGCAAAGTCACTGCTGCCGGAGCCTCCGTACCCGACTGGCTTTGTTTGTCCGATCACACTTCTAAATGGAACATGGACCTTTATCTTGCTGTTGATAAAGACGTTCAGGAAGCCGAAAACACAACCATAAGCGGTAATTTTTATAGCCGTGTTTATGAAGGTCCGTTTAAAGACACCGGTAAGTGGTGCAAGGATTTTGAGGAAAAAGCCAGGACCAAAGGACTATCCATCAAAAAATGGTACATGTGGTACACAACCTGCCCGAAATGTGCCAAAAAGTATGGCAAAAACTATGTGGTGGTGATCGGAAAAGTCGAATAGGGGAAATAGCTAATAAGCGGTGATTTGTGGTCACCCACACATTAAACTCCGATTCTTATTTCAACACAGCATCCCACAATACTTCTACCGGATGCACCACTTTTCGGCCTGTTCCATCTTCGATGTGGTGGCGGCAGGAAGTTCCGGGAGCTGCAATTATTTTTTCCGAAAGTGATTTTCGAACTGCCGGAAACAAATCCAGTTCGCCGATCTGCATGCTCAATTCGTAATGCTCCTTTTCGTAGCCAAATGAACCAGCCATGCCGCAGCATCCGCTTTTGATTTCCTGAACGGAGTAGTTAACGGGCAATTCCAGCATTTTTCGGGTAGGTAGGGTAGAGGCAACCGCTTTTTGCTGGCAATGACCATGAAGTTTGATCACTTTTGTTTCAGTACTAAATTGCGCTGCCCGGATGTTTCCTTTTTCGGTTTCCCGAACGATAAATTCTTCCAGCATCAGTGCATTTTTTCGCCAGTTTTCTGGCTTTTTCCTGAAGGTGAGAATCCACCAATTCCGGGTATTCGTCGCGGAAAGCCAGAATAGCCGATGGCTCAATGCCTACCAGCGGCGTTTCTTCTGAAACAATTTCCGAAAGGTGCGTGACGTTGAGGTTGGCAATCTGTTTGGCTTTCCGCAGCAATCCTTTGGAAAGGAAGGTTCGTCCACTTTCCAGATGTTTTGGAATCGCCACTTCGTAGCCCAGTTTATTCAGCAGTAAAATAGCTTTGATACCGATATAACTTTCATTGAAATTGGTAAACTCGTCGGCAAAGAGGTAAACTTTACCTGTTTTGCCATCCACTGAAAGAGGTTTCGAGTACCACTTCTTTAATGTGAGACTGGAGAGTTTCGGTATTTTCCGTTCAGGTGCAAATCCAATCGCTTTTTTAAACAATTTAGTTCCGGTAATCAGGTTTGTAATTGGCCGGAAAACCATTCCCAGCTGGTTTATGCGCGGTAAATAAGCGATCAGGAGTGATCGTACCGGAACTCTGTGCCGGTCGTAATATTGCTGCAAAAATTCAGCTTTAAACTTAGCCATGTCAACGTTCGACGGACATTCCGATTTGCAGGCTTTGCACGAAAGGCAAAGGTCCAATACCTGAAGCACTTCTTCCGAATCGAAAACATCGGCTTTTTGTGGGCGGGTCAGGTATTCGCGCAATACATTGGCACGGGCACGGGTCGATTTATCTTCGTCGCGGGTGGCCATGTAACTGGGGCACATGGTGCCGCCAATCAGGTTGCTTTTGCGGCAGTCGCCCGATCCGTTGCACATTTCAACCGAGCGCAGCAAATCGCCGTGCGGTGCGTAGTCAAATAGTGTATTCGCTTTAAACGACGGTTGCCCCATCAGTATCCGTAAATCGTCGGTAATGGACGGAGTGTCCACGATTTTTCCGGGATTCAGGATGTTTTTCGGGTCCCAGGTATATTTCAGCTGGCGAATCAGTTCGTAATTGTGTTGCCCAAGCATCAGTGGGATAAATTCACCACGCAGGCGGCCATCGCCATGTTCGCCGCTCAGCGAACCCCGGAATTTTTTCACCAGTTCGGCAACTCCCTTTGCCAGCGAATGGTAAATCTTCACATCTTCCGGATCTTTCAGGTTTAGTAGGGGGCGAAGGTGCAATTCGCCGGTAGCAATGTGCCCGTAATACACGCAGATTAAACCGTATCGGGCAATAATCTGATCGAATTCACGGATATATTCCGGTAAATAGTCGGGTGAAACAGCAGTATCTTCAATCACGGTCACATTACGTTTGTCTCCCGGAATGTTCGAGAGCAAGCCCAACCCAGCTTTCCGAAGTTCCCATATTTTTTTGATGCTCTCCTTGTCAGTAAACAGCGGAAAGTGGTAGCCATAGCCTTCTCTGCGGAGATCTGCTTCCAATTCCCGGGCTTTCTCCTGAATTTCTTCTTCGGAATTGGCTGAGAATTCAATAGTCAGAATTGCTTTGGGATTTCCTTCAATGAAAAACCGGTTTTTGCGTTGCTCAATATTTTCGAGTGTGCAGTTCAGGATAATGTCGTCGGTCAGTTCAATGGCATCCGGATGGTGGCGGAGTGCAACAATATTTCCATAAAACGAATCTTCCAAGGTATTAAAATGAGCGCAAACTAATCCCTGAAATTTCGGAGGAAGCGAAACAATGTTCAGCCTGATTTTAGTTATAAATACTAGTGTTCCTTCCGATCCTGCCAACAATTTGCAGAAATTGAAGGGCTTGCCATTATTGGTAAACGGATCGGTTTCGAGCAACACATCCATTGCATATCCGTTATTGCGGCGGGTTACTTTCGGGTCGGGAAACTCATTCCTTATTTCCTGCTGATTGAATTGATCCGCAAGTGTTTCCTGAATATTTTGGTAGATTTTGGTTTCGAGTAATTCCGGATCTCCGGAGCATTTTGCCTGAAATTCTTCAGTTGAAAGCGCTTTGAAAACCACGTCTGATCCGTCAGACAGAATACCTTCCACTTCCAGGATGTGTTCGCGGGTGCTACCATAAATCAATGAATGCAGTCCACAATCGATTGTTTTTTAGTTCAAAAGGTGTTTGTGAAAGTTGCTTTGTGTATGATTTTTATCAGTTTAGCTAATAATTTTTTTGAACTGCTTGTACAGCTCTTCTTATTTTAAGTACTTTTGTTCTCGAATTTTTTACTTCAAAGTTTAAACTTTAAATTAGCGATGGAAATTTTAAAACGTGTCTATCAGAACGCTCAAAAATATCAGAAAAGAATTGTTTTACCTGAAGGAACTGAACCCAGGACCTTACGTGCAACTGAAATTATCCTGACCCAAAATCTGGCTCAGATTATTTTGTTAGGCAATCCTGAAGAAATTAATCAAACAGCCATTGAATTGGGGGTGAATATTGAAGGAGTCACCATTATTGATCCAACGACTGACTCAAGAAGGGAACAGTACGCTGATCTGATGGTTGAAATTCGCAAAGCAAAAGGGCTAACGCGTGAAGCTGCGCTCGATTTGCTGAACGATCCACTCTACTTTGCGCCTTTAATGATTAAAAGCGGTGATGCTGACGGAGAGCTGGCAGGAGCGATTAATGCAACTGGCGATGTGCTTCGTCCAGCCTTACAATATGTCAAAACTTTACCAGGAGTGAGTGTTGTTTCAGGAGCATTCTTGATGTTTGTGAACGATCCTCATTTTGGACACGAAGGTATTCTGGTATTTGCCGATTGTGCTGTAATGCCCGATCCTGATGAACGGCAATTAGCGGAAATAGCTGTGACTACTGCAAAAACGGCCAAAGCTATTGTTGGTATGGATCCGCGTGTTGCCATGCTCAGTTTCTCAACGATGGGAAGCGCCCAACATCCGTTGGTTGATAAAGTGGTAAATGCTACGCGCATTGCCCGCGAATTGGACCCTGAGTTAAAAATTGACGGTGAAATGCAGTTGGATGCCGCCTTAATTCCGGAAGTCGGACGACTTAAAGCGCCTAACAGCGAAGTGGCTGGTCGTGCAAATATTCTGGTTTTTCCCGGTCTTGAATCGGCCAACATTGGTTATAAATTGGTACAGCGCCTGGCTAAAGCAGAAGCCGTTGGCCCGGTATTGCAGGGAATGGCTGCCCCGATTAACGACCTCTCAAGAGGATGCTCAGTGAGCGATATTGTAAATATGGTGGCAATTACAGCCAATCAGGCTGCTGCCCTTTTCGAATAAAAATCAATAGTTATAAACATGCCGAGTGAAGTAATTTATAAACCGATAGAACAATTCGGTTTAGTTGAAAAGAATAAAAGCCAATCACTTTTTTCAAAGATCGGAATAATTGGATGTGGTCTGGTTGGTCAGAATATTGCCCGGGTTGCCAGTTTTTATGGAATAGAAGTTGTTTTTATTGAGGTAAACGAAGATAAAATTCGCGAAGCCTATAAAAACATCGAAAGAGTGCTGGACGAACGAATTGAGCATTGGGGAATTACAAGCGGTGAAAAACGTGCTATCCTGTCAAGAATAAAGGGTACGCTTGATTACCAGGACCTCAAGGGTTGCGATTTCGTTATCGAAGCTATCCGGGCTGTTGATCGCGGAGGAAAAATTAAAGAACGAAAAGATATTTTTCATCGGATCGAGGAGGTCGTTGATCGAAATTGTATAATTGCCACTCATTCAACTACAACTGTAATTACTGAACTTTCATCCGACTTGAAATATCGCGATCGTTGTGTCAGTTTACATTTTTTTGTCAATCATCAGGAAGCCCGTGTCGTCGAAGTAGTCAGAGGCTTATACACCACTGACGAATCGTACCAACTGGTTTGCAAATTTGTTTCCTTGATGAACCGAAAGATCATTCAGGTTCAGGAATCAGCAGGCTTGGTGAGTGTCCGGCTTTTTGTTGTACTTCTAAATGAGGCCTGTGAGGTACTAATGGAAGGTATTTCAAATATCGATGATGTTGATCAACTTATGAAAATCGGATTTGGAATGCGCCTTGGCCCATTCGAACTAGCTGATAAAATGGGACTTGATAAAATTCTCCGGTGGATGGATAATATTTACAATGAATTTGGAGATGTCCGTTATAAACCTAGTCCATATCTTCGAAGACTGGTCCGTGCCAAACACCTGGGAATTGAATCCGGTGACGGCTTCTATAAATACGATGAAAACGGGAAGAAAATAATTCAACAAGGTAAAACATGCTGATTTCCCTTCAGACTGATAATTAAATAAAAGAAATAGAATGAAGATTCTGGTTTTAAATTGCGGAAGCAGTTCCATTAAATATCAGCTTTTTAACATGGCCAACCGCTCGGTAATCGCCAAGGGTGGAATTGAAAAGCTGGGGATGAAAGGTAGCTTTCTGAAACATGTTCGTCAGGATGGCCAGGTTGTTGTTTTTGAGGGCGAAATCCTCGATCATAAAATAGGTGTTGAATATATTCTCGGTGTTCTGACCAATGAAAAACATGGCTGCTTGAAAGGTCTGGAAGAACTGGATGCCGTTGGCCACCGCGTGGTTCATGGAGGGGAACGCTTCAATTCCAGTGTGCTTTTAACCGATGAGGTTTTGCTTGAAGTTACCAAGTGTATTGATATTGCGCCGTTACATAATCCGCCAAACCTGAAAGGTATCCGGGCTATGGAAGAATTGATTCCTGGAATCCCGCAGGTTGGGGTTTTTGATACAGCTTTCCATCAGACGATGGAACCCAAAGCCTACATGTACGGAATTCCTTATACTCTTTATAAGAAATATGGCATACGGCGGTATGGGTTTCACGGGACCAGCCATCGTTATGTAACTAAACGGGCCTGTGAATTGCTGGGAGTTGATTACACGACTCAAAAAATTATTTCCTGTCATTTGGGTAACGGTGCATCGATTGCTGCCGTTAAAAACGGAAAATCATTTGATACATCAATGGGATTTACTCCAATTGAGGGGCTGGTAATGGGCACCCGCTGTGGTGATCTCGATGTTGGTGCGGTTCATTACATCATGGAAAAGGAAGAAATCGGGATTAAATCGGCTAATACCCTGTTTAATAAACATTCAGGGATGCTTGGTATTTCAGGCGTTTCGTCTGACATGCGCGAAATTGAAATGGCCAAAGCCAACGGAAACGAACGGGCAGCCCTTGCACTTGATATTTATAATTACCGGGTTAAAAAATACATTGGTTCGTACATCGCTGCTATGGGCGGTTTGGATATTTTGATTATGACCGGCGGAATTGGTGAAAATTCTGACTCGACCCGCGAAGGAGTTTGCTCTGACCTTGAATTCCTCGGAATATTGCTTGACAAAGGGAAAAATAAAGGATTCAGAAGTGAAGGCGTGATTAGTATTGCTGATTCAAAAGTTAAAATCATGGTCGTTCCCACTGATGAAGAATTAATGATTGCTCTCGATACCGAAGAAATCGTTCTTGGTCGTAATAAATCGTAGCCTGTATTTGCGCTTTACTGGCCACATAAACGGAGGCCATCTTTAGAAATAGAGATGGCCTCTTTTTTTGTCAAAATCGCCTAAATATTATAAGCTATTTTAACGGCAAAAGCAATAATTATTCCCTGATATTTTTATGTTGACAAACATAGCTTATCCAAAGCAACCTTTTTGAGGTTTTCTGAATCAATTATGTATATTTATTCAACTACCCGTAAAGTCATAAATATGGAACGGCCACCTCCATTATTCTTTTAGTAGGGCAAACGTCCTTTAACGTAACTTGATTATTAAATTTTAAAAAACCAAAAGCTATGAAACTATTATTCATCTTAATTTTATTTGTGCCAATCATTGCCCTTTCGCAAGTAGAAAACCCTAAATGGGATTTCCCGGTGAAGCCGGGTAGTAAAGAGTGGCTAGGTATAGAAGACTACTCCAAAAGATTGGAGCTACTTAATCTTCCAGAGAGCATTATAAAAAAAATAACAACAGAAGAACTTGTAAAAACATGTTTAAACTATCCGGAATTTAGATTAATCTTTACCCGGAATGATTTGCAATCCGGGTACAATTATATTCGTTCCAAGTTTAACGGTTTTAGAGAATTAGAAACGAGAAAAGATAGTGGAAAAGAGCTAATAAAAATATATGCAAGTTATAAGCCTGATAATTTTGATTATACATCATCTGATCTTGAAATTGGATTATTTATTGCAAAGTTCACTTATATTGAGATTTTGCTTGCTCAAACAGAAATATTAAACAAACTATCTTCTTCTGAAAGTAGTGATTTGATGGTTCTATGCGGTCAAAAATACAAGCAAAAAAAAGAACTTCAAAAATATTATGGGATAATTGGGTTGCAAACAACGGCATTAGTAACCGCTAAATATCGAAATGAAAAGTTATCAAATACCAAGATAAAATATGGAAATCAAAAGGTTGAAGCATTTCTTAATAGACTTATTTTGGATGATAGTAGTTTGATTGACGACATAATGGCAGAGAATGATAAAATGTTATCAGATGGGTTATAGAAAAATTGCACCATTCATGTTCCTGCTACTTGTAATAACTGGATGCAAAAATGATCCCTGCGGGGATATCGATATCAACAGAAAATATGATTATCCTATTGAAGAAGCCAAAGGAAAATCACGCGAAGAACGCATTAAAATGTTTAAAATTCCTGACAATGTACTACATTGTATATCAACCGAACCATTGATAAAAACCTGCCTTGATCACCCCGACATGGTATTAATGTGGATAATGTCTGACCTGCAGGGAGGATTTGATTTGGTTGAGAAGTTATGTAATGGATATGAAGAGCTTTGGAAAAGAGGAGACAGGTGTCAAAAATTAATCAATTTGTATCAACCGATCAAGTTTAACCGGGATTGGAGCCTAAGTACTGATTTAGAAAACGGATTATATATTGACAACATAATGAGGTATGAACTCATAATTGCTCAGTATGAAGTTTTGAGGTATCTGACCAATGCCGAAAAAATAGAACTGTTCCAATTGGTAATTGACAATCAAAAATCAAAACAGGATCAAATTGAATACTTTAACTATACTGGAATGCAAACCTCTTGTGCAATCTTATCAAGAATCATGTTCATCGACCAGTATCAACCTATCATTGACGAATATAACAATAATGAATTAATGTTCCTTCATATTGATTATATGTTGATCTTAGATTCAGATATTGTAACTAAGGTTATGGAGTTGTCGGAAAAATATATTGAAATTTTAAAGAACAAACAAAATGAGAACAAATAATTATACGTCCTTAAATCTGATTATTACTTTAGTGTTTATTGTTATAGCAACATCAGCAAACGGACAAGGAACAATTAAAACGCCCATGGGACAAACTGTAAATGTTATAAGCAACTGGGATACCACACCTTTGATAGCTCTGTGGGAAAGTCAGGCGGCACAGTGGATAATAAATAACAGTTCGGATGCCCAGAAAAAAGGACCTGCTACGTCGCACTACAATTGCCATGCATATGCCTGGCATATAAGCGAAGGAGGGAGTAGTATAAATCGCTGGATAAACCAAACAAATGATGATGATTCTCCAAATTTATCGAAATACTGGACAAATGATGCTTACGTACCTACCTCTACTCCAGATAATCATCAAAAGCTTTTTTATGCGTCGGATGACCATTCTGCAATAACAACCGATACGCTTGGTTGGGTTAAGTCAAAATGGGGTTGGTGGGGACTTTATGAACATTCTATTGCAAAGTGTCCTTTCGATTCGGGAGATTTACACTACTACAAACTTGTAAATCCTTCGGTCTATGTCCCCTCTAGTACATTGTGCAACAGTTCCCAGCAAACCGTATCCGAGTCATCTTTTACAGATATTACGTTGAATTATGACTGGAATGTCTCCGGGCCATTAACCGAGGTCAGTGGCGATGGGTCTGCTGCATACACAGTTGCAAGTGGAACGCAGAATGGCATGGGACTAGCGAGTTTAACCATCACAACACCCTCAGGAGCATCTTCTGGTGTAACAAAAAACATTTGGGTTGGGGCGCCCCCTACTCCCGAAATTGAATCTTATACGTCATATGTATGGTCAAGCAATTACTGGCCAACCTGGGTAAAAGTATATACTGTTTATACCGGAGAGGAAATTTATATTTATGACGAAAATACGAATATCTATGGTGCGCCAGTACAGGATTTCACCAGGACCTGGGATATTGATGGGGGAGCAATCTCTTATGATGTCTATGACTACGGCACCGGCGGCAAACTGTGCTATTTCTACGAGCCAGGCTCTGTTCGAATTAGGTTGAACGTATCCAACTCTTGCGATGAGACAGGTTGGTCGGAACCGGTCTTTGTTGAAGTAATTCAACAGGAATACCTGCTTTCCTTATCGCCCAATCCGGTTTCGGACGAAGCAACAGTCGAACTAAAAAGTAATAACCAAAAACAATCTCTCAACGATTATGAATGGGATATGGAAGTATTCGATCAAAGTCAGATGCTAAAAGCTAAAGTCAGTAAGATTAAAGGCAGTAGCACAAAAATACAAACTTCGGGATGGAAGGACGGTGTTTACATTGTGCGTGCAAAGATTGGCAATCAAGTAGTCACCGGCAAACTGGTGGTCAAACACTAACCCTCTCAAAGGATTCCATCTTTTTTCGATAGGATGGAATCCTTTTCTTTCAAATCGAACGTTGAGTTGAATCCAAAAGGGTTTGGTTCCGATCAACCGAACGTTGAGTTGAGTTCCTTTTTTACTTTTGAGATCAATCGAACGTTGAGTTGAGTCCAAAAGAGTTCAGTTCTGATCAACCGAACGTTGAGTTGGTCCCCTTTTTTCTTTTTGAAGCCAATCAAACGTTGAGTTGGGTCCAAAAGAGTTCAGTTCTGATCAATCGAACGTTGAGTTGAGTTCTTTTTTTTCTTTTTGAGGCCAACCAAACGTGTAATTGAACCCAAAACCATTCAATCGTCACCGATTATCAAACCATTTTCTGAGATTAAACAGTCCTCTCAAAATTAATTATCAAACAATTAACAATTTAACATTCGTTTTAGATGAATAATTAAAAATTATGTCGTAAATTTAATCGTATTCTTTAACCACAATTAAATTTTAAACCCAAATGAAGCTAAAACTTGAACCATTACGTCTTTCAGGCCTCACCAACATGGAGGCCGGGCAATTACTCAAACGTCATTTGAGCGACCTTGCAACCCTCGATCCTCAACTGCTCACCGATGCACCGTTTAACACCTACCTTCAGGCATTGGCCAACCATTCGGTCTTGTTCGAAAAAGGACTGGCTCAAATTCGAAAGAACGAGGAAACCCAGAAAATTGAACTGGCCGATGCCAATCGCGACAAAGCTACTGTTGCTTATGGCCGGGCCTTAAAACTGTATGCCGTTTCCGATGTACCAGCCGAAGTAGAGGCCAGCCGTGTGTTGAGTATTCTGTTTGATAATTTCAAGAACCTGCCTGCCCTTAGCTATGAGGCCGAAACCATTGCCATCGACAAGCTGGTTGGCGAACTGGAAAAGGAAAGTTATGCTACCGAAATCAATTTACTACAGGTGAGCCGTTATGTGCTTCGCATGAAAACCACGAACGACCAATTTAAAATCCTGTTTGGCGGACGGATTACCACCACGGCTGTAACCGAAACGTACGACATGAAAACCATTCGTATTGATGCACTAAAAAAATACAGCGATTTTACCACTTACGTGCTGGCGATGGCCAAAGCACTCGAAGCGCCGCTGTTTATTCAGACCCTCAACCTGCTGAACACCGCCCGTAAATACTACGCCGACCTGCTGGCCCGCCGCGCCGGCAACAACGACGACAAAGAAAAACCAACCGAATAACGACGAATGGGTGGATTTTGAATAAACCAAACCCGTTGACCTCTGGTAAAGGAAGGCGGGTTTGGCATTTTCATAAGAGCGATGGTTCAAATTGGTGCAAGGCGAATATCAAATTGTAAGTCGGGAATAAGAGGTAGATTTTAAATTATAAGCAATCACCGTTTTATGTCGCAGTATTGAAACGTCCGGTGTTGAACAACATCGGACGTTTTGTTTTTCAGTGGTTTAAAAACATTTTTGATCTTGACCTTTGTTATGTTTTTATCTTTGCTGAAATAATAATTTTACCTTCAGAAAACGATCAGGTATGGAGTTGAAAAGATTAGCCGATTTGTTTGAGTATACCCGCACAGTTAGAAAGCGAACGCTTGTAGCTGTGAATGCTGTTGATGCGCATAGCCTCGAAGCAATTGGTGAAGCTGTAACAATGGGGATGATTTCGGCCATCGTGACCGGAGACCAGAATGAAATTCGGAAGCAGTGTGTGGCCTGCAACCTCGATGAAGGAATATTCACTATTATTCACGCAGATACAGCGGAGGAGGCTGCACGGCTGGCTGTCAATAAAGTCCGGGAGATTTCGGACGGAATTCTGATGAAGGGTTTGATTTCGAGCGATAAATACATGCGGGCTATTCTGAACAAGGAAGCCGGATTACTTCCCTTAGGTAGTGTTTTGAGCCATGTTTCGGTCATCGACAACCCGAATTATCACAAATTACTGATTGCAAGTGATGTAGCAATCATTCCCTATCCAACCATTTCCCAGAAAATTGCCATGACGCATTATCTGAAACAAATGGCTTTGCAGCTGGGTATTTCGCATCCCAAAATAGCGCTGATTACTCCAACCGAACAGGTTTTGCCTTCGCTGATTTCATGCACCGATGCAGTGGAAGTGATGAAAGCAGCCGAAAACGGACAGTTTGAACCAGCCGTCGTGTATGGCCCTATGGCTTTGGATGTGGCTATTGATAAAGAGTCGGCCCAAATTAAAGGCATTACTTCTGAAGTAGCCGGCGATGCCGACTGTTTGCTTTTTCCCAACATTGATGCAGGAAATGTCTTCTACAAGACCAACACGAAACTATGTGGTGCTAATCAGGCTGCTGTGGTTATGGCGCTACGGTTCCGGTTGTTCTTTCGTCGAGGGGCGATAGTATTCGCACCAAGCTAAACTCTATTGCGCTTGCTGCGTTGTTAAGTAAATAAATCTGATTTATGAGCGATATACGAATACTGGCTATCAATCCGGGTTCCACTTCAACCAAATTTGCTGTTTATTTCGGTACCGAATGTAAACTGAAAAAAACGCTTCGTCATTCGATCGAAGAGTTATCGCTTTATGAAAACATTATCGATCAGTTTGAATTCCGTAAAGGTCTGATTATCGATTCGCTTGTTGATGAAGGTTTTGACGTCGATAAAATCAAGTATGTTATTGGTCGTGGAGGATTAACCTATCCACTGAAATCGGGCGTTTATCTGGTCAATAACCAGATGCTCGAAGATGCACGGGCAGGTATTTATGGCCAGCACGCCAGCAATCTCGGCCCATTGATCGCCGATTACATTGCTCTTCAGATTCCCGGGGGCACGCGCATTTGTTGCCGACCCCGTTGTGGTTGATGAGCTGGAAGAGGTTGCCCGGTTTTCGGGTCATCCCGCGTTTGAGCGGCGATCAATTTTTCATGCTTTGAACCAAAAAGCAACAGCACGGCTTCATGCTTCCAGAATCGGCCGGAGTTACGAAAAATTGAATCTGATCGTGGCACATTTAGGGGGAGGAATTTCTGTGGGCGCCCACCAGAAGGGAAGGGTAGTCGATGTTAACAATGCGCTCGACGGCGAAGGACCTTTTAGTCCCGAACGGAGCGGTACCCTGCCGGCCGGACAGTTGATTGAGTTATGCTTCAGCAAGAAATATCAAAAAGATGAAGTCCGCCGGATGGTAATTGGCGAAGGCGGTTACGTGGCCTACCTGGGAACAAATGATGCGCTGGAAGTGGAAACCCGGGCTAAAAACGGTGATGAATTTGCTTTGAAGATTCAGGATGCGCTGGGGTATCAGGTATCAAAAGCCATTGGTGAAATGGCTGTAGTACTGAATGGTTATGTTGATGCTATTTTGCTAACCGGTGGCCTGGCTTATAGCCAATATCTGACCAATTATATTACATCAAAAGTTGAATTTATTTCGGCGGTTTACATTTATCCGGGTGAGGATGAACTGGAAGCGCTTGCTTTAAATGCTTTGCGCGTGGCTACCGGCGAAGTGGAGCCTCTTGAGTATCCCAATTAATTGTTTTCCGATTCTGCTTTTGTATAATTTTTTCATTTAGGTAATATTTTCAGGTAGGGTAATTTTTTCTGAAATGGTATAGTCATCAGAAAACAAAATTTCAGAGTTTGAAAAATAATTAAATTTTAATCTTCAAAAAAACAACGAATCATGAAAAGTATAGGAAAATTATTAGGAATGGCAGTCATTGCCCTGATGATTTCGGCAGGAACTACTTATGCTCAGAAAACGGCTGAAGTACAGAAACCGGCCAAAGAAAAGGTGAAACAAAACCTTACAGATGAACAAAAAGCGGCCATAGAAAAGGCCAAAGCCGACAGGGCTACTGCCAGAGAGGATTTTAAAGCCACTTTAACCGAAGAACAAAAAGCTATTCTTGAAAATAAAGAATTGTCGGCCCAGAAAAGACATGATCAGTTTATGGCTTCGATGACTGAAGCTCAGAAAGCCATGTGGGAAGCCAATCAGGCTGCCAAAGATGCCATTAAGGATGCCGTAAAAGCGTCGGCTGCCAAAGAGCAGAAGGCTGAAATGAAAGAAATGAAAGAAAAAAATCGCGAACAAAATCAGAAATTGAACGAAGGGCAGAAAGAGAAAGTGAAGAAAGCGGTGGAGAAAGTCAATGAAAAACGCAAAAGCAATCCGAATAAATAACGGAGGGATTTGTGGATGGTTGCAGCAGTCTGGCTAGTTCGGGCTGCTGCTTTTTAAGTTTATATGTTTGGCATTGGATGCGATAAATTACGCGTTTATGAAACAAATATTCTTTTTTTCCCTTCTGATAATTTGTCTTTTTCAACCCAGGCGCCTGGAGGCTCAGGACAGTCGTATTGACTCATTACTTAATGAGATTTTATTTAACGATGAAGACTTCACCGATCTGATCAGTTCCTCCAAAAAATTCCAGTTTTTGTACTCGCGGGTCAATTATGACAGCCAAACTTATTTTGCAGGCCGGGACATCGGTCTGAATCAATACAACCTGACCAGTCAGCTTTCTTATTTTCACTCTATTGGCATAAGTTTAGGCGCCGCGGCCGTGTATTACAGCGCTATGGAACCTAAAATCAGCACCCTACTTCTGATGGCCGGCTATAGTGGCCGTTTCACCCAATCAATGGATTACCGATACCGGCTTTCCTACAACCGGTATTTTTTCCCGACGAGCGATCTGTTGTCTGCAAGCACGTTTAACAGTAGCCTTGGCGGTGGAATTACCATCGATAAAAAAGTGGCTGGAACACGACTCGATTATTCTTTACTGATGGGAAAAACTTACAGTTCGCAGGTGTCCTGGGATCTTTATGGTGATTTGAATGTTATCCGGTTCGGCCGTTTGAACCGGATCAAATTTGAACCGGAAGTATCGTTTTACCTGGGGAGCGACAAAACGATCATCTCTCAGTTGGGCATTGTTCCCGGTCGTTTCCCGATAGAATATACAACTACGGAGGTCGAAAAAGAAAAATTTGGATGGATGAATACGGAGTTAAAATTACCGGTTACTATCAGTCTGGGAAATTTTGATTTCGAACTGGGATATAACCTGAATTTTCCCCGGTCCGCAGTATCGTCTGAAAAAATTGGATCCACAACCTACTTCAATTTCTCCATCGGATATCTCATTTCGTTGTAGAACTCATATTTGTCAATATTCCTGAAATAAATTCAGTATGACGATAGATATTTGAAGCTTAACACGACAATAGTTATTCTTTCGGTAAAGTTGTCCGGATAAAGATTTTTATCTTTATCGTCTAAACTAACATGCCGAAAATGAAATCAATTCTGTTTTTCAGTCTTTTATTTCTCCTGATTGTGCCCGAATTATGGGCTCAGCGCGAAAATGTGATTTATGAAGAATCAAAAGTTCCGCAATACCAGCTTCCTGACGTATTGACCCGTTTCAAAGGCGGAAAGGTAAAAACCGAAAAAACATGGTTCAGGAAGCAACGGCCCGAAATTCTGAAGTTATTTACCGATGAAGTTTATGGCAGAGTACCCGGAAATCTTGGCATTTCTGAAGTTAAAGTATGGGAAACTGCTGATGATGCAGTTAATGGTCTGGCTATTCGCAAACAGTTGTCGCTGTTTTTCAGAAAAGGCAATCACAACCTGGAGGTGAATGTGTTGATGTATTTGCCGAAAGCTGCACATAAATCGCCTGTATTTCTGGCTTATAACTTCGCTGGAAACCACACGGTATACAACGATCCAAACATCAGACTGACCGAAGCATGGGTATCCAACAATCCTTCCGTTGGTATCATCAATAACCAGGTAACCGAACAGTCCCGGGCTTCTGCTTCCAATGGCTGGCCGGTTGACGCGATTATTAAAGCCGGTTACGGACTGGTGACTGTTTATTACGGCGATGTTGATCCTGATAAGGATGATTTCTCGGATGGCCCTCATCCGTTTTTTTATCAGGAAAATCAAACCAAACCAAAGTTTAATGAGTGGGGTTCCATTGCTGCCTGGGCTTGGGGACTATCGCGGGTGATGGATTACCTCGAAAAAGACCCGAAAGTCGATGCTCAAAGAGTGGCCGTACTTGGTCATTCCCGGCTTGGAAAAGCTGCACTATGGGCAGGCGCCACCGATCCGCGGTTTGCAATGGTCATTTCGAACGAATCGGGTTGTGGCGGGGCGGCTCTTTCGCGCCGTAAATTTGGCGAAACGGTCCAAATCATAAACACATCGTTCCCGCACTGGTTTTGCGATAACTTTGTGAAATATAATGACAATGAAGAGATGTTGCCTGTTGATCAGCACATGTTACTGGCGCTGATAGCTCCACGTCCGCTGTATGTGGCCAGCGCCGAAGAAGATAAATGGGCCGACCCCCGGGGCGAGTTTCTTTCGGCCAAATATGCTTCTGCAGTTTACGAATTGCTCGGATTGCAGGGACTTCCCGTTAAAGAAATGCCTGAAGTCAATCATCCGGTGATGGGCACAATTGGGTATCATATCCGGTCAGGTAAACATGACCTGACGTTGTATGACTGGCAGCAATACCTTCTGTTTGCCGATAAACACCTGAAGGGATTGAAGGATTGAATTTGAACTTTAGACACTTTAGTCACTCCGAACTTTTTTGTTCAGGATTGCACAGGATAGAGGCACAGAAGTTTCTTGCTTATTTTGGATATTAACTTTGAATAAATCAGAAAACAATGGATAAAAGATATTTTTTGGGATTCGATCTGGGCGCTTCAAGCGGACGGGCCATGTTGGGAACATTAATGCAGGGCAAACTTGAACTTACCGAGGTACATCGTTTCACCAACCAGATGCAACTGATTAACGGACACTATTTCTGGAATATTTTCAGTTTATTTAATGAGTTAAAAACCGGTCTGAAAAAATGTGTCAAAGAATACGGCATTCAGCCCGAATCGATTGGCGTTGATACCTGGGGCGTCGATTTTGTGCACCTGACCAAAGAAGGTTTGATCCTCTCGCTGCCGTTTGCCTACCGCGACTCGCGCACCAACACCTCGATGGACGATTTGTTTCAGGTAGTTCCGCAGGAAGAAGTTTATGCGCAAACCGGTATCCAGTTTATGCAGTTCAACAGCCTTTTTCAGTTGTTTTCGATGGTCAGGGATCAGTCGTCGCTGCTCGAAATCACCGATTCCATCCTGTTTATGCCCGACGCGCTGAATTACCTGTTTTCAGGCGTGAAAAAAAGCGAATTTTCGATTGCCAGCACCAGCCAGATGATCGTGCCCGGAACCTGCAACTGGAATGTTGAGCTCATTGAAAAAGCCGGAATCCCGACAAAAATTCTTCAGGAGATAATTTTGCCCGGAACTATTTTAGGTCCTATTCTTCCGGAAGTTGCCACCGAAACAGGCAGTAAACCGGTTCCGGTAATTGCAGTTGCCGGTCACGATACCGGTTCAGCTATCGTTTCAGTACCGAGCTTACAGGACAATTTTGCATACATCAGTTCCGGCACTTGGTCACTGATGGGCATTGAGAGTCAGAATCCGATTGTATCGGAACAAACCCGCCAACTGAATTTCACCAACGAGGGTGGGGTAGAGGGAACCACCCGTTTCCTGAAAAACATCATGGGCATGTGGCTCATTCAGGAGGTGCAGCGAATCTGGGAAAATGAGGGCGACAGCTATTCGTGGCCCGAAATGGTTGAACTGGCCCGGAAGTCGGAACCATTCAAGTTCCTGATTAATCCGGATGATCCGATGTTTTTGAATCCGCGCGATATGGTTCAGGCGGTGCGCGACTTTTGTTACCAGACAGCCCAGGGAACTCCGCAAAATCATGGCGAAACTATACGTTGCATTTACGATAGCCTTGCACTGAAGTACAGGTTTACACTGGAGCAGATTCAGGATATTACCGGAAAGACAATCGAAGTGCTTCACATCATTGGCGGCGGCGCCAACAACCATTTTCTGAACCAGTTGACCGCCGATGCCACCGGCCTGAACGTGGTTGCCGGACCAAACGAAGCTACAGCTATCGGGAACATTTTGATGCAGGCCAAAGCTTTGGGCTATGTCGCATCGTTGAAAGAAATCAGAGAAATAATAGCCAACTCAGTTGAACTGGTGCATTTTATTCCTTCAGCCGAACTCGACTGGGAAGATGCTTATAACCGGTTTTTGAGGGTTTCGCTGTAAAAAAAACAAAGAAACGAAATATAAGCAGGCTTGTTTTGGTTAAGATAAGCCTGCTTTACCTGTTTTAAGAATTCATCGTTTTGCTTATCTTCTTTGACTTCTTCCGCTCCCGTTCCGATCTTTTAGTTACCTTTGCCCCATCAGGTTCCAATTTTTGGATGAAAAGGGAAACAGGTGAAACGCATGTCGGTATTCCTGTACAGTTCCCGCTGCTGTAAGTCCTTCAAAAACGCTGTAACGATGAACCACTGTCTCGCCTAAGGCAAGACGGGAAGGTGTTACGGAGGGGATAAGTCAGAAGACCTGCCTGATGCTAAGTGGATTTTGGAGCTTTCGGCGAAAAAGCGAAAAAATGTTTCTTCTTTTCACATTTCTTTTCTGAAAAGCTGCAAAATCCATATTTCATGATTTAACTGATTTTACAGCAAATGCTCACACATTTTAAGCATTCAAATTTGTTCCTTTTTGTTTTGCTGCTTGTTGCATGCGGGAATATTCATGCTCAGTTTGCAAGCAAAGTAATCGACTATGTGCCCGCTCCGGGGCAATATACCAACGCCGAATTTATGGGAACTCCTGCTGCGGCCGCCTCATTGGTCGGAACAAACAAAGGGTTGGTCAGTTTGGGCGCTTATGGGGGCTCGGTTACCCTGTATTTTAATCAGGGAATTCAAAATGACCCGAATAATCCTTACGGTGTCGATTTTACCATCTACGGAAATTCAACCTCTACCTGGTCAGAGCCCGGAATTGTTCAGGTGATGAAAGACGAAAACCAGAACGGACTTGCGGATGATACCTGGTACGAAATTGCCGGAAGCGATCATTTCTGGAATACAACCAACCGAACCTATGAAATTACATTCCTGAACAACGGGCTTACCAAAGCCGGTAATATTCAATGGACCGACAACCAAAATCAATCCGGAATTATTCCCGAAAATAGTTTCCATCAACAGCCCTATTATCCTAAACCAGATTTATTTCCAACCATCCCTACTGATAAATATATGCTAAAGGGGACTCGTTTGGCTGGGCAGATTGATTTGTCGAATCCCGGCGTGGTCAATTCGTACCGAAGGGCTTTTGGTTATGCCGACAATACGCCGGTCTTATCGGTTACTGAGAAATTACCCGACAACCCGTATACGTGGACAATAGAAGGCAGCGGCGGTGATGCTATCGATATTGACTGGGCCGTTGACCGTTCGATGAAGTCGGTCAAATTAGATGTAATTCATTTTATTCGGATTTACACGGGAATGAATGCTCTGGCAGGCTGGTTGGGCGAGATTTCTACTGAAATTGCCGGTGTCCGGGATGTTGAGCCGGCATTGGTTAGTGGTCCGAGGACAATGGTTGTGATACAGGATTTGCCGCTCAAAATCAAACTTGGCGATATTTTAAATTTGAATGCACTTGCTTTTCAGGGAGGAATTCCACAGGCGAATGAAATAATTAACTGGAGTGTGAGTAAACCGGAATTGGCTGGTATATCGGGCGGTAAACTGACGGCAATTCAATCCGGTAAATTGATGCTTCGGGCATCGTTGGCCAGCAATCCCGAAATATTTGCTGAAAAAGAACTGGAAATTTTTTCAGGAGGGAAGGCTGTAATTACGATTCAGTCGAGCAGCCTGAAAGTAAACGACAAGCTTGAGCTAACGAGCAAATTTACTGATCAGTCAGGTGCAACGCTGACGGGACTTACTCCTGTTTGGAAAACGGAGAATGCATCGATAGTAGGGATTACCTCGGTTGACGGCAAATATTTTTTGACCGGGAAGCAAGAAGGTAAAAGCTGGCTGTACCTCGAAGCTGATGAAATCAAATCGATTCGCGATTCGGTGCTTATCGAGGTTTTCCCCGAATCGGCACGGAAACGGGTTTACCTTTCGGTTAAAACAAGCGAACGAACCATTCTGCCACGCCAGTCGGTATGGGTTGAACAAACTGATTTGACGGCCAAAGTTGACCGGACCCAAAAAGCTTACGGCTTAATGGAAATTCCTTTTGTTTCGCTGGCTCATGCGCTGGCTTCGGCTTTTCAAAGTGCAGGATGGAATGCTGAATGGGCATTCCGGGATGATGCCGAAGGCGGATCGAAACTGTATTTGTGGAAAGTTCCTGAAATGGAACAAGGTTCTACGGTTTATACTTTTGGCTACGGTGGTTCACGAACAGCTGAACCCTACCGGAAAACCTGGGTAGTCATGCTCAACCAACTGCCGGTAGTTAACGGCTTCGATCATTTGAAAGTGAATAATGACGATGAAATTCTGGTCTATCATGTGTCTGACAACAATCTTCCCTGGGCGGTTTCGCACCTGACTATGGGGGCCGACACGGTGAAAACCAGCCAGAAATTTGAGATTCAATTAAAAAAGTATTTCTGCTCAATGGACGGTACCCGTACAATCACCGTAAATTCGTCAGAAGCCATTGCCAATCAAGCCATCCGGATGGCATTGAAAAACCAGTCCTCGAACTATGTCAGCCAAATTACCGACGAATTTGGGAAAGTGAACTTTACCGGAGGCGCTGTTGGAGAGTACCTGATTTCAGCTGGAATTGATGCTGCCCGGCTGATTGCCGACTCATTCACAGAAGTAAAAACTTTAGCGAATGGCAGGATGGTATGCAAGGTTCAGCCTAATCCGTTTACTGATCGAATCAGAATAATATGCCCGTTGCCACTGGTTTCTGTTGAGATTTTTGATGTTCAGGGGAAATTAATTTTCGGATGGGATCATCCAAATCCGGAAATCGATCTGGGTACAATTCATTCGGGAGTGTACCTTTTGAAAGCAAAATCCGGAAATCAGGTTTTTCAGCAAAAAATTGTAAAGAACTAAGCCGGTGAAACAAGGACTGAAATCGATAAAAATTTGCCTGTTGGTGGTGGTATGTCTGCAGGGATTTCTGCCTGAGAGACTTGCGGCACAGAAGCTTTCGGATACAATTAGAATTCGGGAGGTTCAGGTTTTTGGCAAGAAGAAGATTGAAGAAGCGGGAATCCTGGTAACTCATATCGACACCATGGCTCTGCAAATGATGAAAACTCAGACCATTTCCGAATTATTATCTTCGTATTCGCCGGTTTTTATCAAATCCTACGGACGAGGTTCAACAGCAACTGCTTCATTTCGGGGCACTGCGCCGTCGCACACTCAGGTTTACTGGAACGGAATGAAACTCAATTCACCCATGCGCGGTGATGTGGATTTTTCGCTGTTCCCGGTTTATTTTATCGATGACATTAGTTTACAACACGGCGGAAGTTCACTGCAATCGGGGTCAGGAGCGTTGGGCGGAAGTGTTTTACTTGGTAATAAGCCCGACTGGACTGATAAATTCAGTGTCAGGTACATTCAAACCATCGAAAGTTTCTCGACTAATAAAGAATACCTGAATGTTGGCTTCGGGAATGGTCGGTTACAGCTAAAAACACGCTTGTTTGATGACCGGAGTAAAAATGATTTTCCGTATTTCAATTATGGCGTTTTGCCAATGCACGAATCTGTTCAGAAAAATGCCGGATACCGGAAATCCGGATTACTTCAGGAGGCCTATTTCAGACTGAAAAATCATTCATTATCGGCCAAACTCTGGGCTTACCAGAGCAATCGTGATTTACCTCAATTGATGTCGTTTGAAGGTGATATCCGCACAGAAACGCAGGATGACCGGAATTTGCGTGGCGTGTTAGGCTGGAAATACATTACAGAAAAAGCGAAGCTGGAATGGATCGGGGGAGTAAACCTGAATGAATTGAATTATTTCCGGTCGAGTACCGAAGCCAATTTTGTAAATTTTGACAGCCAAAGCCGAGAACGGAGCTTCACCAATCAATTTAATTTGGATTGGGATATTCAGAAAAATTTCCGATTGAACTGGTCGTTAACTACCACAGACCATCAGGTATCAGTTTTCGATCAGGCACAGAAACTCGGATACGATCATGACCGGTTGGAATTTTCACTGCTTAATGCAGCTTATTTTCAGCCTTCAGCGAAAGTGTCACTTTCATTGCTTTGCCGAAGCGAATTGTACGACAAACAGTTGATGGTATTTGTTCCTTCACTGGGAGCTGAATTTATCCCGGATCAGAAACAGCGAAGTTCTGTTAAGATCAACCTTGCACGGAATTACCATCAGCCCGGATTGAACGATTTGTACTGGTTCCCGGGCGGAAACCCCAACCTTCAGCCAGAAGAAGGTATTTCAGGAGATTTGGCATTTTCGTATGACATACACGACAAGAAAACGTCTTTTGCCGGACAATTAACCGGGTTTGCTTCACTGATCGACAACTGGATTGTTTGGCAGCCATCGGCAAACGGCGCATATTACTGGGAGGCAAGCAACCTGCGGAAAGTCTATGCCCGGGGAGTTGAATTTCAGTTTTCGGGACATGTTTGTCTGGCGAATACGATTGACTTTACAACAAAAGGTAATTATTCGTATTCGGCTGCATCCAATGAAGATGCTGTACCTTCGGTTGACGAGTCGAGGGGTAAACAGCTGATTTACATTCCAAAGCATAAAGCAAATTTGTATGCTGAGGCTAATTTCAGAAAATATTACCTGAAGGTAAATGCTCCTTTTACAGGGAAAAGATACACCTCAAGCAATAATGTGGAGTTAGACTACGAAAAAGTGCTGAATCCTTATTGGCTCGTAAACCTGACTGGTGGCCGGAGAGTCGATTTTAAGCCATTTACCATGGACGTAGCACTCGGCATTGAGAATTTAGGGAATACTGACTATATGGCTATTTTGTGGCGCCCTATGCCTGGACGGTTTTATTCGTTAACGATTCAGCTTGCATATAAAAAATGAGAATATTTATCTATATCATCTTGATTTTCGTGATGCTTTCCTCTTGTTCGGAAAGCCCGGTAGACACCGTTTTCTTTGATTTTACTGGTAATCGTGGCGTTTACATTGTAAACGAGGGTAATTTCATGTATGGCAACTCGTCTTTATCATTTTATGACCCATCGCTAAAAAATGTCCATAATCAGGTGTTTCAGGCCCGTAATGGTGCGCCGCTTGGCGATGTTGCTCAATCAATGCGCATCTGGAACAATCTTGGGTTTATTGTAGTGAACAACTCGGGTAAAATTTACGTGATTGATAGTCGGACTGCTGAGTTTAAGGGAAATATTTCAGGATTGAGCTCTCCACGGTATGTGCATGTGGTGAATTCTTCGAAAGCTTATGTGACTGATCTTTATGCCCGGAAAATCACTGTTATTAATCCGGAGACTTTTCAAATAACTGGTACAATTTCGGTTAACAATTCGAAATCGACGTTTAACCAGCATTCCACCGAACAAATGGTTCAGTATAAAAATCTGGTGTTTACCAATTGCTGGTCGTATGACAATAAAATCTTGGTAATTGATTCGAATACAGATCAATTAATTGATTCCATTGAAGTTTTTAAGCAGCCCAATAGCATAGTTATCGATCGGAATAACAAGTTGTGGGTGCTTTCTGATGGCGGTTTTGAAGGAAGTCCTTATGGCTACGAAAATGCTGGTCTCTTAAAAATTGACCCGGAGACCCGCGAAATTGAACGGTCGTTCCGGTTTGCCAAAGACGACTATCCAAATAATTTGTGCGTTAATCCAACGGGAGACACCCTTTTCTATTCTGAACCGGCACGTGTGGAAAATGGCGGTATCCGAAAAGCATTTGCCGGAGACGCCGTTTATAACTTCGGAATACACCAGTTTATACGGCGGTTTCTACAGCTTGGGCATTGATCCTTCCAACTCGGATGTTTATGTTGGAGATGCCATCGATCATCGTCAAAACGGATTGGTGCACCGTTATTCTATTTCAGGCAAACTGGTTGATGATTTTAAAGTTGGCATTACTCCAGGTGATTTTGCCTTCAAAACAGAATAGCTTAAAAACTCCAGAACATAGGTATCAGAAGCATACAGATCAGGAAAATTATAACATTAAGCGGTAGCCCGACTTTTACAAAATCAGTGAATTTATAATTCCCAATTCCCTGAACAATCAGGTTGGTTTGATAGCCAATCGGAGTTGAAAAACTCATGGAAGCAGCAATGCAGATTGCCACAAAGAACGGCTTCGGATTGACACCCATTTGTGTAGCGGCAGCCATAGCTATTGGAAATGAGATGGCTGCGGCTGCATTGTTGGTAATTACTTCTGTAAAAATGTTAGTAAGCAGATATATGCTGGCGAGTACTCCAATTGGGCCCCAGTTTTTGGCAAAGTTTATCGCTGTATGAGCGATTCCGTCAGCTAATCCTGAGTTTTGCATGGCCTTGCTGATCCCAAATGAGCAGGCAATGGTAATCAGTAGATCCCAACTGACCGCTTTGGTATATTTTTGATGCGGAACGATTTTAAGCCAGACCATCAGCATGGCCGCAATGGCTGAAAAGAAGAACATGTCAGTATTCACATTCCCAAATTTTGGTAAATAGTCGGCAGCAGTTGCCCCGGCAATCATCAGGGTCAGAATGGTGAGAGCCATCCATTCTTTTGCCTTACCGGTGGTTTGGCTGTAATCCCGAATGTAAGTGGTGAGGTAGAAGATTTTGGAGTCACCCCAGTTCTTGATAAAACGATCGGTGGTGAGTAAAACCAGGTTGTCGCCTTCCCGAAGTTTTAAGCTCCGCAGGTTGGACGTGATACGTTCTCCGTTTCGATGAACCGCAATGATGGCTGCCTGGTAATGTTCGAAGAAGTTAAATTCAACGATAGTTTTTCCAATTCCTGGAAACCGGGGTGCGAGAACAGCTTCGTACTGCTTCAACTCGCTTGTATTAACCTGCCCTTTCAGCAAATCGAGTCCTTTTAATCTCACACTGCTTAAATCTTTGATGGTTTCCAGTCCGTTCGATTTTCCGGCCACTAGCAGGTGGTCGTTTGCTTCAATGGTTAGCCCTGCTGACTTCCCGTCGAGTTTTATTTTATTTCGCTCGATCTGAATGATGTCAAAGCCCTTTAATTCCTTTACCCGTCCATTTTTCAGTGTCTGACCAACCAGGGGACTTTCAGCAGGCACAATCAGTTCGTAATAGTAATCCTTTTGATCGGAAAGCGGCCGGCGGATGAAGTTCTTTTCTCCGGGAAGCAGATGAACGCCAATGTAACTCATGTAAAAATATCCGGCGAAAGCCAGCGGAACACCTACCATTCCCAGTTCAAACATCGAAAATCCGGCATATCCGTTATCCAGCATTAACCCGTGAACGACCAGATTTGTCGAAGTCCCGATCAAGGTACAAACGCCTCCCAGAATGGTGGCATACGAAAGCGGGATTAGAAATTTTTGTGAAGAAAGATTCAGATTTTCAGCCCATTTTTTCACAATGGGGGCAAAGATTATCACAATAGGCGTATTGTTCAGAAAAGCCGAAATGAACGAAATCGGAAACATAAGCCTGAAAAACAGCAACCTGACTTTTCCACGACGGCGGGGCAGAAAAGCCGTTGCAAGCTTATTCAATGCGCCCGATTGCCTGATTCCTTCACTGACTACAAACAGGATAGCAACGGTGATCATTCCTTTGTTGGAGAACCCGGCCAGCACTTCTTCTGCATTGACACTCCCGTAAATCATCAAAATGATCAGGGCTGAAAACAACACAAGTCCCGGGCGCATAACTTCTTTGGCCAGGGCGACAATCATGATCACAATGACAGCCAGAACAAAGAATCCGTGTGCACTCATATAACGATAAAATGAGGGTTCAGTAAATCTGCTTTGTTATAGGTCAGTTCCGTTTTTATATCCATTTGGAAAATGTTTTTGCCGACCGCTTTTACCAGCGCATGTCCGGCAGCCGTGTCCCATTCCATGGTCTTTCCGAACCGGGGATAAGTATTGGCTTTTCCTTCGGCAACCATACAGGTTTTCAGTGAACTACCTTTGCTTACCAGATTTACCTGATGGTGTTCTTTTCTTATCTGCTCAATATATTCGAGGGTTTCAGCATTTTGATGCGAACGACTGATGGCAATAATAAATTCTTTTTGCCGAGGTTTTATCGGCAGAGCTTCGCCCTGTTCCATTATAGTATCAAGGTTGCAATCAGGGGAAGGAAACATAAATTTCCAGGCGCCTGTATTTGGAATACCGACATAAAGCTCACCAGTAACCGGTGCATAAATTACGCCTGAAATCGGTTGGTTATCCTCCATAAGTGCAATATTGACTGTGAATTCATCATTCCGCTTGATGAATTCCTTTGTCCCATCCAGCGGATCAACCAACCAAAACATTTTCCAATTTTTTCGTTCCTGATAAGGAATATCCGAAGCTTCTTCGCTCAAGACCGGCAATCCCGATGGCTGAAGCATTTGTAGTATTTTCAGGTGAGCATTCCAGTCGGCCAGGGTAACCGGAGTTTGATCCTTTTTTAACCTGACTTCAAAATCGCCGGAGGAATAAACCTCCCGGATTTCAATTCCGGCCTGAATTGATGCCTGGATCGCCATATCGGTTAATTGTAATATGTTCATCTGAAATCGCTTCGTCTCTGATTTTAACACTTTTTAAAACGATCTCAAAAGTAAATAAGAATGCCGATATGCTTTTAGGCTTTTATACTTATTGTAGATTCTCCAACGGGCTGATGTCTTCCGTTGCAATTTCAATTAGTGCAGAGTAGCCAAGTTGTTCAAGTTCAACGGCTACTTTATTTTTCCCTTTTATCAGAACCAATTTTCCGCGAAGCCCGATCAGTGGCCCGGCAATAACTTCAATCAATTGACCGGGTTCAAAATTTTCATGAGTAATCTCAATATCCAGATTTTCCTGTTTGAGCATCAGTTTCAGATAGTCAATTTGCTTGTCTGGAATTTTAGCTGCTGAACCTTCAAATCGAACATAGCTTACCACATGAGCTGACTGTAATACAGAATCATATTCTTTTCGGCTGATGCGGACAAACAAATAACCGGAGATGAGTGGCATTTCGACCCATTTTTTACGGTCGCTCCATTGCCGGAGCTTGCGTTGCAAAGGCAAAAAAGTCTCAATATTTTTTAGTTGAAGTTCGGTTTGCGCTTTTTTTTCGGCTCTGGATTTGATGTAAACTGCAAACCAGTGGTACGGAAGCGATGGATTTATTTTTTCCATACCTGATTTCTAACCGTGTAAATCCGTTCGATAATATCTACCACTTTTAGCCCTTCCAACGCATTGGTGCTGATTGGCGCATGCCCGTTCAGCGTTTGCACTACGTTTTGAATAACGAAATGGTGATTTTGGGCCGATCCTTTGTAAAGCCCGTAATCATTGGGCGGTGCGCTTGCTTCGAGTTCAGGCATCGTGTAATCCCTGATGTTGCAATAGACCACTTCGTTCATGTATTGCCCGGCAACCTTGATGGTTCCTTTTTCTCCGATAATAGTCAGGCTGCTTTCCAGATTTTCGTGGTAAATGGCAGTTGAATAGTTCAGTGTTCCAATACCTCCGTTTACGAATTCGAAATTAACAATGCCGGTATCTTCGAAGTCGGTTAAGTTTTGATGGTTAAAGTCGCGAAACTGACCGCTGATATTTTTGATGTCGCCGAATAACCAATACATGATGTCAATAAAATGGGAGAACTGGGTAAACAGTGTTCCTCCGTCAAGTTGAGCATCGCCATGCCAATTTTGTCGGGTATAGTAACGTTCGTCGCGGTTCCAGTAACAGTTAATCTGGGCGTGAAAAAGTTTGCCGAGCAGATTTTGCTCCATCACATTTTTCAGCCATACTGATGGGGGAGAGTAGCGGTTTTGCATTACACAAAATACTTTCCGTCCCTTTTCGAGCGATTTGAAAACGATCTTTTCAGCATCCGTTTTGCTTAATGCCATCGGCTTTTCGATCACGACATGAAGATCTTTTTCGAGTGCCTTTATAGCCATTTCAGCATGAAGTCCGTTCGGAGTGCATATATTTAAAACATCCAGGTCATTTTCTTTTTCAAGTAATTCGTCAATGGAATGATAAAAAGGTATGTTTTCGTATGCTGTTTTGCATTCTTCCGGAGTGCGTATATCGCAAACTGCAGCAAGTTCTGAATCCGGATTTCGCAGGATCATTTCAGCATGTCGCTTGCCGATATGTCCTTGTCCGACAATCGCAAAGCGTATTTTTTTTTCAGGAGACATATACAAATTTAATCAGTTGATTTTTGAAACTTTGCCCTCAACAAGCCGATATTGCTCTTTGCTTTCGGGACAGATGGCAACCCCGTGTTCATTGAACTTCAACTTATGCCCATATTCGCTCATCCATCCGGTTTGACGTGCCGGATTTCCAACTACAAGAGCATAATCAGGAATGTTTTTAGTTACCACTGCGCCAGCTCCGATAAAGGCATATCTGCCAATGGTAATTCCGCATACGATGGTTGCATTGGCTCCAATGGTGGCACCTTTTTGAACCAGGGTGGTTTTATATTCATTTTTGCGGCCAACGGCGCTTCTCGGATTTATTACATTGGTGAATACGGCTGATGGACCCAGGAAGACTTCATCTTCACAAATCACTCCGGTATAAACCGAAACATTGTTCTGGATTTTTACCCTGTTGCCAATTGTCACTTCCGGCGAAATAACCACATTTTGACCGATGGAACATTCACTTCCGATGATACAGCCTGCCATGATGTGTGAAAAATGCCAGATTCGCGTTTCTCGTCCAATTTGGCAGCCCGGATCAATTACTGAAGTTTGGTGGGCAAAATAAGTTGTTTCCATTAGTTAAAAAATTCACGAATTGATTCAGTGATATAATTTAATTGCTCGTCGGTCAATTCAGTATGCATGGGCAAAGATAATACTTGTTCCGAAAGTTCTTTGGCAACCGGGAAGTCGCCCTTTCGATATCCCAGCGAATGGTAAGCTTCCTGAAGATGAAGCGGCATTGGGTAATAAATCATTGCCGGAATTCCTTTTGCTTTCAGGAATTGCTGAAGTTCATTTCGTTTTCCCGGAACTTTGATGGTATACTGGTGAAAACTGTGTGAACTGTAAGAAACCCGGGCCGGAATAATCAGCCCCGGAATTTCAGACAACTGCTGATCGTAAAATACAGCTGCGGCTTGTCTGTCTTTCACAAACTGATCGAGGTATTTTAGTTTTACATTTAAAATTGCCGCCTGAAGGGCATCCAGTCTTGAATTCAGGCCAATTTGCTGATAATAATATTGTTTGCTCATACCATGATTGGCAATAGAACGCATGGTTTTTGCAAGATCATCGTTATTGGTAAACAAAGCACCGCCGTCGCCAAAAGCACCCAGATTTTTGGTTGGAAAAAACGAATTGCAGGCTATGTCACTGATCGTTCCTGCTTTGGCTATCTGTCCAGTGGTAAAATAATAGTCGGTTCCCAAAGCCTGACAGGCATCTTCGATCACAAACAAATTATTTTGGTTAGCTACTTTTTGAATCGATTCCATGTCAGCACATTGTCCGAATAAATGTACAGGAACAATTGCTTTTGTTTTGGCAGTAATTCTTTCGGCAAGTGATTCATAATCAATATTGAAGGTGTTGTAATCCACTTCAACAAGTACCGGTTTAAGCTTCATTAATGCCAGTACCTCAAGAGTTGAAACGAAAGTAAACGGAGTAGTGATTACTTCATCGCCTTCTTTCAATCCAAGTGCCATTATGGCAATCTGAAGAGCATCAGTTCCATTGCCGCATGTAATTACATGCTTAATATTCAAATATTTTTTTAGATTTTCTTCAAATTCAAGAACCTTTCCTCCTTTTACAAATATAGAAGAGCAAATAACCTTTTGAATTTCTTGGTCAATCTCTTCTTTTATTTTCAGGTATTGACTGTATAAATCAACCATTTGTATGTTCATAATCAGACTTTAGCGATAAAACGGTGATGGATTCATTTTCGTATTTCCAATAGGATGAATTTGAAAATAAACTCATGAAATTTGGCTGGTCTAAATTATAAAAATGTTTGATCGAATCGTTCGCCTTACTCGTCATAACAATCATCAGTCATTTAAAATTTGAACATATTTAATGTGAGATTATTATCCGATTGTTGTACAGAGTTGATAAATAGGAATTTAAAAATATATTTGAATTTATAGTATCCCTTGTTGATAGTTTAATATTAAAAATATATTTTTGCATCCGCTTTTGAAAAACAAAAGTATATAAGGATGACTCAGTAGCTCAGTAGGTAGAGCACATCCCTTTTAAGGATGGGGTCCTGGGTTCGAATCCCAGCTGGGTCACTTAAAGAAAAGCTGAAAGGCGACAAAAGACAGTCAAAGTCTCACAATATCAATATTGTGGGACTTTTTTATTTTATTTCTGTCTGCTCAGAAAAGCCAAAAATAGGACCAAAAATGACATAGTTCAGTGTCCAGGTCGTACCCCATTTTTGTAATTATAAAAAGGGGTACGAATTGTCCAAAGTTGACTACTTCCTGTCATATATTGTCTTGTCTGTATTTATCTCACTATCAGTTAGTAAAGTTAGTTTTAAAACGTAAAAAAGTGAGATTATGAAACAAGTAAAAAGTACCCTGAATGTGTTGTTTTTCCTCAAGTTGGATAAGGCTAAAAAAAATGGTTTAGTACCTATTCATGCCCGAATTACTATCGATGGCAAACTTACCCAGTTTTACACTAAGCTGGATATTGAAGAAAAGAAATGGAAATCAGGCCGACCTGTCGGTAAATCAGTAGAGGTAGTCAGCATCAATTCAACACTGAATGAGATTCGTGCCAGAATCCATACACTTTACCATGAAATGCAACAACGCGATGGTTATGTAACTGCCGAAAAGGTGAAAAATGCGTTTTTAGGTAAAGGCGAAAAAACAATTGTCGCCTTCTTTGAAGAGCATAATCAGCAATTTAGTTTGAAGGTCGGAAATAGCATATCCACCCATAAAACCTATACCCGTTACGAACTTACCAAAAGCCGGTTGATCGAATTTATGAAGGATAAGTATAAGGTATCAGACATGCCCATTCGGGAAATGAATCCGGTGTTCATTGAAAACTTCTATTTACATATCCGGAGTAATTTCGATTGTTCGCATAATACGGCTATGAAATTTATCCAACGTTTTAGAACTATCGTCATTTATGCCAAAAATTCAGGATTAATAACAATAGACCCATTTTCGAATTACAAATTAAAGTATGATCGAGTAGAACGGGGGTACTTGAACCAGGAAGAAATAGACAGGGTTTATTCAAAGCGATTTGCCTCACAACGATTGGAACAGGTGCGTGATATGTTTGTTTTTAGTTGCTACACTGGCTTGTCATATATTGATATTTGCGGATTGAAGCCGGAAAGTATCCGCATGATGTTTGACGGGAATTTATGGATAGTCATGAAACGCCATAAGACTGATGTAACATCAAACATACGCTTGCTGGATATTCCCAAATCAATTCTGAAAAAATATGAAGGGAAACTACCTAATTGCAATTTGCTGCCCGTGATTAGCAATCAGAAAATGAATGAATATTTGAAAGAGATTTCTGCCGTATGTGGTATTAACAAGACCATTACATTTCACATTGCACGGCACACATTTGCAACGCTTTCATTAGGATATGGTGTGCCTATTGAAACCGTATCTAAGATGCTTGGTCATACCGATATTAAAACAACTCAAATCTATGCAAAGATTACTGATCGAAAATTGAGTGACGACATGGAAATCATGGCCCGAAAAGTTGATGGGAGAATAATTTCAGTTCATTGTAATTCAAGTTTTTGATATTTGAGTTTACAGATGAAATATGGTTGTTGTGGCAAGCGAAAAGAGTTGGAATTCGCTCAAAGCGAAACTGAAAATAATTACCCGAAAAAAAACACCCCGATGAGTTTTGACGAGCGCATACTGAAACTCAAACAAACCTCACAAGGTTGGCTCAATTATTTCCGAATGGCAAGTATTCATGGCAAACTAAAGGAGTTGGATGGGTGGCTGCGCAACCGTCTGAGGTATTGCATCTGGCATCACTGGAAGAAGCCCGAACGGAAAAGGAAGAACCTGATTCAATTAGGTGTCGATCCGGAACATGCTTATCAATGGAGTTGAACCCGAATGGGAGGATGGGCAACAGCCCAAAGCCCGATTTTGGTAACTACCATTACCTTGGATCGATTACGGAAAAGAGGTTACCAAGCGTTGCTGACGTATTACGAGAAAGTTGCTCCACATCTTAAGACCCGCCGTGTACGAGACCCGTACGCACGGTGGTGTGAGAGATGCCCCGTGAGTCTTATGGCTCACGGCCATCTACTTGACTGGCAACTGGTGTTCATTCATATCCGTCTGTTTGTTATTTATTTAGCTTTTATTTTCTTATCATTAACAATCTTTACCAACCTATCTACGAAGCACAAATTTATTTTGTTTTTTTTGAGCGTGGGCAATCCTAAAACCGTCCTGAAAGGCGGTTACTCGGGCTGGAGAGGCGGAAGCTCTTTTATTACCTCAACTATTTTTATATTCTTTAGGTGAAACTCCAACATGTCGCTTAAAATATTTTCCAAAAAACGATTGTGATGGAAAATTTAACTCATCGCTGATTTGCTGAATGGTCATATTAGTAGATTTTAGAAGTGCTTTTGCTTCCAACACCACATAGTTATCAATCCATTCACTTGCCGACATACCGCTATTTTCCTTAATTATTTTCGATAGATATTTCGGAGTAAGGCACATTTTATCGGCATAAAACTCCATGCCCCGTTGTTCCTTGTAATAAGCCTGTACAAAACCTAAAAATTTCTCCACAAGAATCTCATTTTTTGTTTTCGTCTCATCCTTAACTGTGTTGCGGTGGTTCGAACTATAAAAAAACGCCTTTATAAGACATTGCACAATTTCCATACGGTAAGGATTGTCTTTCCTTTTTACAGCCCTTTGCAACATGGAATAAAAGGCCACCATTGCATTCAACTCTTCTTCGTCCAGAGAAACAAATGGATTTTCACTTGCAGAAAGGAATAAAGGAAGTCTGTCTTGAATATTCAGGCTATCAGTAAACCGCTTTGACATTATAATAAAAAGCCCGGAGAAATCTTCACTGAAATATTCATATTCCAAAATTTGGCCGGGAAGAATAGTGATAAAGCCAGGTGATACAGTAGTGTATGGTTTTAGATTGATTTTCCCTCTGGTTATTCCCTTGATACAAATAATACCGATGGCAACATCTACCTTAAAAGGGATTTCAAAAGCTGATGAGATAATTGGTTTATCGAGCAATATAAAGTCATTATCTATTGAGTCAGCTTTTGCAAATTCTGCCAAATCGGTACGCCAGTTAAAAGGAGATATTATATTTTTCATAATTCGACTTTTAGTATAAAAAAAAGACCAATAGTACAAATTTAAAATATAAAAACGACATTTAGTCCAAATACAAGGCTTTTTTGACCTTTTGTACACAAAGTTTCTCCCATACTTTTGTCTTGTCAAAATATGAAAAAAACGGAGAAATGAAATTAATATTTAATAGAACAACAATGAAAAGAAAATCATTAGTAATAGTAATAACGCTCATAGTTTGTAGCTTTTATGCAAATGCCCAGGAACTTATTACAAGAGAATTAAGTCTGAACGATGCCATTAATATGGCTATGCAAAACCATCAGCAATTAAAAATTTCTCAAGCTAACCTCGAAGTTTCAGAGCAACAGGTTAAAGTGGCCAAACTTCAGCAGTTGCCTAATGCTTCTATATCAGCAAGCGGGTATCATCTAAGTAATGCTACCTTGTATTCCCCACAACTTGATGAAGTAACAGAAGTTGAAATGCCGCATTTTGGTAACACTTATGCCCTGCAAACCTCTCAACTCCTTTTTAAAGGAGGGCTGATAACTAAATCAATCCAAATTGCAGAGCTGCGTACACAGATAGCCGAACTAGATATACAAAAAGACCAGCAAGTTATTAAGTTCCTCGTAATTTCTAACTATCTGGACATTTATAAGCTGCATAATCAAATTAAGGTATATGAACAGAATATAAGCCTTGCCAAAGAAAGATTGGAAAATCTCACCAATATGAGCAGTCAACAGATGATTACCCGCAATGAAATGATTCGTGCGGAACTGCAAATTAAAAATCTGGAACAAGCGTTGCTCTCGCTTAATAACAACCTTGCCATTATGAGCAATCAAATGAGTTACGCTCTTGGCTTACCTCAGAATATTATTATTGTACCTACTGATTCTATTGAAAGTAAAACAATCCAAACTCTCGACACTTATTTGGAATTAGCCAACAAACAACACTATGCCTTATCGGTTGCTAATACCAATATTGAAATTACTAAAAAGAACATAGGAGTTGCTAAATCTGAACTATATCCCACTATTGCAGCATTTTCCGGGTATAATATGCAACGTCCTTTAACAACTGCAACACCAGTGCTCGACTATTATGCCAATACATGGCAGGCCGGTATAAGCCTTAGCTACAACCTCGATAATTTGTTTAAATCAGAAAAAAAAATCCGATTAGCTAATCGTCAGGAAAAAATGGCCGAAGAAGTGCTTGTTCTAACTGAGCAAAACATAGATGCGGGTATTTATGCGGCTTATACCAAATATCAGGAAGCGGTTCAGCAGTCATTTTTAATGGAAGAAGCCCAGCAACTGGCAATTGAGAACTATACTATCGTTGAATCAAAATATCTCAATCAATTAGCCATAACAGCAGAAATGACTGATGCAACAAATGCCCGTTTGGAAGCAGAACTACAGCATGTTAACAGCAAAATTACAGTATTGTTTCAGTACTATAATCTTTTAAAAAGTACCGGAACCCTTTAGTAATTTGAAATAAATAACAAAAAGTTAAAATCATAAAATATCATAATCATGTCAAATACACAAAACAACTCGGAAAATGAAGTAGTAGTTACGAAAGCTACTACAGAAGAAAAAAAAGAACAAAGAAATGCAGAGAAAAAGAAACTCAAGATGCGGGTTATAGTTCTTAATTTACTGGTATTTATTATTATATCCGCAGGCTTCTACTGGCTGGTTCGCAGTTACTTCCATATTGGCGATAAAGATTTTACCAATGCTGCACAGGTTGAAGAATATATCAATCCAGTAAATACAAGGGTTTCGGCTTACATTAAAGAAATACGTTTCATTGAACATCAGCAGGTTAAAAAGAACGACACACTGGTTGTTTTAGATAATCGAGAAATACTTACCCAGCTTGGGCAGGCAGAAGCTGCATATCAAAATGCCCTTGCTTCGAAAAAAGTTACTGAGGCATCGATACAAACCGTTTCAAACAATATTAACGTAGCACAGGCAAACATTGAAGGAGTAAAAGCCCGCATGGAAACAGCCAAAAAGAATCTTGACAGATATAACAATCTTTTAATATCTGGAGCAATAACCGGCTTTCAATTCGACCAGGCTAAAACCGACTACGAAATGGCCAAATCTTCATATGAAACATTATTAAGCCAGAAAAAATCGGCAGGTTTTTCAGTTACAGAAGTTAAAAACCGTTTGGCGCTAAACGAGGCGGAAATTAAAAGGGCAAAATCAGCATTAGACATGGCTTATATCAATTTATCCTACACTCTTATTGCGGCTCCTTACGATGGCATAATGGGTAGAAGGCTAATTAACGAAGGGCAGCTATTACAGCCCGGCCAGCAAATAAGCACCATTGTTTTGAGCAATCAGAAATGGGTAACTGCCAATTTCCTTGAAAACCAAATGCCCAAAATAAAAATTGGTGAAAAAATCAGTATGACCGCCGATGCTATTGGCGATAATGTAAATTTTGAAGGTATAGTAACCGCAATCTCTGCCGCAACAGGCTCACGTTACTCAAATGTGCCTGTCGATAATAGCTCGGGAAATTTCGTGAAAGTTCAGCAACGCATACCTGTTCGTATCGAATTTACCCAAAACAATAAAAAAGAATTGTTGGATAAGCTGAGAGCTGGTATGAACATGAATCTTGTGTTAGAAAATTAATAGTGAAGCAGAAAAGTTTAGTAAAATATAAATCTATAGGCAATGTATAACAGAGGACTTTTTCACGATTGGGTTCCCAAACTGGGAATGCTATTGCTAATTATAATGTTGTTATTGGTGTATATGCTTATAAGCCCTATTTATAACGGCAACATTGGACTAATGGTAAGCAGCACGGGTATTATGTCCGAATATTTTATGTGGTCAACCTATGCCTCGTCAATCGGTATGGGGGTGGCTATTCCTTTGGTTATGCGTATTAAATTAAGGTTTCGTTCCAAAGAGATAATGATAACAGCGTTGTCGTTAATGGCAATTTTATCAATAGTTATTGCAACCTCATCATCGGCGGGTGTTATTGTAGCCAGTTGTTTTCTGTTTGGGTTTGTGAAACTGTTCGGTATGCTCGAAATAATATTGCCGGTTCAGTTTATGCTTAGTCCTAAAGGCGACAGGCCTCAGTTCTATTCATCTTTCTACCCGATAGCCATCATTCTGGGTCAGCTGGGCAGCTTTTTTGCAGCGCAGCTTTCGTTAACCAGCAACTGGCAAATGATGCATTTTTATAGTGCAGCCATTCTTTTATCTACGGCATTAGTTTGTGTTGTGGTTATGCACAACTTACGATTTGCCCGAAAAGTACCATTGTATTATATCGATTGGCTGAGTGTTTTGTTGTTATCCGGTTCTATGATGTTACTGGCTTATGTATTCTGCTTCGGTAAACAACAGGCATGGTTTGTTTCGTCCAATATACAGAGGGCTACTATGGCTTCATTAACAATGATTGGACTTTTGATAGTCCATTCTTCTAAGGTTAAACGTTCGTATATTTCTTTCAGGCATTACGGCCAGAGCAACATCCTGTATGGTTCACTTTTAATTGCTGCACAGGGTATGTTTATGGGGGCCTCTGCAATTCAGTCAATTTTCACCAATGCCATATTGGGTTACAATTGGATGGTTAATTCCTCTTTGAGTTTAATGTCGATACCGGGTATGATAGCCGCAGGCATTGTCAGCTTTCATTGGAATAGAAACAAACTGCCTCTCAAAATGTATATTTTCTCAGGCTTTTCCGCTTATCTGCTATATGTAGTTATGCTTTATTTTATGATGGTACCCGAGTTGAATTTCGAGCGTTGGTTTCTGCCTCAATTCCTGAATGGTTATGCAATGTGCAGCTTATTTATCGCTATTTGGATTTACACACTGGCTAAGGTTCCTCAACCCGATATGTTGATTTCCGTTAACGGTGTAATGCTTTTCAGAAGTTTCATCGCTATCGCTTTCTTCAGTTCATTATTCAGTTGGATACAATACCGCTTGCAATGGCAAAGTGTCAACAATCTGGCTTTTTATTTCGATGGAGCTTTAATGAGCAACAGCCCTGATGTTGGCAATTTCAAAGATGTGCAGTTAAGTGCAGTGTTAGCTGCTAATAAAAAACTGCTGGGATACATCATCATTGCAGGGTTAGCCTTGTTGACTTTTATTTTATTCCACAGGTTTGGCAGGCTTAAATACAGTATTGCCCGGCATCGTGCCGGACAATCTGACCAAAACCTCTTAAAAAACAAAGTATTTAATAAAGAAGTAACCGATGAGGTTGAATTAGTTGCCGGTTCTATTGTGTAATCAGAAAGAGACGATTTGTTCTTATAAATAATGTTGTTTAAAAAAGTGAGACCAATCCTATGGTATGGAATAATTTGAATACAATTGGTTCATTTCTAGTTGGGATTCATTTTTTAAGATATTGGCAATATCCAAAATCGTCGTTCAAATACTTTTATTTGGTCTTACTCATATTAAAAAACATTCAGATTTTTTAAATAAAAGTTCAAAATTAACAATTTAGCACGGGTGCGTCAGCAAAATTGCAGCTTTTTTGCAAGCTTTGGTTTTGAGCGTTGGTTCGTGGGGCTTGCAAATGTACTGCAATGTGGGTGGAGTTTCTTTCCCTTTTAATGTCAGTTACCACCAATATTCTGTCGTCACTTGAAACATTTTCGGTTTGTGACAATTTCTCAATTTCGACAGTCTCGGTTGGGTTTTGAGAGTTCTCTTTTTGATAGGTTTTTGCGGTTTGACAGGTTTTTAGAAATTTGGGTTCGGGCGACTTGAGAGAATTTCTCGGTTCGACAGTTTCGAGCCATTTGAAAGATTTTTTTTAAAAATTTGGTTTTTAGGTCGGTTCAGTTTGACACAGTTTCGCTTTTTGAGAGTGAATTTCGACCAAAACGTTCATTTTCAGCTTGACACAGTTTTGCAACTCGAAACGTTATCGCGGACAAAGTTTGCATATTCGGCTTGACTCATTTTGCAAGCTGGAAACGCATTCTCGGACAAGCTTTTAATATTTCGTGGACTCGTTGTCAGGCAATTTGCAACTTGACACGAATTCGCTGAGAGACAGCGATTTTTTTGACAGAAATGCTTTTTATTGACAAATAATAATAGTTATTTCAAGTGACAGAAGTCCAGTAGATAAAGGGGAGTTTCACCCCTAAACATCTCACAGAACCGTGCTTGATAGTCTCCCATCACACGGCTCCTCGGACTCGCGCAACCATTTCAGGTTGACAGGTTCAAAACAAGCTCATCCTCTTTCAAGTTGGCAAAATTACCTTGAGTCCGTTAACCCCTTCGCTCATCTCTGCTTTCTCAGCGATTAATCTGACACAATCCGCTACTACGGGTTAATCAAAAGTGTGAGCAAAGAAATGAGACGGGTAATCACAGAAAAAACGGATGAAATATTAGTTATGTTCGCCGATGCTGATCAATGCGATGGTGAGTCGGTTAATGGCTTCCTGACCCAGTAAGTTACCGCAGAACCCAAAGAAATCAAAATCGATCAACGAATGGATACCTTCAAAAAAGTCAAAGAACTTCAATCAAACGGAACTCCACTGAAAAGAATTTCAAAAATCTTAAATATTAGTCGTAACATTAGTTACCTAAATGTTAATTTTTTGTATGTTCTTTGAAATTTAATTTCAGAAGTTTTTTTTTCAAAAATTGTTTTTACATTTGCATACCAATCGTTTAGTATGTATCAGTTATGAGTGACACAAAAGATTTCATCATTGAGGAAGCTTATAAGTTGTTCTTAAATCACAGCTACGAAGCCGTTTCAATTAGCGACATTAGTAAAGCCATAGGCTTTACTAAAGGGGCATTGTACCATCATTTCAAAAATAAAGAGGAGCTTTTTAAGTCCGTAGTCGACAAATATCTTTATTTCCCTGAAGTGATCACTGACGTTGAGACTATTAGTTTATCGGATTACATTCAGCTTTGCAATGCCGAAGCAGAAAAAATCATCAAAAGGCTATTCGGTTTTACATTGGTTTTTACACCGATCAATTACATGTCGATGTTTGCTGATGCGTTCCGTCATTACCCCGGTTATGCCGAATTAAAAGGTGATTTTATTAGCAATGAAATTGAAAAAACTAAAAAAGTTTTGGTAAACGCCATAATATCAGGTGAGATAAGAGCCGACATCAATACTTCCTTGATTGCCACGAATTTCTTTTCAATCAATATGGGACTTGCCGGAAATCTTGTTCGAAACAATTCGATTGATGAATCCATCACCTTACTGAAAGAACAAAACTTCGAATTTTATAAATTATTGAAAAAGCAATAAATTTTTTTTGAATCAAGTCCCAAATAATTATTTCAATAATTAGCACATACCATACGTTCAGTATGTATTAATTATACAATCGCAACATACCGGACGTTTAGTATTTAAATCATTTAACAAATAACAATATGAAACGGATTTTATTTTTATTCGCCATCATGATCACGATGGCCAGTTGTCAACAGAAACAGGAGGCCGTTAAAAACGAGAGTGATTCCATCAGGGTTAAAGCCAAAGCGGTGCAAACGGTGAATGGCAAGTTAAGCCTGCGATATAGCGGCACTGTTGAAGCGGCACAAACTATCCCTCTTTCGTTCCAAAGTTCAGGAACTGTAGAGCAGGTTTTGGTACAGGAGGGAGATGCCGTGCGTAAAGGCCAATTGCTGGCTACAGTCAATAAGGCCGACAATCAAAGTATGTATAATTTGTCGCTGGCCACCTACCAGCAGGCCAAAGATGCCTACGACCGCCTCAAACAAGTTTACGATAACGGCAGCTTGTCGGAAGTCAAATGGGTAGAGATGGAAACGAACCTAAAAAAGGCAGAATCGCAATTGCAAGTCGCTAAAAACAGTCTTGAGAAATGCAATTTGTATGCGCCTGTCAGTGGAATTATCGGTAAACGAAATGTCGAACCTGGTCAATCGTCGATCTCTAGTTTTTCTCCTTTGGAACTTGTGAAAATTGAGACCGTTTTGGTAAAAATATCGGTTCCTGAAAACGAAATCGGGAAAATCAAAAAAGGCATGAACGCTTTGTTTACCGTTTCGGCACTCGAAAACAAACAATACGAAGGAACAACAACCAATGTCGGAGTTGTTGCCGACCAGTTTTCAAGAACATACGAGGTGAAAATCACCGTGAAGAATCCAAATCTGGAAATTAAACCTGGAATGGTTTGCGATGTGACATTGAATACAACCGTCGAAAAGCAAATGGTTTTGGTTCCGTACAATGCCATATCAAAAGATACCGATGGCAGTTCATTTGTGTATGTTGTTACCGACGATCAGAAAAGTGTCAGAAAACAGATCGTTAAACTTGGAGACTACCAAAATAATGGTTTAGAGATACTTAGCGGATTAACAGCGAACCAGTCCATTGTGGTGGAAGGAAAAGAGAAACTAACAGACAACAGTCAAATTATCCTTTAACATGAGCAACAAAAAGACTGGGTTTATCGAGGCCGCCATGCGGAATCGTAACATCGTTATTCTTATCGCTGTTTTATTTATGCTGGTCGGGGGAATTGCTCTGAAAAAAATGGCCAGAAGCGAATTCCCCCAATTCACTATCCGCCAAGGAGTTGTTGTTGGAGTTTATCCGGGAGCCACTTCCGCAGAAGTTGAAGCACAGCTGACCACTGTTGTCGAGAATTACATTTTCGGATATTCGGAAGTAAAAAAGGCCAAGACTTATTCTCAATCGAAAGAGGGAATGATGTACATTTTTGTTGAGCTAAACGACGACGTGAAAAATGCTGATCAGTTCTGGTCGAAACTGAAACATGGATTGAGCGAAATGAAAGGGACATTGCCTTCAGGAGTTCTTGCATTAGTTGCCAACTCTGACTTTGGCGATACTTCGGCTTTACTTATCACCTTGTCGTCGGACACAAAGAGTTACAAAGAGCTTGAAAAAGAATTGAAAAAGCTCGAAGCCGAATGCCGTAAATTACCTGCAACTTCAAAAATTAAACATTTCGGACTTCAGAAAGAAAAGATATTTGTAAACGTAAAGCCCGAATTACTCAACGAATACAACATTAAATCAATCTCACTATTAGGGTCTTACATGCCCAATGGCATGGTTAATTACGCCGGAACGTTAAAAGATGGCAAATACAATCTGGCTATTCACCTTCCCAATAACTTCGAATCGGAAAAAGACCTGGCCGATCAGATTGTTTATTCCGACCCTAAAGGGAATGTGGTCAGACTGAAAAACATAGCCACTATTGAGCGTCGGTATGAAGATCCGGACAATTACATCCGACAGAACGGGAAGAAGACCATCTTACTTTCGCTCGAAATGCAAACCGGCAACAACATTGTTGAATACGGCGCTGATGTTGATAAAGCCATTGAAACTTTTAAGAAAAATTCATCAGCCGAAATTGAAGTGGCTAAAATATCGGAATTGCCCAAATATGTGGATGAGTCGGTTTCGAATTTTATGCGCGAATTTCTGATTGCCATCATAGCTGTAATTCTGGTAACCATGCTGTTGCTTCCTTTGCGCGTGGCTTCGGTAGCCGGAATTACGGTGCCAATCTCTGTTTTAATTACGCTGGCTTTCCTTTATTTCTTTGGCATTGAACTTCATACCGTTTCTCTGGCTGGACTTATTCTGGTTTTGGGGATGATTGTTGACAACTCAATTGTGGTGATTGATAATCATGTTGAAAAAATCGACCATCGTATTTCGCCGTGGCACGCAGCCATAAAAAGCGCAAAAGAGTTGCTAACCCCAATTATAACTGCTACGCTGGCCATCATGGCAGCTTATATTCCACTTGGCTTTATGGTTCCCGGAACTGCGGGCGAATTTATGCGGCCTCTTCCAATCGTAATTAGTATTGCCTTGATTGTTTCAGTTTTAGTTGCTGTACTTCTGGTTCCCTATCTCAATTTTGTATTCATTAAAAAAGGATTGAAGAAACCTGAATCAGAAAAGAAAGGCAAATCACTTCTTGACATATTACAGGGTTGGTTCGATTTGTCGCTCGAATGGGCTTTCAGAAACCCCAAAACAATATTATTAGGAGGAATTGCCTCTCTTGTTTTGGCTGTAGTTTTGTTTAAAAATCTTGAACAGCAGATGTTCCCCGAAATGGAACGTAACCAGTTTGCCGTTGAGGTTTACCTCCCTACAGGATCGTCGCTCGAAAGTACGGCACAGGTTGTAGATAGCCTCGAAAAAGTGTTGATGAAAGATAACCGGATAACCAATGTAACCAGTTTTATTGGCACCAGTTCGCCCCGTTTCCACACGGTTTATGCGCCCAATATGCCATCGCCAAACTATGGGCAATTGCTTATCAACACCATATCGAACGAGGCTACCCGGGCAGTTGTAACCGATTACAGCCCAAAATATACCGATGGTTTTGCCAATGCTCATGTCAAGTTTAAAATATTGGCACTGCAAGCATCCAAAGCCCCGGTCGAAATCCGTATTTCATCCGACTCGATCAATGACATCCGAAGCACCGAGGCTCAAATCAACGAAATTCTGAAGAAAACCAAATCGGTTGGTTGGGTTCGCGACGACTGGGACCAAAAACAACAAATCCTGAAAGTAAATCTCGACCGCGACAAAGCCAACAGAATGAGCTATTCAAAGTCGATGGTCTCAACGTCCCTGATGATCGGACTTGATGGATTGCCTCTTACTACCATTTGGGAAAACGACTATCCGGTTGATGTTCGTCTGTCGCAGGAAACCAAAGGACCCAAAAATCTGAATACACTTAGCAACCAATACATTACTTCTCCGATTGGTTTTACCGGAACTCCTTTGCGTTCGTTTGCCACTTTTACGCCCGATTGGACTGAAGGTAGCATTGTTCGCCGGAACGGGACAAGAACATTAACCATGTTGATTGATAATCAACCAGAACGGGCAGCTTCAGCCATCTTCGAGGAAGTTCGGGCTCAAATTGAAAAGCTGAAACTTCCGGAAGGAACATCCATTAATTACGGTGGCGATTATGAAGGGCAGCAGGAAACATTCATCCCGATGTCGTACGCCTTAGCATTGAGCATCGTGTTGATATTCTTCATTATCCTGTTCCAGTTTAAGAAGATCAAACTATCGTTAATAATCATGTTAACCATGATTTTGTCGCTTCCCGGAACTGCAATCGGCTTGAATTTAATGGGCTACCCTTTCAGTACGACTGCTTTCATCGGAATTATAAGTCTCTGCGGAATGGTGGTGCGAAACGGAATTATCCTGATTGATTACGCCACAGAGCTGAAGGAAAAACAACGAATGCCGGTTCACGAGGCAGCGCTTGCAGCAGGAAAACGACGTATGCGCCCTATATTTCTGACCTCGGCAGCAGCTTCAGCAGGAGTTATCACGATGATAATCAGTCGATCGCCATTATGGGGTCCGGTTGGTACAGTCATTTGTTTTGGGTTGCTGGTTGCTATGGTTTTAACCCTTTATATTCTGCCAATTCTCTACTCGCTGGCTTATACTGATAAATCAAAATCAGGAGAAGGATTCTGGACAGTTCCGCCTAAAGTGCAGAAGCATAAGCACAAACAGGTTATTGCTTCAGCAGTAGTTTTAATGTTGATTTTTGCTTCGAATACCCAGGCGCAATCGTTGAGTTTGGATTCGTGCAAACATTTGGCCATCCAGAACAACAAAAAAATTATTGAGGCTGGTTACGAAGTGAGATCATCGGAAGAAGTTCGGAAAAATGCTTACACCAACTATTTTCCAAAAGTAAGCGCCAGCGCTATGGCCATGAAAGCTACAGATTACCTGATAAAGGGAAATATCCCGCAGATGAATTTACCAGTGTACGACGGCGATCTGGCAAACCTGGAAGGCGCTACCCAGTATGCGTACGTTCCGTCAATCCCAATCAATGCCATTGACTATATGAATATGGCCACAGTATCGGTAGCTATGCCCATTTACGTTGGTGGCCAAATCAGAAATGGAAATAAACTGGCAGCCCTGGGAGAAGAAGTAAGCCGTAAACAACAGGAAATGACGACCACCGACGTACTCATCCGCACGGAACAACTTTATTGGACCACTATTGGCCTGATCGAAAAGCTCAAAACACTTGAAAGTTATGGCGAATTGCTTGCTACCCTAAATAAAGATGTAAGTAATTATACCAAAGCCGGCTTGACACAGCGCAACGATTTACTAAAAGTACAGCTCAAACAGAACGAATGGCAATCGAACCGGTTGAAGTTGCAAAATGGTATTGCTCTTACCAAAAGAGCTTTGTGCCAGCACATTGGAATAGGTTATGACTCGTTGCTGGTCCTTTCGGACAAACCGCTAACTAAAGGAATAATTTCAGAAACGGTTTCGTCGAATGAGTCCGTTACCAATCGCAATGAATACCAATTGCTTAACAAAGCCGCCGAAGCTGAAGAACTTCAGTTAAAAATGAAACGGGGAGAACTCATGCCTCAATTGGCAGTAAGTGGCATCGTGACAGCTGTTGATGTGATGGACTCAAACCTGACGCAAAAAATTGGATTAATCAATTTGAGTATTCCAATTTCCGACTGGTGGGGAGGTTCGCATAAAATTAAAGAGCAACAACTTAAAATTGAAAAAGCACATAACAAACTTCAGGAAACCTCGGAGCTGCTTTCTTTACAGATTGAACAGGCAAAGAACGAAATGCGAGAAAGCTTTGAACAGATAAAACTTGCAGAAAAAGCAGTCGAGCAGGCCAAAGAGAACCTGAAGGTAACCGAAGATAATTATCGCACCGGGAATATTGGAATTTCTGATCTTCTGGAAGCTCAGGCGCTTTTTCAATCGACAAATGACAACCTGACCAACTCGCAATGCAATTACGAGATTTCAAAATCAAAATATATGCAGGCAATCGGGAGATATGAATAGGCTTAAAATGTAATTACTCAAAAAACGTCTTCAGTAGTAAGAAATAGAAGTTCGGAAAACAGCAATAGTCCCTGTTCTATTTATCAGGTCATTAAATACTGGCATTTGGGCAGGGACATCATTGAAACATTTGAGAATATAGAAATTGATGAACACACACACAATTAACACAATTTTATAATATTCAGAACAATAACACATTGAAGCTCTTTTATAAATCTTTAAACAATTGAACATGTTAAAACAAACAATTGGAGAGCATGCCGGACATATCTGGCAGCTCCTTAACGAAAAAGGCGAAATGCAGTTAACAGAATTACTGAAAATCAGCGCAATTGAAGCAACTGAGTTCAACCGGTCACTTGGATGGCTCGCACGCGAAGATAAAATTGGTTTTTATAGCGATGATGAAAATGAAATCGTTTTTCTGATTCATTAAATTTTGGTGCGATGAGCTTATGGCGCTGGGAAACCAGCGCCTGAGCTATTGTATTGTCGTTGAATTATGTCTCATAATCCTGATGTAACTGGAAAATATTCAGAAACATTATAGAATATAATTCCTGAATAAACGTCAATGATTGTATACTATAAAAGTTCGGAAAACAGCAATTGTTCCTGTATCGTCTATCGGGGTTTCATTCCTGTTAGCAGGGCCGGAACTTCATTGAACTGATCATCTGAAACCAAATCAACAAAATGCCAGAAAATGATTGAAGTTCAAATTAATGAAAAGCAAGCAGGCGGAAACCCTTATTCCGAAAGAAATCGTGAAAACAAAACAGCAAATTACGAATTCACGATCATAGTGCCCGTGTTCAACGAAGAGGATAACATTTATGCGGTGGAGAAAAAGCTTTTGGAATTCGTATCACAATCGGCTTTGTCGGCCTGCGTCCTGTTTGTAAACGACTGTTCGACAGACCGGAGCAAAGATCGGATTATTGAGGCTTGTAACCGGCAGAACCATTTCTACCACCTCAGCCTGATGAAGAATTCGGGACTAAGCGCCGCACTTAAAGCGGGAATCGACGCCACCTGGTCCACTTACGTTGGTTATATCGATGCCGATTTACAAACTACGCCGAAAGATTTCCACCTTCTGATTCCATATGTCGAAGAGTACGAGTTGGTAATGGGCATTCGTGTCAAGCGCGACGATTCGTTCGTCAAAAGAGCATCTTCCCGGATTGCCAACAGCTTCAGGAGGTTTATGACCAAAGATGGAGTAACTGATACCGGTTGTCCGCTGAAAATCATGAAAACCGACTATGCCAAACGCATCCCTTTATTCACGGGGATGCACCGCTTTTTCCCGGCCTTGATTCAGTTGCAAAACGGAAAAGTGGCGCAGGTTCCGGTTAGGCATTTCCCAAGGGTAGCCGGAAAATCAAAATACAACCTCCAAAACCGGTTGGTGGATCCGTTTATCGACTGCTTTGCCTTCCGGTGGATGAAAAAAAGGTACATAAATTACCAAATTGCAGAAACCAACATTGATAGAAGATGATATACGTTTTAGGATTCATATCGCAGGTACTTTTCTTTACCCGTACTCTTATTCAATGGGTGTTGTCAGAGCGCGCCAAAAAGGTGCTTTCTCCAACCATTTACTGGGTATTGAGCATTGTTGCCTCTTATCTTTTTGTCATTTATGGGTGGTTTCGCAACGACTTTGCCATCCTTCTCGGACAGCTCATTTCGTATTATATCTACATCTGGAACCTCGATGAAACTGGCGTGTGGAAACGAATAAACCGCTTTCTAAGGTCAATTCTCGTCATTACCCCAATCATTGCAATCGTGTTTGTGATACAAAATGGGCACTATTTTATCGAGAACTTTTTTACCAACGAAAAAATCCCCGTTTGGCTGATCATTTTTGGCATTTTGGGGCAAATTCTGTTTTCGCTGCGTTTTGTTTACCAGTGGCTTTATTCCATGTCTAAAAACGAGTCACTGCTTCCCATCGGGTTTTGGCTAATCAGCCTGATTGGCTCCGGAATAATTGCAATTTATGGAATCATCCGGGTTGATCCCATACTGATACTAGGGCAATCAGTCGGGTTTATTGCCTATACACGAAACATCATTCTTTACAAAAAAGAGCTTAATAACCGAATAAATGATGAGCCGATATTTAACCAATAATACCTTGAGGTATGCATTGTTTTTCATTGCTGTTTTACCGGCGTTCATGTTCCGCGACTTTACTCCGGATAATGAATCGCGGTATTTAAGTATTGCCGACGAAGCCTTGCGCAATGGCACTATTTTTACATTTGCCGATCATGGAATCATTTATGCCGACAAGCCCCCACTTTACCTTTGGGTTGTGATGTTCGGCAAATGGCTTTTTGGCTATCACAACCTGTTGTTTTTGGGCATATTCTCGTATGTACCAGCTTTAGTCGTTCTCTACATAATGGACAAATGGGTAAAAAACATCCTTTCCGAAAGAGAACGCCTGCTGGCACAACTGATGCTTTTAACAAGCGGTTTTTTTATTGGCACGGCTATCGTGCTTCGAATGGATATGATGATGTGCATGTTCATCGTTTTAGCGCTTTACACGTTTTTCAAAATGTATATTGGGGAAGGAAAGCCCCGGGATTCATGGTTGTTCCCTTTCTTCGTATTTATGGCCATATTCACTAAAGGACCAATCGGGATTATTGTTCCCCTCGTTTCAACCATCACCTTCCTTATTCTGAAAAAAGAACTCAGAACGATTGGCAAATTTTGGGGGTACAAAATGGTACTGGTTTTATTGGTTTTGTGTGGAGCCTGGTTTGCAGGGGTTTATGCCGAAGGTGGCAGCCAATACCTGAATGATCTACTTTTCAATCAAACGATTAACAGGGCTGTGAATTCGTTTCACCACAAAGAACCGTTTTATTACTATTTTATAGCATTCTGGTATTCGCTTGCTCCATGGTCGATTCTGATTGCCGGAATTCTGATTGCCGGACTTAAAAAGAAACTGGCTGCAACTGATCTGGAACTTTTCTTCCTGGTGATTGCCCTTTCGACAATTGCGACTTTATCACTCTTTAGCTCCAAACTGGCCGTTTACATGCTTCCTTCTATTCCGTTTTTTGTGTATCTGAGCACCCTGTGGCTGGCAAAGTTAGGTTCACAGCGATGGATGTTTCTACTTGCCGGCATTCCGGCAGGAATCCTGATCCTGATCTTTCCGGGAGTAATTGTGGCTTCCCAACTCCAAAAAATCAATGAAGTTGGTATCTCTCCGCTGGTTTTTATTTCCTGTTTTATTTTATCGGGTTCAGGAATTCTGACATTTCGCTTACTGAGAAAGCATGAGCTGAATAATGCAATCATTTCACTTGGAACCGGAATATTGATATCCGTATTCGTCGTTTCATTTGCAATCCCCCGGTATAACAAATATATAGGGCTACAGGAAATTTGTAATCAGGCAAAAGAAACAGCCTCTGAAAAAGGTGGTGTAAACTACTACTACTGCGAAATGACCATAGCCGACAATCTGAATGCTTACCTGGGAGTTATGCCTGAAAAACTTCGAATAGGTGATTTGTTTAAGGCAGATTCTTCGATGAAAACACCGGCAATACTTTTTACATGGCACAAGGCTATTGAACGAAATGACTCTCTGAGAGTATTTCTGAAGGGCAAAAAAATACATCAGTTGGGCGGTAATTTTTACATCGAAATAGACAGAAAGAAATGAAACGAGCCATGATGAAGTTTTTCTACACTCGAGAATGGCTATCATAGCGAGTTCCATCTGGCAATTAAAAAAACAAAATCTAGACAGATGAAAATCTTAGTAACAGGCGCCGCCGGTTTTATCGGATTCCACGCGGTAAATCATTTTGCAGAAGAAGGTAACCGGGTTGTCGGAATCGACAACATCAACAATTATTACGATATCAACTTAAAATATGACCGATTGAAAGAAACAGGCATCAGCAAAGCGTTGATCCAAAACCACAAGGCGGTACAAAGTGCAAATTATCCAAATTACCGGTTTATTAAGGCCGATCTTTTGGATAAAGAATTCATCGACGAACTTTTTGCAAATGAGCATTTTGATGCGGTTTGCCATTTAGCAGCTCAGGCCGGTGTAAGGCATTCGATTGATAACCCTTATGCTTACATCAATTCAAACATTATCGGGTTTATGAATATCCTGGAGGCATGTCGTTTTTACCCGGTTAAACATTTGGTATATGCCAGTTCGAGCAGCGTTTACGGCATGAATAAAAAAATCCCGTACAGCGAGTCAGATCTGGTTGATTCACCTGTAAGCCTTTATGCTGCAACAAAAAAGTCGAACGAGCTATTAGCGCATAGCTACAGCAAATTATACAATATCCCAACCACCGGGGTTCGTTTCTTTACGGTTTATGGCCCATGGGGAAGGCCAGATATGGCTCCCTACCTCTTTATGAATTCTATCGTAAACCAAATACCTATAAATGTATATAATAATGGCAACCTCTCTCGCGATTTTACCTATATCGACGATATTATTGACGGATTATCGGTAATTATTGATCGTGCACCAGCCGGAGAAATTCCAAATAAAATCTACAACATTGGAGCAGGGAGGCCGGTTCAGCTCCTCGATTTTATTACTGCCATCGAAAATGTGACAGGTAAAACAGCCATCAAACGGATGGTTGAGATGCAGCCCGGCGATGTTTATCAAACCTACGCCGATACTACGGCTCTTGAGCATGATTTTAACTACAAACCAAAAACATCTATGTTCGAAGGAATTAGCATGTTGTACCAGTGGTATATAAGCTATTCCAAGCGATTTGACAAACGACTTATCTACTAATAGATCGCATGATTGTAAAAAATAGCATAAAGGAAGAGATGGAATCAGTAAAGATTTCTATTCTCAATAAAAAAAGCTTTTGGTTGCTGGGAGCTCTTATCCTCTTTGCACTAATCAAAATACTTGTTGCTGTCCATTTTGACTTGAATTCGGAAGAAGCCCAATACTGGACATGGAGTAAACACCTTCAACTCTCGTACTATTCCAAACCACCAATGATTGCTTACCTGAACTGGTTTTCAACATTGGTTTTTGGTAATACCGTATTTGGAATTCGTATCAATGCAGTAATTATTGGACTTTTGATTTCTATTGTCACCTACTTGCTTTCAGTTGAGCTTTTTAAAAATCAAAATGCGGCCGTTCTGGCAGCTTTGATCACCAATATTTTCCCTTTTCTTATTGATAGTTCTGTCTTTTTTACAACCGATTCACCACTGCTCCTATTTTGGCTTTGTGCCATGTTGTTCTATTGGAAAGCATTAGAAAACAATAAACTCACGTGGTGGTTGCTTTTCGGTCTCAGTCTGGGACTGGGAGCTGTTGCAAAATATGCCATGTTCCTGATTATTATTCCTCTTGTGCTGTTCTCATGGAAGCACCAGCGTGAAATTTTAAAATCACGAAGTTTTTATCTTTCCATGATAATCGGACTTGTACTATTTTCTCCGGTTATCTATTGGAATATCAATCAAAATGGAGTTGGTCTATTGCATCTTGCCCATCTTGCCGGTGTTGGCGACCATCCTCAATTGGTTGGCAAAGTGGGAACGAACATGCTGGTATTTGCCCTTGGCCAGATTGCAATTTTATTGCCCTTTTACCAATACCGGAAAATATACTTGAAATTCAGGCAAAAAACATTGACCAGACAAGAAGCGTTTTTGATCCTTCCTGCAGTTGTCATGTTCATTATTTTCCTGATTGTTTCGGCTAACCGGGAATCGGAGGCATACATCAATTGGGCCATATTTGCCTACATGGGTATGCCAATTCTTTTTTCGCATTATGCTTTATCCGATCACCGAGTAAAATTCAACCTGCGTATTTTTCTGGTGGTGATTCTTGCTTTCTTTCTGTTCATTGGTTTGACTTCGCCTAAAAACACAGTTGCACCGCTCGGAAAACTTAATCCTGCAAATAAAATGATTGGCTGGTCAAAACTGGCAGCGAAAGTTGACAGCGTGAAAAATACGTTATCTACTGGAAGTTGTTATGTCTTTTCGTCAAACTATCACATCACTTCCGAACTTTGGTTTTATCAAAAAGGACAGCCTGAAACATACTTACTTAACCTGAATTCGCGAATGACTCAATATGACCTATGGCCCGGAATTGAGCAATTCAGGAACTCGGATAAAATTGGAATATTCGTTGACCGAATAAAAATTACTCCGGAAGTTAAGGCAAGTTTCATATCGATACTTAAGGAAGATTCCTGCACAATTTATAGTCAAAATCGTCATGTTATGACCTATTACATATATGTGATGAAAGGAATGAAAGAATTTCACAAACAGCCCTTGTCTTATTGATATAGTATTGAATATAAAAGACTTAATTGTCATTTAAAAAATAAAGTATGTACAATATAGAAGAAGAATTTACTCAAATTTTAATTTTCATGGGTATACAAAAGGAATCAATAAGAAATGAGGCATCATTTCTTATTGATTATGATTTCGACGAATCTCGGTTTATCTTACTTGCGTTATACATGGGTATTTTTTTTAGAATCAATGTTAAAGAATCAGAATATGCTGAATTTGATACTGTTGGAGGGACAATAAATTTTGTAAAGAAAAAACTTAGAATTGTCTAATACATATTCTTAATATCCGATGAATAGAGAATCATTCCAGATTAAAATGCTGAAAATTCTAGTGTTTAGCTTCTCGTTGGCTTTATCTTTTGTTGGTTCAGCTCAACAATCTGGTGCAGAGGGCAAGCAACCAAAAATTGCTTTGGTTATGAGTGGTGGTGGAGCAAAGGGATTTGCCCACATTGGTGTGCTGAAAGTTTTGGAAGAAGAAGGCATCCCGATTGACCTGATTGTTGGAACAAGCATAGGAAGCCTTGTTGGCGGAATTTATTCGCTTGGCTACAGTGCTTCGGAACTGGAAGCGATGGTTAAATCGCTCAATTGGGAAACTACGATTTCTGATGATGTTCCCCGTGCATTTCTGTCGAAAAACGACCAGCTACTCAAACAGCGGTATGTTTTTTCGCTCCCAATTAATGGCGACAAGAAACTCAGTCTCCCTCAGGGTTTTGTAAAAGGACAAAATGTATTGAATCTTTTTTGCGGGCTTGCCGGGAATGTTCCGCTAAAAGCCGATTTCGGACAATTTCCGATTTCATATGCCTGCGTAGCAACCGATTTGGAAACCGGTAAAGAAGTGGTGCTGAAAGATGGGTTCTTACCGACGGCCATGTTTTCGAGTATGGCAATCCCTCTGGTATTTGAATCCTCAGTTCATCAAGAGCATTTATTGGTTGACGGAGGCTTGGTGAATAATTTTCCAACTGATGTTGCCAAAAGAATGGGCGCCGACATCATTATTGGAGTCGATATACGAGGAGATTTCTTTGACCGAAAAAACCTCCAATCACTCGACAATGTCCTGGGTCAGATGATTAACTTCTTCGACCAGTCGAAAGATTCTGTGAACAAGAGCCTGTGCGATTTGATTATCCGCCCTGATATTACCGGTTTTTCCATGTCAAGCTTCACCAACGAAGCGGCTGATTCACTGATCCAAAGAGGCGAAAAAGCAGCAAAAAGCTTTCGAGGCCAACTCCGCGAAATGAAGTCAAAGTATCAGCTCGGACCCCGGGAAAAATCGCGGTTGCTGGTCAAGCCCGACAAATGGAACATCACCGATTTGACTTTTACGGGCAATTATCATCTTGATGAAGGTTTTCTGAGAAAAACTCTCAACATAGAAATTCCAGGCAATTTTTCATCGGAAGAGATCAAAACCGGCATTGACCATCTTTATGGATTGGGAGGTTTCGACCGCATTTATTATAACTTAGTTGATACTGAAAACGGAAAATCCCTGAACTTAAATATTACGACAAAAAAGGTTTTCATACAAAATATTGGGTTTAAGGCGAACACCACTGATGCTGCGGCAATTCTGCTCAACACAACACAAAAAAATTACGGAAATGTCTTTGGACTTTTATCAGCCAGCGCCGAATTGTCGGTAAATCCCGGGTTAATCGTCATAGCCGAATCGAATAAAACTAACTTGCCCACTATTGGCATTAACATTAAGGGCAAGTATCAGAATTTTAATATATTCGATAATGGCGATAAGATTTTTAAAGCGAATATTTTCTATACCTCTGGTTCTCTTTATTTTTATAAGCCTTTTATGCACCATCTTGAACTGGGGATGGGAATCCAGGAAGAATATTTCCATGGCAACATTTTCAGCAGAAACAATACCCTCGAAACATCTGGGAAAACCGATTTTTTTCTGACCAATGCCTATTCTTATTTGTCGTTTGACAATATGGACGATTTCTATTTTCCAACAAAAGGAACCAATCTGTATGCAGAATTTTCGCTTATGGCTGATTTCAAAAAAACAAATGAGCTTAGCCCGGTGGCGATGTTCAAAATGAAGAATGTTATACCACTTGATGAAAATGCCTCTTTGCTTTTCGACCTGTACGGACGTGCCTTGTTTAATTCTGATTTTCCGGTGACCCGAAATACACTTGTGGGTGGAGAGTCCTATTCGCAATACTTTAACTATCACTTACCCTTCGTCGGACTACCGGCTCTTAGTATTACCGAAAGGTACACATACATAAGCTTAATTGGGCTGAGGATGAAAATTACCAAATCGCAATATGTTTCGTTATTACTTAACGGAATGTGGCAAGATACCGATTTGATCTTTCGCGAAGGAGTTGAGGTTATTTATGGTGGGGGCATCAGATATTCATTAAAAACAATGTTGGGGCCGCTGGATGTAACTATGGGATATTCCGGATCGACGGATAAACCCACATTTTCGGCCAGCTTCGGATATTGGTTTTAATCTCAATCAAATAAAATGATATAGTTATCTGAACAAAAATTAAAATTATGGAACTTGAAAATTAAAAACGGTTGCCTCCACCATAACAGTTATTCTGGACGAAGAAGGAATTATGTCGTTGGATGAGTTAAGAGACATGGCAAACCTACCGGAAAAAGATGTGTTATTGGCTCTGGACTGGCTTCATGGCAAAGAACGGGTAGAACTCCTGCCAGCAGAGAATATAATGCTGGTATTATAATCTTTCGGCAGAACAGCATTTTATGCAGAAGAGCCACATTTGATCAGAAACAGATAAAAATAGAAACATGAAAACAATTTATAACGGGATGATAGTCCTGGTCTTGCTTGTTCTCTGCTCATGCAGTAAGCTCACACAATACAGCCCGTATGACGCAAATACCGAGCACAGCAACGTAAATTCTCAAAATATCGCGAAAATACTGAGCAAACAACAACCAGGTGATTCATTGGTTTTTATTGCCATCTCGGATACTCATACCGACTATTCTGACCTGAGGGCTGCGGTAACCACCATCAACGAAATGGAAGGGATTTCGTTTGTATTGGTTTGCGGCGATATAACCGATTGGGGTTTGTTCAACGAGTTCGACGACTATTATCACCTGATTAGCCGGTTGAATATCCCGTTCATTACTCAAATCGGGAACCATGATTATTTGTCGAATGGCAAACTGATTTTTAATAAGATGTTTGGCCCTACAAATTTCTATTTTGATATCGGTAATTACCGATGGTTGTGTTCGACAATGTGGTTTGGGAAAACGGGAACCAGGAACCCAACTTCGATTGGTTTCAGCAAACGCTCAACGTTCCTGAAGGGATGACCAGCATTGCCTGCTACCATATTCACCCGTGGGATCCACAATTGGATAACGGATATGCCGATAAAATGAAAGGGATTATAGAGAACAATCCGGTTATCCTCAGCATTTTTGGGCATGGGCACGATTATCGAGAAGAAGTGATGAATAACCGCCGATACCTTATGGTTCCCGATATTACGATGCGAAATATGGCTAAAATAACCCTTGCCAATAAAACTGCAACAGTTCAAATATTAAGTTTTTAAAAACTACCCATGAAAACACAATTTACCAGACTATTCCTGTTTTTTGTCTTTGCCTCAGGAAATATTTTTGCTTTAGGAAACAAAGACAAAAAACTGACAAAGAAATTATTGACGCCAGACTATCTTAATTTTCAATACGCCGGAAACCTGGGATTGGGATCGGTGGGCATTGGGTATATCTCTGAAAACGAAAAACACAATTTCGGATTAAGCTACGGATACCTGCCCTCGTCGGTAAATAGTGTTGAGGTGCATACTGTCTCGGCTAAAGGTGCTTTCAATTTCAGGAAGCATAAACTGTCTGAAAAAGCTTTTCTGAATGGATATGTGGGTACAAACCTACTGTATTCGATTACCAACAATACCTATATGAAATTTCCCGACCATTTCCCTTCTGATTATTATTTCGCCAATGCTGTTCATTTCGCCCCATTTCTGGGCATTAAAATCGGTTCCAGAAAAACGATAGCGAGATTTTCATACATCGAACTGGGAACTTTGGATTATTACCTATTCAATAGGATTAAATACCGACGTTCAAAATTTAGTGATTCACTGAATTTGTGTATGGGTTTAACTTTCCCGATAAACGACCCAAAAGTAAAATCAAATTAATAGAGACAAGCTGCCTTTAATACAAACGTTTTCTCTTCAGTAGATAGGTATAAAGCACGTGTTTAAAATCTTCGTTAATGTCGGCTTCGTTCAGATCGATGTTGGTATTGGTTCTAAAAAAAATAGTAATTTCTAAAGTTGGATCAATCATTTAAAAATATGATATGAATAAAGGCAATATCTTCAGAAAGGGCTTGAACAGTAACAATATAAAGGCAACTGATCAGTCAACTTGCCCTCAATCTATTAATTATTCGGCTTTTATTGAGGCGAAAAAAAACGTACTAATAAAATTATATGAAAATATCTGGGTCCTAAATTAATAAAGAATATCCTTTACCCATTAATTGCAATGCTTATGGTATCGTGCGATTTAATTGAATACCATCCATATGATCTGGAATCTAAAAATCAACCATCCAATCTTAATCAGTCAAATATAAATCTACTTGAAGAAAGAGAAAATAACTCGGATACAGTTCGGTTTATTTTTATGCGAGATACCCAACGTCATTATGACGAAACAGAGGGACTTTGTAAACGCAGTAAATAAAAGAGGTGATATAGATTTTGTTATTCATGGTGGTGACATCACGGATTTTGGAATGAGCAAGGAATATTCATGGATTCATAATATCATGAAGAATCTCAGGGTTCCTTATGTTGCACTGATCGGAAACCACGATGTCGTTGGCCATGGGAAGGATGTGTATAAAAAAAATTTATGGCGACTTTAATTTTGATTTTCAGTTCCGAAAAACCCGTTTTATTTGTTTGAATACTAATGCTCTTGAGTTCGACTATTCGACTCCCGTTCCAGACTTTGATTTTATGATGCGTTTTATGAACGATTCATCAGATATTAAACGCACCATAGTTGTAATGCACTCACCTCCGTTTGATGATCAGTTTAATAATAACTCGGCAATAATGTACAACAAGATAATCGAGCAATATAGAAATGTAAAAATTTTGCCTTCATGCCCATTTACATAACCAAAGCGTTATCGATTACTTTAATAATGGAATACTTTATTACGGATGTGATGACATTTCAAAACGAACCTTCCTTTTATTCACATTAGTCGGTGATACCTATTCGTATAAAGTCGTTAAATTTTGAGTACTGGTATATGAAGCAGATAGCCCTATATCTATTTTTGTTATTGTTTTGTGCAAATTTTGTTTGTGCAGAATCGGAATATGATCCAAAGATTAAGAAATACCAAATAGGTTGGTCTCATTTAATTCCCAGGCAGATAAAATTACAGTTTGCCGGATCGATGGGGATGTTTTCAACCGGTACGGGATGGTTTTATGGCAAAAAAGATCAGTGGGAGACGGACATGTTTATTGGTTTCATTCCACGCATGAGTGGAAGTAAAGGCCATGTAACTATCACGTTAAAGCAAACTTATGCGCCATTTCATTTCCAGTTAAACGACCGCTTCAGCTATGAACCTTTGACCACGGGGATTTATTTCAATAAAATTTTTGGCGAATACTTTTGGAGCCGTTTGCCAGAAAAGTATCCTAAAGGATATTATTTCTGGGCAGTCAATACGCGTTTCCATGTTTTTTTAGGGCAGGCACTTTCCTTCAGATTAGGTGAAGAAACAACAGGGGAAAAGCTGTCCTTATTTTATGAGTTCAATACAAATGACCTTTACCTGATTAGTGCGTGGAGCAATAAAACAATAAAACAATAGGGCTTAAGGATATTATGGGCTTGTCGTTTGGCCTCAGATACCGAATCTTTTGAAGATAGTAAGAGTGAAATTTTAAAGTACTTCGAATGGAATAGGTTACAATATATTGCTGAAAATAGTAGAAATACGCTTTTCGATATTATCAAAAAATATCCATTTTATGAAGAAAATAATAGCTTTTATTGAATCCGTTTATGATCAACTTGAAGATATTGAAGGTAGAGAAGAAATGTCACTGGCCAATGCAAGTGCTGCCATTGCTGTACTGGAAGCTTCATTTGATAAAGTCAAAACATCAATTTCAGCATACATTTTTAAAAACGAAGTTGAAGAAATTCATTTCTTCAAGGTAACCAAACCCCAATTATTTAGCAAACTCATTTACTACCAAAAAGTTTGCAGGATCGCAGTAGCTCGCCCAGCGGGAAGTAATGCAGCCATAAGAACCTATCTTACAAAAGAACTTGATAGAATTCAGTATTACTTTGAAAGAAATATTGACTTTTATAAATACTATCGCAACGGTTATACCCATTTTGATAACTATTATTTTTTGAGGGGCAAACCAGATATTCATCTGTCATTGGATAGTTTTTACTTTGAAAGAGATCCAAAATTTTCTACTTGTTATGATTTTACAGTATCAAAGGTTATTGCAAACGATATGTTGACTGTTTATATTAAAAATGAATTGGTCAGACTTGATAAAAATCCTGAAGAAGATCAGATTTCCATTGCATTTCCGAAAGTTAAAGAGACCTGGACTGGTAGTAAAACAGACTTGGTGGAGTTACTTTATGCTTTGTATGAATTAGGTTGTTTCAACTTCGGAAAAATTTCGCTCGTACGCCTGACTGGTTATCTGGAGAATGTTTTTAATATTAGCCTGGGAGATGTATATCATACCTTTCTCGCCATACGAAGACGTGGTAACCGAACGCAGTTTTTAGATGAACTGAAAGCAAAACTAATTGCCAAAATGAATAAAGATGATCAAAAAAGATAAGATCAACCGATTACCAAGTACAAATTTTCAAATCAGGACATATGCTAATTATAAATTATTAGTATTCAGATGTATGTAATTTTGCATCACCAAGTATGATACCCAGATTTGAATTCTGGATTGTATCGATTTTTAGCTTCAGAACATATATTTTGAAGCTTTTTTATGACTTTTTTGTTGATTTTGTGCTATTACCAGTACGCATATTGACTTTGGAAAAAATAGATTTTTTCGAGGCCTTTGATAGTAAGGTCTTCCGGGTGATTTGAAAAATAGTTGAACCAACTTGGTCTTGAATAATATCTCAAGTTCTGACTTTTGTAGCAAACTAATTGTTATGGAAGTCATTACACTTGAATCGAAAGCATTTAAAGAGCTGGTGGCAAAGATTGACGTCATTGCCCAGTTTGTAGCCGAATACCAATCGGTCGATGCGATTAATCCCGAAGAAGAGTGGATCGATAGTTTTGAGGTCTGCTCTTTTTTAAATATTAGCCAGCGTACACTTCAGCGACTGCGCGCCAAAGGTGAGATCACTTATTCGGTAATGGCAGGGAAAACATACTACACTATCGCAGAAATCAAGCGTGTGCTGAGTGAAAGACGCATTCGCAGCAGTGAAGAAGCCTTACAAAATCTAATCAGCAATTATCAGCACCATGTTCAACAAAGAAGAACTGCTAAAACGAACAAATAACGGTTTAGATGTTTTCAAATTTTATATTCCCGGAGCCTGGAGAATCGGAAGGAACTTTTTGAATCCATTTTACGACGATCATAAGGCATCCTGCAATATTTTCTTTGATCGCAAGAACGTGTGCTATCGGATTAAAGATTTCGGCAATGACGATTTTAGCGGCGATTGTTTCTTTTTCGTTGGCAAGATTAAAAATTTGGATTGTGAAGATTCGAAAGAATTTGTGAAAATCTTACAAATAATAAACTATGATTTGAATTTGGGTTTGAGCGAAAGCGGGACGCCTATTATTCCGCCAGTTGTGAAATCCGTTTCAAAACTGGAACCAGCCGATGAACCAAGAAAAGCAAAACCCTTCAGTGTTATTCAACAAAACTTTTCAGGTAAAGAGGTTCTTTTTTGGAAACAATACGGTGTTACTGCGGAAATTTTGAAACTCTATAAAGTAGTTTCCCTAAAAGAATTCCACAGTGAGAACAATGATGGCAAACCTTTTTCTTTAAAATCTTCTGAGCAGGAACCAATATTCGGGTACGTGGGAAAGCGATACGTCAAAATCTATCGGCCTTTTTCCGAAATCCGCTTTTTGTATGGCGGAAATTTTGGTGAGAACTATTGTTTTGGGCTTGAACAATTACCAATCAAAGGCGACACCTTATTCATCACAGGAGGCGAAAAGGATGTGCTATCACTTGCTGCCCATAAGTTTCATGCAATATGTTTTAACAGTGAAACTTCAGCAATTCCGGAAACGATAATCCGGAAATTGACACATCGGTTCAAACACATTGTTTTATTATACGATGTAGATAAGACAGGTCTGGATTCCTCTCGAAGGCATCAGCAGCAGTTGTCAGAATTCGGTGTTAAGCGCCTTATCTTACCGCTTTCAGGGAGCAAGGCAGAGAAAGACATTTCTGACTATTTTAAAGCCGGAAATACCCGTGAAAATTTTATTCAGTTGTTTCTCGATTTTTTGGATACGTTATACGGCGAAACAATGGCTATTTTAAAACCTTGTGAGATTGATTTTGAGAACCCGCCCATTCAATCAGAAATGATCATCTCTATCAATGATGTTCCCTTAGGAACACAGGGCAACCTGCTGGGAATTACCGGAGGGGAAGGAACAGGGAAAAGTAACTACGTGGGCAGCCTGATAGCAGGTATTATCAGGGATCAAGATATGATTGATACTTTGGGAACAAGTATTCTGGCCAATACGGGGAACAAAGCCGTTTTGCTTTATGATACAGAACAATCAGAGGTCCAGCTATACAAGAATATATCCAATATACTGAAGCGTAGCAAGCAGCATTCCATGCCATCATGTTTCAAAGCATACACACTAACAAGTATGTCACGCAAAGAACGCTTGCAGGCCATTATACAAAGTATGGATAAATTTTACTATCAATTTGGAGGTATTGCTATTGTTGCAATTGATGGAATCGCAGACCTGGTGCGGTGTGCCAACGATGAAGCAGAAAGTGTGACTGTCATTGATGAACTATACCGGTTGGCGGGAATATACAAAACCTGCATTATTGGGGTCTTGCATTTCGTCCCAAACGGATTGAAATTACGGGGACATCTCGGTTCGGAACTTCAGCGTAAAGCAGCGGCTATCCTTTCCATTGAGCGGGATGATGATCCGTTGGTCTCAGTGGTTAAAGCGCTGAAAGTTAGGGATGGAAGTCCGCTGGATGTGCCGATGATTCAATTTGCATGGGACAAGAAATCAGGTATGCACACGTATATAGGAGAGAAAACAAAGAAAGAGAAGGAAAGGCGAAAGAGGGATGAACTGGTAAGTGTTGCCCGTTCGATATTTAGTAAGCAGCGTTACTGCACTTATGCTGATTTGTGCGAACAAATACAGGCCGTTTTGGATGTGAAGGAGCGCACAGCCAAAAGTTACATCAGTTTCATGCGGGACAACCAACTCATCCTGAAAGACCCGTCAAATATGAGTTATTTCATAATAGGACACATTTAAGATTCTGAACCATGTTTATAGATAAAAACCTTTTTGAAGCTTGGATGGAGCGAATTATGGACAGGTTCGATATGATGGAAAGCCGTATTACCAAGCAGGAAAAACCCCGACATAAATTAAATGGAGAATTGCTGATGGATAACCAGGATTTGTGCTTTATGCTGAAGGTCAGCAAGCGGACATTGCAACGTTATCGCAGTTCCGGAAAACTCCCATTTAAACGAATTGAGCAAAAAACATATTATCTGGAATCTGATGTGCATTCATTCATTCGAAACCACTTTGAAGGAGAAGCCACTAAAATTAAAAGTAATATCAAATCGTTTTGAAGTTCAGGTTTTAAAAATCGCCTGCGACACTATTTGCGTTTCCGTTCCATCCCCCGAAACTTCATGCCTCGGCTGTCGCCGGGCATGAAGTTTCGGGGGGTCACGCTCACTGCAAAGAAAGTCTCGGCGGGGAAAAGCAAGAGTATATGCCGGAGTCAATACACTTGCAAAAGCTTCAGTGTGTGCTTCAGGGATAATTTTTCTTATTTGTTTTGTTGAACTCATATGCTTCCCTTTTGCAAAATATATCATCAATTCGGCATTTGTTGTCATACGGCAAAGGTGCTTACGGGTTTTTCACGGACAGTCAAGTTCAAGCCTTCTGTTTTGCAAAAAATCTTCCTCTATCCCTTGCGGGCGAGCGTATTTTCTTGCAAAAAACATGACAGCCCTAAACCCTGCATCCTAAATTGCCGATGAAACAAAAATGACCGATCTGACTGATAACTCATATAAAAAAAGTCAACATGATGAGAAATGATAAACATATAACGAAAGAAAAACTCCCTCGCCTCACGATTCTGCATAAAGTCTGGGTTTGCATAAAGTGGCTGATCTTGATTGGATTGCTCATAACTGTAATTTGGGCTTTAGTAAATAGCGGTGCCGGTGTTTTTCTTGCTGCTACTGTATTTTTCCTGCTTATCCGTTCGCTGGTGAGGTTAACCTTCAGGTTGATTGTTACCATTGTCTACATCCTTCTGTTACTGTTGATTTTAGGTTTAATCATCTTATAGAATGAGAAATATGAAAAAGTTTGAAGTAAAAACACGCTTTGTTTTTGATGGTGTTTTCAAAGTGAACGCACTCAACAGGCAACAAGCCGAAGAATTTGTACAAAGGCATTGTGGGCTGGTAATTGGCGGCGATATTCATTCTTCGCTACCCGGTGAGGATATTGATTGGGATTTTCCAGTACATCCTCAAAAGCAAATCAGGGCAATAAAACCAATATCAAACAAGTAAATATGATGGAATCAATACGATCACCTCCATTCCGGCTGGAAACAGTTTTCTTTGGTTGCCAAATCATTGAAAGAATGTATCAGGCAGCCGGATGATGTGGCGCTCAAAAAGTGATAGGGAGGCAGTTTAATAGTTCGATCTTTTTCTAACGAATCTGTAGTGTGATAAGCGGATAAAAAATCATGAAACTATTTGAAAATTTAATTATTATCTCTAATATTGCACTATTATCACTGTGTTGATAATAGTGCAATATATATTGATAATACGTTCGCAATGAATAATATAATATCTATAATTGGTGTTTCCGCAGAATTAGTCCCGATAGAAAGAGGTAAGCTGAAAGGCCTCAATGTTGATATGCTTTTGCGATTTCTGTATTATACTGCGAATTTCAAAGACCAGGATCTATGTGTCATTCAGGCTAAGAACAAGGATGAATCGATCACCCCTTTACAATACAAAAGAATTACCAAACAAATAGAAACAGTTGTTGGTATGCCTGTGGCTGTTTTATTGGATTCATTGGCCTACTACGAACGCGAACGTTTAATAGATCAGGGGGTATATTTCATAATTTCAGATAAATACGCTTATTTACCATTTTTGATCATAAATGCCCGTGCCAGGAAAGTAAAAAAAACAACAAAATTGCTTCCTGCTGCACAATACATTTTATTGTATTATCTCTTATCAGAAAAAAAAGAGTTTACAATCAAAGAATTGGAGGGAACAACACCATATAATTATGTGGCATTGGCACGAGCAGTCTCAAACCTGGAAGATTTAAAATTGTGTTATTCAAAAACCGATTTTACCAGGACTAAATTCATCCGGTTCGAGTATTCCAGAAGGGATTTATGGGAAAAGTCGCAGAAATATTTGACATCTCCTGTTAAAAAAGTTGTTTATTGTGACCTAGTGCCTAATGGTAAATTCAGCATTAGTGGTGTAAACGCATTGTCTCATTACTCACACCTGAATCCTGAACAGTACGGAATCTGGGCTATATGGGAGAAATACTTTTCCAATGAGGGTAGTCAATATAATGAGATTGAAGGGGCATATAAAATTGAAGTATGGAATTATCCTACTTTTATGCCTTTTCATCCTAATAATGAAATAGTTGATAAACTCTCGTTGTATTTGTCGATGAAAGATGACCCGGACTCCCGGATTGAAAAAGAGTTGGAAATTATGATAGAAGAAATGAAATGGTAAAAGGATTAGAGAAATTTAAAGAACACTTCGCCGGTTTTGAAGATCATTACGTTATTATTGGGGGAACAGCCTGTGATATTGCCTTACGCGACACCGGGATGCGTCCACGGGCAACCGACGATATTGACATGATTCTGATAATTGAAAGAATGACCCCTGAATTTGGACAACGCTTTTGGGATTTCATTGAAGTTGGCGAATACCAAACCCGTCAACGGAAACGGGGAGATAAAGAGCCCGTAACAGAACTGTACCGGTTTATTGATCCACAAGAAGGTTTTCCGGTACAAATAGAATTATTGTCAAAGTATCCTGATGTATTGGCTGAGCCGAAAGGATTTTACTTAACCCCGATACCTGTTGGTGATGAAGTTCCAAGTCTTTCGGCCATCCTGCTGGATGAAGAATATTACCACCATACCATTGAAAACAGTATTGTTATCGACGGCATTCGATTGGCTAATCCGTTATCCCTGATGTGCTTAAAAGCAATAGCTTTTTTGAACCTTACAGAGGAAAAGAAAACTAACCCGGCAGTTCGTAGCGGCGATATCAAAAAACATCGGGACGATGTTTTTAAATTATTAGCTATGCGCATTGACCCGTTTACACCAGTCGAACTATCTGCAACGATGAAAGAGTGCCTGGAAAAATTTATTATTACGATAGAACAATCCCTGCCTAATCAATCTTTGCAGGACAGTTTGCAAAGAACGGATGCTGATATACGCGGTTTTATCGGTATTATGAAAGAAATATTTACAATTGAATAAGAATGAAGATTCAATACGCATCGGATTTACATCTGGAATTTTCAGCTAATTCCAGTTATCTCAAACAAAATCCATTAAAACCAATGGGAGATGTACTTGTCCTGGCGGGCGACATTGGTTATTTGAATGATGACAATTTCAACAAACATCCGTTTTGGAATTGGGCGTCAGATAATTATCAGCAAGTAATAGTGGCAGTGGGGAATCATGAACTATACAAGTATTACGATTTGGCCAAGATACCTCATGGTTTGGTTTGTACCATTAGAGATAATGTGAAATGTTATTACGACGCGGTTGTTCAGATCGAGAATATTGATTTTATTGTTTCGACCTTATGGGCAAAAATTCCATTGGAGGAAGCATATTTAACAGAACAGGGAGTGAGTGATTTTCGCCGGATTTTGTATAACGACGAAACATTGACATGGGATAATTTCAATCGTGAACACAACAAGTGTTTTGATTTTATTCAGGATGAAGTATCAAAAAGTGTGGCAGACCACACCATTGTTATCACCCACCATGTTCCCTCTTTTCAGTTAAGTTCGCCCGATTATAAGGGGAGCAGCATAAACGGTGCCTTTACGGTTGAATTGGAACAATATATCGAAAATAGCCCGGTTGAATATTGGATTTACGGGCATTCACATCGGAATGTTGACAAGGTGATCGGGCGAACCAAATGTGTCAGTAATCAGCTGGGTTATGTTTCCCATAATGAACACTACACATTTGATTCACAGAAGATAATAGAGGTGAAGTAAAAGGCGAATGATAAAAGAGGCAATCTTTTTACTTATCAATCACATCAGCATGGATTAAATCATCATTTCCAATAACAAACGACTGGTTACGCCCTCCATTCTTCTCAAAAAGTTCCACAACCAACTTTTTGTCATCAGGAATGGTAAACTTGTTCATTGCGAAGACCATACGTTCAGTTGATTTGCCCTGCATCTTGGTGACAAAATGAAAAGCCCGTACTGGCTGAATAACCGTTTCCTGTATGGCCGTTCGTTTGGCAACCTTTTTATCGACTATTTTCCACCGGATAAAATCTAGATCAAACGAAATGTTGGATGAGTTTTTGACCTCCGTGTGGAAATACAACATATCATGCTGGATGTAAATTCCCTTCAATATGAACTGAATTCCAAACCGTTTACTTTCAATGTTTTTTATCTCCTTTTTGTTGTTCTGGTAGATGGATTTCATTACCAGGTTAACTTCTTTGGGGGATTCGTCGCCAAGCTCAGAAAGGTAAATATCCATTGAGTTATTGGGGCGGTTCACGGTTTGCCCATCGTGGATAAAGTCTTTCATTTCAATATTTAGCTTTTGTGGCTCATTGGCATATTTCACATTAAACGAATAAAAACTGCCTTCACCGGTAATGACAGAAAAATTGGTTTCTTCGTTAAAACCTTTTACGGCAGACTTTACCCGGACCACATTTTCCGCAGCTTCAGCTTTCCCGGCAATGATATTGGCTGATCCCAGATCGATGTACTTTACGGGGGAAGGGAAAATGATATGAACTGTTTTTTCGAATGTAACTTCCAGATTGTACGGAGGGATAACCCTGTCACTGGAGATTTCCTTTGCTTGAGTTTTTTCCTGATTTTCTGGTAAAACAATGTTTTGTGCGTTTATCGAGATTGAACCTACTGCAAAAGCAGCAATTAATAGTAACTGTTTCATTTTGTTTGGATTGAAATTGGTTGAATGAATTATTAATTATTACCTGGCAACAGGAGTACCTGATACCCGGCCTTTATATTGATTTTTACCTCGCGTAACTTTTTTGCCATGTATTGTGAAGTTCCCTGAATGGCGCTTCGCCCAAGGTCGGCAACCAACTGCTGACCGGCATTGCTTGATAAGTTGATACTGGTTCCGGCGCTTGTTCCCATATTGGCAACGATTTCTTTAGCCGCATTGACAGCCCCTTTATTCGGAATGCAAATACCACGCTGCCCGTCGGTATCATAAACACTCAGATTAACAGGTAAAATCAGACCGTCATATTCCAGCGAAGTCACCGAAATAGTTAACCTTTCTCCCTGAATCCTGGCCATGCCTGAAATAATTTCATTTGCCGGAATAATGACAGTCCCGGCCTTAAACGGTTTCATAAGTCTAAGTCGAACACTTTGCCCGTCAGTAATGGTCTGGTCGTTAAGGATGCAGGCGGAAATCGTATTTGTTATTCCAGGTTGGGTTTTACCATCCGAAACGGTATAAAAAACGGCATCAGTTTCCAGAAGGGAGTTGTTTTGCCGGAGCGCTGAAACGACTTGCTCGTTAACCGTGGCAACGGGTATAACATTCGGTTTATTCATAACAGGTAAAGGCTTTTCAGGAGATTGTTGAGCCGGGGTTTGCCCCTGCATTTGCGGAAGATATTTGGCTGCGATCTGATATGACTTTTCCATAACAGCCATTTGTTCATCCACACTGCTTTTCCGGTTCTCTTTTTCGGCCAGCTTCGCTTTCAGTTCTTCCAGTTCTTTGGTCAACTTTTCTTTCTCCGGATCTGTTTTTGGATCTTCGTAAAATGTTCCCAAAGTCCGGTTGATGTCCCGATAGGCTGACACTGATGTTTGAATAGACGAGCGTGATTGACCGGATGATTTTGGAGGAGAGTAACTTGATTTTGTTACTTGTAGATTTTTCTGCCTTTTGTCCGAAAAAGACAAATCAGTTTCCGGATTATGATTTTCTTTTCCAAGGATGGTGGCAAAATCCTGTAGAGATCGCATTTTTTCGGTTTGCTGTTCTTTTTGCTGTTCTTCTTCGTATGCTGCTTTCTTGTCTTTGATAATGGTTTGCGCTTTGGGATTCGGAAGGTTGGTATTCAAACCTTTGCTGACTTCTGTTTTTACTTTTTTCTCCTCTGATGGGGCAAAGATCAGCCACATACATGCAGCGAAAACGATGTACATTAATGAAAATGCTGCATATTTTTTCAATGATTGCTTCTGATTTGAAGAAAGTACCTGTTTCCCTTCAGTTGTTTGATTTTCATTCATATTCCAAATGTTTTGAGGATTTAATTATGCTGTCAGTTGCAGAATCTGACCTGATCTGGCCAGATTCTTTGTTTAACTGATGTGTTGGGTTTGTTTGTCGATCACTTTTCCAGATGCTGTAAAAGGAACTGGCTGTCATGTAAAGCGAGACAATTCCGAAAGAGGAACACAAAAACAGAATCGCGATCATTCGTTTTTGTGGAGAAAGATTAGAACATATTTTTTTCAGGTGGAGGTTAACCCGGTTCGTTATGCTGTTTACCTGTTGTCTGGCCTTTTTCATGGATTCGCTATTATAACTATCGGTCGATAACCCGAAGGTCTTTGTTTTCGATAACCTCAAAATTTTCCATGATAAACCCGTGTGGGTTGTTATCCGAACGGACGGAATTAATCAGGGTGCATCGGGTAACCAAGCTTCGCTCGGTAATGTTGCTTTCCCTGATGATCATTTGACGGGCGTAAGCAGCCACATGGTAAGGATAGTGATCGAAGTTGCAAGCCACGCTATCGACGGCAATGGTCTGGTTGATATTCCCTGAAATAATCCGGTTGTAATACCCTTTTTCCGTGAGGTCTTTATAATACGCAAAAGCGCTTTTATCCACCAGAAACAAGGCACGTTGAATATTGCTTTCAATGGCATTCTTATCCGGAGAGAGGGTGAAAAACAGTTCGTGAAACCGCTTTACATGGTCACGCGCTTCAACCGGACGGTTCTGTGACAAGTCCTGCGAAAGGGCAAGCAGCAAGGATTTGCCACCGTCCAGCACATAGATTTTTTGCCGCTGCGCTTCAGCAAAACTGTACGAATTCCAGAGTGCATAGCACACAATTATAGCGCACAGAATGACAAATGCCATAGCAAAGAACCGTATCTGCCTGAATGAAGATTCGATATTTTTTAATGATTTAAATTCCATTTTTTTTATGTTTTTATTTTCCCATTAATCTACCCGTAATGTTTCCGGTTGCAGCGCCTGCAGCCCCGCTGATTACAGAACTGCCTTTACTTGCAGTAGAGTTTACATTTCGTCCGTAGCTTCCCATTCCCCCGGCCTGTATAATCCAGTTGGCCACAGTTGGAATGGTAAAGTATCCGATGATCCCTATTATCATGAAAATGATATACACCGAGTTGGAGGCATCAATGGAATAATCCGGGTTATTCTGCAGTTCGGTAATGTCATTTTGAAGCATCAAAACCTGAATCTTGGCCAGTATCGAGCTGAACACATCCGACACCGGGAGCCACAGGTATACGCTGATGTAGCGTGTGATCCATTGGGTCATTGTTGACTGAAACCCATCGTAAACTGAAATGGCAAAAGCAATCGGTCCCAGTATGGACAGAACAATCAAAAAAATGTCCGTAAGGTGTCAATTACAAGGGCTGCCGCCTGAAACAGCAATTCCAGCAGTTCGCGAAACCAGTCGCGGATGGATTTTTTCAAATCGTACATACTTCGTTCAACATACATTCCGGTCATGGTGGTCAGGTCACCCGGAGACCAACCCAGTTCCTCCAACTGACGGTCGAATTCTTCGTTCGATACCAGGTATGACGTTTCCGGGTTTCGCATCATGGCTTCGTATTCGAGCTGGTCTTTTTGCTGCCGGTACTGGTTCATGTCGAAGGTTTGTGATTCCAGCATCTGGTGTGTCCCTTTCACCACGGGCGACATTACCGCGTTGATTGTTCCCAAAACAAACGACGGGAAAAACAGGATGCAAAGCCCGATGACAAAAGGCCGCAGCAACGGATACACATCAATAGGTTCAGCACGGGACAACGCTTGCCATACGCGGGAAGCCACATAAAACAGTGCACCGAGTCCGGCAATGCCTTTGGCGATGCCGGTCATGTTGCTGCATAGCGGCATCATTTCAGTATAAAGGTTGCGAAGAATCTGATGAAGGTTCTCAAAATCGACTGCCAGGATTACCATTTTCGCTTGTTTTTGAGATTACCAATAACGATCATCAGCACTTCCGTACAAAGCCATTACCCGGTCGCTGTCACCAGCTTTTTTAGCCCGCAGATAAGCGACTGAGATATTCTTTCTGGTATAGTAAGCAACCATATCGCGGTGCTTTTTTAAGCGGTCATAAACTTTTGTAACGATGTCCATGCGTTCACTGTCCGTCATCGACAGGCCGTTGACATTCACCACATCTTTAAGTTCCAAAAGCATATCGGCTGATTCCTGCAAAAGTTTGGTGTATCCAAAGGCAATAGCAGTCAGTTCCTCGACCCGGAAATGAGGATCAGCCAGCATCTTTTGAAAGTTAGTAACGTAGAGGTCGGAAATTTCGCCAACCAATAAAATGGTATTCTGAACTTTCCGGGCATCTTTTACCAGGTCATGTACCGCTTTCAATTTGTCGTAGTATTCTTTCCCCTGGGTGTAGACTTTCTGAACTTCCTTGAAATTGCTCAGCATGTTGGAGGCCGTTGAAGATGTCTGAACTATCTGATTGGCCGTGTTGACAATACTTTGCACCAGGTTGGTTGGATCGGTGACAATCCATTGGGCTTTTAACTGGACACTAAAAAATATTGTCAAAAAAGTGATTGTAAAAAGCTTTGTTTTCATTGTTATTGATTTTGAGGTTTTACAAATGCTCATTTCTTTTTGATTCAGCCAATTGTTTAATGGCTTGTTCCATGTTTCCATCCAGCTTTTCAGCCAGTTTCAATACTTCCAGCTTTTCGGTTTCCTCTGTGGTATAGGTCAGGTATTCTTCCAGCGAAACTTCCGTGGCATATACAGCCGACTGCATTCCACCCAGACCAACCCAAACTTCTTTATACCGGCGCGACGGGTGGTTATCCATATTGATCGAGAGGATTTGGGCCTTTTCCTTATCGGTTAACCCCAGCAGATTTTGGATGCTGTCAAACTTGTTCATGTATTTGCGCTGGTCGAGCAGGATCTTACAATCGGAGTTGTTGATGATACTTTCCTTTACCACCGGACTGGAAATAATGTCATCAACCTCTTGCGTAACTACGATGGCTTCACCATAATATTTACGCACTGTTTTATACATATATCGCAGATATTCAGCCATATTTGCCGAGGCAATGGCCTTCCATGCTTCCTCAATTATTAGCTGTTTTCGGACTCCTTTTAGGCGGCGCATCTTGTTGATGAATGCCTCCATAATGATGATGGTCACCACCGGGAAAAGCTCCTTGTTTTCCTTTATGGCATCAATCTCGAATACGATGAACCGTTTGGTTAGCAGGTCTATATCTTTGTCGGAATTCAGCAGAAAATCAAAGCGGCCGCCTTTGTAATACTGCCTGAGGGTAGTCAGCAAATTGTTGATGTTAAAATCTACTTTTTTGACCTTGATTTCACGTTGGGATAACTCCTTTCGGTAATCATCCCGCATAAATTCGTAAAAAGTGTTGAAGCAGGGAATTATACTCTTATCGGTTTGAATCCGGCGGATATACGCATTAACCGCGCTTCCCAGTTCACCGCTTTCGGTTTTTGATGTTTTGTCATCTTCACTTTTCCAGAGCGTCAAGAGCAGGGTTTTGATGCTATCCTTTTTTTCAACATCAAACTTGTAGTCGTCGGTAAAAAACGGGTTGAACGAGATTGGGTTTTCTTCGGTATAGGTGAAATAGATACCATCTTCGCCCTTGGTTTTCCGGTTGATCAGGTTGCAAAGTCCTTGATAGGAATTCCCCGTATCAACCAATAGGACATGGGTTCCCTGCTCATAATATTGCCTGACCAGATGGTTCATGAAAAATGACTTTCCACTGCCGCTGGGTCCGAGTACAAACTTATTGCGGTTGGTAATAATCCCTTTTTTCATTGGAAGGTCGGAAATATCCACATGCAATGGTTTTCCTGTTAAGCGATCCACCATTTTAATCCCGAACGGACTTGGTGATGACCGGTAGTTGGTTTCTTCCGTAAACAGGCACAAGGCTTGTTCAATAAACGTATAGAAACTTTCTTCTGAAGGAAAATCTCCCGCATTGCCGGGAATACCTGCCCAATAAAGCGTAGGCGTATCAACCGCATTGTGTCGTGGCTTGCATTCCATCAAAGCAAGCTGGCTGCCTACATCATTTTTAATCCGCTTCAGTTGATCATGATCCTCTGACCAGGCGATCACGTTGCAATGGCATCTAACTGATGTCAGCCCAAAAGAATGTGCCGCATTCAGGTATTCTTCGATCCATTGCTTGTTGATCTGATTGCCCCGGCTGTATCTGGAAAGCGAATGCATGTTACGGGCCTGCTTTTCAAACCGCTTCAGGTTTTCCGTATGGTCATCAATGAAAATGTACTGGTTGTAAATGTGGTTACAGGAAAGCAAAACACCCACCGGCGAAGCAAACGATAATCGGCAATCGCTCCGGTCAGTGGATAATTTTTCGTAACGCCCATCGGTCTGGAATTTGGAAGGCAGATCATCCAGATCGGAAAGTGTGTGCAAGCATAGCAGTTTGTCGCCAATCCTCATTTCTGAAGGAGATAAAGCCATATCCTGCAAACAGGTGGTTTCGTCCTGTGAGAGAGCAAAATACTTTTCGATAATACCGGCATTCCCATTTGTTCCGACGATCTCATCCGTTGTCAGTCGGGTCAGTTTCACAAAGCCACTATCGTTTACAATCCGTTCAAACTGGCTGACGGCTTCCAGAAACTTAACGGCAGTATCCTTGTCCTGAATTTCTTTCGGCACGATAAACCCCCGGCACAGGGTCGAGAAGTTGCTTTGCCTCCGGCTCTGATCTTTGGTCGTTTTTGTCAGGAACAGGTAACAGGTATGGTTCAGGTAAGGGCGTTCATTAAAATGACGTTCAAACGAACGGGACAAAAAGCTTAACTCATCTTTTTGTACATCAGGCTGATAATTTTCCTGAATAAACCAATCTTGTTTATGGACAACGGAAAAATCAGGCAAAACCCTGATCGCTTTTAACCATGCTGAATGAACCGCTTCGTACTCGGAAGAAGTAACGGTAAACAGTTCAGGTAAGGTGACTTTGAAAGCAACTGTAATATCCGCGTCTTTACTGATGATACAACCGTGTTCAACGGTCATTATCGGGAACTTACTCTCCAGGGTGACACTTTTAAGAATATTCCTCATAAGGTTGTGGATTTAGAGTATGTAAATAACCGGGTGATCGATTTTCTGTTAATAATGTATTTGGGGTGATTACGGCGGGCCTGCAATTTCATCAGGCCGTATTCGCCGTATTTGGCATTCAGTGAAAAAGTCATCCACACGACAGTGGAGGCCGCACAAACGCCAAAGCCGATGCAAATCCATTGGCCGATACCCGCCATATACATCACCACAAAAACAACAAAAACCGAAAGCAGGCCACCTGCAAAAATGAACAGGTATTGTGACTTCAACCCTTTGAACTCAGCAGACCTCCCAATGCCCTTGTTAACAGGATATTCAGACATAACCTTCAGCTTTTATAAAAAGAAGGAACGTAAGATCGTAGCAGCCACAATCAGGAAGATACAGGCTCCGAACCAGGAAGCAGCCGTCTTTCCGGTATCCGGATCGCCTGAACTGAACTTCGAATAAACTTTAACGCCGCCGATAAGCCCAACAATGGCTCCAATGGCATAGATCAATTTGGTCGCGGGATCAAAATAGGAGGTTACCATGCTGGTCGCTTCTACAATCCCGGCAGACCCGTCGCCCTGTGCATAAACACCATAAGCTGTCATGGCAATCGCCATCGAAAGAATGAATCTCTTTTTTGTCATCGTTTTTTTCAATTTGGCCGTAATCATTTTTTAGGTTTGAATTTCCATCCCCAATAGAATATCACGGCAGGTTAATACTATTTAAACTGTTCAACTTAAAAATCCGGTGATGTCCGGTTGATCCGGCTTTTCTTGGCCGATCTTTCCGGTTTTGTTCTCCACTTCGGTTACATGCAGGTTGATCAGGCTTTTGATCCGCTCTGCCTTTTCCGGGCTGATGGCTGCCAACTGGGTTATGCAATCCGTATCCTGAAGCCGGTACAGAACCTTCGCTACTTGTCGGTCATTTCCCGAAGGATGATTCACTTCTTTAACCGTTTGCTCCAGTTCTTCGAACGTAAACCCTCCAGCCATTTCTGATTCGTTGCCTGTCAGTTGCCGAAGCTCTTCGGCTTCTTCTTCAGGGTCAATTCCCGGTTCTTCATTTTCGTTTCCATGTTCAAGCGGAACCGAAATATCCATCAGCCCGGATTCGTTTTCTGGGACAAAACTATTTGCATTTTTATCCGAACCGTCTGGATCACAGGTTTTGGCAGCAATTGGCACAGCTTGTCGTTGAAAACTAAGGACAACGCGGCTTTGGCCTATAACCTCTTTTCCATTGACCTTGGGTCGAAATAAACCTGGGGTGATTTTTTGTTTTTTTACTGGTTTGGGAAAAGCAATCCGGTAAAGCAGATACAGCGCGAGAAGAATTACCGCAACAAGGAAAGTTTTCATTCAATCAAATCCTTTCTGTCCTTTTTGTACAGTTCATTGATCTCTTCTTTGTGGGTTTCCAGGTGTTGCAGCAGTACATTGTCAATGTAACCTCCAACCGATACCTCTTTGTCTGCAATTACCTTAACAATCTCGGAGATAGTGGTGTGTATGCGCTGGCTGATATACACGCATTGCCTGGTTTTGATCTCATTTTTTTGCAGAAAAGTAGTGCTGTAATCAACAGAGGTTCGTTTTCTTCTCGAATCCTTTTGCTCTCTAATTTTTCCGGCTTCATTTTCCTGAATGGATTGTTCAGCAGGCTGGACTGGGGCAACAACTTTTTCTTTAATGGATGAAAGCAGTAACGATTCGTCGATGCCTTCAGCTTTGTTCCTATTGGTTGCCATTGCTTTCCAGGTTTATCGTTTTACAAATCTCGTCGGCCAGTGCTTTGATGTTGCTGCCTTTGAGCAGTGCTTTGTCTGCCGGTAACAACGTGGAACGAAATACCGTTTTGCGCTGGTCCGAAACTTCCCTGCGGAAACGTTTACTGTCCGGCAGGATGGTTTTCAGCATTTTCAGTTCCAGTTCCGCAATTACTTTTTCGTATGCTTCGTACAATGCGGTTTTTTCCCGTCCGTCCACCATATTCCAGAAGAGGAAGAGTCCCTTCAGATTCCCTTTTTTAGGGATAATCAGGTTGTCGTTGAGCATGGTGGCATACTGCAATGTGCTTTCCAGAACCACCCGGTCAGCGCTGACAGGGGTAAAGACATAATCCATCGAAGCCAGAGTCCGGATTACTCCCGGACTGTTTAATGTTCCGGGCAAATCAAAAAAGATAATGTCGAAATCTTTATCCGAAGTCTGTATCAACTCTTCAGCCGTGTCAATGGCTTTGTCAGCCGTGCATTCTTTGATTGGGTAGGCTTTTATTCCGAGCGTTGAAAATTGCCGGTACGCCAGGAATTTGAAATACTCATCTTTCATCACCAAATCGGTGTCGCGTTTGCGCATTTCCCCGATACTGTGCTGGGGATAGTCACAATCGATTACACCGACATGATACCCTTTGGTATAATGCAACTGGCTTGCCATTAATACCGTCAGCGCTGTTTTTCCCATTCCGCCTTTTTGCGTTGAGAAAGCAATAAACAAGGTTTCTTTTTTCATTTTGTTGAGTTTTTACTTGAATAAATTGTGAATGATTTTTATCTGTAATCCTTTGTTTTGTTGATGATTAAAAGGTTTTATTTATTGGTTATTTACCTGTTTGAGCCAACAGTTCAATACGACAGTACTGATGTACAACAAGTACGACAGCAAGTCAGTACATCTTTGATTCTGCGAGCACTTGCTTCCCTGAATAACCCTTTCAATGATCCGCTGAATGTTTGTTCCATTACTGACTTGTTTTTATATCAATCCACTTTTCTGATGAATTATTGCTGTGAATAATTGCAGCATCATTTATTTACAGAATTGATTTTTGCGCAAGAAACAGGGAAAAACAGCAGTAAAATCCGGCTCGGATTTCTGTGGCTTTGGTTGGCTCTGATTTGGAACCGGTTGACTACCTGCCTGATTGGACGGGTGTTTCAAACGCCTGTAACTTTACCCCATGATTAGAACAGTCGATATAGTATCAGCGAAAGTCAATCGCGCTACGCCCCAATCCGACTTTGTCGTCGGATTTTATCCCGACAAACGGGATAGCAAGTTGTGTTTTGAGGTCCTCAAAACGTTTTCAGTGCCTGAAAACAACTTGCCCCTTGACCGGGGAAAAACGCTTCCGAAGTCAGCGTTTTTTAACCATTCCCGAATATCAATTGGCTTGCAGCATCACAGGTTCCACTAACAAAAAAAGTTATGACAATAGAAAAAAGAAATCCGAGAGCCGGGGGGCGTAAACCCAAGACTGATCCGTGCCGGAACAGATATTCGTTCAACCTGAACGATGCTGATAATGCCCGGTTCCTGTCACTGTTTGATGAGTCGGGACTGAAAAATAAGTCACATTTTATATCAGCCTGTGTTTTCAATGAGCGCTTGAAAGTGGTCAAAATTGACAAAGCGGCGATGGACTATTACATGCGTTTAACCACTTTTCATTCGCAATTCCGAAGTATCGGGATCAATTACAACCAAGCTACCAAGGCGATTAAGACCGCTTTTACGGATAAAAAAGCCCTGGCTTTTCTCTATAAACTGGAAAAAGCAACCATCGAACTGGTTGAAATCAATAAGCAGATCATCCGGCTAACCAATGAATTTGAACAGCGATGGTTACAAAAATAGGTTCGGGAAGTTCGCTTTACGGGGTACTGTCATATAACCAGATTAAAGTGGATGACCAAAAGGCTTCGGTTCTTTTTACCAACCGGATGATTGAACCACAAGACGGAATCTATGATATGGGTATTTATATGCGCTCATTTGAACCGTATCTTTTGGCAAATATCAAAACAGAAAAACCGGTACTGCATATTTCCATTAACCCTGATCCTAAAGATATTTTATCCGATGAGCAGCTATCTACTATTGCGCAGGACTACATGCAGAAAATGGGTTACGGTGACCAGCCCTTTATTGTTTATAAACACGAAGATATTGACCGCGAACATATCCATATCGTATCGCTGCGCGTAGATGAAACAGGAAAAAGCATCAAAGACAGTTTCGAGCATCGGCGTTCGATGGCCGCCTGCCGGGAACTGGAGAAAAAATATGGGCTGGTTCCGGCAACGAAAAAACAGCGACCGGATGGTGTGCCACTTAAACAGCTAAGGTATGAAGATGGTGATGTAAAGCACCAGATCGCCAACGTGATTCGCCCGGTTGCACGGGAATATCATTTTCAAAGTTTAAAAGAATACAAAGCTTTGCTTTCATTCTATAACATCAATGTAGAGGAAGTGAGGGGCGAAGTAAAAGGCAAACCTTACCGGGGATTGGTCTATTCTGCTTTGAATGGCCAAGGTGAAAAGGTGGGAAACCCCTTTAATGCTTCTAAATTCGGGAAATCCTTCGGCATTGATGCGTTGGAGATGCGAATGGAAAAATCGGCTGAAATCATCAAACAGAAAGGATTGAAAGAGCGGAGCAAACAAGTCATTACCGCTGCTATGAAATCACAACCCGACCGGATCAGCTTCGAAAAAGAACTTACCAAAAACGGGATCACTGTTTTGTTCCGGGAGAATGAACAGGGGCGCATCTATGGTGCAACTTTTATTGACCATGAGCAAAAAACAGTATTCAATGGCTCGCGACTCGGAAAAGAGTTTTCAGCCAACGTGTTTAATGAGCAATTTGGTAATGAACGGAATACGAATATGGGTTCTCAGGCAGATTTGAATACGCACCCAGAAAATGAACAGCAAGCAGCACAGGCGGAAAACAGGTCTTCATCCCACGATCGGATTGAAGATGTGGTTGAATTGGTGGGCGACCTCTTTTCTGTTTTTTTACCAGAACATGATGGGCATAGTAGTGATAATCATCCGGAAAACCGGAAACGGAAGAAGAAAAAACGGAGGTTTGGAAGGCAGATATAAGTGACAGATAATCAAGTGTATTTTATGGTTTATATTTTTGAGTCTGTCTGTACTCGAAATACAGGTAAGCCATCAAAAATAAACCAGGCACATTTTTATCACGATAAAAATGAATTTGAATAACACTTTTATCAAGATAAATGAACGATGTCTTTTCTAAAATAGTCTCCGGACAGGAACTGCCAATTGAAAGACACAAGCAGTCATCCCTTTGGGTAACTGCAACATCGGACAAATTATCCTTTACGTTCGCATATTAACCAGTTAAAATTCAGTCATTATGCAACAGGAAGACGATTTAAGGGGGTTGGCCAGGGTCATGGAGTTTATGCGGGCTATCAGCATATTGTTCGTGCTGATCAACATTTACTGGTTCTGTTATCAGTCCATCAAAGAATGGAATATACAGATCGGGGTAGTGGATAGAATCCTGTTGAATTTCCAGAGGACAACCGGACTGTTTTCATCCATTATCTGGACAAAAATTTTTGCAGTGGTGTTTCTTGCACTATCCTGTTTGGGGACCAAGGGCGTAAAAGAAGAAAAGATCACCTGGGCAAAAATTTCAATTTGCCTGTTTTTCGGATTTATTGTTTTCTTTCTGAACTGGTGGCTGATGCATTTGCCACTTCCATCAGCTTTCAATACGGCATTGTACATTACAACGATGACAATCGGCTATATCTTTTTGCTGTGGCCGGATTGTGGATGTCACGCCTTTTGAAAAACAACCTGATGGAGGATGTCTTCAATACCGAAAATGAATCGTTTATGCAGGAAATCCGGTTGATTGAAAACGAATATTCCGTCAATCTGCCAACCCGATTTTATTACCAAAAGAAATGGAACAATGGATGGGTTAATGTTGTCAACCCGTTTCGGGCATCTATCGTACTTGGAACTCCCGGTTCAGGGAAGTCATACGCGATAGTAAATAACTACATCAAACAACATATTTCAAAAGGGTTTTCGATGTATATATACGATTTTAAGTTCGATGATTTGAGCACCATTGCCTACAATACCTTGCTGAAGAACGTTGACAAATATAAAGTAAAGCCGAAATTCTATGTGATTAATTTCGACAACCCAAGAAAAAGTCATCGATGCAACCCGATTAACCCGACGTTTATGACGGACATTTCGGATGCCTACGAGTCCGCATATACCATTATGCTAAACCTGAATCGGACATGGATTCAAAAACAGGGTGATTTCTTTGTGGAATCGCCGATTATCCTACTTGCAGCAATTATCTGGTACCTGAAAATTTATAGAAATGGTAAATACTGCACCTTTCCGCACGCTATCGAGTTTTTGAACCGCAGGTACGCTGATATTTTCCCGATCCTGACTTCTTATTCTGAACTGGAGAATTATTTAAGTCCATTTATGGATGCCTGGGAAGGTGGTGCGCAGGACCAGCTACAGGGACAGATTGCGAGCGCAAAGATTCCGCTTTCAAGAATGATCTCACCACAATTGTACTGGGTAATGACAGGTGATGATTTTACGTTAGACATCAATAATCCGGATGAACCGAAAATCCTTTGTGTGGGCAATAATCCCGACCGGCAGAATATTTATTCCGCAGCTCTGGGATTGTATAATTCAAGAATAGTCAGGCTGATAAACAAGAAAGGGAGACTGAAAAGTTCAGTTATCATTGACGAATTACCGACCATATACTTCCGTGGTTTGGATAACCTGATTGCTACAGCCCGCTCAAACAAGGTGGCCGTTTGCCTTGGGTTTCAGGATTTCTCACAATTAACGCGGGATTATGGCGATAAAGAAGCCAAAGTCGTAATGAATACCGTCGGAAATATATTCAGTGGCCAGGTTGTTGGAGAAACGGCCAAAACATTGTCGGAGCGCTTCGGAAAAGTATTGCAAAAACGGCAGTCCATGACCATCAACCAGCGCGAAAAATCGACTTCCATTAGCACTCAAATGGATAGTCTGATTCCACAATCAAAAATCAGCAACCTGACACAGGGTATGTTTGTTGGGGCTGTTTCCGATAACTTTGACGAGCGTATCGATCAGAAAATCTTCCATGCTGAAATTGTAGTGGATAATGTTTCAGTTTCTGCCGAAACCATGTTGTACAAACCAATTCCTGAAATCGTGAATTTTACAGATGACAAAGGAAATGACATCATGCAATCTGAGATTGATTTGAATTATCAGCAGGTAAAAAAGGATGTGCTTGATATAGTAAAGGAGGAATTGGAGCGGATTGGGAAGGATGATAATTTGAAGCATTTGGTGAAAAGAGGAAAATAGAAAAATTCTCGCAAAATTAAATTACACTCATATAACATCAAAGCTCATAACCTCGATTTTGGAACTTACCACGAATTTATTGTCATTTTTAAAGATAATACCTTTCCACGCCGGAAGAATCAAAACTGGATTCCGATAATGAACTGTTTGAAAAGTTCTGAAACTGGTTTAACAGTATTAAATCCGTTGATCTGGAATAAGAAGAACTTACTACCCAAATATAGATGGCATATCAGAAAACACTGAATATCGAAAAAAGTGATCTACTAAAAATCATTCACATCGCATGAGTTTCAATGAAGGGTGAAGTTTTTCCATTTGAGTTTTATTTCTAAAATAAGGATATTTGACAAAACTCTTTAACTAAAACATATTGATCTAAATAAAATCGTTTCTAACCATAAAACCAATTTTCTTACATTTGGAAAAACTTTACCTGAACGATTATGAACGATCAGAGTTTTATTCCTGAAAATCCAATTATTAAGGCATTTGAAGATAAGTTAGGTAGAACCGCTTTTGTTGCACAATTGAGGGAAGCAATCGCTTCTTGGAAAAATAACCAAAGTCTTATTATTTCTTTAAATGGAAAATGGGGCGAAGGTAAATCATCCATTATCAACCTTTTAAAAGAGCAAATAAAAACAAAAACGGGAGAAGAGGATGAGATACCAACAATAATTGAATTTAACCCTTGGATTTACTCAAATAACAAAAATCTTAGCGTTCAATTCTTTGAAGAAATTTCAACCCACCTTGGCTACAATAAAAAAAATGAAGTAGATTATCAAATATCAAAAAAATTGGAGTTATACAGCAATCTTATAAATTTCGATAACGAGAAATCAATATTCAACGGATTGACCAGAAATATTTTGGTTATAATGGGGATTATTGGTTTTTCATTAAGCCAAATTTTGAATTTAGCTAATTTCAAGGTGATTAGTATCGTTCTTAGCCTAATCAGCATTTTGTTTATTTTATCATCTCTATCTAAAGTTATTTTAGGAAAGTTTTCAATGATTTATAGATACAAGTCTGACAATGGGAAAAAAACTATAGGAGAAGTTAAAGAAGACTTAAAAGAGATACTTATAAATAGACAAAAGAAATTATTAATTATTATTGATGATATTGATCGATTAACGAAAAAGGAAATAAAGGAAATATTTAAGCTGACCCGGATTAATGCTGACTTCCCCAATACTATATACCTTCTGTCATTTGAGCAGGAAATAATCATAAAAAGTTTGAATGAAGAAAACGGCATTTCTGGTGCCGAATATTTAAAAAAGATTGTACAAGTGAATTTTGATCTTCCGCTTGTAAATCAGAGCAAGATCCATTCGTTTTTATTCGATCATCTTAATAATATTCTTCTGTTATTGCCAAATGGAGGACAACGTTTTTTTACTAAAGAAAATGAACATTGGTCGACCTGTTTTAATGCTGGATACAATAATTTTTTTACCAATATCAGGGATGTAAAGCGATATTATAATAGTTTATTGTTAAACATTAAATTTTTAGTTAGAGAAGAAACTTATGAAGTAAATCCGGTTGACTTTTTTTGCATCGAGGCCATAAGGGTTTTTGCACCAGAATTTTATGGTTTTATCAAGATGAGGAAATACCTTTTTGCAAATGTAAATGAACTTGAGATGGAGCTGGGAAGTTTGAAGAAAACAAGAGCTGCAGACATTGAGCAGGGATTCGAATTAATTCCAAAAAATCACAAAAAATCAACCAAAAATTTGATTTTTAAAATGTTTCCGCAATTAGACAATTTATTTGAAGACAGATTGGGGAGTACCATATTCAATTATGCAGAATGGAGACGTGAATTGAGAATCTGCTCTACGGAATTCTTTGATGCATATTTTACATTGATTCCAGGTGGAAATGATGGAGAATTAACTCAATACGAAATTGATAGCACCATCGCCGCTACAGTTGATTCAACAAAATTGGAATCCATATTCAACGAATTCATACAAGATAAGAGGATAAACAATCTATTAGAAAGACTTCAAGATTATACTGAAAACAAACAAGCCATTAGTTCATCTGATAGAATTGAGAATTTGATTGTTGCTTTATTGAATATTACTGATAAGCTTTCTTCTGACTCAATAGGGTTGTCTCAAACTGCTGAAGATATGAACGCAATGAGAATCATCTACCAGTTGTTAGCATCAAATGAAAAACTTGAAAATAATAAGATTCTGGAAGAAACTATCAATCGGAGTAATGGGATATATGGAGCAATCTATTTGATTTCAATTCAAACACAAGCTGTAACGAACAAAAAAGATGGGGCACTTATTTCTGCAAATCATTTATCTAACCTGCAAAAAATATCTTGCGAAAAATTAGATATTAATCAGTTAGACAAAATACTATCTAATAAGCACTTCCACTATATCATATATCGATTTAAAGAGTGGTCAGATAAAGCTAAACTGGATAAATTTATCAATTCCATAAAAAATAATGATAGGCTATTTATGAAATTCTGTTCAATTTTTGTCAATATCTCACATAGCTATACTGAAGGTAAACAAGGAAGAAAGGAACATCGTCGCATCAATTTCAAGGGGTTGGATGAATTTATTGGTTTAACTTATGTTAGTGATCATTTGGATAAAATATCAAAAGAGAATCAGGAATTATATGGTATATATAGCCCATTCAATGACCAATATAAAAAAGACATAAATAGATATTTAAAAGAGCCGGAAGCTTATTCCAATAATATTTGGGGAGACTATTAAAATGACTTTTGATCAAACAGAGTCACTTAGCTCTTAATTGGGTAAGAAAATGTTGAATTTTCCCCTAATTTGTGATGATAACTACGTTCATGTAAAGAACTATGAGAAAAATAATTTACAAAGGAGAATTTGAACATTTATGTCACCGACTTAATATTAGGGATGATGACAAAATGGAGTTACTTACAATTTTTCAAAATACTCCATACTCAGTAAAAGAATATTACGAATTGCGGCCAGAATTTCTGACTTATAAGGCGATAAAATCAAAGATCGAATCAATTCTTGGTGCAATAGAAAATGAAACAATTATAAAACAAACATTTACTATTTGGAGTGATTTGGATGATTTGCCAGAAGAGCTTTTGCAAGAGATTAAATTGAAAAAGGTAGCTGTTTTTGTAGGAGCAGGATTGTCAAAACTTATTTCAGCTAATTACCCACTTTGGGGAGAATTAGCCGATCTGGCAATCGATTTTTTGCAGAAAAAAGGAAAAATCAATTTTCATGAAAGAGAACGATTGAAAAAAGAGATCCCGGACCCGAAACAGAAACTTTCAATTTTTGAGAAGTATCTTGAAAAGGGAGAAATAAGGGGGAAAGATTCAGCTGTATTTGCAGAATTTATCCAGGATCAACTCAAAAAAAAGGAAGGGTTTAGCAAAGAAATGTCCTTAAATCCGTATCAACTTTTATGCTCTGAAACATTTGATTTTATTAAAGTTACCTCTAATTTGGATTTGGAGTTTGCAACGGCATTAAAAGATAGTGTGGAAAGCCAAGAGGTGTCATTGAATCCGATTGGAAAGAAACCGCAAAGTACTCCATTAGTCCAACGAGATATATTTGAGTATATCGGCGGAACTAATTTAGAACTGGAATTCTCAAAGAATAAAGTTTACATGGTCCATGGGCATATCAAGGAGCCGGCAAACGTGGTACTAACAACAGAAGATTATATCAATGAATACTATAATGACAGGGGGACAATCAGAGATTTTTTGAGCAAATTATTTAAAGAATATACTGTTCTTTTCATTAGCTATGGATTGGCAGAGTTTCCAGTTCTTGAAAGGATTTTTTCGCCTAATAAAAACGTCAAACAATCAAATTTTGTAAATAGGAAGAGACACTTTATTTTACTTCCGACTTATTCAACAGATATTAGCTATTTTAAAGTTCAGTCAACATATTTCGACAAATTGGGGGTTACTGCGATTCCATATTACTTAGATACTGATGGTTACTATCGTATTTGCGGCGTTTTAGAAAACTGGAAAAAAATAATTGAAAGAGAAACCATAGAAAACTTAGAGGTCGTTAATTCATTCCTGAAAAATGGGAATGGAATTGAAGATGTTATGCAAATTGTTAAACAGGATGAACATTCATTAAACCATCTTTTCCTGAATATAAAAGGTATTGAGCACTGGGATAATTTAAAGTTAGAGGGATTTTTTACTCCAGATAAGTTTTTTGTATCTAACGAATTTAAAAAGAATCATGACTATTTTTTATACACTCCTGTAATCTATTTTGAGAAGATCTCAGCGGCATTAAAAGACGGTTCAATTAAGTCTTCAAAATTAGCTAAAGAGTTGATATCGATTATCACCCAGGTGTCTTACTTTGGAAATAATAAACAACAAGAATTGAGTTTTAGAATTAAATCATTTTTTATTGATATTCTGGCCAACATTCCTTGCGAATATATTTCATCTGAATTTATTGAGGATCATCTTGCCCGGTGGATAAGTAACGAAGAATCTCTAGAATATTTAGAACATCCAATTTATACACGGTTATTAAAAAGTCTTATAAGTTCCGCTAATTCTTCCGATTGGCAGAAGGCAGAGAGATTGTTTGAAATATTAATTATTGAAACTTATAAATCGAAAGATATTTCAAAGCACTATTTATCCGATGCTTTTGATGATGACTCCATCCATAAGAACATATATAAAACGATTGCAACAAAATTTTCAAATCGGTTCATTGATTTTCTTATTGAAACGCTAGAAGACTTTTTAATCAAAAAGCATTTCTATACAGTATCGTATATGTTAAATGAAAATGAAAATACTATTCAATTAAGATACCTTGGAAACAAAGTTTTTGAAGAAAAACTTGAAGATGGCTCTGGTTTTTGTGTTTCGTTTGATCCTAAAGGCAAAGGTGAAGATTTAGCATTTGCTGTAGTAAAAGAGGTGGTAAAAGATGATTTCAATCAGGTTACCAATCTCACTGAAAATTTTAGCGAGTTTGGTAAACAATTTAATGAATTTGCTTTCAATGACAGGGATTATAGCATATTTAATGATGACGAGAGTTATCATTACAATCAAAAATCTTTGGTAAAGATATTAAAGAATGTTTTAAAAGAACGTTCATTTATAGAAGAAGATTTAGTAAGGTCACTAATCTATGGTTTTATTAATGAGAGACATGAGTTTTTTATCCAGCTTTCGTTGTTCCTAATCGATGCAAATTGGCAGTTCAGCGATCTCATCATAGAAATCTTTAATGGAACGCCTGAGTTGGTTTTTGAGGAGCAAATCATAAAAAATGACCTTCGAGAATTTTTAAAACGAAACCTTTTGAAACTAACGAAAGAGCAAAAAGAGTCACTGGATGAAAAAATCAATGGTGGTCCTTATAAATACAGAAATAGTTACGACGAAGACTCAATTAAAAGATGGAAATTAAGTTGGTATAATGTTATTAGAAACGACGAGTTCTTTGAAAATCGATTTGAAGCTTTAAGTGAAGGTAAACAATATGGTTCTGGAGAATTGGATGATACGGGAAGAACAAGATGGTATCATGAGTTCTCACCTAAATCCCTTGACGATTTAAACAAAATAGAGAACAAAGAAATTATTGAATATATACAAACATTTGTACCCGATTCCGAAACAAAATGGAATCAGGGAAGTATTAGGCAATTAGCTATTACAATCGCGCAACTTCAGACGCTTAATCCCTTGAAGTTCTATGAATTAATTGAAGCAGATTTTGTTTTCCCTTATGTATATGCCGATGGCATAATAAGTGTTTTTGAGGAAAATTGGAAAAATAATAAAAACCGGAATTGTGTCGATCTGGAACGAACCTTTTGTTTTATTGAGCAATACTTAAAATACATAATTTCCGAAAATGAGAGGCTGTTGATTCAGTCTCAATCTTATATTAATTCAAAAACTGTAGCTGGAAGTATAGCGAGTTTTATTTCCCATGGCAATAACTCAGAAGAAAGTGAATTTCCTGAAGATTATCGTGAACGATGTAGAAAGATTATTTTAACTCTGACCAAGAATATTGTAAAGTACGAGGAGATCAGAATCAACAAGGTAATAGAAGATTCTGGGATGAGAGAATACACACTAAATCATTCCTTAAATTCAAACCAGGGTAAAATATTACTCGCGCATTTTTATATCAGCCGTCGAGATGCATTAAATAAAAAGAATGAAAGCAATCAGTTTAGTGACGAATTCAAACAGTCTTTATTAAAATGTATTGAATCTGGTGTTCGTGATTCATTTATTGTCTTTGGTTCTTTTGTTACTAGTTATACTTATTTTGATGAGGAGTTTGCACTAAAACTGATAGATGAATTTATCCAACTGGATGATGAAAATTGGAAATCATTTTTTGGAGGTTGGTTATTTTGGGATTTCAGGGGATATTCACCACAATTGCACGAAAAGTTAAAACCTCATTATTTTAGAGCAATCGAAACAAACTTTGACGTAAAAGGAATTCAGGAATCAAGCGGGTTAACACGGAAAATTACAATTGCTTATTATTGGGGATATGAGGATGTAAACAATAAATTGATTGATACTTTCTTGAAAAACTCTCCAATAGATAGGCTTGAACGTTTAGTACAAATTTTGCGATACGATTATAAAGAATTGAAAAAAAATCATGAGATGCTTATGCGGGTTATTCCCTTGTGGGATAAAATTATTGAAACACTGAAGCTTAATGCAGAAAATGAAAAATTAAAAGTTATTTCTGAAACGCTTTCATTATCCAAATATGTTGATACGCTTGATGAGGAATCCTACAATCGGTTCCTATTTGTTTTTGAATCTGATTACGAGCGTGTTTATTTGCGGGATTTTTTAAAAGAGTTACAGAAATTTTTGGGAAAGGACAATACCTTACAAACTACGGAATACATATGTTCGTTAATTGAGGTAATTGTAAATAAACACTATCCGAGGCCAGATAATAATCTACAAAATCTTATGACTGATTTGTTTGAAAGTCAACATCCTGAATTAGATAATCGATTGAGAAGTATATGTAATCGTATTATCGAAGTGAATGACGGTTATATAAGCTGGCCTTTGGAATTAGTGAAGAAGTATCTAGACAAAAAGTAGAACTTAAGAGATTAATTCTATTTGGCATCTGTGACTTGAATTATCATCAGCTCTATAATCTTGTTTTTTTAGTTTTTTCTCTCACTCAATTCTTCACCAAGGTTATTTACGCATTCCGGAAAAAAAGGGCGGCTTCTATCTCTAATTCCAATGCAAGCCACACTTCTTGCTTGTTCAGATCACCAAGATAAACCAATTCTAAAAGATTAGTTGATTTCCAGACTGCAAGGTTCCTAGTTCCTTCGCGGCTGATAGTGTAAATGCCTCCATCATACTTGTTTTTATTAAAATCCACACAAAGAAACCATTGAATTTAGCGGCTAAGGACTACGCCTAAACAATAATTTTCCCGGTATTTTTCTTCCATACTGTCCTAAAAATCTTCCAGTTGCTTTTTGTTTACCGAAAAATTCAACAGTAAGAAGGGCATGAATTTTTTAAAAACTATCGTATGAAAACTTACACTTTAAAATCAGCCGCAAAGAATCAGGAAACTAACACCGTTTGGGAAGCTTTCGTTGAATATCTGGAAACGGTTTATTTCGAGGGTGCTGCCGATGAGCTTGACAAAGAATTGCTTGAGTTCGAGTATGAATCCTATAAAAGTTGTTACGAAAAATAATCGTAGCAGTTTGTGCTACAAGAGGCCAAAAGCCTCTTTTTCTATGCTTTTTTTTAGTGAATTCCCGGAGGGGGTTTTCTCTCCTATAATTATGTGCAAAGGTATTTGCGCATTCTGGAAAAGTCAAGGCTTGTTTCGGTGGTATGTGCACTGACCTTATCGAACCGAAACAACGCCGAAGGCGCTAGTTCAGTTTTTCGCATACTCAAAACTGACATTCGGCCGTTGACAAGAATCCAGTCTGCTCAATTCGTTTTTGGCTCAAAATTAACAGGCGAGCCAGACCAGCCCTGAAAAAAATCGAAGGGAGCCACAAAAAATCCAAAGGGCATTGGTAAAATCAAATGAAATTTTTCGAAGGAATTACAACACTAGATGCACTGCGCAGGGAGTACCGCCGACTTGCATTTATTTATCACCCAGATAAAGGTGGAGATACTCATCTGATGCAGGTTCTGAATGATCAGTATGACCGGCTGTCCAAAAAGTTGATCAACAGCAACGAAACCTTTTCAGAAGGAAGAAAAGAGTATGAGCAGCAAGTTTCAGAAGAAATACGCCAAAGGTTAGACCGGATTATCTTTTTGAAAGGTATTGTTATTGAACTAATTGGTTCATGGATCTGGATTACAGGGAACACCTTTACTGTAAGGGAAACATTGAAAGGTGAAGGATACAAATTTTCACATCCAAAAGCGGCCTGGTACTGGCATAAAGGGGAATACTTTAAAAAGTCAGGTAAACTGATGTCAATGGACGAAATGCGTGAAGTCTGGGGTTCTGAAAAAGTGGACTCTCAATATTCTAATCAAAACAATTTCATTCACTAAAACGATACACAATGACTTACAAAAATGATCCCAGAATGTTAACTGCAAAGTTTACTTCAGTCTGCTCCAAATGCGGATGTAGCATCAAAAAAGGAACTCAAATCTATTACTGGCCATCCGACCGAAAAGCGTATTGCCTGAAATGTGGCGAAGTTCCATATAGCCAGTTCAGGTCATCGGCAGCCGATGAAGATGCTTATAATGGATGTGGTCCATGTGCATACTAAAAATTCCAGGGGCTTTTACGCCCCTTTTTTTGGTCGTTTAAAAATAATGAGGCTTTCCGGAGAATACAGAGAAATTCTTGTTACACTCAAATTCCGTGCAAAGGTATTGATCGCCATCCGGAAAAGTCAAGGGTGGCTTCGATAAACTCAGCCACAGTTGCATTGATCGAAGTATTTGATGGCTGAGCCTGTCGAAGCCATGCTTCGCACTTGGTCACTTTCTCCATTCTTGCGAAACTGACATTCGCCCATTGACAAGAATCCGTCCGGCTCAATGATTTCTTCCCGCAATTTAATTTTAACCGGCAGTGCCAGAAGCCAAAATAAGACCCAAGGGCATGGGCAAAAAAATATGGGTAAATCAAATGTTGCCGAGAAAACAGTCAATGGCGTTGAAGTTGCTGAAGTGAGTCCTGTTGCACCAACGATGACCGTGGTCAAAGAAGAAAAAGTTGAAGAAGCTGCCCGTAAGCTGACCCTTGAAGAACGGATTCAAAGGGTTGAAGATTTGTCGATGCTGATTGACCGGTGGAAGACATTGAACGATTCGCGGCGCAAGTTGCAAACCTTCCAGATCGGGGCCGATTCACTCAGTTCAGTGATCAGTTTGAAAGATGCCAACGGGAACGAGTTTAAAACCTCCAACTCAGCAGTAATCAGCTCAGTGATTGATGAGATGAAACGCACGCTGGATGTTAAAATCCGCGATGTTGAAGAGCTAATTAACCTTTAACCAAGAGTGGAGGCTTCGCCTCCATTTTTTTGTTCGCTAACTCCCAGTCTCCAGTACACTTTTGCTCCCAAATTAGCCTTTCGGCTTTTTGGTCTCAGCTTATTGAGATCATCTGCCTTTTAACCCGTTTTCTTCATTTTTGCATTTTTAGTTTTGGTTTGTTTCCTGAGATTTGTCAGTGCCATATGCCTGAAAAAAGTATGGTTTCCGATTTGTTTCCTTCGTTAACACAGCCTCAATTGTTACTATTTCAATGCCTATTCAAATACAATCAAAGTACTGACTGGCAAAAGCTCTATGAAAAGCTTAGGGTTTTCCTGAGTAACCTTTCCCGGTGTGGATTTTCTACGGTTGACAGAATGTTGAGCCGTTAGTCCAAAATTATCTACAAAGATTTATTCTTAGATGGAAGGAAACTCGTCAATGAATTTTCCCGGCATATCCTTGTTCTTGGTTCACCGTTCGGTGAGCCTGTCGAACCGCGGTATTCCAGTTGCTTCATTGCCACCCTTCATCAGAATAGTCATCATGCAGAAATTTTTTTTATAACTCAAAATTCAACATTATGACAACTTTTGAAAAACATTACATCGGAAAAGGAACTAAGCTAGAAAACCTTGACATCGTGAGAGTAGTAATCCCAGTCGAATTCATTGATGAAGCAATTTTTGAAAACAAAAAGGACGGTAAAAAGTACCTCTCATTTGAGGTGGCTAAACTGAAAGAAGCTGATAAATTCGGCAGAACTCACACTTGCTATTTCCAGACCAAGGTTTCCAGTGACAATCCAGTTCAGGACGAACCAGTAAAACAAAAGAAAGCTGACAAAAAGAGTTCGAAAAAACAGGCTCAACCGGCTGAAGATGACCTTCCTTATTAGGTGAAACCAAAAGAAAGCCGAAAAGGCTTTTTTTGTGTCGCAAATTGAAAATGTCATCATCTTAAGGTAAAATGTACCCTGAGAAAAGGGCAACTATCTGATTAATAATCTTATATTTGCTCTCCAATTATTTTAGAAGTATAAATTATTGATAATTAAAAATTTTAAGAGATGACAAAAGCAGATGTCGTAAAGGAAATAATCCAAAACACTGGTATTGAAAAGGTGACAGTAGAAAAAGCTATTGAGGCTTTTATGGAAACAGTAAAAGATTCTTTAACCGGTGGGAATAACGTATATCTTCGTGGTTTCGGAAGTTTTATCGTGAAAAAAAGAGCAGAAAAAACTGCACGTATTATTTCCAAAAATACCACCATTATTGTTCCTGCTCATAACATTCCTGCTTTTAAACCAGCCAACGAATTTGTTGCTCAGGTCAAAGAAAAAGTAAAATAGAGAAGATTATAATCTGAACAAAAGGTCATGCGATTGCAGAACGTCCGGCTCACTCATTTCAAACGCATTTACGTTCCCGCTATCCTGATTAGGGATAGCTGCACTCCATGCTAATTCATTCGTTCACCAAACAATCTTCATCGCCCCACGTGTAAGTTCTGGATTAACTCCCTGAATCAGTTAATCCAGAACCCACACTTACCCATAGCACAGGACTGAAAATACGGAGCCAATTTTACTTATTTTATCTACCTGATGCATTAATCCTTTTCCCGCAACTATATTGAACTCAAAACTCAAAATTCTTTGGTGGTCGGAGAACCAAGATAACCCATTTCACAAAGATTGGTTGATTACCAAACTGCAAGGTTTTTTGGGTTCTTCACTGCTAATTGAGTAAGATCCTTATTATACTTGTTTTTATTGAAATTCACGCAATACGGAAAATAGCCATAACAATTTAAATAGGTTACAATGAGGTAAAAGCCTCAGTGTTTCTGTTAATAAATTGCTCAGAAAACACTACTAATAATAATGTTTAGTTAGTTGTGATTTTGTAACTTGCAAAACTATTACATTTTAACATTTCCAATTAACTTTAAACTTGGGACGCTATCAAATTACCACCCACAAAGAATCGAGTATCCGCATCGACCCCAACGACTGGGTCACCGAAGTAGGCAATCCTCGTTACATCCGGGATTTGCTGCTGAGCATTATCAATGTGAGTGTGAAAACAGTGGAAATTACGAAGGGATTGCCGGATGTGAAGTTTTGAAAAGGAAATACTAACAACCTAAATATAAATGTTATGGGAGAATGGTCAAAAAAAATTGGAGAGTATGGCGAAAATGTAATTGAAAAGTTTTTCTCTATAATTGGTTGGAATGATTTAGCTAAAGGAATAGAAATACCATGTATAAATTCGCATATACATTTAAATGAAAATGGAAATCCCAAAATAACTCATGGTATTGATTTTTTGTATTCGTATATGAATCAACTCGTTTCTGGACAACTTAACAATGTAGTTGTCTCTTCAAAATACAAGACGATCAAATATCTCAATAGTCCAACAGCGATATTCAAGGATTTTATGGATGATTTGATAACAACACTTGAATGTTTTGATAATTCAGCAATAAAAGATTCTGTTGTTTCTGGATATTCATGTTCTACAATAAATGATGTAGGAGTTTTATTTTGGTTAAATAGCCAACAAGATAGCAATGATGATTTGATCAATATCATTTCATCTGCTCGCATCGCAGATACAATTGTAAATAAAACTATTTACATAATGGACAATAAGCGAGTAGGCTTTATTATTGAGGTTATGAAATATATCAAAACAATGAGTGAAAATTTTGATTACTTCTTCTATTATCCAAATACAGGACAAAATATAAACCCTCAAAATAGAGAGAATGTAGGTAAAACATTACCTGTTGAATACCTAAATTCGAGTATTATCCCTATCAAATTAGTAAACAAGTATAATGTAAGAGAAACTTGTTTGTTTTTAGCAACATTGGATGATTTTGATGAAGAAGATTTAATGAGATTAATTGGACTATCAAAAGACATTACAACAGATCTTATTGGTGAAGTAATAATTGCTTTTCCTGATTACAAAGAACTTGTCCACAAGCAAACTGTAACTTTAGCAAAACAAAAATTTCAATCTGCTGATTTTACTAAGACTGTAAAAGTTGTTAATTTCAGTAACCCATTAAATGTATTTTAGTCATGAATTACGAACATAAAGATATCCGGAAGATTTTACCTTATGGGGAGCAATTAAGAGGTTTTGCAAATCAAAAATTTATATCTGTAGCGGAATTATTTAGAATTTTGAGAGAAAGAGGTGTTTTTGCATTAAGTACAGATAAAGATTTTATGGTTCCATTATTGCAAACATTATTACTATCTCCTAAAGAATTTGATAAAATTAGAGAGGCTTTCTCAACAAAAGAAGACAATAAAAAGGTTAACTCAAGAGATATAAATTGGAATGAAAATATTCAAATATTTTCGTCTGATGCATTAAGTGTGAATGTTGCGGATTTTATAAAACGAAAATTGCCAACCTGTACGCTTGAGCAACCAATAAGATTAGTTCAGGTAGATAATAACCCTAACCATTTAAAAGCTGAATTTACGATAAATAGGCAGGATATAAATAAATCATGGTACGAACAAACTAATACGTTTGTTGGAACTATTGAATTCATTAACGAAAATAATGGAAAAGGAAGAGTTATTATTACCCATACAGCTCCAGAAACAAAGGAATTAGCAGAATTTGCTGTTAAAGAGCAAATAAAAGCATATAAGAAAAAAGGATTTATTGCTGACAATGAACAGTTAAGAAAAATAGCATTTAGTGATTTCACTAATGAAGAACGTTTCGTTTTTTTCTTTCGATTGACCAATCATTTATTATGCGATTATTTTAAATGTGAAAATATCAAAGATATATCTATAAAACCAGAAGAAACTGTTCTTCCTGACGAGATAAAATGGATGGAAGACATGAATAAAATTTTATTGTCTGGAAAATCTCTCGATAAGAAGTTCTTTATTGAGGACAATAAATATCACAAACATTTGATTTTATGGAGTTTGGATGCTATATTCTCATTTAATTTAAAAGGGCAAACTGGCATATTTACGGTTAGTTTCGGATTTCCAGATATTACAACAGGGAAGAAAGAAAATTCGGAATTTGAACTTAATATATCTACAATATCTCCTTCGTTAGCTTTAGATACAAGATTAAGAAAGGTTTTGAAAACACAATTATTGTCTGAAATGGATAGACAAAAGTCTATTGTTTACAATAAATTTTTAGCGTACAAGAAAAATAAGTAAAAGTATGATCTCAAATTTTTTAGAAACAAATATTAAAAGCTTATGCTTGCATAAGGTGGGAAATAAAATAGCAGATGAAGGGTATAAAATGTCTGCAAAAGTAATTGAAATTGAGAAAAGCTTAAAGGATTTACTCACTCATTATTTTGTATCATCCTTCAAATCACAAGAATACTTTAACTTTTATCATGAAAGTGATTTAAAATACAACGAGGTAAACGGTTTTGTTTCTGAAATTTTCAATAATCCAGATCAACTTTTTGAGCAGTCGGTAAACCTTGCGAAACATCTCTATGAACAAAGTGTGCATCCGAAAATAAAAGGCGGTGAGTTCTACACGGTTTATTTCAAAGATTGCATTATTGATGGAGAAAAGGTAGATGCGGTAGGATTGTTTAAATCGGAAAACAAGGATACTTTTTTGAAAGTATATCCTTCGGGTGATGGGTTTGAGATAGAGAGTGAAAAAGGGGTGAATATCAATAAATTGGATAAAGGTTGTTTGATTTTCAATACTGAAAAAGAAAACGGATATTTTGTTGCAGTGGTAGATAATACCAACAAAGGTGCAGAGGCACAATACTGGATCAATGATTTTCTACATGTTCAGCCACGCAAAGATGAATATTACAATACGCAAAACATTCTCTCGCTTTGCAAAAACTTTGTAACAAAAGGTCTTCCCCAACAATTTGAGGTTTCCAAAGCCGATCAGGTAGATTTTCTTAATAAGTCAGTTCAATTTTTTAAGGAAAAGGAGAGTTTCGATATGGCGCAATTTGCCAGCGAAGTAATCGAACAACCAGATTTGATTGAAATTTTCAACAAATATAAATCTGACTTTCAAGAAGAACGGGAAATTCAGATTTCCGACAACTTTACGATCTCAGAATCTGCGGTTAAGAAACAAGCCCGTTCAATTAAAAGCATTATCAAGTTGGATAAAAATTTCCACATCTACGTGCATGGTTCCCGTGAATTGATTGAACAAGGCGTAGATGAACACGGTAGAAAATTTTACAAGATATATTATAAAGAGGAATCGTAGGTTTTAGTTTCTGTAATTATTTGATCTTGATTTTGTAAAGTCAAATCGGAATGGTGATTCTTGATGTTTAAGTTCTAAATTTGCATTCAAGTTAATTAATAACGCTATAAATAGAAAAATATAAAGCAAATGGCAAGAGCTGACTTATTATTAAACCTTATTAGACATGGGCTTTCAGGCAATAACCAAATGTTTAGGAAAGTAGCTGAAGCTGTAATTGCTGAAGAAAGAAATATCAAACATACTGTGTTAGCAGACAAAATGGAAGCTGAACTAAATAAAGCTATTCCGGAACAATCTTTATCAAATACAAAATCGATTATTGATAATAGAATTGAAAATTTCATTTTTGAGATTTTCCCAAAAAAAACCATATCTGATTTAATATTACCTGACAATGTTGTTCTTGTTTGTAATCAGATAGCACAAGAGCAGCATCGATTTGAATTACTTCGTTCGTATGGATTAGAACCTCGAAACAGAATTCTTTTAATTGGCCCTCCTGGCAATGGTAAAACGTCATTGGCAGAAGCGATGGCAGAATCTTTAATGGTTCCATTATTTGTTGTAAGATATGAAGGAATAATAGGTACTTATCTTGGAGAAACGGCAGTCAGATTAAAAAAGATAATTGAGTTTGCCAGTACTCGTAGATGTGTATTGTTCTTTGATGAATTTGAAACATTAGGAAAAGAAAGGGGCGATACACATGAAACAGGTGAAATAAAGCGGGTTGTTAGTTCTCTTTTGTTGCAAATTGATTCATTGCCAAGTCATGTTTTGGTACTTGGTGCAACCAATCATCCTGAGCTATTGGACAGAGCTGTGTGGCGTCGTTTTCAAGTTAGAATAAACCTACCGTTACCAACACGCTTAAATATTGAACAATGGTTTGATAAATTTCAAAGAAAGCATAACCTCTCATTTGTATATGCATCAAGCACTTTAGCAAAAAGACTGCTTGGTTCTAATTATGCAGAAGTAGAAGAGTTTGGAATTTCAGTTTTGAGAAAATATGTTCTCTCTTTACCTGATGCAAATATGAAACAGATAATTTCAAAAGAAATTAACAGTTGGCATGCCAATACTATAAAAGTTGAATCTCAAAAATAATAGGTAATGGCAGATAGACCTTTATTATTATTTCCAATTCCAGGAATTGCCGATAGAACAAAAAAAAAACCAAGTTTTGGGTCTTCTGGGATCCACTATCCTTCCCATAACAGTCAAGGCGAAAGACTCTCTCCTTTATTCCGTGAATTACAAACTGCATTTACTCAACGTAATGTTGAAATCCAACAAACCACAATAGGGATAGATCCTGAGCAAGTAATTATTATTGAAACAGTTGGAAGTGTTGACATGTTTGTTAAAGCTGTCCAAAAAATAAGAGATTTGGAGTGGTTAGGTGAATTGGATGTAGATGCAATCACCCCGGATGGAAATTTTTATTTAGAGGGTGATGCCGAAAAAATATTAAACGGAAAGCTCTACTTATTAATGTCAAATCAGAGAGCAATGACAGAATTACTCTCTTTATGGCAACAGTATATTGCTAATCCAAATATGCAATTCCAGCGTGGATTGACAAAATTCAAAAATGTTTTTAATTATTTGAAGGACATTAGGCGTTGGGGAATCAATGAAAGATTAATTGAATCCGGTGTTATTAAATATTGGGAAGAAAATTTGCAAATTGATCCTAATCGATCGGTACGATTTGAAATAGAACTATGGTATAGAAGTTCAATTGGCATACGGAATAGAGTTCAGGCTACTATTGGAACACTAATAAATGAGTTAGGCGGCCAGATAATAAGCAGTACTTGTATTGAGGGGATTTTTTATCATGCCCTTTTGGGAGAATTACCAGCAAACTCAATCGAGGATATCATTGCACATCCCAATTGTGAATTTGTTAAGTGTGATGGTATAATGTTTTTTAGACCAACTGGACAATTTTCAAGTGTGGTTACAGAAGGTCAAATCATAGAAGAAATACCAGAAACAGACAATAAACCGCTTCCTTCTGGAAATCCTGTTGTTGCTCTTCTTGATGGTGTCCCGATGGAAAACCATTCATTACTTTCGAATCGCATAATAATCGATGATCCGGATAATTATAGCGAAGCCTATCGAGCAATTGAACGAGATCATGGAACAGCAATGGCTTCTTTGATAATACATGGAGATTTAAATAATTCGGAACAGCCGCTAAATAGGCCGATTTACTTCCGACCCATAATGAAACCTAATTCGAATGACTTTAGAGAAAGAAGAATCGAAGAAATGCCGAATGAAATTTTGGGTGTTGATTTAATTCATCGGGCAGTTAAACGAATCTTTGAAGGGGAAAATGGAGAAGAGGCAATTGCGCAAAGTATTAAGACAATTAATCTATCTATTGGGGATAGAAGTAGATTGTTTGATCAAGCAATGAGTCCATTAGGCAGGTTATTAGATTGGTTGAGTTTCAAGTATAATGTTTTATTTATAGTTAGCGCAGGGAACCATACAGAGGATATTATTCTGGATGTTAATAATAACGAATTTAATGAACTTACAGGTGCTGAATTACAGGAAGCAATTATTAGATCATTATTCCAAAATTCAAGAAATAGGCGATTGTTATCTCCCGCTGAGAGTATAAATTCATTAACCATCGGGGCATTACATCATGACACATCGATATTTCAGAATTTTCCAGATATAATCAATCCATTTACTGATACTTATCTACCAAGTCCGGTTTCAGCTTATGGAAGTGGTTATCGTCGAGCAATAAAACCTGATTTAATATACTTTGGCGGAAGACAACTTTATAGAAAACCTTTAAATGGAAATGATAACATTAGCTTATCTCCTGTACCCTACACAAGAGCCCCTGGAAATAGAACCGCAGCAACAGATGACACAGGAGATATTAATAAGACCAAATTTACAAGAGGAACAAGCAATGCTACTGCATTAATTACCCGTTCATCAGCAATTTGTTATGATGCATTGCATGACATTTTTGATATTCAGTTGCTTAATTTTGAGAATAATTTGTACATACCAGTATTGTTAAAATCAATGTTAGTTCATGGATGTACATGGAGCGAATCCGGTGACAAAATTCGAGAAATCCTAAGAGCACACATAAACGACGCATATCAAATAAAATCATGGATAAGCAGATGGATGGGATATGGATTACCTGATATTAGCAAGGTGCTGGATTGCAACCAGCAAAGAGCAACGATACTTGGCTATGGTGAATTGTTAGATGGAGGAGCTCATATTTATCAATTACCACTTCCTCCATCATTGAGTTCTCAAAGAGTATGGAGGAGGCTTACTATAACATTATCTTGGATTACTCCAATTTTCCCTAATAATCAGAAATATCGTGGAGCAAGCCTTTGGTTCGAAGCGAATAATGAATTTATCGGAGTTAAAAGAGAAGATGCCGATCATAATGCTGTCAGAAGGGGAACCGTTCAACATGAAGTTTTTGAAGGGATTGAAGCTACACCGTATATTGATGGAGATAATTTGGCAATAAAAGTTAACTGCAGAGCAGATGCAAATTCATTCACTGAACCAATCCGCTATGGCCTTGCTGTTTCACTCGAAGTAAAAGAAACTGTTGATATTGCTATTTATGAAGAAATCCGGGCACGAATAGCAACCGAAATTCAGATTCAACAACTATTATAAACTTATAATAGTTTACTATGGAGTAAATTGCACATCGCTTTCTGAGTTTAAAATGTAAAAGGTTATAGAAATGACTGATCAGCAATTATATACTGTTCTAAACGAGTCGTTTTCGCAAAAAGAGATTTACAAGAGAAAAACAAGAGCATAAAGTTATTACCTACCATCCATCACTTATTCTTCCACCATTTAGTAATCATGATTTGTGTATTTACTGCATTAACTTCATTAAAAAAGGTCATCTCTCACTAAATTTTTCTCAAATTTATTTCCGCATTCCGGAAAAGTCAAGGGTTGCTTCGATCAATGTATCGGCGAAGCTTGTCGAAGCCACACTTCGCGCTTGGTCAAATTCATCAACCGTTCCCTGAGCCATAGGCGTAAGCTCAGTCGAAGGGGATTGATGAATTATGACATTCGCCCTTGACAAGAATCCGGTTTGCTCAATGTGCATTGGCTCAAAATTAATTGGCGAGCCAGATGCCTTAAAAAATCCGCCGGGCAGCGGTGCCTTAAAATGCAAACAAATTTATTTACTCCACGTGAACTGTTTAATTCAACATTGTGTGAAATCGAAATCAGTTACAAACCCAAGTACAAAGCATCAGAACTGCCAAAGGTGGTTACTTCCGGAGATGCTTATTCCTATTTAAAAGACATCTTCCCTAGTTTGGATTACCGTGAATATTTCTACATCCTTTGTTTGAACAGGAACAACAAAGTATTGGGTTACTGCCAGATTTCAGCAGGAGGTTTATGCGGCACAATTGCAGACGTTAGAATGATCATGCAAACAGCCTTAAAATCAAATGCTTGCAGTCTGATATTGAGCCATTGCCATCCCTCTGGAAACCTGGTTCCTAGCGAAGCTGACAAAGATCTGACCAAGAAGATCCGCGAAGCTAACAAAGTTCTCGACATCGCTGTATTAGATCACTTAATTATTACTTCTGAATCTTACTTTTCCTTTGCCGATGAAGGTCTGATGTAACCAAAATGGCTTCGGCCATTTTTTTTTACTAAATTCAATATCTCCCATATTTCTTCTTTTTATTCGGGTTTAACCGAGACTACAGAGAGAGCTTTTCTTCTATCAATTCTCGCCCAAAGTTATTTACGCATTCCGGAAAAGTCAAGGGAGCTTTTCTCCTTCCTGATGGGAAATGAAAAGCTTGCTTCGCACTCGGTCACTTTTTCGCTTCACTTCAAAACTGACATTCGCCCATTGACAAGAATCCGGACTGCTCAATCTGGTATGGGTTCAAATTAACAGGCGAGCCAGAAGCCTATAAAAATCTACAGGGCAGTAGTGAAAATAAATGGATGATTTATCAGATTGGGAAGTAATCGACACTTACAGCACCAAACAGGCTGTGGAAGATGGATTTTTAGTCCTTGTCGATCAAAAGATTTCAAAAGAGGCAGGGATTAAGCATCCGGTTTATCTGACCCGTGCAGTTTGGGATAAGTACGTTGAAGTCCCCGAAGTACCCAATGCTGGCCAATCCATAGCCGGGCGGCTGTGGGATGTATTGTATATGTTCATGTTTGCCGCCAGAGCTTGTTCCGGGCATACACTGAACTACAAGCTGAATGTGGTACTGGCTGACAAAGGCGATTGGGAACCAAACGAAAAACTTGATCCTGAACTGGAGGGTAACCGGAATATGCGTTTGGTTACTCTAAAATCGGTTATTCAGGCTCGCGATTTTGACGATCCGTCACCTGCCATTTTTATCATGAAACCATCGGAGGATTAATCATGACGCGGATCATCAAACTTCAGCCGAATTACAGGCAGGGAAAATACGCAAGTATGCCTAAAGTAGTTCCCAAGCTTACATTGACCGGAAAGTGGCTTCAGGAAGCTGGGTTTCATCCTTCCAAACTCATCAAGGTTGCTGTTTCTGAGGGCAAACTTGTAATTACTTCAGTAGAATAAATAGATAAACGGGTGTGCTTGGAACCCTAAAAAGTCTGAAAGGCATCAGCAATTTACCTATGATTGAATTAGATATACAAACAACAGATCGGTTATTAAACGGAATGCTATGGACACTTGGTCCTTATCTCGATGAAAAAGGGGCAATACTGGAAAATCCGTGGTTATTCGAACTGGCTGAAAGCTATAACGAAATTGTAAGTATGCTTCCGGCTCAGTGGAAACTGGAACATCATCAATTTTTACATTACGAATAATCAACTTAAATCAAACGATCATGGATATTACTTTAAACGAAAGCTGGATAAGTGGAAAATACAGCTGTGGGGTTATTGACACTTCGCTTGGAACTGTGGAAGTATTTGACCAGGAAGAAGGGTTCTTTGCCCAGGGTGAACATGCCTGGGAAATAATACTGGAAATCCATCGGATATGGGTGACAGGGGATTTGACGACCGAACAGGCTTTCAAACAATGGATTTCATCAAACATTTAATCATTTTTAAATCGGGTGTGCCTGATACCCATATAAGTTCCAAAGGCATGGACAATTTATCATGGATTATTTAGTCTTAGGTTCAAATGGTTTTGCCCAAATGGGCGATTCATCGTTTTACGAAAAACTGAAAATTGAAATGAGGGTTTTGCTGGATTACTTCCGTCATAATCTTCCTATTCCACGGATGTTTAAAACACTGGCGTATTATTCGGTAAAAACATTCCATCACGAATTCGGAGATTATCAAGAAATTGTTCTGTGGTATGATCGTGAATATCTTGATTCATTGGAAGAGTCAGAAATCGAATCTGACAATGAATTTTTTGTTTTGTTTTGGAGATGGTTTCGGGTAATCGAATCAGTCGATCTGGAGTCTGATCAGTTAACAAATCAAATCAAAGAGGCTTACTTCAAATCAGTTGATACTTCAAAAGGTGAACATTTATCGGTATCAATTGCATCATAATAGAAGAGGGTGAAAAACCCTTTTCTATTCGTTCATCAATGCTTTCTCAGTTCAATATTCCTGTTTTATAAGTTTTTACTCTTACTCAATTTGGAGCAAAGGTATTTCCGCAATCCGGAAAAGTCAAGGGTATACAAGCTCACTTCGGTAGTGTCACTGAGCAGTGTAGCGTGTCGAAGTGGCCCTTGACAAGAATCCGGCCTGCTCAATGGTTTCGGCTCAAAATTAACCGGCGAGCCAGAAGCCTTAATAAATCCGTTGGGCAGCGGTAAATGACGATGGAAAAGTTACTTAGTTTCTCGAATTACATGGATCAGTTGGCACCAAAACACGGGGTCAGCCATGTATTCTCCGATTTTTTGGAAATGACCGTTTGCGCCCTTTCGTTGGGACAAATGGAAGACCGCTATTTTGAAATTATCAAAAGTTACAATAAAGATGAACTGCAGGTTTTCTCCTCTGCATTAGCAGCAGTAATAATTGACATGGAAAACGATGGGGAAGGGTTGAAAGATTGTTTCGGCGACTTCTTTATGGAACACATCAGTTACGGAAAAGCCGGACAGTTTTTCACTCCCGAACACATTTGTGAATTGATGGCACTAATTACCATCGGAGAAATCCGTTACGGGGAGCGGATTGCCGATCCATGCTGTGGTTCAGGCAGAACACTAATGGCAGCAGCAAAGATCAACCGGAATGCGCGGTTTTATGGAGCCGACATCGACCGAACCTGCGCCATGATGTGTTTGGTCAATATGTGCCTAAATGGAATGTTTGGCGAAGTTGCCTGCATGGATACCCTGACCAACCATTTCTTCTCCGGTTGGCAGGTGAATCTGCACCCGATAACAGGATCGCCTTACATTGTTCCGATTTCCGAAGACCAGAGTTATATGGTGCTACAACTTCCCAGACACAAACAGGAACAACCGAAGATCAAACAACCAGAGATGCCGGTTTTCGATCCTGTTGACTTACCAGTTACTTCATATCAAAAGCCGGTTCAGCAACTGTTGTTTGATTTTTAAAGCCCTTCGGGGCTTTTTTACTCCCGAAGAACTTTTAATTGCATTTTGCCTGAAAATAAGGCTCTAAGAATTTACATTTTTCTTCCCTTTGATTTTCCCGGTTTTTCAGGTTCCTGTTTGTTCTCTTCTGATTGTTTCTTTTCCTGTTTTTCAGCTTGCTTTTCGGTCGGTTGTGTTTGATCTTTTTTCAGAGGTTCATCAACCTTTTTCGTGGCTTCATTGGTTTTACCTTCCGTATTAACTTCCACTTGTGTTTTGCTAGCATTGTCGGGAGTGACTTCTTTAGCTTTCGACTTATCCGGGTTCCATTTAAAGAAAGCCAGTTTCGAGTTTTCGTTGTCAACTTTAACGTAAGCATTAAAATCCTGTCCCTGCCCATCCTTCATTCCACTGATATAAACAGTTTGCCCTTCCTGTAATTTGTTTCGCTGCTTCTCCGACAATTCAACCCCAAGCAATGTTTTTGGAATATTGACTTCTCCGTTTTGCTGCCGTCCTTGTTTTTGCTCATTCTGTTGGGCTTGTCCGGGTTGCTGGTCAAAACGGAATTCAACTCCTTTTTTATCGGCACTGATCTGGACATGCGACGAAAATTCCTTTCCACTTTTAGATGTCATTCCTTCCAGATAAAGCGATTTGCCTTCGGCTAAATCTCGTTTCTGGTCATCGTTAAGTGTAACTCCTTTGATAGTTTCAGGAATTTTTAGTTTGTCTGCACGCAATGCAACCAATTCGTTGGTCAGCTTATCCAGGGAAATGAAAACCGGAGTTTTTTCGCCTTGCTTGAATTCAGCACTCACCACACGTCCAAGGTTACCTGTGGTCAACAGGTTTTGTTTATCACCTTCCGTGAACTTTATGCCGAAATACGGCCTTTCCAATTCGGGTTCTTTGCGAATAGCATGAATAGCTAATGCCAGCTTTCCGTCAGGCGTTTCCCTGAAAGATAATCGCGCATCAGTGCGAAGTGTAGCATCGTCAAATTTGGCGGTAATGGGAATCAAGACAGGCGATTTCTGCCAGTTCAGCATTGCATTCAGGCTTTGGGTTTGTACAAGGGTTTCGCGGTTTACCCCAATACGTTCCAATTGAGACCAGTCAATACGGCTCTCATCAATGGTGTGGTTAGATTGCTTTTGTCCCGGTGTCGGCGGCTCAACCTTGTGCGTATCGATGGTTGCTTTATTGGCGGGGGCATCCGGCTTTTTAAAAGCTTCCTGCAATTTTATAGCCATTTCACTAACTTTCTCGCCCGGAACTTTAAAGAATTGGAAGTGGGTTGGGTCTTTGTATTGCCTCTGAAAATTCGACATGAAATTATCCAGTGCATTGCCGGATTTATCGATTCTCAGGAACTGTGGTTCATTTTCCGGTTTGGGTTCAACAGACTTTGGTGTGCCGTCTTTTTCAAGCCCCGAAACGACTTTCAATTTATCACTGTCTTTTTCTTTGACAAGCAGAACGTCCTGGTTATTCAATTTTTCTTCCATGATACTTTTGATTTAAGTTGTTACATCACGATTAATGTAACTCAAATATAAAGGGATGGACACTGATGGTAAGTGTTTTGTAATTATGAGGAAGGGGTTGGCCTCTGTTTGTCCGAACTTGGCTATGTTTCTTTGCCTGATGCATGTGTTTTCTATCGTAAGAAAATAAATCTCATATTTTGTTTGCGATATTCACCGAAATATGTGTATTATTGCAAATGATATATGACTAAAAATAATTCATATAAGGTAAAAGATTGGGTGAACGATCTGCAAAAACGTGGAAGATTGACGTTTTCCAGGCAGGAAGTAGCGCAACAATTTCCATCACAAACTGAAGTTGCAGTCAGAAATATGCTCAATCGGTTGGTGAATAAAGGTGATATTGTTTCTGTATGGAAAGGCTTTTACGTTATTGTCCCCCTTAAATACGCAGCACGAAATATTGTTCCACCTGAATTGTACGTAGATGATTTAATGCAGCATCTGGATCGTTTGTATTATGTTGGATTGCTCAATGCTGCGGCTTTCTACGGAGCAGCACATCAGCAACCGCAGGTGTTTTCGGTACTAACTTGTTCCCCAGCGTTAAGGGACACCAATAAAAAGGGTATTCGGATTGCCTTTGCTGTCAAAAAGAAAATTCAACAGTCTTTACTCAGACCATTCAAAACGGAAACAGGATATGTACAGGTTTCTACACCCGAATTAACAGCAGCAGACCTGATAACCTATCAAAAAGAAGTTGGTGGTTTAAACCGCGTTTCAACCGTTTTGAATGAACTGGCAGAGTCATTAAATTTCGACAACTTAAAGAGCGATTTCTTTGAAAATGTACCTGTGTCAACCATCCAGCGGCTTGGTTTCTTATTGGAGGATGTATTGGAACAGCCTGAATTATCAAAATTGTTGTTCCTGAAAGCGAAAGAAAATAAATGTATGTTTCAGAAAATTCCGCTTAAAAGCGGAAAGCCAACAATATATTGCGATATCAACGCAACATGGAAAGTAGTTGTTAACGAAGAAATAGAGATAGACGAATGATACCCGAGTCAGCAATATTGGAGTGGTCAAATGCCATTCCGTGGAAGAGTAATGCACAGATAGAACAAGATTTGATTATTTGCCGAGCGTTGGTTGAATTGTTCAACGACGAGTACTTGGCTTCGCACCTGGCTTTCAGGGGCGGAACAGCATTACATAAATTATACCTGCACCCCCAACCTCGATATTCTGAAGAGATCGATTTAGTTCAAATTAAGGCAGAACCCATCAAAGACACGATTGTCCGGATAAGTGAAGTGCTTTCGTGGCTGGGGAAGCCTGTTGTAAAGCAAAAGGCCAATAACAATACCCTGGTATTTCGTTTTGAATCGGAAATGCCGCCGGTACTTCCCATCAGGTTGAAAGTGGAAACGAATTGTCGGGAACACTTTAATGTTTTA
>CAXXKQ010000009.1:0-30061 GCA_963676535.2 Prolixibacteraceae bacterium | reverse complement strand
CCGTGTGTGGCCCAGCGTGTGTGACCGATTCCGATATGTCCGCTAATGTCTTTGTTTGCAACATGTTTTTCCAGATCGGCAACACGCCCTTTACATTTATATACGTTCAGCGAATCGTTAAAAATGGCCAGTCCGGCTGAATCATAACCGCGGTACTCCAGTCGTTGCAGACCTTGAATTAGAATTGGATAAACATTTTTATCGCCAATGTAACCAACAATTCCACACATATTTTCGGATAAGGGGTAAACAAATACGGGGATTATTTTAGTTTGGAGTAAGTTACTTCAAACCGAATACCCGTTTTACTGGTGGCTCCTTTCAATACTGCACGTCGCATTGTTGAACTCCGGAAGGCAGTAGAAAGGTAAAATCCTAAATTTTGACGATCTTCTTTCTGATCAATCACTTCTTTCATGTGTTTTGCAATGTTAAACCGGTACGTTTTATCCGATTTGTTGTAAGTACCTCCATAATAGGTTTGTGAAAATGCCAGATCGGACGGAAGATACTCAGTTGAGTTTCCGATAGAGTCAACGCCAATTACTGAAAGTACTAATTGTTCAGGAGGAAGATATTTAGCCGTTTCGCTGGCGATGGTATCAAGCTGGAAAATCAGTTCGGCCTGATTAATCGCAACTTTGGATGAATCGCGCCAGGTTTCCAGGTTGGGTATCAAAATTTTGGTTTTTAATCCTCCGGTTGTTTGCAGGTAGATTAAGCTATCCTGATTTTGTTCCTTATCCAGGTTTGTCGCAAACTTAGTCTTTGTATAATCATGGGCAAAGCGACTTATACGGGCAGAGCTTTGGGTGATTCCTAAACTACAGTAAAGGGAATCTTCTTCACTATTATGGTAATGTAATACTAAGTAAGATCCATGCGATATCGTATTGCTTTGAGCGATTGTATTTATTTTCATGATTGCTCCACCAGTGTTCAAATCTCCCGCTTCGATGTACAATCCTTTTAAATAGTTGAGAAATTTGTCATTATTTGATAAGGTGAGCGAATCGGCAGCCATCAGCTTTCGAGCCAGGGAAAGGTCAAGCTTAATGGAAATTTGCTGAATAACAGTGTCTTTTGGATCTTCTTTTGTCGAGCCATAGTTGCTTGTTATTGAGTCGAGTTTAAATTTTGGGATATAACTATAATCTGCTAATATTTCGCCTTTTGATAAACTTTTCAGATTAATATCCTGATAATATTTTTGGTCGACATCCAGATTAGAGGCCAATTCGTAAACTTTCAGTCGTTGGGGAACAATCGTGTCTCCATAAAGTTCCATGTAATACAGATAGAGCATTATCGAGTCGGGCTGGGCATCTTTTGAGAAGTCTGGGAAAGAACCAAGCCTGAATTGAACGGCAAAATCGGCGGTAGTTTTTCCAAATACCGGATCGTTAAACGTACCCAGTAAATTATAGGTCGGTTCGTCGGTTCGTTGATTTCCGTCGGTTACTGTATATGATTTTATGGATTCTTTTTCAACCACGCGGTTTACGGTGACCAAATCACCTGGCAACAATAGATCGTACCCTGTTTTATTGAACTCGTCCTTACAACCCCAAAGCATAATTACCATCCATGCAAATCCGACTACGAATTTGAACATTGTTACTTGTTTTCTTTTCACCAATTAAATGTTTTAAAATGTTAAACCTATTTTTTCAACAACACATTGTCGTACAAGTCGTTGTAGGTATCGATATAGGTATGTTCAGGTTGGTAATCTAAAAATAATTTTCCTGACGACTGAATATATTCTGTGATCTCGTTGTTGATTTTTGGGCTTCCCTGAATCACGGCATCAGCATATTGGATGGCCAGTTTGCTGATGTTAACGTAATTCGGTTCGTCAGCAACTTCGATATCCTCGTCGCTAATATTGCCCATTTTCAGCTTATTTCCAAAATTAACATCCAACGAATTTTTAAAATCGTCGTGATAAACTGAATAAATCACTTTAGAGTTCACAAATAGGGGGTCGTCGTTATAAGCCTTCTTGATGTAGAGGGGTACAAGAGAAGTCAACCAGCCATGGCAATGGATTAAATCGGGAGTCCATCGTAATTTGATCACTGTTTCTAGAACCCCGCGGGCAAAGAAAATAGCCCGTTCATCGTTATCGGCAAATTCATTTCCTTTTGGATCCTTCAGTACATGTTTGCGCTGAAAATAATCTTCATTATCGATAAAATAAACCTGCATTCGGGCTGACTGAATAGAGGCTACTTTAATAATCAGCGGGTGGTCGGTGTCATCAATAATTAAGTTCATCCCCGACAAGCGTATTACTTCATGTAATTGATTCCGACGTTCGTTCACACAACCATACCTTGGCATAAAAGTCCGGATTTCCTTTCCTCGCTCCTGAATTCCCTGTGGGAGGTATCTGGATTTTTTAGACATTTCTGTCTCTGGAAGATAAGGCGTAATTTCTGATGAAATAAATAAGACTTTTTTCTTTTCCATTATATCGCCTGAGTTTAATTGTGCAAAATTAGTAAAATATCGGCAATATTCAATTCCAGTCGGTTACGGAGGTCTTAAAAAACATTAAGAAACAGTTGGCTTGTGTTAAAGATGTTAAATGCTTTCGCCTTATTTCAGTGACATTAAAGTATTGAAAAACTGAACTTTGTTTACAGAAGCTTGATTTTATGATTAAACTTTAATCGTTGATCTCTATTCAGAAGGATACCGTGTTGAATTATTTATTTACTTTGCACCCTCATTTTTATCCAAAATGCAGGCAGTAAAGCATATAAACGAACTTCAGACGATTCTGGAAGAAAAGCGGAAACAAGGATTGCGTATTGGTTTTGTCCCAACGATGGGAGCTTTGCACCAGGGACATCTTTCGCTGATTGAAAAGGCCGGACAACAGACCAGTTATGTGGTTGTCAGTGTTTTTGTAAATCCCACCCAGTTTAACGACAAAAATGATCTTGAGCGGTATCCGCGTGATCTTCAAAAAGATATTAATTTATTGTCAGCCACAGCCTGTCAGCTGATTTTTGCCCCCGGGGTTGACGAAATTTATCCGGAACCAGATACGCGCCAGTTCAACTTCGGAATGCTGGAGCAGGTGATGGAAGGCAGATTCAGACCCGGGCATTTTAACGGGGTTGCCCAGGTTGTCTGCCGTTTGTTTGATATTGTGCAGCCGGATAAAGCTTTCTTTGGGCAGAAAGATTTTCAGCAACTGGCTATTATTAAGGAAATGGTCCGCAGGATGAACTATCCGGTGGAAATTGTTTCCTGTCCAATTATTCGGGAACCCGATGGATTAGCCATGAGCTCACGCAACATGCTGCTGACACCCGATCAGCGGAAAAATGCTGTTCAGATCTCGGCGACCTTGTTCGAAGCGCAAAACAAAACCAGTGAATTTTCCGTAAATGAACTTCGTGACTGGGTGGTTAACCGGATCAACGAAAATGAATGCCTGAACACGGAGTACTTTGAAATTGTTAATGAAACGAGTTTGCAGCCCGTATCGAGTTGGAACGATTCGGGAAAGAAAGTCGGTTGTATCGCGGTTCACTGTGGTAAAATCAGACTGATTGACAATATTGAATTTTAAAGCGTCAAAGGAACAGAAGTACTTTCGGCACTTCAAAACTTAATTGTAGAACCAGAATTCATTAAAAAAACGAATATGATCATCGAAGTTTGTAAATCGAAAATACATAAGGTTACCGTAACCGAAGCCAATCTTCAGTATGTAGGTAGCATAACTATCGATCAGGATTTGATGGATGCCGCCAATTTGATTGAAAACGAAAAAGTGCAGGTGGTAAACATCAACAACGGCGAACGGCTCGAAACTTATGTGATTAAAGGAGAGCGCAATTCGGGCGTGATTTGCCTGAATGGCCCGGCAGCCCGAAAAGTGGCTGTTGGCGATGTGGTCATCATCATGTCGTATGCTCAAATGGATTTTGAAGAAGCCAAAACCTTCAAACCCTGGCTGGTTTTCCCGGATACGGAAACCAACAAACTCATTTGATTTTTCGCATAAACGATAAGTTTAAACCTCATTGCTTCGGTTAGCAGTGAGGTTTTGTTATTTTTACACAAACACTTTTGCGATGACACCATCAGAAATCATCCAATCTAAAATATTTGCAGAAGCTTCGGCTTTTGATGGGATTTTAAATCAGTGGAAGCAGTCAGGCGAAAAACTGGTTTTCACCAATGGCTGTTTCGATTTGATACACCGGGGGCACATCGACTCGCTGGCAAAAGCTGCGGCGTTTGGTGATCGCCTGATTATCGGACTAAACTCGGATGAATCGGTGAAAAAACTGAAAGGAGAAAACCGACCTCTGATTGACCAGCAGTCGCGGGCCATTTTGCTGGCCGCACTGGTTATGGTTGATGCGGTTGTCATCTTCGATGAAGAAACACCGTATGAACTGATCAATCACATTCAGCCCGATGTGTTGGTGAAAGGTTCGGAATATCAGATCGAAGAAATTGCCGGATTTGACATCGTTCTGGAAAAGGGCGGTCAGGTTGAACGAATTGAGCTGACCGAGGGATTCTCAACTTCCGATTTGATCCAAAAAATAAAGCATACATTTTAATCGGGTGCCTAAAATCAAAAATCATCAATAATAAATCATCAATCGTCGGATGGCTAAAGTTAAAACCAGTTTTTTCTGTCAGAATTGCGGGGCACAGTCGCCCAAATGGATAGGGCGGTGCAGTTCGTGTGGCGAATGGAATTCATTTGTGGAGGAGATTATTGTGCGCGAGACCCCGAAGGTTGGCACTTTCCTGGCCGGAACAGGCAATCAGCCCAAACTGCTGCACGAAGTTTCGTCAGAAAATACTGAACGCATCGACACCTGTAACCAGGAACTCAACCGGGTTCTGGGTGGCGGATTGGTTCCCGGATCGATGGTACTGATTGGCGGCGAACCCGGCATTGGTAAATCAACCTTAGTTCTGCAACTGGCTTTGGACCTGAAGGATAAAAAAATCCTGTATGTTTCGGGAGAAGAGAGTATTCAGCAAATTAAAATTCGGGCACACCGCCTGCAAAAGGAAAATCAGAATTGCTATTTTCTGAGCGAAACTTCGCTTGAACAGATACTTGAACAAAGCAAGCAGGTTGCTCCTGAATTACTGATCATCGATTCTATTCAAACAGTTTCCACCGAATCAATTGAATCTTCGCCCGGATCGGTTGGCCAGATTCGTGAATGCACCAATGGCATCCTGAAATACGCCAAAGAAAACATGGTTCCGGTGATCCTGATCGGGCACATCACCAAAGAAGGCAGCCTGGCTGGGCCCAAAGTGCTGGAACATATTGTGGATACCGTTTTGCAGTTTGAGGGCGAAAACCAATACATGTATCGTATCCTTCGGGCCATAAAAAATCGTTTTGGATCGACTTCCGAACTGGGGATTTTTGAAATGGGCAATTCGGGTTTGCGCGAAGTTTCCAATCCTTCCGAACTGCTGATCAACCGTGCACACGAAGGACTGAGCGGTACTGCAATCTCCGCAGCCATCGAAGGAATTCGCCCGTTGCTGATTGAGATTCAGGCACTGGTGAGTACCGCAGCGTATGGCACTCCGCAACGTTCCTCCACCGGGTTCGATTTGCGGCGATTAAATATGTTGCTGGCTGTTCTCGAAAAAAGGGCTGGTTTTAAATTGGCCACCAAAGATGTATTCCTGAATATTGCCGGTGGTATCAAGGTCGACGATCCGGCCATTGATTTGACCGTGATCACCGCTATTCTTTCGTCTAACTTCGATCTTCCGATTCGTAAAAACATTTGCTTTGCCGGAGAGATTGGGCTTTCAGGAGAAATCCGATCAGTGAACCGTCTTGAACAACGCATTGCTGAAGCCGAAAAACTGGGCTTCGACAGTATTTTTATCCCGAAATCCGGAAAAGGAATCAACCTTCAGAAATTTAAAATCGAGATATTGCAGTTCGACCGGGTGGACGAGTTTTTCAGGCATGTATTCAAGAAAAAAAGCTGAGGGTAATCTGATATCGTGTTCTTACTCTTTCTTAATTGCTTCTCCAAACTTTCCATCATCACCATACATGCCCAAGTTGCCATTGTCTTCAATTATATAGTATTACTCGTTGTGCGATTGAAAATAAATAATAAAATATTGTTTAAAAAGTTGTGCATTATATTGGTATTCAATATATTAGTAGAAAATAAACGCCAATTCATTATTCTACTTATGCACAACCTGAAGGCAAATTTCGACAAGTTTATTGGTTTAACCAAATCGTTCTTTTCTGATCGGATTAATGAGTTCGACAACTTTCAAAGCTACCCAAGAAATCCAAAAATGTCAGATTGTCAAATAATTGCATTAGCTCTGACTGCAGAATCTATTGGCATTGACTCTGAAAGTTACTTCTTTGGTAAACTTAAATCAGATTATACCAGCGATTTTCCAAACCTCATTGACCGTTCCAATTTTAATCGCAGACATAAGCGGCTTTATCCGTGGATCGCAGCTTTTAATCAAGGCTTATCAAACATTCTAAACCACGGAGAAGATACTTACATCGTTGATTCTATTCCCGTTCCTGTTTGTCAAATAGCCCGAGAAAAGCGAAGCAGAATATGTAGGGAGAACTTTGGAACAGCACCTGATAAAGGTTATTCTGCTGTTAGCAAGGCCTATTATTATGGCTACAAATTGCACCTGGTGACTTCAGTTCGAGGTGTATTTGCAAGTATGGATATGAGCAAGGCAAGCGTTCACGATGTTTATTATTTGACCGACATTAAACATTCTCACTTAAGCAATTGCAGGCTCATTGGAGACAAAGGATATCTGTCAAAAGAACATCAATTGGACTTGTTTTCATCGTGCAATATCCGGTTGGAAACACCCAAAAGAAGCAATCAAAAAGACAAAGAACCTTTTGCGTACATTTTTAAAAAGTCAAGAAAACGAATCGAAACTCTATTCTCTCAACTATGCGATCAATTTATGCTCAAGCGTAACTATGCAAAATCAAACCTGGGCATTTCGGTTCGCATTTTATCAAAAATTACAGCAGTGACAGTGCTTCAATATTTTAACTTTTTAAACAACAAACCCCTGAATAAACTTAAATATGCTCTCGCATTTTAATCGCACAACGGGTTAGTATTCTTTATGCTTATTTTCTTTAAGTTCATATCTGATTTCCCCATTATATTTTTTCTTTATAAATTCATAGTCACCAGAACTTCCGTCTCCAAAAGCACGTTTCATATATATTTTTTTATCCTTCTCAAAAAGGATCATTCCACATTCAGCCATAGGTCGAACATCTTGCCATTTTCCAATTACATTACCATCTGTAATTAAGGAATTCATTTTTTTCTCTTCAAAATCTGTTGCACCCAAAATCTCCACTTCCAAATTTGGGGTAAAATTAGTTGTTGCCCAAGCAATAGATCTATCCTTCATACTTTCCAAATAATAGCCTATCCAGAGTTTGTCATAGGTTTTTCTTGTTTTGCGAATCTTATTTGCAATGGTTTTTAATTCCTCCTTTGAAAGTTTTGTTTTTAATTCAATATGAATGTTGCATTTATTATAACCAAATCTTGGGTCAACATGATCCTTTTCTGAAATAATTTTAAACAAACTATCTGGCACTACAATTTGCTCTTGCTGTTGGATAATATTAGCTTGTTTTTCCGGTGTTTTATTTTGCCCGCAAGAACAAAACAATAAGAATAATAGGAATTGAGCAGTGAATGATAATTTACCCATTTGGATTGATTTTTGGTTTTCCCTGCAAGTTATGAAAAACAAGCCAAATGATAAACTGAAATTGTTTCATTTCAAATTCTTGTAGGAAAATGCTGAAAAGGCTCATTTGGGGATTGATGTATTTTTGTCCTCAAGCCGGACTGGCTCTTCCTTTTCCATTCGATGAAAAGGAAGCAAAAATCTTGTCAAAACGAACCCTCCGCCGGGCGTTTTGACGGCCCACCCACTCGCTCCGATCAAAAAACTACCCATATTGAAAGGCCTTTTATTTTATTCTGACTATTTGTGTTTGCTTGTGGCGATGGTGATGTTCCGCCTAAGGGGAAAAAGCGTAAAGAAAACCGAAGTAGTGAGCGTTAAGAAAATTTCCCTGTTTGACGACCAACGGGAGGAGTTTGGAAATTTTTAGCAGAACGTATTCGGTTTTTAGCTTTTTATCCTTCAGCGGCGGCTCTTTTTGGTTACTTTTTCCAGCTGCAGGGAAAAAGTAACAGCCCGTCCGGCTTGAGGGCAGTATCATTGTTTTAAGCAATAGGTTCTTTATATATTCAAATTACCGAAATGTATTTCACTTAAAAATATTCTGTGATTTCTAAATTTCAGAGAAGAAAAGTAAAAAAAGCTGAGGCCCCTGACCATCAGCTTTTATAACAGTTACACGGGTTCGAACCTGGCAGAGATGAAACCTGTGAAGCCAGGGATTTTGGCTCTTACCCCGAAAGCTTCTCGTTGCAGGCAGGTCTTCTGGCTCTCCTAAATCTTTCCAACCTTCCCAACCGTCATTGACAATCAGTGGTCGTTTCTGGAAAAACCTCCTTGCGGACAAAGGATTACAGCTGCGGGGACAGCTCCTGATTTGAACAGGATTCCCTCTTCGTTCCGTATAAACGGAAAACCGGCAACACAAATGCAATAATACCGATAAAATAAACGACCAACAGCTTCCGTTGGGTTAATTAATCCATAAGTTTTCAACTATGATTAAATTCTGTAATCTGTCATTTGTGAATCTGCCCGTCTTCAGGTCGTATTCTGATTTTTTCGGTTTACCTTTGGGCCGGAATCAATGTAATTTAACATGAAACAATTCATTGGGATTTTTTTGTTTGCAGCTTTTCTCTCCGGACTCTCATCGTGTTACAATACTTCGATAAAAAAGCCCGAGAAGCTTATTCCGAAAGATAAATTCATCAAAATGATGGTTGATGTTTACCTCATTCAAGGCATTAATTCCGGAGTTAACAAGCCTGAGACACTGAAAAAAGTGACCGAAACAGACCTTTATTTCTCCGTTCTGAAGAAATACAAAGAGGCTGATACGGTTTTTATCCGTTCATTGATTTACTATTCCAGTTTTCCGAGGGAGTATGAGAAAATGCACACCCAGATCATGAATATCCTGAACGAATCGGAACAGCAATTCAAGCCCAAAGAAAAACTGAATACCGAGACGAAATGAGGAAGTTTACCTCAAATTACCTGGTTACAACTGACGGAACTTTCCTGAAAAACGGTATTGTTGTAGCTAATGAAGATGGATCACTAGTTGAATTTGTGGATACAAAAGGTGATTTGCGCGAAATGGAACAACTCATTTTTCACAGCGGAATTCTGTTCCCCAATTTCAAATTTGTTAAAGCCGATCCACCTGCAAAAAACCTGTTTTACCCGATTTCAGGTGAACAAGGTGAAAGTTGCGGGATGATATCAATTCAGGATTTTATAGAGCTTGGGAAACAGTTTCAGCATCGTTCTCCAGAGTTAACTATTCCTGAAATTTATCGCCAGATGACCGGAAATCTGGAAGCATCGGGATTTTCAAGAATAAATTTACCCGGAATCTTCCGGTTAACCGGGACTGATCTTGCCGGGCTGCATTTAAAACCCGAAAGCCGGTTGAAAAAAATACTTTGATCGTAACTCGCATTCGCAAAAATATAAACAAACTCATGTCAACATTCTTATTTGACCAGATTATATTCGGACCGGTAAAAAGCCGCCGGCTTGGGGTTTCACTCGGCGTGAACCTGTTGCCCACCGACAGTAAAGTGTGTTCGTTCGATTGCATTTATTGTGAATGTGGCTGGAACCCAAAGCGCCGGGAAAAGAAAGCTGTTTTGCCAGCCCGTCAGGAAGTCAGGCAGAGAATGGAAGAAAAGTTGATTCAGATGGTTGAGGCAGGCGAACTTCCCGATGTCATCACTTTTGCCGGAAATGGTGAACCAACCCTGCATCCGGAGTTTGAAGGGATTATCGGTGACACGATTGAATTGCGCAACCGGCTGGCTCCCCAGGCACGGATTGCCGTACTGTCCAATGCTACTATGTTGCACAAACCATCGGTTGTGCGGGCATTGATGAAAGTTGACGACAACATTCAAAAGCTGGATTCGGCTTTCGAAGAAACGATCAGGCAAATTGATTGTCCGGCCTCAAATTTCAGGCTAGATGAGGTCGTCAACAACCTGAAGGTCTTCAACGGGAAGGTGATCATTCAAACACTTTTTTTACGCGGAAATTACAACGGCAGAATCATCGATAACACCACAGAAAAAGAACTTTCAGCCTGGTTCAAACTGGTTGCTGAAATTAATCCTTTGCAGGTGATGATTTATACCATTGACCGTGATACCCCGGCCGACGGACTTGAAAAAGTAAAGATTGATGAACTTCAGCGGATTGCTGACAGAGTCCGGGAGATTGGACTTAAGGTTCAGGTGTCGGGATAAAAATAGTTTTCAGTGATCAAAAAGCCGTTTATAGCCACTATCCTATTGGGATAATGACTATAAATGACTTATTGTTTTGTATCAGTTTATTTTGTTGTTCGCGTCCAGGTAGTTGATCTTCCCAGCCATTTTATGCCAACTACGTATCCTTTAATACTCAAAACGTTGGGATCCTTGTCAAACCAGGCAAAACAATCGTATGTTTTCCCGTTATCCGGATCATAAATACGGCCACCCTGCCATTCCTTGTCCGAGGCATTGTACTTTAATCCGGACAGGATTTGCAGGCCAAGCCTTGATCTTGAGCGTAGTTTGGCGTCGGGGTTCTGATGGTCTTTCTCCGGTTCACCATTCACATACTTCTCCGGATTGATGTAAATGACTGTTCCGATGAACTTTCCATTTTCTTCCTTAACTTCAATTTTCGAAGTCTTGGTGTCATTAAACCAAATACCGGCAATCTTTTGTGCATCCTGAGCGAAAGCCTGCGAGATCAGCAGACAAAGAACTAAAGCAATTCCAAATCGTTTCATAAGCTTATTTTTTTCAGCAATTTATGGATATTTTTTTGAATTCAAAACAAGTCGGAATTCTCCGGATTTGGAGTCTCCGGATTTTGGAGGTTTCCTGCTGAAGATTTTCGGTGATAAAAATTGTTTTTTGGCCAGCTGAAAAGATATTCCGGAATCTCATTTAGCAAGGAGTTTGAACTCTCAGCCCGGTTGTCCATTCCAACAACAATTACCTACGCCTGTAATCCATCTCAGGATAAACAATGGATCACTTTGACTACCGGATTTGTTTTCTGTTCAGGCAATTAAAGTATTTTATCAGTTTTTGCATCAACTTTTTGTATATCCTTAATGTTATTTTAAGAATTAATGGTTGCATAAGTCAACCATTATAAGCTACTTTGGCAGATAAAAAGATGTTAAATGGAAGTTGTTAAACCGTTGGGATACATACTGGGCCGGTCACTCAAGGTTTTTAAAAATCAGGTCGCCGAAGAATTTAAGAACAGCGGAATCGAATTAACCTTCGAACAATACGTTATGCTGCACATGATCAATTCAACCTGTGATCTCATTCAGCAGGATCTGGCCAATCATTTGCAGAAGGATAAATCGCTTATCGTCAGACAGATAAATTGTCTTATTGAAAAACAATATGTAGTACGATTGACCAATAAAGACGATAAACGAAAAAAAAACCTGATCCTTACCGAAAAAGGAATCAGAATGATGAATCAAATGACCGAATTAGCGCTGGATATTTCCCGCAAACTTCTTGATGGTATTTCAGATAGCGACTACTTAACGTTCAGGAATGTGCTGAATAAAATACAGGAAAACGGAGGTTCGGCCGAGAAGTTTTTTGAATCAACACAAGCAGCAAAAATGGAATAAAAAATAGGTGAACAATGGGAAAAATCAGAAACTTAGGAATCGTTCTGGCAGCACTGGCACTGTTTTCGTGCGGCCAAAAGCAACAAAGCGGCGCTCCCGGAGGAGTTGCCGGTCAGGTAAAAGAATATCCGGTAATTGCGGTAACTCAGCAGTCAACCCAGCTCTTTAAGGATTATCCAACCAAACTCGAAGGTCAGCAAACAGTCGAAATCCGGTCGAAAATTACCGGATATATTGAGCAGATCATGGTCGATGAGGGCGCATTTGTCAAAAAAGGGCAAACACTTTTCCGGCTGAACGCCAATGATATTCAAGCCACCGTTCGTTCGGCCGAAGCTCAGGTGAAAGTAGCTGAAGCTGATATCATTTCAGCAAAGATAAATCTGGAAAAGACCAAGCCGCTGGTTGAAAAAAATATCATTAGCAAGTTTGATCTGGAATCGGTCGAATCGATTCTGAAAGCCAAAGAGGCCCAACTGGCCCAAGCCCAGGCAAACCTCGAAAATGCCAAAGCCAATCTGCAATACACCAGAATTACCAGTCCGGCTGACGGGATTATCGGAACTTTTCCTTACCGCGTCGGAAGTCTGGTAAGTGCAACTAATGCGGAGCCTTTAACCACGGTTTCAAACACGGCTAAAATGTATGCTTATTTCTCGTTCAACGAGAAGGAATTCTTAACCCTGACCAAAGGGCTGGAAGGGAAGAACCTTCAGGAAAAATTTACCAAATTGCCGGATGTGTTGCTGGTTATGGCTGACAACTCAATTTATGAAATTCCCGGCAAAATTGAAACGGCCAGCGGATTGGTCGATCAGCAAACCGGAGCTGTAAATGTTCGGGCCACCTTTTTAAATCCCAACAGCATTTTGCGCAGCGGCGGAAGTGGCTTAATACGTATTCCGCAGCAGATTGATTTGGCTATCATTATTCCGCAAAAAACGACTTACGAATTGCAAGGCAAACGCTTTGTTTATCTGGTTGGTGCCGACAATAAAGTACACAACACCGAAATAGAGGTGTTAACCGGAAACCTTAAAGATTCTTATGTGGTCACTTCAGGACTGACTTCGGGTGACAAAATTGTACTCGAAGGAATTGCCTCGCTGCGCAACGACACCGAGATCAAACCGAAACTGGTTGACGCCGGAAGCCTTTCCGAAAATATGCCAGCCACGAATCAGGTTAAAAACTAAAATCCGGAAGATCATGTTCAGAAGATTTATAGAACGGCCGATCCTGTCATCGGTCATTTCCATCATCATTGTCATTCTGGGGGTACTGGGCTTGCTCAACCTGCCGATTGAACAATATCCCGACATTGCACCTCCGACGATCCGGGTATCAGCTTCGTACACCGGAGCCAACGCAGAAACAGTGCTGAAAAGCGTAGTGATTCCGCTTGAAGAACAAATCAACGGCGTTGAAAACATGACTTACATGACCTCGACCGCGAGCAACGACGGTTCTGCTTCCATCGAGGTTTTTTTCAAACAGGGAATTAACGCCGACATGGCTGCGGTGAACGTACAAAATCGTGTAGCCCGTGCCAACAGCTTGCTTCCTGCCGAAGTAACCCGCGCCGGGGTGATTACAGCCAAGCGTCAGAACAGCATGTTGCTGGTATTCTCCTTGTACAGCGAAAACGGCGAATTTGATGAAACCTTTCTGCAGAATTACAGCAAAATCAACCTTTTGCCACAGATTCAGCGCGTGACCGGAGTTGGCGAAGCGATGGTTTTCGCCGGAAAAGATTATTCGATGCGCATCTGGCTGAAACCGGACGTGATGGCTTCGTACGGATTGATGCCTTCGGATGTGACTGCTGCCTTGAGCGAACAAAACCTGGAAGCAGCACCGGGCCGTTTAGGTGAACAAAACGGGCAATCGTTTGAATACGTGATTAAATACAAAGGGAAACTGGCTCAACCAGCCGAGTTCGAGAATATTGTAATTAAGGCAGATAAAGATGGGAATGTTCTTCAGTTAAAAGATATTGCCCGGGTTGAAATGGGCGCTTTGAACTATTCCGTTTCAACGGCCGTGATGAACAAACCCGGCATTACCATGGCGGTGTTTCAGGCTGCCGGATCGAATGCGCGCGATGTAATTATCGAAGCCAAAAAGGTGCTTGACGAAGCCTCCAGGTCGTTTCCGTCCGGGGTAAAATATAAAATCATGGTCGATGCCAACGAATTTCTCGACAGTTCGATCGAAAAAGTGCTTCATACATTACTCGAAGCTTTCATCCTGGTGTTTATCGTGGTCTTTTTGTTCCTCCAGAATTTCAGGGCTACGTTAATTCCGGCCATCTCGGTTCCGGTAGCAATTATAGGTACTTTTTTCTTTTTGAACCTGTTTGGCTTTACCATCAACCTGCTCACTTTGTTTGCATTGGTGCTGGCCATTGGAATTGTGGTTGACGACGCTATTGTTGTGGTCGAGGCGGTTCATGCCAAACTCGATCAGGGAGCAAAAAATGCCAAAGAAGCTGCTGTTTCAGCCATGAGCGAGATTTCAACAGCCATCGTTTCCATTACGCTGGTCATGTCGGCCGTTTTTGTTCCGGTCACTTTTATTACCGGAACAACCGGTGTTTTCTACAAGCAATTCGGGATTACGCTGGCAGTGGCCATTGTTATTTCAGCCGTAAATGCACTGACTTTAAGCCCGGCACTTTGTGCTGTTTTTTTGAAACCGCATGAAGATAATGAGCTGCATAACAAAGGCTTGAAGCAACGTTTTTATACTTCGTTCAACGTGGCTTTCGATTCCATGACTTCGCGCTATAAAAAGACGACTAACTTTTTCATGGCTCATCGCTGGGTTTCGGTTGCCCTGATTGTTCTTTTCTCCGGAATTTTGTGGTTGTTGGTGAAGACCACGCCAACCGGCTTCGTTCCGAGCGAAGATACCGGACGATTGTTTGTTGATATTAGTTTGCCGCCATCCACATCAATGGAACAAACCAAAAAAATCGTTCTTCAGGTCGACAATATCATGGGAAGTATTCCGGAGATGGACGGCAGAACTGCCATTGTCGGAAATTCTTTGATAAGCGGGCGCGGAAGTTCTTATGGAATGCTTATCTGTAGCCTGAAACCTTTTGGTGAACGAAAAGAAAAGGGTCAGGACATTAGCTCGGTAATTGGCAAACTGTATGGTATGACTTCGCAGATTAAAGATGCCAAGATCATCATTTTCACACCGCCAATGGTCCCCGGATTCAGTATTTCCGGTGGTTTTGAACTGAAGCTCGAAGATAAGACCGGTGGCGATATCAAAGTATTCGAACAAAATGCCCGTCAGTTCCTCGGAGCATTGAGCCAGCGTCCGGAAATTCAGTACGCTATGACCGCCTTTAACAGTAACTTTCCGCAATACCAGGTTGATGTGAATGTTGCCCGCTGTAAACAATCGGGAATTACAGTCAATTCAGTCCTTTCGGCCATGCAGGGTTATGTGGGTGGATTCTATGCTTCGGATTTTAACCGCTTTGGGAAACAATACCGGGTAATGGTTCAGGCCGAACCTAAATATCGCGGAAATCCTGAAGATCTGAATAACATTTTCGTGCGGACCTCAACCGGGGAAATGGCTCCTATCACCGAATTTATTAGCCTGAAACGTGTTTTTGGTCCTGAAAATATTACGCGGTTCAACATGTACACTTCGATTGCCATTACCGGTACTCCAAATTTTGGATACAGCTCGGGCGATGCCATCAAAGCTGTTCAGGAAGTGGCAGCCCAAACGCTGCCTCAGGGTTATGGGTACGAATTTTCCGGATTGACCCGGGAAGAAATGGCTTCCGGAAACCAGTCGATTTTGATTTTTGCCCTGAGTGTGATTTTTGTTTACTTCCTGCTGGCGGCGCAGTACGAAAGTTATATTTTGCCGTTTTCCATTCTGTTCTCGTTGCCCATCGGAATTGCAGGTTCATTCATCTTCGCCAAAATTATGGGTGTTCAGAATAACATTTACCTTCAGATTTCGCTGATTATGCTCATCGGGTTACTGGCCAAAAATGCCATCCTGATTGTTGAGTTCGCCTTGCAGCGCCGTCATCGTGGAATGAGCATTGTACAATCGGCTATCGACGGGGCAACTGCCCGGTTACGTCCTATCCTGATGACTTCGTTTGCATTAATTTTCGGATTGATTCCGCTGGTTATTGGCGGAGGCGTTGGAGCCAACGGAAACCGCTCAATTGGGGTCGGCGCTGTGGGTGGTATGTTAATCGGAACGATGATCGGCATTTTGGTAATTCCGACCATGTACGTGATTTTTCAGACCCTTCAGGAAAAAATAAAGAAACCCGAAAAACAATCCATTTCAGACTTGAGCAGTATGGAAGGGGAAGACGAAGAATTTGAAGGTTAATTCACACAGAAAATCAACAGTTATGAATAAATATTCAATCAAATACATCATCCTGATTGCTGGTATTGCCGGTATTCTGGTTTCGTGCAGCACCTCCAGACACTATCAGCGGGGAACTGTTTCGACCGACAAACTTTTTGGCGACACGGTGATTACTGATTCGGCAACCATGGCCAATCAGACCTGGGACGAACTTTTCACCGAAAGTCGCTTGCAGAAACTTATTCAGGAAGGACTGGACAACAATCCGGAATTGCAGCTTGCCATTCAAAAGGTCGTCGAAGCCGAAGCTTATTTTTCGCAAAGCAAAGCGGCTTTGTTACCATCCATTTCAGCTAACGGAAAGGGAACCTATCTCCGGAATCCGGAGTCGGTTTATCCCAATGGCCCGCGCGAAGTGAGTACCTACCAGCTTTCGGCCGATGCCAGCTGGGAAATTGATGTGTGGGGAAAACTGCGCAGCTCGAAACGTGCTTCGTATGCCAACCTGTTGGCCAGTGATGCCGGAAGAAAGGCCGTTCAAACCCGGTTGATTTCCAATATTGCCACGGCGTATTACACGCTTACAGGGCTGGATGCCAAACTGGCCATTACGCGGCAAACCGTAAAAAACAACATCGATCTGGTTGAAACTTTCAAGATACTGAAAGAAAGCGGTAAAGTAACCGGAGCCGCGGTGGTACAAACCGAAGCTGCACGCTACGCCGCCGAAGTGACAATTCCCGATTTGGAACAGCAAATACGCGAAGCCGAAAATGCACTCTGCCTTTTGTTGGGCCGCACTCCCGGAACGATTGACCGCGGGAAGATAGAAGAACAAACCTTGTCGCCTATCCTGAAAACCGGTGTTCCGGCCCAGTTACTCGATAACCGCCCCGATGTAATGCAGGCCGAGTTTGCCGTGATGAGCGCTTTCGAAATGACCAATAATGCCCGTGCCTATTTTTATCCTGCATTGACATTAACCGCCACTTCCGGATTTGCGGCTGCCGACCTCAATAAAGTTCTTGACCCAACTTCGTTTGCAGCCAACATTATCGGTGGATTGGCGCAACCGCTTTTTAATAAGCGGATCAACTCAACCCGGCTGAAAGTAACCAAAGCCCAGCAGGAAGAAGCCTTGATCAGCTTCAGAAATACCTTGCTGAAAGCCGGACAGGAAGTGCACAACACGCTTGGATCGTACGAATCGTCGGTGCAAAAAATGGCTTTGCGTAAGCAGCAGCTCGATGCCCTGATCAAATCGGTTGATTACACCAAAGAATTGCTGAACTACGGATCAGCCACTTATACCGAAGTTTTGAATGCTCAAACCAGTCTGTTATCGGCACAATTAAACAGCGTAAACGACCAGTTACAGCAGCTGAATGCGCTGGTAACTCTGTATCGCGCTTTGGGCGGCGGCTGGAAATAAGATCGGAACCTATTAACCACAGATTACACTAGTCTCACAGTTTATTTTCTCTGTGAAAATTGGTGTAATCTGTGGTTTATTTTTTTGTTTTTTTGTACCAAAACAAATTCAGCACAATATCAATGGCAAAAATAAACTGGAAACCCGGAACCATGATTTACCCGCTTCCTGCGGTATTGGTTAGCTGCGGCGAAACTCCCGAAGAATACAATCTCATTACAGTATCGTGGACCGGAACCATTTGCAGCGATCCGCCTATGTGTTACATTTCAGTGCGTCCATCGCGCCACTCGTACGAAATCATTAAACGCACGGGCGAATACGTGATAAACCTTACCACAGAGGAACTGGCTCGTGCAGCCGACTGGTGCGGGGTGAAATCCGGAGCGAAACACAACAAATGGAAAGAGATGAAACTGACACCAGCTCCGGCAACCATCGTGAAAGCGCCCATTCTGGCCGAAGCGCCCATCAGTATAGAGTGCAAGGTGACGCAGATTATTGAATTGGGGACCCACGATATGTTCATCGCCGAAGTGGTAAATGTAATTGCCGATGATCGGTATATCGATCCGGAAACGGGTGCGTTCAGCCTGAAAAAATCGAATCCCCTGATTTATTCGCATGGCCATTATTTTAAGATGGGCGATAAAATCGGGAAGTTTGGCTGGTCGGTGGAAAAGAAGGGCCTCCCCCAAACCCCCTCCCAAAGAGGGGGCTTAAAAGGGAATATCACGGATCAGAAAACAATCAAAGAAAAACGAAAGTCAAGAAAAATCTGATAAAATAAAATATATATGTCAAAAGATAAAATTCAGCATACCAATGCCCAAAGCCCTCTCCTTCGGAGGGGGTTGGGGGAGGCTAACCCTTTATTACAACCTTTTAACGGGGTGCATCAAACCGCTCCGTTTGGTTCGGTAAAAATAGAGCATTATGCTCCGGCATTCGATGCCGCTATTGAGGAAGCCCGCAAGGAAGTTCAGGAAATTATTAACAATCCGGCAGTACCTAATTTTGAAAATACGATTGTGGCGCTCGATCTGGCAGGCGACCGGCTCAACCGGATTCAGAACATTTTCTTTAACCTGAACTCGGCCGAAACCTGCGACGAAATGCAGGAAATTGCTCAAAATATCGCGCCTAAATTGTCGGACTTCAGCAACGACATTAACCTGAACGAGCAACTTTTTGCCCGGGTAAAAGCGGTTTTTGAAATGAAAGATCAACTCGTGCTGAATACCGAGGAAACCACTTTACTCGAAAAAGCGTACCGCCGTTTTGTGCGCAGTGGTGCTAACCTGAACGAAGCAGACAAGGCTAAATACCGCGAAATCACCAAGGAATTATCGCAACTTGGACTGAAATTTCAGCAAAACGTGCTGGCTGAAACCAATGCCTACGAATTGCTGATTACCGACGAAAAAGACCTGAGCGGACTTCCGGAATCGATTGTTGAAATGGCTGCACAGTCGGCCAAAGCCAAGAACAAGGAAGGCTGGTTATTTAACCTGCAATACCCGAGCTATGTGCCTTTCCTGAAATATGCCGACAACCGTGAACTGCGCGAGCAGATTTTCCGTGCATCGAGTTCGCGAGCCAATCACGGCAACGAAAACGACAACAACGCGATTATCAAACGCATTGTAGAACTGCGGCTCGAAAAAGCCAAACTGCTCGGATTCCGTACACATGCCGAATACAAACTTCAGGAACGAATGGCCGAAACACCTGAAAAAGTAGAGCATTTTCTGGAAGATCTGCACCAGGCATCCAAATCATTTGCCGAAAAGGAATTTGCCGAGGTTCAGAAATATGCTGCCAAAGCCGGACTGGTCGGCCCTGTTCAGCGCTGGGACTGGGCATATTATTCTGAAAAACTGAAATCAGAAAAATACAATTTTACCGACGAGGAGGTAAAACCATATTTGCAGCTCGAAAAAGTCATTTCGGGCGTATTCAAACTGGCACACAAGCTTTATGGGCTGGGCCTGAAAGAAAATAAAGCCATCGAAGTGTACCATCCGGATGTGATGGCCTACGAAGTGTATAACGAAAAGGGTGATTTCATTGCGGTGCTGTACCTCGACTTCTTCCCGCGTGAAAGCAAACGCTCAGGCGCCTGGATGACCGACTATCGCCCACAATCGAACGTCAACGGACAACAGATTCGTCCACATGTTTCGTTGGTAACCAATTTCAGCAAATCGACCGAAACCACGCCATCGCTGCTTACTTTCGACGAAGTAACCACCTTCCTGCACGAGTTTGGGCATGGACTGCACGGCATGTTGTCGCAATGCCAGTTCCCCGGAACATCGGGCACCAATGTCTATTGGGATTTTGTTGAACTGCCGTCGCAGATGCACGAAAACTGGGCCTACGAAAAAGAATGGCTCGACACCTTCGCCGCACATTACCAAACTGGCGAGAAAATGCCTGAAGAATTGATCGAAAAAATCCGCAAGGCACAGAATTTTCAGGCCGCTTACATGATGGAACGCCAGTTAAGCTTCGGAATGCTCGACATGGCTTATCACCACCGCGAAACACCGATTGAAGGTGAATTGAAACCGTTCGAATTGAATGCCATTTCGTCAACGGATTTGTTCGAGCCGGTGGAAGGAAGTTTGCAAAGTGCTTCGTTTTCGCACATTTTCTCGGGCGGATACGATGCCGGATATTACAGCTACAAATGGGCCGAAGTATTGGATGCCGATGCCTTTTCGGTCTTTCAGGAGAACGGTATTTTTGATCGCAAAACTGCCGATTCGTTCCGCCAAAATATTCTGGAAAAAGGAGGAAGTGAACACCCGATGAAATTATATAAAGCTTTCCGCGGACAGGAACCGACTGCAAACGCCTTACTCAAAAGAAATGGTTTGGTGTAGAAGGGATTGCAGGGTCATTAAGATCATTTGAAAATGATCTTAATGACCATCAAAGACCATCTGCCGTTTAGAATTTTAAACCTGAAACCTGTAACTTTTTCTCATGCAAAACCGAATCCATTCCATTGATATTTTTCGCGCCCTTACCATGTTTCTTATGATTTTTGTAAACGATTTGTGGTCGTTAAAGGGGATTCCAGACTGGCTAAAACACGCCCGTGCCGATCAGGATTTTCTGGGATTTTCTGACATTGTTTTTCCCTGTTTCCTGTTTATTGTCGGAATGTCGATTCCGTATGCCATCCGAAACCGGATATCAAAAGGCGAAAGTCGGCTAAAAATCGTGTTTCATATCGCTTTGCGCTCAGTGGCTCTACTGGTAATGGGCTTCTTCTCGGTTAATGTTGCCGGATTAAATGTCGCGGGGATTAAGATGAGCTATGTATGGTTTGAGATTTTCATGGTTGTCGCATTTTTCCTGATTTGGAATGTGTACCCCAAAACACAGGATTGGAAGAAATACCTGTTTGCCGGGTTACAAATTGCCGGTCTGTTGTTCCTGATTTTACTGGCATTCTACAGCACCAAACCCTTGACCCCAAAATGGTGGGGAATACTGGGACTCATTGGCTGGACTTACCTTATCTCGGCTATCATCTATTTGTTTGCGCACAAAAAGGCCTGGATGCTTCTGGTTTTCTGGGGATTATTCACACTTCTCAATCTTGCTGATCATGCCGGTTGGCTGAAAACGCCCATTCCCGGTGGCGGTGCTTTCCAGGGATTTGCCTTTGCCGGAATAGCCGCCAGTCTGTTGCTCGACCAAGCCATTACTCCAGAAAAACGACGGAAGCTTCCGCTCATTTACTTCGGAATTGGCATTGCACTGGTTGCTACAGGACTGGTAAGTCGCAATTTTTTCATTATCTCAAAAATTCAGGCTACCCCAACCTGGGTTTTTCTATGTAACGGAATTGCCTTTGTATTTTTGGCTTTCGTTTATTTTCTGGTTGACCTGAAAGGCAAGGCTCATTGGTTCGATCTGATAAAACCTGCCGGAACCAGCACCTTGACATGCTACCAGATTCCATACGTTTATTACAGCCTGGCAACCTACGCTTTTACTTTGCCTGTCTTTCTGAAAACCGGCATTATTGGTATCGGCAAATCGATGGTTTATGCGCTGATCATCATTGGAATCACAGTTGTGCTTGGAAAAATGAAAGTGAAACTGAAAATCTAGTGCACTTTTCAATTGGAGATCATTTCTTCTTTCGAAGCAAATTTTCATTTACCCGAAAATTCACCATTCTGGCTATTAGTTCCAAAGGCAAAGGTTGATCAAGCGGGAATTGAACTGTTCCTTTGGAGTTCTTATATCCTGTCAGTTCGTCCTTAAATGCAAAAATTCCCGAGGCTCCCGGATAAAATCCGATGTGATTTGTATGCCCGGCAAAATACACCAATATCCCATGAAATTTAAAGGCAGGCATCTGGTAACTGATCACCTCTTCGGCATCCGGTGCAGCTTTCCGGATTGTTTCGCGAAGTTGTTCCAAAAGCTCCTGGGTTGACCTGGGAAAACCAGCGATATATTCGTCAATGTTGTTGGGTTTTACTGGTATCATAAGATGAATCTTTGATTTTGGTTATAAATCAGCAGATGTTGAGCTAAAAATGAGTTTCTAAAGTTCAGTTTGTATGCCCAAAGCGTTGCCTCTGCAATATTCCTGAGGTAAAAATGAGAAATAAATTTAGGCAAACTTCACCGGTATCAATAAAAATTTGATTTTGCTGCCGATTTTACTCAAATTAACCTGCAACAAACAACTGCTTCCACATTTAATTGATATCTTTGCATCTAATTATTTAGATATATCACTATGTTTCACAATGTCGGAAAAATCGACCGGATCGTCCGGATTATATTGGCTGTTATTCTTGGTATTCTGTATTTTACCAAAATCGTTGAAGGAGAATGGGCTACCGGAACCATTTTTGTTGCTATGATGTTATTGATGACCAGTTTGCGCAAATGCTGTCCGATTTATGCCCTGCTGGGTTTAGGAACCTGCGGGGTTGATCCCGGTAAATCAGACAAAACCATTAAAACTGAAAAGCTGAAGCTGTAAAAACAGCCGGATCATTGAATTGATCATTGGTTGGCTATTTACCACAGCCTGCCTCAACTATATTTCTCCCAATCTGTGCAATGTTTTTTGAAGCCGACGCAACCTTTTTTTCGGTTGCCCCGTCTATGAAAATACCAATGTATCAATGTTCAAAAAACTGCACTTATGAGAAATGTTTTACTTCTGGCGTTGCTCTTAACCGGACTGATGGGCAGCGCACAAACCAGCATCACGAATGGCAATTGCAAGGCGCAGTTTAAATATGCGGTGAATACCCAGATAATGACACTTATGCCGGCAACTGCCATCAATTTTTTTGATCGTTCGGAAGGGAAAGTGAAGCAATGGTATTGGGATTTTGGAGATGGAAATACCAGTAATGAGCAAAATCCGCTGCACATTTTCAATCACCCGATTGTTGAACCGAACGTTAAAATTGATCCATACCGAACCGTGAGCCTGACGATTTTGACCGACAGCTGCAAAAGTTTTTATTCCGAAGTCATCAATATCATGGACGGAACTCCCTATGTGAACCCAGTCTGTAAGGCAGGATTCAAATACTATCAGACAGCTTATGATTCGATTGAAGGGACAGCAACCGTACAATTGACCAACCTCTCGGAAGGCGATTCGCTGAAATACCTCTGGCAATTTGATAACGGTAAGACCAGTACCGAAAAAGAGCCAATCGTTACCTTCAGCATCAAACAAACCGAGAACAAAGTTTGTCTCACCGTAACCGGAACAAACCAATGCACCGACTCTTTTTGCGATGCCGTGTACATTGTTAAGCCGATTATTAATCCAATTGATCCCAAACTCACTGAATGTCAAACGTATTTCGGCTATTCGATCAATTATACCATTAAAACGTTTGCACCGGCGCTGGTACTCGATTTTTATACCAAAACCTTCCCCGAAGCCGTTGAATGGAAATGGGACTTTGGCGATGGGTCAACCAGTAATGAGCCGAACCCGACTCACATCTTTAACCTTCCTATTCTGATAAGTGACACGCAACCCCTGCCGAGCGGCGATCGTAAAGTGAGCCTGACTGTAAAAACGGCAACAGGATGTGTGGCTACATGGAATGAAGTGATTAACATTTACATGAAAGAAATTCCAAAAGAAGACCCGGCAATAAATTGTCATGCATGGTTCAAATATTCTAAGGTAACCGATATAATTAACATTCCCGAAGTAGTTGCTTACCGCCTGATGGATGTTTCGGAAGGGAATGTGGAGAAACGACTGTGGCACTTTGAAGATGGGACAACCAGCACCGAAAAAGAACCACTGGTGACTTTCAGTATTTTTAAACCAACACAGAAAGTTTGCCTCGATATTTACACAACAGAAAGTTGCACGAGTACCTGGTGCGAAACACTCTATATCTCAAATATTGCACCCGACACAACCTATGTAACGAAGCCAGCTTGTTCGTATACCATGCGCTATTTAGCCAGTTTCCCCATTCAGATGTCATCGTGTGCCGGATACGCCAAAGCACAGGTTTACCTGAAGGATTCGTTTATTCAGGCCGATCATTATGTGTGGTCGACTGGCGCTGAAGGACAGGAAGTAAAAGGACTTTGCCCCACACGGACTTACTCGGTAAAAGCCATAACTGCCGATGGGTGCATTGTTTCCGGAACATTTATTTTCAACTCGAATGGCACGGTAACCGAAATTCCGATCAACTGGTGGATTAGTGGTACATCCGGCAATCAACTTGTTCAATATAACGTGAACAATACTAACTATACCGTTGAATGGCGTCTTTGCGACGGAACCATTGTGAAAGGTGACAGTACCAGTATTCCGCTTAACTCAATCAACTGCGGAGCAGAGGATTCAAACCTGATTTTGAAAGATGCCGCGGGTAACATTGTTTATACCGAGAATATTTCGATGAAAGCGCTGTTAACCTATATTGATCCGAAGCCAGTTATTGCTTCATTAAAACTTTTTCCCAACCCGGTAAACGATGTACTCAACATTCAATACTCCGGAAACAGCTTAAATGAAATGCAGATTGAAATTTTTGACCTGACCGGGAAATTGGTTTCAAACCAAAAATTTTACCATGTAGAATCCAGACAGCAAATCAGTCTGAATGTAAATGCGCTGCGCAAGGGCATGTACTTTTGCAAGATGATTGCTGACCAAAAGATTATGGGTACCGAAAAATTCAGCAAATAAGAGATACTCCGAACAAAGCAATACTCAGAAACATGAATACCCGTGCGACAGTTGCCGTACGGGTATTTTATTTTGTATCGGGCTACTTTTTAAACGCAATTTTAAATGTAACAACTTTCCAGTTGGGCAACTGAGTGGGTTTTGCAATTACCAGGGCGTCGCCCTGCTGGGTCCATTTCAGTTTTTCCTTGCTGCCCAGCATTTTTACCGATGAAACTGTCTTTCCACACAATTTGGAATTTTTTCCGAGCGAGGTAATCTGAATATCGCCAACAGGTTGCCCCATGCAAAAAGCATAAAGCGTTTCACCTTTGGACGTGAAGCGAATATCTGTTGACTCATACGGCCGAATGTCTTTAACTCCGCCGAAATGTCCTTTTTCCTGCTTTTTCACCAAAGATGGTCCCTCTCCGTATATCTTCCACGGACGAGTCCCATAGATTCCCTCGCCATTGGCAGGAGTCCAGGCTGCAATTTCATCCAGAATATTGAGGACATCCGGTTCAAGATCACCTTCAGGAGTTTGAACTACATTCAGCAACAGATTACCATTTTTGCTGACGATGTCAACCAACATTTGAATGACTTCTGTTCCTGTCATATATTTTTGACCTGTGCGGTAGTACCAGTCGCCAATCGACGTGTCGGTTTGCCAAGGAAACGGGCTGATTGAATCTAAAGCACCACGCTCCACGTCCTGTACCCAGCGGCCTTCCGACGGACGCAATTTGCAGGTATAGACTACCTCATTTTTACCCCCATGGCGTGCAAGGTCCTGATTATAATAATGGGCCAACATCGTTCGACCAACTTCTCCAAATGGCAGTTCGCTATCCGAATAAAGTAAATCAGGATGGTATAAATCAATCAGTTCGGTGATGCACGATAACCAGTTTTCTTGATTTTCAGGATTATTGGTTAGCCATGCTTTATCGTCGGGTGCAGTTTTAGGGTGGTACAAACCGGCAAACTCCTCATTGTTCCCGTCGTAAGGAACGCCGACCATTGGTCCGGTTTTATCGGCTCCGCGGCTGACCTGAAACCAGGTATAACTGGCTCCCAGATGCTCCGAAACGCCAAAACGCAGACCTTCCTTTTTTGCAGCTTGTTGCCAAAGACCAACCACATCCTTCTTTGGCCCCATGTTTATTGCATTCCATTTGTGAATTTTAGAATTCCACAAAAAGAAATTATCGTGGTGAGTTGCCATGCTCACAAAATATTTAGCTCCAACCTTTTTGTACAGCTTCATGAGTTGCTCAGGGTTCCAGCGTTCGGCTTTCCAGAGCGGAATGATGTCTTTGTACCCGAATTTGGAAGGATGGCCGTAATGCGCAACATGGTATTTGTAATCATTATCATTTTCCAGATACATTTTCTTTGCATACCAGTCTCCCTGACGTGGTACGGCTTGCGGCCCCCAGTGCGCCCAGATTCCGAACTTGGCATCGCGGAACCATCCGGGATACTGGTACTGTTTGAACGACCCATCGGTGGTGGTAAACCGATCCGTCTGGTCTTTTTTTGTTTGAGCCAACGCAGACATCAGCAGAATTGCAGAAAGCAAACTTGTCAGTCCAAGATTTTTAAATAAGTTAGTTTTCATCAGGTTTGAGTTAGCGACCACTCCTGCCTCCTCCAAACAGAGGGAAAAAGGACTGGCTCTGGTTGATTTATTTTTTATTCAGATTCTATTGCTTTCACGATGCAAACTCCTTTCCCAATTTTGGGGAAGGAGCCGCTAAAGGTATTGATCCAGTTTTCGTTTCGTGATTTCTCCAACCACTGCTTTAATGTCTTCGGTGCGGTCGCGTTTGCAAACCAGAATGGTGTCCCCTTCCTGAACCACAATCACGTCTTCCAGTCCAACCACAGCAACCAGACTGTCAGGAGCATACACATACGAATTTTTAGTGTTGAGGAAAACTACTTCTCCGGTTTTGGCATTCTGGTTTTCGTCTTTGTTCAGGTCATATTTGTACACTTCTTCCCAACTGCCAAGATCATTCCAAACAAAATCACCCTGAACAAGAAATACATTCGATGCTTTTTCCAGAATTCCATAATCGATCGAAATAGATTCAACCTGACGATAAATCTGGTCGAGCGCAATTTCAAAATTTTCGGTTCCCATTTGAGCTTTAATTCGCTGTAAATCGGCATACAATGCAGGTGCAAATTGCTGAACAGCATTCAGAAAAACCGAAACTTTGAATACAAAGATTCCGCTGTTCCAGAAAAATCCACCTTGACTCAGGTAACTGGTTGCCACTTCAGCATTGGGCTTTTCAACAAACCGGCTAACCGCGAATGATTTGATGATTTGGCCAATCTGAATTTCTTCGGCAGTTTGCACATAGCCGTAACCTGTTGCCGGATATTTGGGAGTAATCCCAATGGTTACAATCCCATCTTTTTCGGTGGCAATTTTTACAGCCGATTCGATGGTTTGTCTGAAAAGTTCATCATTCTGAATCAAATGATCCGATGGGGAAACAATCATCACCCCGTTCCGATCTTTTTCAGCAATAAACAACGCGGCCAGGCCAATGGCCGGAAGCGTGTTTTTTCCAACCGGTTCGTAAATCAGGTTGGTTTTGGGCAGGTTTCCGGTTTGCGATTCCAAAACTGCCTGCTGATTTTTGGCCGAAACTACATAAATCGATTCTTCCGGGATGAAACGCGCAAAACGCCCGATTGATTCCTGAATCAGCGACTGATCGCCAAAAAGGCTGAGGTATTGTTTGGGTTTGGCAACCCGGCTGCGTGGCCAGAAACGTGTCCCTGAACCACCGGCCATTATCAGACAATAGGTATTATTCATCATTGATTAACTAAAATTTAATAAGGACGTTTCTCAACTCCAGGCACTTTATGCACTCCGAACTTCCTTAATATTTCACTTTAATTTTCAGTGCGCCAGGTATTTCTTCCTCAGAAGCCACGATGATGTATCCACCTCCGCTTCCGGATGGAATGGCGCCCGGATACACAATCAACCAATTGGTTTCCATTTCTTCTGAAAGCCAGCCTGGAACGGTATGTGGCAACATTTTCTCCCAAATCCGGAAGGTTTGGGTCATGCCCGCACCCAATTTCTGAATATCATGTTCAACAATACCTTCCCAGCATAAATCTCCGGCCTGGCCAAGAGCCTTTACCTGTTCAATGTTTAAATGTTTTTCGAGTAGCGGATTAAATCCTTCCGGCCGCGGAGAAAGTGGTACCAGATGCAACACTTTCGATAACCAATCGCAGGTTTCGGCATCGGTAGCCGATTCTATATTCGATGGCCAGTATTTCCCGTCGTAATCAAGCCTATTGGCTCCCGGAAGCAAAATGCCCAGCTGGTCTTGTGAACCGGAAACATATTCGCATCCCGGAGGATTTTCGGCGCCAAACAACAGTTGTGCATTGCGAACGGGATTTCCTTCCGGAATTTTATCGCCCCAAAGTTCGGTTGCAATTTTTCTCGAACTGGTAGCCATTCCGGAGCGATCGTTAAAATTGTGATCAGGCCAGATTTGAGCGACCACACACGAACCCGGATGAATTTCGGAAACCCAGGGCTGATCCATCCATCCACCAGCCAGGCACAAACGGTATGGAAATTTCAGATCCTTTTTTGATTGTGAGCTTGACCGGACCGGCAATCCTTCTTCGGGAATGCGTTCCAAAACGATCAGCTCAACATTGTTTTCTTCGCACAGACGCTTTTTACCTTCGGTGTAACCATCCGTGTTCACCACAAAATAATCGGGTTTGATGCGCTTCATGTCTTCCACAAAATCCAATATGCCATCACCCGAAGCTACAAAAGCTTCGGTTACATAACGGATCGCACTAACCATGTAAACCCGTTCTTCCTGCGTGAAATAAGGCTTTTTACCTTTTAGTTTGAACAGGTTATCATCTTTGCCCACACTCACATAAAGTTTCCCGTATTGAGAGGCTGTTTTGAAAAAAGCTACATGTCCGGCATGAAGCAGGTCGTAACATCCGCTGACCAGTACTTTTTTATCGCTCATAAATTGTATTTGATAATACAAAGGGCTATTTGATTCCTCCGCTGACCATTTGTGTACGGATCCAGTCGTAGGTTTCTTTCATTCCTTTTGCCAACGGCAGGCTCGGTTCCCATTTAAGCAATTCGAGAATGAGGGTATTGTCGCTGTTACGTCCGCGCACACCTTTGGGAGCGCCCGGATCGTAGGTTCTTTTCAGCTTGATACCGGCGATATTTTCAACAATGTCAACCAGTTGATTGATCGAAACCATTTCGCTGCTTCCGAGATTGAGCGGTTCAATGATATCGCTGTACATGATTTTCAGGATACCTTCAACACAGTCGGTAATGTACATGAAGCTACGGGTTTGTTCGCCATCGCCCCAGATGTTTATTTCATCTTTCCCGTACAATTCGGCTTCCAGCACCTTGCGGCACATGGCTGCAGGCGCTTTTTCGCGACCGCCATCCCAGGTTCCGTGAAGTCCGTAAACGTTATGGAAACGGGCTACCCGGGTATTAATTCCATAATCTTCACGGAAATGACGGCACATCCGTTCTGAGAATAGTTTTTCCCAACCGTAACCATCTTCAGCCTGTGCAGGGTAAGCATCCGATTCTTTCAATCCCGGATTATTCACGTCCTGCTGCTTTTCACCATTGTAAACACAGGCCGACGAAGCATAGAAAAAGCGGTCGATGCCCAAGTCTTTGGCAGCCATCAGCAAATGAGTATTGATGAGTACACTCAACATACACTCGGCCTTGTGCGTTTCAATAAAACCCATTCCTCCCATGTCGGCAGCCAGATTGAAAACTTCGTGGTACCCATTCAGGGCAGTATAACAATTCTCTTTGATGGTCAGATCAAGAACCAGGTTTATCAACGCCTTCATGAACCTGATACCATTGGTTTATTGGTTTTTTATCGACGGCCCGAACTTCATTACCCATTTCTTTCAGCTTTTTAGTCAAATGACCGCCAATGAATCCACCAGCTCCGGCTACTACTATTCTTTTCATATTCTTTGATTTAATGTTTAACCATGAAAATCAAGTCTTGATTTTTGTTTTATCAGATGCAAATATCGGCAATAAAAAGCACTGCACAAGGAGTTCAAATTCATCAAT
>CAXXKQ010000008.1:0-66429 GCA_963676535.2 Prolixibacteraceae bacterium | reverse complement strand
TAGAACTCGGCTTTCTTGTTCCCCTCCCTCGGAGGGGCTAGGGGAGGCTTTTTTACTTGCTCCCATAATCACACCTCAAACATCTTCTGGCTTGTCGGATGGCTTCGCCTTCAGGCCAAACCAATTCAACTTCATCAAAATTGTGCATGCGCCGGTTGGCACTGAGCATAACCATGTGGGTACGGGGATACTTCGCCGGATCAGCTTCAGGATCGAAGAAACTATCGTTGTGCTTTTCCTTGCGCCAGAAATCGTGTTTCGATCCGGTCAGGAACAGGTCGATTCCAACCGCAGCCCTTTCACCTCCGGCCACCGCCTCTATAACCGATGATGGCCCGGTTGCTGCATCGCCACCTGTAAATATCCACGACTGAGAGGTCTGCCCGGTTTGAGGATTGCATTTGATTTGAGATTTTCCGGCCAAATCTAAAGGCACTCCATCGGTTATGCTTTCCACGTCGAGGGTTTGCCCGGTTGCAATAATGATTTGATCGGCTTCCATGGTGAACGACTCATCACTTTCAACAGGTTTACGTCGGCCGCTTGAGTCAAATGCTCCCAGTTTCATCCGCACACAGAACACTCCGGAGACTTTCCCGTTTTCAGTCAGTATTTCTTTGGGATTGGTGAGGGTTAAAAGTTCAATCTGTTCATCCAGCGCAGCGTCAATTTCCTCAGTCCAGGCAGGCATTTCTTCCTGAGTCCGGCGATACACGATGCTAACTTTTTCGGCGCCCAAACGAACGGCAGTGCGCGCTGCATCAATGGCTGCATTTCCGCCACCAACCACGATGATTTTCTTGCCAACAGGTACCGAACCTCGCAGGTTATAAGTCTGTAAAAACTTCAGTGCATCAACCACGCCTTCGCTGTCAATACCGGGAATTTTGGGTTTCATTCCTTCCGGATTACCAACACCAACAAAGATTGCATCGTAACCTTCCTCTTTTAATGAGGCGAGCGTAAAATCTGTTCCAAGTCGCTGTCCGGTCTGAATATCGACTCCCATGTGTTCAATCATGCGGATTTCGCGGGCAAGAATCTCGCGGGGAAGACGGTACGCCGGAATCGTTTGTACCAACATTCCTCCCGGTCGCTGCTCGGCCTCAAATACTTTAGGTTTATAACCCAATCGGGCAAGGAAGTACGCACAGGAAAGACCCGCAGGACCAGCACCGATTATCGCAATCTTCTTCTGACTATTGATTGCATTTTCGCGTATCTCGGGAAGTTGTATGGTGATTTCCTGATCGACCATAAAACGTTTTACACCTCGGATAGATACAGATGAGTCGAGGCTTGCCCTGCGGCATTTGTCTTCACAAGTATGGAAACAAACCCGGGCACAAACGGCCGCAAACGGATTACGCTCGCGATGCAGTTTCAGGGCCTCGGCGTATCGTTTTTCGCCGGTAAGCGAAATAAAGCCCGGAACGTCGACTCCGGCAGGGCAGGCGCTTTGACAAGGAGCCCGCACCAGTTTGGCGCAAACGCCAGCTTCGCACTTGTGTTCCATGATGTGCATTTCGTATTCATGCTTGAAATATCTCAGCGTTGAAAGCACCGGGTTTGGAGCCGATTGCCCCAGTCCACACAAGGAAGTCTTTTTAATCCAATGGCCAAGCCGTTCCAGTTTTTCGATATCCTCCGGAACGCCGTGTCCGGTGGTAATTCGATCCAGTATTTCGTACATGCGTTTGGTGCCAACACGGCATGGGGTACATTTCCCGCACGATTCTTCGGTTACAAAATCGATAAAAAATTTGGCTACATCAACCATACAGGAACCTTCGTCCATAACCACCAAGCCGCCTGAACCCATGATGGCGCCCAGCTCATTGAGCGACTCATAGTCGAGTGGAACATCCAAATGCTGTTTAGGAATACAACCTCCGGACGGACCGCCTATTTGCGCTGCTTTAAAAGGTTTGCCGCTGCTGGTTCCGCCGCCAATATCATAAATTAAATCGCCAAGGTTAGTGCCAACCGGAACTTCGAAAAGTCCTGAATTTTTGATGGCTCCGGCCAAAGCAAAAATTTTCGTGCCTTTGCTTTTACCTGTTCCGAACTGGGCAAACCATTCGCCACCTTTTTCAATAATTGTTGTTACGTTGGCAAACGTTTCTACATTGTTGAGGACTGAAGGTTTTCCCCATAGCCCGGCAGTGGTTGGAAAAGGAGGACGTGGACGAGGTTCGCCGCGTTTCCCTTCGATGGAAGCCATCAAAGCGGTTTCTTCGCCACAAACAAAAGCGCCTGAACCCATGCGGATATCCAGATCGAAACTGAAATCGGTTCCCAAAATGTTTTTTCCGAGCAGACCCATTTCGCGGGCATCATCCATGGCTTTGGCCAGACGCTCAACTGCCAGAGGATATTCGGCACGTACATAAACAAACCCTTTGGAAGCGCCAATGGTGTAAGCGCCAATAATCATTCCTTCAACCACGCTGTGAGGATCACCTTCCAGAATGCTTCGGTCCATGAATGCTCCCGGGTCGCCTTCGTCGGCATTACACAAAATATATTTTTGATCGGCAATCTCCTTCTTTGCCAAATTCCATTTCATGAAAGTAGGGAATCCGGCACCGCCACGCCCTCGTAATCCGGATGTTTTCATTTCATCGATTACCTGATCAGGAGAGAGTTGAGTAAGTGCCTTCCGCATTGACACATAACCGCCCGCAGCAATATAATCAGTGATGCTTACCGGATCAATCGTTCCGCAACGTCTTAAAACGATTTTCCGCTGATGACTGAAAAACTTAATATCGGCAGCTTTCAGAATGGGTTTACCATCTTCGTCGCGGTGGTGCAGTAGTTTTTCTACCGGGTTGCCTCCAAGCAGATGTTCGTCAATGATCGAATCGATATCAGCCATCTGAACATTCTCATAAAATATACCCGATTTTTTCATCAGGATAACAGGCCCTTTGGAGCAAGGACCCAGACAGCCGGTTCCTTTGACCAAAAATTTGTTTAAAAGTCCTCGTTCTTCCAGTTTTTCGGCCAATTGGCTCCGTACATTCAGTGAGCCACAGGCAATGCAGCCACCGCCCGTACAAACATGAATGATCTCTTTATATTGATTGTATTGTTCGGACTGCTTTTCTGATAAGTCCTGAAAGTATTTATCAAACTTTTCAGGAGAATCTATTTTATACATAATGGGTTTGATTTAATGCCGGACATCCATTTTTATCGATGACAGTTGTTGCAAAATCTCATCAACTCCCTATCAGATAAATGAATCCGGATATTTGGTTTGGTTATTCAAAGCTGTTCAAAATCTCACTGATACCGGTAGGTTTAACCCGCTGGAATGTTTGATCGCCCACCATAACTACAGGAGCAAGGCCGCAGGCACCGAAACAGCGCCCAACTTCCAGCGAGAATTTTTTGTCGGGAGTAGTACCTCCAATACTAATATTCAGCTCTTTTTGCAAGGCTTTTAATACATCTTGCCCGCCCCGGACATAGCACGCTGTTCCCAAACAAACGCGAACAGTGTATTTGCCTTTAGGGGTGGTTGAAAAATAAGAATAGAAACCAACAACCCCGGCAACTTCGCTATAGGGTTTTTTGAGTTCTTTACTAATCATTCGAAGTGCTTTTTCGGGAAGATAACCAAATAGGTTTTGGGTGGTTTGCAGAACAGGAATAAGTGCTCCGGGTATGGTTCTTTGCGATTGAACGATAATTTTTAGACGTTCGTAAAGCTCATCTTCTTGAACTTCGCTACAGCTACAGCTAGTCATTTTAGTTTTTTGTTCGGCCATATTAGTTAATATTGATTGGTTAATATTTAACTTTTCGAAAAATACGAATAAATAGTCTGAAAACAGATGCCTAAACCCAATAATTGCACTCTAAATACATGTTGTACAATAACATATAGAGTTATATACATAAATGAAACAAAGCCTGGATTTTATTTTAGGTCCCTTATATGTCCATAATCCAACGTACGGAAAGTAATTCAGGGGACAACTCTTCCCGATTGGTTAAAATTTATCGTGGGCATAGTGACCCACGTTGGCTCCGCATGGAGGCCTGCCGCCGGATTTTATTATAAACTCTTTGCTATCCAACTGAACCTGATCTAAAAAAGAACTGAAGTTTCTGGATTAAGGATTGAACTCACTCTTCGGGCCACGTATTCCGAATATTTTTATTTGTAAATGGCCAAGCAGGAAATAAGGTTGAAATGAACCTCTTTCCTGTCTGGTCCGGAGAAAGTCAACCAGCAGTTCTGTCAGGAATTATTACTTCGGCTGTTTTTATCTATTTACAAATCAGGGGTATGCAATTGCCTTTCCCGCTAACTCAGGTTGAGTAAGCAAAATGGATTTTAAAGACAATATCACTCGTGTTGAGGAATTGTGAAACTGAAGACTGATCCCTTTCCGACTTCGCTCCCGACCCAGATTTTTCCACCATGCTTTTCAATAAATTCTTTGCAGAGTTGTAATCCCAGACCAGTACTTTGTTCTCCATTGGTGCCGGGACGTTTTGTATCGACATCGATACGGAAAAGATTATCTATCAAGTCATTGCTCATGCCAATCCCGGAATCCTCCACCGAAATCAACGTAGCATTATTTTCATCTGATTTAGCTGAAATGGTTATCTTACCTCCTTGCCGGGTAAACTTTATTGCATTTGAAATTAGGTTCCGGATAATAGTCTGAAGCATGTGGTAATCTGCAAATACCTCCTGTCCAACAGGGATATCAGCAAACAGATCAATTTCTTTTCTGCGGGCCGATTCACCAATAACCTTCACGCATTCATTTACCAAATCCTTCAGATTAAATATTTGTGGCTTGAACTCTATATTTCCACGCTGCATTCTCGACCATTCAAGCAGGTTCTCCAACAAATTAAAGCTATTGCGCGCTGAATTGCCCAAGGCAGTAAATAGTTCCTTTTTTTCGTTTTCCGTCAGATTTACCGACTCGGCCGATATCATTTGGGTAAGCTCGATTAATACTCCTAACGGACCGCGAAGATCGTGGGCAATAATTGAGAAAAATTTATCCTTTTCAGAATTGATTTTCCGGAGTTCATCGTTTTTATGTTTGAGTTCCAGCTCTGTCTGTTTCCGTTTGGTAATATCAATTACGAATCCGATTACCTTGAGAGGTAGTCCGTTTAAATCTTTTTTTACCACAGTTCCTATATCATAGAACCACTTGTATTCTCCAGAAAAGGTTTGTATGCGATATTCAGTTTCATACGTTGGCACAAGTCCTTTAAAATGATTGCGCATGGCATCCATTGCCCCTTCATTGCCCCTTCATAATCGTCAGGATGCACTAAATCGGTGAAATCTTTGTAATGATGAAATCGTTCGGGGGAATAACCGAGCATTTCAGCTTTTCTCTTATGAAAGGTGATATTTCCGGTAATTACATCCAAATCCCACCAAGCCATATCTACTGCATCAACCGCTAATTCAAGCCTCGAGTTATTAACCCGCACCACTTCTTCATCTGGAATCAAATCCGTTCCTTTTGGTTTCTTGTTGCCGATAGATTCATTATGCAATATCTTCAAGTAATCAAGTTCTTGTTTAAGGCTCTGTAATTCGAGTATCAGTTCTTCTTTTGATTTGTCTTGGTAAGCCATAAAAATTGAATCTTTATTAAATGGATGTAATTCTGATATTGTCTGGATTAAGGGTTGTGATGATTTTAAAGGAAGCGAAGATTATTAGCCCGGACAAACCAAATATACAAAATTGAACGTGAAAATTTGCTTGTTTTTAAATGAAACACATCATTATGGGTGGTTAATTTGAATCGGTAATACCTAATCAATCTAAAAAATTTCCTAAATCAAACTATAAATCTATCTATTCCCAAATCTATCAGAACCTCAACAAACCCCTGTTAAAAACTAAACCTCGCTATTGAAAGCGCAACATTTTTTTTTACTTTTGTTTAGATACCAACACAACACGAACATTGAATAAAAATATGGGACCAAAGAATTTTAAACGACAGAATAGCAAGGAATCACGTGCCATCCAATTAAATGATGATACAGTTTCTTTCTATATATTACAGCTAAAGTTCGGAGGATAACGCAGAGGACAGGGGTATCTTTTTTTTAACAAAACAGAATATTGAAGCTCTTGATTGTTTAATTACGGCAGGATCTTACATTATTAAAAGCATAAATGGTAAAGAAAAGTGGCAAAATTTACAGATTTAATATTCGTATCGAAAGTCATGCTGCACTTGTTGAATCTGTATCTGAAATTGAATTATACGAAGGATAAAAGAAATCTCATTTTAAAATTTAATCAATTATAATTTCGATATGAAATCAAAAAACAGTGAAATACTTGAAGAAGCCAAAATTGGTATCGAGCATTATTTAAATAATGCCTATGAATCAGGAAATATTGACGAACAGCTTTACACAATTGCTAAAAATAATACCCATTCTAATTTAGTCAGATGGTTTAGTGACGAAAATATAAATACGATTAGTCCAAATTTTAGAACGGGTATAATTGAAGCCATAAAAGCTCAAAAATGGGAACAAATTGTAAATGCATTCCGTCAATATCTTTCTTTTGGGACTGGGGGTATCAGAGGTATGATGGCTTATGATATGGACTCGATTAAAAGAATCAAAAAAGAAGGTATAGATGCCCCAATTGTTAAGGGCCCGAATACAATAAATAATATTTTGCTTTTATTAACCTCGGCAGGGGTTGCAAAGTATGGATTAGACCAGGGCTTTAAGAAAATTGTGATTGGCTACGATAGCCGTATTAAAGGTTTTGAATTTGCCAAACTGGTGGCTGAATTGTTTTTAGGATATGGTTATATTGTATATCTGTTTGATAGCCCCTGCCCATATCCTGAAGTTACATTTGCCATTCCAAATCATTTGGTCAAAGCTGACTTTGGGATATTGATTTCGGCAAGTCATAATGATTATCGTTATAATGGGTATAAACTATCGTGCTGCAATGGGTCACAGTTCGATGCAAAAGAACGTGATGTAATATACAATCAATACATCAAGGTATTGCTAAACAATAGCGATTTTTCTAAATCGACTGCTGAAATAATGAAACAGACCCCATTGTTGAAGGCTGATTCTGATAAACTATGGTTTTTAGGGGGGGATAAATTAGTTGATGGATTTGATTACGGTAAGTTCCAAAATAATCTCATCAATATGCATGAAGAACACCGGAAACACGTTACCTCCTTCGTTATTAATAAAGATTTAATAGCCCATCAGGCATCATCTGCCAATGCAATAAATATCGCTTATTGTGCATTTCATGGTGCCGGATATCTTGCTGTCCCAAGATTACTTACAAAATCCGGATTTAAAGAACCCTATAGTATTACTAAAAATTCCCTGAATAAGCTTGATGGTATGTTCCCATCTTTTCCAAACGCAGCTGGCAAAGAGAGACAGCCTGATCCCGGAGATCGTCGCGCAGCAGCAAAGTTGCAGTTGAAAGTTTTATGGAAGAATTTCCTAATGAGAAAGTCGCTGTAAAATTTAGTGATATTGATATTTTAATAGGCACCGATCCGGATGCCGATCGTTGCGGAATTGTAGTTCAGGTACCCAAGGAACAGCAATTTCTTTATTTTGACGAAGAAAAGCAGAAAGAACAAGAATGGTGTTTAATGCCTGCCGATGATATTTGGGCTTTGATATTATGGTATAGATTAACGCACGGCAAAAAATATTCGGATTCGACATACAGCGAAAACAGTAAAAGTTTCATCGTTCTTTCCCATACTACTTCTGATAGTATGGTTAAATTATCTCAAAAATACAATGTGGGAGTTGTTAAAACATGGGTTGGATTTGCCATGTTAGCTTCAGCAACGCAAGATCTGTGGAAGCTTGATGATGACACATATAATTATTACATGGGCATTAACGAAGGAGTTAGTGAGGAGAAACAAAACCTTAGTCATCCGGTTGTTTGTAAAACTTACGGCCTTGATAAATCCCGCAGAACGATTAACATTGCTGCAATGGAACAGAGTAATGGCTTCTCCATATTGGGAGCACCTCCAAAAAGTAATTGCTCTTTGGGAGTAGATGGCCATGTGAGAGATAAGGATGGTATTTTTGCAGCCTTATTGGCAGCAGAGGTGGCAGCTTATGCCAAAGAAAACGGAACGACTCTTTTCAATCTCATTGATGAGAAAATCTATCTTGATCCGGAGATTGGGTTGTTCGTAAATGGATACGAGCCTGACCCGCTTGACGGGGAATACCCTGGAATTACTGGTGACAGAATCAAAAAGAATATATTACGCCGCTCCTTGTCGTTGTTTTATAAAGCACAGGCTGGAGAATTAGTAATAGCCGGGAAGAAGGTTAAATCATCGCATATTTATCGAACTGGTAAGTATGACCATGTTTATCCCCCAACCCTCGACTTTCAGTTTCCAGACGAAGGAATCCGGTTTTATTTTGATGACGAAAAACTTAATCATTTAACTATCCGGCCCTCAGGAACAGGGAACTCCTTACGGTTTCATGCCCAGTTGCATGCAATGATTAATGATGACATTAAGAATCTTGATGATATTGAAAAGAAAAGGATATTATTAACCAAACTGATTATAAAAAAGGCCGAGCTTAGAAATAAAACGAAAGAAATTTTCGACGAGATCCGAATGATACTTAAAGCTCCCAGAGAGAACGTTTAACTAGAGTTGATACACAGAGAGGATGGGAAGTAATTATAGAACAATTGTGCTCTGATCTTAATGATAACGCTCGGAAATAAACCTCCCGACATTACTATTCTCCTATTAATCAGCCGGAGATATCTTAAAAAGAATTAACGGGATTTTTATAACGATAACATTTTAGATTGGCCCTAATTACAGTAATCACGATATGACAACAATTGAATATTTAATTACACTTATTTTAGGTGTAATTGGTTCTCTAATTGCCTCAATACTACTAGCCAGAATAAATAGTGCTAACATTAGGCACTATTTATTTATGGGTTTATCATTATTTTGTTTGTCACTATCCATATCGATTCTGATTTTCGTATTCCTCAAAAAAATTGATATTAACATAGCGGTTATTGGAGCTGCGGTTTTACTTAATGTAGCAACGCTGGTCTTTCAAAGCATGCACATAAGAAAAAATAATTCCCGGGAATCAAATTCGATAAATCTCCTTGATTTTACGTCTCAGGCTAAGAAAAAATGCGATGAACCACTTGCTGAAACACTTGGTGAGATTGCCACCGCATTCAATGAAATAAAGCGAATATTTGACAAAAGCTATATCCGGGGAATTTCCAATTCCGAATATACTGCACCAATCCATTTTGAAAAAGGGTTAGAATATGGGAAAGTAACAACCCGACTTGAAACAGATATTGTGGACATTTATTTGAAAATGATTAAGAGGCTACATCATCACAAAGGAACTCTTTCCACCGATATAGATTATAAAATGAATGCCGGCACATTAAATAATGGAAATTGCAGATGGATAGCTGATGGTCTTGATGGTGGATTACATTTTCTCAGAAACATACCCATATTTACATCGAGTATAGCATTGCAGGTAAAAGAAGAGGAAAAGTGGGAAACTATAATCGGTGCTGTATTTATTCCGGTTACAAATGAATTCTTCTTTGCCGTTAAGGGTAAAGGTGCCTATCTCAATAATTGGGATACAAGACTTCCGTTAGAAGATCGAACAGATAAATTAAATAAATGTATTTTTTATATTGAAGACCCAAATGTTATTACTTTCAAAAATAAAGTTACCGGTAGATTTAATGAAAGCTTTGATTTTATTAAAGATGCGAAGAAAAAAATTAGTAAAACCAGAAATTTCAACGTGGGTTCCTTTGGGTTAGCTTATCTTGCAAAAGGTTCCTGGGATGCCTATTTATCCTTACATGGAACAACTTCAATGTATGATAGCGAAGCAGGTAAATTGTTAGTTGAAGAATCTGGTAGGGCAAGTGAACGTAGTAATGGGATTGTTATAAAAGAAGAAATCTGGGGTGAAAATGGTCTTGATATGGGTTCACGAATAGTTGCTACTTCTCCTAAAATATTGGAAAATATTAAAAGAGATGATAATTTGATTAAGTATCTCAAAGCATTATTCTCTAAATTATAAATAATTTATGATGTCAAGTATCTCGTTACTCACTGATGTTGTAAGGCTGGCTGGGAAAATTGCAAAAAAGAATTTCGGGACATCAAACGTTAGAAAGTTCAAAGAAAAAGATGACTTAGTCACAAATGTTGACTTAATTATCGAAAAAAAGATATTTAGCTTTATCAAGAAAAACTTTCCCGGGCATGGTTTTGATTCTGAAGAAAGAAATGAAATATATTTGCCTGATTCTGATTACATTTGGATTCTTGACCCCATAGATGGTACAAAATACTACCAGGATAATATTCCCATCTATTCAATTTCCCTGGCTCTCCAATATAAAAAGAAGATAATTCAAGGAATCGTTTATCTACCCGAAACCGACGATTTATTTATTTCTTCTCCCAAGGGACAGAATTATAACTCCCGTAAAAATGGAGAAGATATAAAGTGCTCCGGGAAGAAAAATTTGGAAGATATTTCAGTCATCCTGGAAATGCCCAATAGAAATGATACAGCGGAAGAGATTAGCAGAGCCATATCAATACTGGAAAAAATGATTAAAAAAGTGAAGAGAGTCAGGATTTTGGGAGTAGGCTCGATTTCTCTTTGTTATTGTGCGATGGGAGGATTTGATTTATATGTTAATCTTTTCATTGATCAAAAACATTATGATTTTTCTGCTGCAAATTTAATTCTTGAAAACGCAGAAGGATTTTTTTACCGAGGTGATAATATCTCGATTGGGGGAAGAAAGGAAAACGTACTACAACTGGTGGAATATCTTAAATAATTGGGTTGATATTTTTAATTTGAACTGAGAAAATTCCAAACGCATTAGTCCTGAAATTTTGCAAGAAACAAACATGCCGCTAGAATTTGTTTCAAAAGAAGCGGCACAAAAAGGGAATGAATCGACCAAAGGAAGTGTCATCAATAAATTCCTTCAGTTCTTTCAATATCATTCATAACCAATTTAATATTCATGTTAGAATATAAAAACACATAAAGTTCAAGTATAAGGAAGTCAGGTGGCAAAAGGAAATAAAGAATTTTGAGTTTGAGATCACTTTCCTAATGCTTGCTCTTTGGGTGTGTAATAAAAAAATTCTTCAGTCGAACCAATTTTAATTTGCCCGCTATGCCCGCTATCGGCCCAGCCCATTGCCGAAGGCCCTGATTGACCGCCAGAACCACTTTGTCCGTTTGGATTACCGAAGCCGCCTCTTCCTCCTGATCCGCCAATACCGCCAGAACCATGCATTCCGCCTGTGCCACCTTCGCTTCGGGCTTTAATCAGATGCTGATATGGCTTGGCATCGTCGGTAAAATACAGGGTGATATTTCCACCATATCCGCCCTGGCCTCCCAATCCACCGGGTCCGCCCCAGCCGCCGTCACCGCCACGGCCTCCCGGGCCTTGTTTAACCACTTCCACTTCCACATCGACAACTTCATCGACATATCCCGTTTCGGCAACTTCAACATCTACTTCAACTTCATATTCTTTTCCCTCACTGTCGGTTTTCTTTTGCTTTTCTTTACGGATGACCATTTTTGTTACCGGTTTTTTAATTGTCCGCTTTTCGATGTGTTTCTCAATCCATTTTTCACCTTCTAGTCCATCACCACCATTTCCGCCATTTCCACCCGAGCCACCAAAACCACCGGATCCGCCATTCGACGAAACATCGAGCTTCCCTCCTTCCGGATTAATCAGGTAGCAAAATTTTTCTCCTGTCCACAAGTTTTGAGCATATACATACAATAAATCGCAGTTTAAAAGTGAGTCGCGGTAAAGATCGGCCCAAACGCCTATTTCAGGACCATCGGAGCCAAACTCACCATCCTGACCTGCCTGCCCGTGATAACCGTTGTTACCCGCTGAGCCTGAACTCCCGTTCATTCCGGGAAACCCGGGAGCGCCCGAACTCCCACTAAAGTTTAACTTATAGGCATGTTTGTAGTCGAGTAAAACTGAAAAGGTATCAGCCACGGTTTTGTTCCGCAATGAATTAACAATTATGGATGAACGATGCTCATTAATTTGGGTAAAGTCAGGATCAATGGTAAATTTTCCATTCTTCCACGAACCACCCTTTCCTGAAAACTGAAAATAACCTGATTCGCGGCTGTTACGCAAATCAGTACAGATTCTTGTCTGACCGTTGTTAAATTCAGACAATAGTTCACCTTTAATCTGACCTCCGGGAGATTTGTCAAACCCGGATGTTGGCCGGTATTCAATTTTAATTTCGTAGTTCAGGGGTAATAAAATCTCTTTGGAAAGTTCGGGTTGCTTTCGCGGCCAGACTTTAATGGCGATGTATTTCCCCTTGGATGGAAGAAGCTCCTCATTCACCGAAATACGACCAGAAAAATCAGTTCCTCCTGAAACATCAACCTTATACCTCCACCACCAAACATTTCCTCCGCTCAACCCAATCGTTTTCCTGATTTTCCCCTTTCTGTAGTACGAAATAATCCCGATTTGAAACGACTCTCCCGGAAGAATCAATTGCTGATTATCAAAAACTATCTGTATAGAATCCATTTTCGGGCCCAGTAGAACTCCGGCTGCTGACCAGCAGAAACCTGCAGAAAGAAAAGTAAGCAGGACGAATTTAAGGATTAGATTCTTGACCATCCAGACGAAAATTTAGGATTAAAATATACTATGCTAAATGACAAAAATCGTTCCGTTAATTTGTGAATCGATACACGCTAAGTTATCAGAACTACAAATTATCCTGATCCATACAAACTTATTCCTGATTTCGGGTAAAAAACACCTTATTGCAATTCAGAATCAGTAAAAACTATCAAATCGACGGTTCTTCTTCTTGAAAACATGAAAAATATCGTTAGTTTTACTCGCTTTTTTTAGAAAGATATGTACAAATCACCATTATACGGAAAAGAATGGAACTGGCGTAACATTAAAATGGAAACGCGAGAAATCCATATTGCTTTGCGGTCGTAAAGACCGGGAAAAGGGATTTTCTGCGTTCGTGCAGTAAGTCCCTTTTCTGATTTAGAGATGATAGCATTGAAAATAAATTTAAATAAATAATCAAAAAACTAAAATCATGGCCAGACAAAAAAAGATTTTTCTCGACGAATCGGAAATGCCCAAACAGTGGTATAACCTTGCACCCGATCTACCCACACCAATGAATCCACCGCTCGGACCTGGCGGAGTTACGGTAACTCCTGAAATGCTTGCCCCGGTTTTCCCAATGAACCTTATAGAACAGGAAGTATCGCAGGAACGTTGGATTGACATTCCGGAAGAAGTTCGTCAGATTTTAAAACAATGGAGACCAAGTCCGTTGGTTCGTGCCTACGAATTGGAAGAAGCTTTGGGAACGCCTGCTAAAATCTATTACAAAAACGAAAGTGTTTCGCCAGCCGGAAGCCACAAGCCCAATACAGCGGTTCCGCAAGCCTGGTACAACAAACAATTCGGAATTAAAAAACTGACTACCGAAACCGGTGCCGGACAATGGGGATCGGCTCTTTCGTATGCCTGTGCGCAGCTTGGCGGTATCGAGTGTAAGGTTTACATGGTTAAGGTAAGTTTCGATCAGAAACCATTCCGGAAAATTATGATGCAGACCTGGGGCGGACAATGTGTTTCAAGTCCAAGCATGGAAACTCAGGCCGGACGCGATATCCTGGCTCAATTCCCGGATACTCCCGGAAGTTTGGGTATTGCCATTTCGGAAGCTGTTGAAGCAGCCGTAACCGATCCTACCGGAGGAACCCGTTATGCGCTGGGTTCAGTTTTGAACCATGTAATGTTGCATCAAACCATCATTGGATTAGAAGCTAAGAAACAGCTGGCTAAAGTGGGAATCAAAAATCCGGATGTGGTGATTGGCTGTTGTGGTGGTGGTAGTAATTTCGCTGGAATTGCATTCCCTTTCATGTACGAAAAAGTTCACGGAGCTAACATTCAGATTATTGGTGCCGAACCATTCTCGTGCCCAACGCTTACTAAAGGCACATTCCTTTACGATCACGGCGACGTGGCTAAAATGACGCCGCTGTTGCCAATGTACAGCCTTGGACACGATTTCATACCGGCTCCGATTCACGCCGGGGGATTGCGCTACCACGGAATGTCGCCACTCGTTAGTGCTTCCTTGCGCGACGGCTTGATGGAAGCTCAGGCTATCCACCAAAGCGAATGTTTCGATGCAGGTATTCTGTTCGCGAAAACAGAAGGAATTATTCCGGCTCCGGAATCCACCCATGCTATTGCTGCCACCATTCGTGAAGCATTGAAAGCCAAGGAAGAAGGCAAAGAAAAGGTGATTCTGTTCAACCTCAGCGGACATGGCTGGATGGACTTGGTTGGGTACGACAAATATATGACTGGCCAGCTTTCGGATTACGAGTATCCGGAACACGAAATTGAAGCCAACCTGTCTAAGTTGAAAGGTTATCCGATGCCGAAATAAAAAAAAACTTAAACCTTCAAGGTTTCCAAAACCTTGAAGGTTTATTATGATTCTTCTTTATTTGTACTGATTCCCAGCATAAGATAAATCGGACAGATCCTGAAAATGGCGGTTGCCAGGACAACAACGCCGAAAAGTCCCCAGTAGCTTTCAAAAATAATGCCTCCAATGGCAATTCCTAACCCTGCCACTATTCGAAGCAAACGGTCAATCGATCCAATATTGCATTTCATAGTTAGTCGTATCTTAAAAACGAGCGAAGCGTAAGCAACCTTGACTTTTTTGATTACTTTTTCGTGTCAAGACAAAAAAGTATAAGTAGAGTTTAGGGCAAAGCCCCATTAGGCGGAACAACTAGGTATACAAACAGATATTCCTACTATTTGTAAGTTCTTTGCAATTTAGTGAAAAATCTTATAGAAATATGATTGGAAAAACAAACCGGTTCTGTCAAATAAAATCTTGATACTATTCTATTTTATTCGAAAGTCATTTGTTTCATTTTAAAACCGATTTTCAACTATCTTTGTCACCCTCAATAAAATCTATTGTGCAATGACTGACTTTAAACGTACCCTCATTACTTCGGCGTTGCCGTATGCCAACGGACCGGTTCATATCGGACACCTGGCCGGTGTATATGTTCCTGCTGATATTTATGCCCGATACCTTCGCATGAATGGTGAAGAAGTGGTTTTTATCGGCGGCTCCGACGAACATGGTGTACCAATTACCCTGAAAGCCAAGAATGAGGGAGTTACCCCGCAGGATATCGTGGATAAATACCACGGTATGATCAAAGATTCGTTTGAACGTTTCGGAATTTCGTTCGACATCTATTCAAGGACTAGCAATAAAGTACATCACGAAACTGCTTCAGATATATTTCTGAAAATTTATGCGCAAGGAAAGTTTATCGAAAAAACATCGGAACAATATTACGATGTCGAAAACAGGCAATTCCTGGCCGACCGATACATTACCGGAACTTGTCCGAAATGTGGTTTCGAACGCGCTTACGGCGACCAGTGCGAAAGCTGCGGAACGGCGTTGAGCCCAAACGAACTGATCAACCCGAAATCGATGATCAGCGGAAACACGCCGGAACTGAAAGAAACCAAACACTGGTATTTGCCACTCGCCCAATACGAAGACTGGCTGAAAGAATGGATTTTGGAAGGCCACAAGGAATGGAAAACGAACGTTTACGGTCAATGCAAATCATGGATTGACAGCGGATTACAGTCACGTGCCGTTACACGCGACCTGGACTGGGGCATTCCGGTTCCGATTGACGGAGCCGAAGGGAAGGTGCTGTATGTGTGGTTCGACGCGCCGATTGGCTACATCTCGGCGACCAAAGAATGGACCCCCGAATGGGAAAAATGGTGGAAAGATCCGGAAACCAGATTGGTTCATTTCATCGGAAAAGACAACATCGTTTTTCATTGCATCATTTTCCCGGTTATGCTCAAAGCCGAAGGTTCATATATTTTGCCCGACAACGTTCCGGCCAACGAATTCCTGAACCTCGAAGGCGACAAAATTTCGACTTCGCGCAACTGGGCCGTCTGGCTGCACGAATACCTCGACGAATTTCCGGGCAAGGAAGATGTGCTGAAATATGTGCTGACAGCCAACGCCCCCGAAACCAAAGACAACGATTTCACCTGGAAAGATTTCCAGACCCGCAATAACAACGAATTGGTGGCTATATTGGGCAACTTTGTCAACCGTGCACTGGTTCTGACCCAAAAATATTACGACGGAAAAGTTCCGGCTGCCGGAGTATTGACTGGAGCGGATGAAGCTGCGCTGGCCGAAATCTCAGTGATCAAAGCTGAAGTCGAAAAAAGCATTTCGCAATACCGTTTCCGCGAAGCCCTGAAATATGCCATGGATCTGGCCCGTTTGGGCAACAAATACCTGGCCGATGCAGAACCCTGGAAAGTGGTCAAAACCGACCAAGCCCGAGTGAAGACCATCATGAATGTGTGTTTGCAGATTACCGCCAACCTGACCATCATTCTGGCTCCTTTCCTGCCATTCAGCATGGACAAGCTGCGTCGTTTCCTGAATATGGACGAACTGAACTGGAGCAATCTGGGCCGTACCGATTTATTATTGGTTGGTCATCAAACCAATACTCCTGAATTGCTGTTCGAAAAAATTGACGATGAGGTGATCGAAAAGCAGGTGAACAAACTGCTGGCCACCAAAAAAGCCAACGAAGCAGCCAATGCAACTGTAGCTCCGGCCAAAGACAACTGCACGTTCGACGATTTCAGTAAAATGGATATCCGCACCGGAACCATTCTGGAAGCCGAGCGTGTCCCTAAAACCAAAAAGCTGCTAAAACTCAAAATCGACACCGGGATCGACCAGCGCACCGTGGTTTCGGGCATTGCCGAATATTACAATCCCGAAGAAATTATCGGTCAGAAGGTCAGCATTCTGGTAAATCTCGAACCACGCGAACTGAAAGGAATCCAATCGCAGGGAATGATTCTGATGGCGCAGGATGCCGATGGCTCGCTGAAATTCGTGACACCGACAACACCGGTTAAAAACGGATCGGAGATAAAGTAAGGACACGACATGTCGTGTCTCTCCGCAGAATACAATTGCGCCAACTCCTGTTGGTGCGGTTTTCGTAAGCCTCAGTACCGCTTAGGCGGATCGGTTGCTTACTCTCTATAAATCGAAACCGCTTTCTCACGGGAAGGCGGTTTTTTATATTTTGAATGTGTCACGCAACCATTTATCTTTAAGATGAATCTATGTATAAAAAGCAAAAATGAAAATTCAGTATTACTGTTTTGCAACCATTTTGCTAATACTGACCGGTTGCTCTCAAGAAGATGGAATCTTTCTTCACAAAAACGCAAAAATTTTATTTCTCTCACAAAGAATTGAAAATAAGGCTGAATGGAATTTGTTTTCGATGAATCTAGATGGAACCGATCAACGGAAAATTATCGATTTATCTGTAAGATGCGAAAAACCAGTTGTCTCCCACTCAGGCAAAACGGTATTATTCGTCCATTACACAACTGATTTCTATTATGTGTTGTATTTGGCTAGTGTAAATGGTACAAATTTAACCCTTATAGATAAAGCAAAAAGATATTGCGGATCACCTGATTGGTCGTACAATGATGCAAAAATCGTTTATACCAGAAACAGAGACGACTCGACTGATGATAAAGATTTAATCCTGTATGAGGTTTCTTCAGGAAATAAGAAAACCTTAACAACTTCAGGAAACAGTACATCAGATAAATTTTCCCTGAATAATCAGATTGTTTATTGTCACCAACTTGAAGATGCCTCTTCTGATATTTATTTGATGAATATAGATGGTTCCAATAACCGAAAGATAATTGCAAAGGCAAGTTGCCCTGTTTGGTCCCCCGACGGAAAGAGAATAGCTTATCAGTCGCCAATAAATAATGGCAGTTCCCAGATTTTTATTGCCAAATCTGATGGGACTAATCAGAGACAGTTAACGTCAACCTATTCGTCCAAAATTTGGCCGGGATGGCCGCCCGATGGAAATTACGATCCACAATGGACACCTGATGGGAAAAGGATTGTTTATGTCTCGTGGGAAGATGAGGATCCGGAGATTTACATCATGAATTCAGATGGTACTTCCCAAAAGAAGCTGACCAACAACGATAAAAGGGATGAGGATCCTGAAATAACTTCTGATGGTAATTTTATACTGTTTTCATCTAAAAGAAATCTGGAAATGGATGCTGAAATATTCATCATGGATATTGACGGAAAAAATCAAAGATCCTTATCAAACTATTCCCGAAGTGATATTTACCCTGTTGAAATAAAATAACCAGGATTCAAATCATCACTTTTTCAACTACACTTCATACAGGGTTTTTAATACCAAGAAATCAAAATTATCCTAACTCTGCGACTCAAATCGCAAAAAATTACTAAACTTTGTGACGCACTGAAAATGTAAAATAGCACAATCAGCTGATAATTAGCATCGTTTGAGATTTCCCATCTTTTCTCTAAACCTTAAATCATTGGCTATGCAAAATTCTAAAAGACTAGCTCGTGGCAATCACTACCTTTCCTGGCTTCTTCGTGGATTATTGTTCCTCGTGGCCATGTTTTTCATGCTGTTTTCGTTCGATGTTTTTTCGATGGACGGAACCCTGCTTCAAAAGCTGGTCGGCTTTTTTATGCACAATATCTTTACCATAGCCATGCTTTTCATTTTATGGCTGGCCTGGAAGCATGAAAATCTGGCTGGATTTCTTCTTCTAGCGATGAGCATTTTTATGGTATTTTTCTTTGGTGGTGTATCCCACGTTCGGGGTGGAACATGGATGATGATCAGTCTTCCCACGGTGGTCGGAATCCTTTTCCTCTCAAATTATTACCTGTTCAGTTCAAGGAAATAATTCACTCTTTTAGTCCCGATTCATTTTATCCGTATTGTCTCGCAGCATGGAATAAAATAGTTATGTTTAAAAATAACCATTTTGATCGTTGAGAACTAAACTTAATCTACTGATAACCTCAGAATCTGGCATACCAGACCTGCCAGAAATGGACTGAAGCTTTACCCATCGGCAACGGAAGAATGGGTCCCATGATTTTCGGGGGGAAGTTGAAAATAACCGATTCCGTTTAATGAATAAAACTTTGTGAAACGGAGTTTCAAAGTCACCTTCAGGGGATTTTGGCGGAACAGATACTTTTGTCTTGCTCGCAGATTTTCCGCACATTTGTATCAGATAATCATTAATCAATCAACAATAATCTATGTTTCAGGTAATTTGGGAATTGAAAGTAAAATTTAAGGAGCGCGACAAGTTTGAAGCGTTTTATGATCCGAAAGGTGAATGGGTTCGGTTTTTCAGCAAATCACCCGATTATCAGGGAACAGATGTGCTGGAAAGCGGCGAAGGTGACGGAACTTTTCTGGTCATTGACGAGTGGAATTCAGAAGAAACCTTTCAGACATTCATCCAATCGAATAAAGCCGGATACGACCAGTTGGAAGAAAAAGCCAAAGCGGCCAGCCGCACCAAAAAGCGCATTTGGATTAGCCTGAATCCGGAGGAAGAGTAGTTCCTTATTGAAAATTCCAGGTTTCAGGTCATCCGGAATTTTGAGTCAGAACTTATTTCGAAAACAATTGTCTTGAAATCAGATAAATAAAATGCTATTTCCGTATCATCCGGAAACTTGAAACTTAAAACTTTTTATGCCGCAATTTACCCACATTCTTTTCGACCTCGACGGAACCCTGACCAATCCTCGTCAGGGAATTGGCAATTCACTAAAGTATGCCTTGCGACAAATGCAGATTGACGGCTATAGCGATGAAATTCTGGAACGTTTTGTCGGGCCACCGCTTCAGGATGGCTTTAAAAACCTGTTCGGAATGAACGACCGGCAGATTGTTTTGGCCGTAGAACATTTTCGTACATATTTCGGAGAAAAAGGTTTATTCGAAAACGAGCCTTATCCGGGAATTGCAGAACTGCTTGAGGAGTTGCATTTTACTGGCAAAAAGGTGTATCTGGTCACTTCCAAGCTCGAAAAGTATGCCTGGATGATTGTCCGTCATTTTGAGTTTGATCGTTATATTGATGGTTTGATTGGCGCTGAACCAACCGGCAAACACTCCGGGAAAGGACAACTTATTGCTCAACTGATGGAACAGGCCCGCATTCCTGCGTCGCCTTCAGTAGTTATGATTGGTGATACCCATTACGACCTGATTGGGGCAAAAGAAAACGATATTTCGGGAGTTGCCGTCAGTTACGGTTTTGGAACACCCGATTCGCTTCGTGCCCGCGACCCCGATTATTTGGTTGATTCGGTGGATGAGCTGGCAGAGCTGCTAATGAGCTGATTGATTCTTCCGAAAACTGTGACTGACCACTGCGACTTTGTCTCGCTTTTTTCTGATTACTTTTTTATTTATCTTGATTGCCTGATTTTAAGCTGTCGACATGGGAAATCCTCAGAAGAATAAATGGTTTGTCATTTTGAATCCTCATGCAGGGTCGGGACGCGGGAAAAAAGATCGGTCAGAAATATTAAAACGACTCCACAAATCAGATTTTCAGTTTGAACTGGCCGTTTCAGAATTTCCCAAACATACTATTCAGCTTACCATTCAGGCCATTGAAAAAGGGTTTCGAAATTTGATTGTTGCCGGCGGAGATGGAACCCTCAACGAAGCAGTGAACGGCATCTTTTTACAGAAAACCTGTCCTCCCGAAGAAATTACCATTGGCATGGTTCCGGTTGGAACCGGCAATGACTGGATAAAAACTTTCGGCATTCCCAACGATTATAAAGCTGCAGTGAAAGTGCTGAGACACCGGAAAACCATGCGCCAGGACGTTGGCCGGATTACTTTTGGCGAAAACGGTATGAGTAGAATCTGCTATTTTGCCAACATGGCCGGATTCGGTTTCGATGCGATGGTCGCTGAACGAACTAACAGACTGAAAGACAAGGGACGGAAAGGAATCTCGCTTTATTTGCAGGCACTTGGTTCAAGTTTTCTGAAATACCAAACCTGCAAAACACGTGTTGTAATTGATGGACAAGAGATTGATGAACTTATTTTTTCGACAAGTGTCGGCATCGGAAAATTTAACGGCGGCGGAATGATGCAGGCTCCCGGAGCCATACCCGACAACGGACTTTTTCAGGTCACCATTATTCGGAAAATCGGCTTGTTCGGGATACTTCGAAACCTGGCCGGACTGTATTCGGGTGAATTTGTGAAAGATCACCGCGTATCGACCCATCAGGCCCGCAATATTTCGATCAGTTCAGCCCGGGACATTGCCGGAGAAGCCGATGGTGAAATTTTAGGCGATAATAAATTCGAAATCGAAATGGTTTCTCAAAAATTAAGCGTAATTTATAATCCTGAAAAATATCTGAAGTTCGGATAGTGTTTCTAACACTATTTAAAGGATTATGGGTGTCAAACTAAAACTTTCAAGGTATGAAACTAATTAGTGAATTCAAGGCTTTTGCCATGCGCGGCAACGTGGTCGATATGGCCGTGGGTATTATCATTGGCGGCGCTTTCGGGAAAATTGTAAGCTCGGTAGTTGCCGATGTTATTATGCCTCCAATCGGTCTTCTGCTGGGTGGCGTAAAATTTACCGATTTGAAAATTGTATTGAAAGATCCGATTCTGGATGCTGCCGGTACGGTTACTTCCCAGGCGGTGTCGATCAACTACGGGAATTTCATTCAAACAACGGTCGATTTTCTGATTATCGCTTTTGCCATTTTCATGATGATCAAAGCAATGAATAGCTTGAAAAAGGAAGAAGAAGCGCCTGTTGAAGCCCCCGCTCCGCCGCCTCCAACCAAAGAAGAAGTTTTGCTCACCGAAATCCGTGATATTCTGAAAAATAAATAACCGAATTAATGATTGTTCCTTCGTATCTGAATCCGGGTGATCGAATCCGGATTGTTTCGCCCGCCGGGAAAGTGCAAAAAGATAAAGTTCTGCCAGGCATCGAAATGTTGCGTGACGAAGGATTTGAACTGATTGTGGGGAAGCATGTGTTCGGTCATCATTTTCAGTACTCCGGAAGCGATCAGCAGCGCGCTTCCGATTTGCAGGAAGCCATCAATGATCCGGAAACCAAAGCCATTATTTGTGCCCGGGGAGGATATGGCACAGTCAGGCTCATCGAAAAGCTTGACTTTTCGCCATTACTGAAAAACCCCAAATGGCTGGTTGGCTTCAGCGACATAACCGTCTTACACTCAATTCTGAATAAACTTGGAATCGCCAGTATTCACGGGTCGATGCCGGGATTCTTTCTGGAAAATAAAAAACCGACCCGCAGTTTTTTTTCGCTGATGGAACTGCTGAAATCAGGTAAATCGCAGCTTGAAGCCAGCTCACACCCTTTGAATCGCAGCGGAATCTGCACCGGAGAATTGGTTGGCGGAAACCTTTCACTCCTCTACAGTTTGCAGGGAACTCCCTGGCAACTCGAAACGGCGGGTAAAATTCTGCTGATCGAAGATTTGTCGGAATACCTTTACCATCTCGATCGCATGATGCAAAATCTGCGATTAGCCGGACAGTTGAAAAGTCTGGCAGGATTGATAGTCGGCGGGTTTACCGAAATGAAAGACAACGACAGTCCATTTGGCAAGCCCGCTTATGAGATTATTTTAGAAGCGGTTCAGGACTATGATTTCCCGGTTTGTTTCGACATTCCGGTTGGCCACATTCCCAAAAATCTGGCATTGATACTCGGAAGTTTATACCGGCTTGAAGTTTCGGGAACCTGCCATTTAATTCGGCAACAGTCATGAGTAAAGCTTTCGAATTGGGCCGGAAAGGCGAAGAAATTGCAGTAGCCCATTTGAAATCAATTGGCTACGAAATTCTGGCGGTCAACTGGTTCTCGCATCACCTTGAATTGGATATTGTTGCCCGCGACGGTAATGAGCTGGTAATTGTAGAAGTTAAATCGCGTGGTTCCGATTCGTATGAACATCCTTTGGAAGCCGTTTCGAATAAAAAAATCAGGTTTTTGGTCAATGCCGCCGAAGCATACATTCAGGATAATGACATCAACCTAGATACACGGTTTGATGTCATTTCCATCGTCTTTTCAGGAGGAACCTTCAATCTCGAGCATTTCAAAAATGCGTTTTATCCTCCTGTGAACTGATTTTATCAATCATTATAATTTCCCCTGAGACGTGGATTTCGGGGAACCCAATTAAATTCCCTGACAAAAATCACCCTTTTTAACTTTCAGAACCTAATTCAGGTATTAACGTATCTAACTAACTGAATATCCAATATCTACAAATGTTACCTAATAATTAACAACATGACGCAATGTGCTCAGTCCTTGGATAAAAGCACTAATTTTGCACCGATTTTCTAAACAGTTACATTATATTATGGCAGAAAAATATAACAACCTATTTGAAGAATTTCCGCCAGTCAGCACCCAGCAGTGGATGGACAAAGTTACTGCTGACCTGAAAGGAGCCGATTTCAACCGTAAATTGGTATGGAAAACAAACGAAGGCATTGATGTTCAGCCGTTTTACCGGGCCGAAAACCTGGACCCCCTGAACTATCTGAACAGTCTTCCCGGAGAGTTCCCTTACACACGCGGAACCAAAAAGAACAACAACGAATGGTTAGTTCGACAGAGCATCCTAGTTACAGACCTCGCTGAAGCCAACAAAAAAGCCCTGAATTATCTGATGAGAGGGGTTGATTCGTTGGCTTTCGTATTTAAATCGTCTACTGAATTGTCGGTTGCCGATGTGTCGGTTTTGCTAAAAGATGTTAGTCTGGAAGCAGTTGAAGTAAACTTTGTGGGCTGCTGCTCGCGCAGGGCTTCAGAAGCTTTCACCGCATTCGTTAAACAAGGTGGATTGGATCCAAAAACCATCCGTGCATCTGTTGAGTACGATCCGTTTGGAAAGTATGCATTGACTGGTGTTCTCCGCAACGGCGCAGAACACGTAGTTGAAAATGCAGCCAAAATGATTGCCTCAACTGCTGAACTGACTAAGTTCAAAACATTGGCCGTGAATGGCAAAAACTTCGGAAACGCCGGATCATCCATCGTTCAGGAATTGGCATACTCACTGGCTCTGGGTGCTGAATACCTGACTGCTTTGACCGAAAAAGGCACTGAAGTGGATGCGGTGGCTAAAAAAATGAAATTCAATTTGTCGGTTAGCGCCAACTATTTCCTCGAAATAGCCAAACTGCGTGCTGCCCGTTTGCTGTGGGCGCAAATCGTAAAAGCTTACGGTCCAAAATGCGATTGTTCGGCAAAAATGACCATTCACGCTGAAACCGGAAGCTGGAACAAAACAGTTTACGATCCATTTGTGAATGCCCTCCGCACTCAAACTGAAGCCATGAGCGCTTCGTTGGGTGGCGCCGATTCAATCACTGTTCTTCCTTTCAATGCCGCCTACCAGGAAAGCAACGAGTTTTCAGATCGTATTGCGCGCAACCAACAGTTGTTGCTGAAAGAAGAATCGCACTTCTCGAAAATTGCTGACCCGGCCGCCGGCTCATACTACATCGAAGAACTGACTGCTTCTATCGCCGACCAGGCCTGGAAACTGTTCCTCGAAGTTCAGGAAAAAGGTGGATTCCTTGCTGCATTGCGTGAAGGATTCATTCAGGCTGAAATTAAAAAGATGGCCGGCAAACGCGATATGAACATAGCTACCCGTCGCGAAAACCTGCTCGGAGTTAACCAGTTCCCGAATTTCACCGAAAAAATTGAAGGTGATGTTTATGCTTCTGTTTTTGCTGCTGCTGATTTAACAGCAGAAGGTGCTGAAATTGAAACACTGAAACCATACCGTGGCGCCCATGCTTTCGAAGCGCTTCGCTATAAAACTGATGTTTATGCCAAAACCAACAAACGTCCGCTGGCTTTCATGATGCCAGTTGGTAACCTTGGAATGCGTAAAGCACGTGCACAATTCGCCTGCAACTTCTTTGCTGTGGCCGGTTTCGATGTACTCGACAACAATGGTTTCAAAACCGTTGAAGAAGGTTGGAAAGCTGCTCAGGAAGCTGGAGCTCAAATCGTGGTGATTTGCAGCTCCGATGACGAATATGCTGAATTTGCTCCTGCTGCATTCGAAGCGATTGCCGGGAAAGCCATTTTCGTAGTAGCTGGGGCTCCTGCCTGTACCGATGATCTGAAGGCACAAGGAATTGCCAACTTTATCAATGTAAAGAGCAATCTGCTTACAGAACTGAAAGCGTACCAGTCAACATTGGGAATTTAAAAACAAGAACATGAAGCCAGATTTCAAAAAAATCAATATAAAAGAAGCTCCCGGAGCAGTTGATACCGCTGCCTGGAACGCTAAAAATCAAATCGAAAAAAACTGGATCACTCCGGAACAGATTCCGGTGAAACCAGTTTACACCAAAGAGGACCTGGAAGGCATGGAACACCTGAACTATGCTGCAGGTGTTGCTCCTTACCTACGCGGACCGTACTCGGTAATGTACGCCATGCAACCCTGGACCGTGCGCCAGTACGCCGGATTCTCAACTGCTGAAGAATCAAACGCATTTTATCGCCGTAACCTGGCTGCCGGTCAGAAAGGTTTGTCGGTAGCGTTCGACTTAGCTACTCACCGCGGATACGACTCCGATCACCCACGTGTGGTTGGCGACGTTGGTAAAGCCGGTGTGGCTATCGACTCGATTCTCGACATGAAAATCCTGTTCGACCAGATTCCGCTGGATAAAATGTCGGTTTCGATGACCATGAACGGCGCGGTACTTCCGGTATTGGCTTTCTACATCGTAACTGCACTGGAGCAGGGTGCAACGCTCGATCAGCTTGCAGGTACCATCCAAAACGATATTCTGAAAGAATTCATGGTGCGTAATACGTACATCTATCCACCTGAATTCTCGATGAAAATTATTGCCGACATTTTTGAGTTTACTTCTCAGAAAATGCCAAAATTCAATTCGATTTCTATCTCCGGATACCACATGCAGGAAGCCGGTGCTACTGCCGACATTGAAATGGCTTACACCCTGGCCGACGGGCTGGAATACCTCCGCACCGGTGTTAAAGCCGGCATCGACATCGACGCGTTTGCGCCACGTTTGTCGTTCTTCTGGGCGGTGGGAATGAACCACTTCATGGAAATCGCCAAGATGCGCGCTGCCCGTATGATTTGGGCCAAAATGGTGAAAGAATTCAACCCAAAGAATGCGAAATCGATGGCTTTGCGCACACACTGCCAAACTTCAGGTTGGTCGCTGACCGAACAGGATCCATACAACAACATTGGCCGTACGGCTATCGAAGCGATGGCTGCCGCACTGGGTCACACCCAATCGCTACACACCAACGCGCTTGACGAAGCGATTGCTTTGCCAACTGATTTCTCAGCACGTATTGCCCGTAACACGCAACTTTACATTCAGCAGGAAACTGAAATCTGCCGCGAGGTTGACCCATGGGGAGGTTCGTATTATGTGGAAACCTTGACCAACGAATTGGTTAATAAAGCCTGGGCGCTGATCGAAGAAGTTGAAAAACTCGGAGGTATGTCGAAAGCCGTTGAAACCGGAGTTCCAAAAATGCGCATCGAAGAAGCTGCCGCCCGCACACAGGGCCGCATCGACAGCGGTACCCAGGGAATTATCGGTGTAAACAAATACCGTCTCGAAAAAGAAGACCCGATTGACATCCTCGAAATTGACAATACAGCTGTTCGTTTGTCACAGATCGAACGTTTGAATAAATTGCGTGCCGAACGCAACGAAGAAGAATGTCAGGCTGCTTTGGAGGTTCTCAGCAAATGCGTGGAAACCGGCGAAGGTAACCTGTTGGAACTGGCTATCGTAGCAGCACAGAAACGCGCTTCGTTGGGCGAAATTTCTTATGCATGCGAAAAACATGTTGGACGTTATAAAGCAGTAATCAGAACTATTTCAGGCGTGTATTCAGCAGAAAGCAAAAACGATTCTACCTTCAAGGAAGCGCAGGATCTGGCTACCAAATTTGCCAAACTCGAAGGCCGTCAGCCACGTATCATGATCGCTAAAATGGGACAGGACGGACACGACCGCGGTGCAAAAGTAGTTGCAACCGGTTATGCCGACATCGGTTTCGACGTGGATATGGGACCATTGTTCCAGACTCCGGAAGAGGCCGCCAAACAAGCCGTTGAAAACGACGTGCATGTATTGGGCGTTTCGTCGTTGGCTGCTGGTCACAAAACGTTAGTTCCATCGGTGATTGCCGAATTGAAAAAACTGGGTCGCGAAGACATCATGGTCATTGCCGGTGGTGTAATTCCTGCACAGGATTATCAATACCTGTACGATGCCGGTGTGGTTGCCATTTTCGGTCCTGGTACCAACGTTGCCGCTGCCGGAAAGAAAATTCTGGAAGTGTTGTTGGCTGCGCACGAAGAATAAGATTGCACATTGCTGCGTATGGACACGGCATGCCGTGTCCATACAACGGCGCAAAATACAAAAGCCGCTTTCCGAAAGGGAGCGGCTTTTGTATAAAAAAATGATGTGTTATTTGATAATTTCCAATCCTTTGATCCGGTCGAAATGTTTAACGTTCAAGGTCGCAATTGGGATAGAATAGGTAACCGCAGTTGCACCAATCAGAATATCAGCCAAATCAATCATCTTATTAGCTTTCAATAATTCCAGATAAATTGAAACAGCACTGTTCGAACAAGCTTTGTCGAATGGAATAATCTGTAGGCTTTCGCACAACGAATCCCAATATTCTGAATGGGATTTCCGGTTCCCAATGCCAATTTCATAATGAGTAATAGAAGAAATGCACAACTCGTCAGATGTCTGTGATAGCTTGTAAAATAAGGTTTTAGACTTGTCCTGCTTGCGAAACAGCTCAATCAATATGGAAGAATCCAGCAAAATCATGCAATCCGTGATTGATTCAGATGAGCTCTGGCTTCCTCATAAACATGAAGTTCGGCGTCAGTCCAGGTTGGCGCCTCCAGAATTAGTTTTTGCAATGAACTTGTCGATTTGTTCACTGAAACTTCCGATTGAAGGACAACCGACAACCGCTCAATATCCTTTTTAGGAAGCTGATGGATCAACTTTAATAGTTGGTTGAATTCCAGATTTATTTTTAGTTCCATGATGCTCTGTATTTTACTCAAAGGTATGAATTTTTAATAATCGAGCGTAGCCGCCGCCGGAAAGAAAATTCTGGAAGTGCTGCTGGCTGCGCACGAAGAATAAGATTGCACATTGTTGCGTATGGACACGGCATGCCGTGTCCATGCAACGCTGCAGAATACAAAAGCCGCTTTTCGAAAGAGAGCGGCTTTTTTGATTTTATGATTTTTTACCTTGTCTGATCAATTTGTCATTTAATTTAAATCTTCTTTCAATCTCTTTCAAGTTGGAAAACATCAACATGTTTATATTTTGGATCATTAAGGACAATATGTAATTATCTCAATATCTTCTTTTTTCAAGGTTACAACCGAGATAAATTTCTTCAAGATATCTCGGGTTGAATTCATGATAAACAAAGTCCTCTTTAATTTCTGTTCCCGGAAAATAGACTAGGCGTAATTTCTTCTTCGTCTTTCCATTCCATTGACTTTGTTCCTAAAAAATATTGTGCAGAAGTATTGCCCTCTAAACGATTTATCTTTAATGTAGTTACGTTCTGGAATGACTTCACTGGTACAATATTCCACCGGAATGTATGAAAAATTATCTTTTTCATTAGGAGAATAATCAATAAGAACATCTCCATTGAATTTCATGCAAATACCTTTATGTTTGTTGGCATAATTGGCCCAAAACTTTGAATTTGCTAAATGTTTGTTTGAGGAAGCAATTGTGAAACAAGAAAAGCGCCTATAATTATAAATTAATATTTCTAATTGCGTTCTTAGTTTATAGGTATCTGAAAATATCTCATCTGCCCTTTTTCTAATGTAACCGAGGTCAAAGAGATTCTTTTCGAAAGAAATATCCAATAATATATTCTCGACATCAATTATTGAACATTGTACGTTTATTGGAAGATTGCAATCAAAAGGATCATTGAAATTTTTGCGAGAACCAAATATGATCTTATTTTCTTCTAAACTATTTATTAGGTAGTCATTCGAATCATATCCCCGAAATTGTAGAAGCCCAAATTTCCGGATTTTAAATACAATAGCCTCCCGTTCTTCCTTGGTCATTTTTTTCTTTTAAAATTACAAAAACATTATGCTGCTTTGGATAATTGTTGATAAAATGTGAGGAAGAAAACCTCATGTTCTAATCAAGAAACTGCCTTCGACTGCTTCGCGCTCAGGCAGCGGGGATGCTGAGGGTATTTGCGATGTAGAAGATTTTTTTTTTCGCAATCCATATTGTTGATCAATGCGCCGCCTCCTGAGTAGCCGATAAGCGTGTCGAAGGGGGCTTTGTCCCTAGTTTCATGCCCATTGCCAAAGTCGTTTTGCTCCCGCCTTCTGCCTTCGATACGCCCAACTGCATCATTGCTGATTTTAAGGTTTTCTTTGGGCTACTCAGGCAGCGGCTTGGTGGCAAATGTTCGCAAAAAGCGCCGCTCCCTGAGCGCGTAGCGTGTCGAAGGGAGCTCACGCCGAAATCAGCATGTTTCCTGAGTAGCGAAGCATATCGAAGGAGAGCGTGTCGAAGGAAGGCTTTCCAGCCTCCTCCGTGATTCATCCGGAATTCCGGTATAAACTTCCGGCAATTTCCGGCCAACCGGACATTTTGAAAGCTGAATAAATTAGTTCGAAAACCTGTTTCGTCCGGAGATATAAAAGAATGGATTCGCAAACTTTTCTCCTCTGTTTGCCGGTAATTTGCCATTAATCGGAATAATTTTTGTACAAATTATGATAATATTTCAGTATATTTATTCCCATTATCATCCTAAAAAACCTACTATGTTACTTTCAATTTTTCCTGTTTTGGAGCGAATTAGATTTGATGTCACAGGCGTACTGGGTAATTGCTGCACCTGCAACCCTCGTCTTCGCTTTTTTATTGATCCTGACCATTTTTAGCTCTGATGCCGATACCGATGTGCAGACCGATTTGGATCATTCTTTTGGGGATGGCGACGGTATTCCTTTTCAATTACTTTCGTTAAAGAATATCGTTGGTTTTTTCACCATGTTTGGCTGGTCGGGTTTGGGGTTTCTGAATGCAGGAATGGCACCCTTCCTGGTCATTCTCTTTTCATTTCTTTGTGGGTTCCTGATGATGCTGGTCATGGCCACGCTCTTTTATTTAATGTCGAAGCTGACTGAGACCGGAAACATGAATATCCGGAATGCGGTTGGCCGTACCGGTGAAGTTTATCTTTCTATTCCTGCCAGACGCGAAGGCATGGGAAAAATTCAGATAACCGTGCAGGGAACACTTCAAACCCTTGACGCGGTTACCGACGATCAGGAAAGCTATTTCAACTTCATCAATCATCCAGGTAACCGATGTCGTCAACAACCAGATCCTTTTAGTGCGAAGGAATTAGATCCAAAATCAACAAATCAATTAATAACCCAAAATTCAAAAACTATGAATGATTATTTTGTAATGATGGTAAGTATTGCCGTCTTGTTCCTGTTTATCATTATTGTGGCCATGCTGAAACGCTACAAACGCTGCCCTTCCGACCGGATTCTGGTCGTGTACGGGAAAGTGGGCAAAGGCGTTGAAAGCGAGTCTCGTTCGGCCAAATGTATTCATGGCGGGGCCGCATTTATCTGGCCTATCATCCAGTCATACCAGTTTCTGGACCTGACACCCATTTCCATTGAAATTAACCTGAAAAGCGCATTGAGTAAGCAAAACATCCGTGTTGACGTTCCCTCACGCTTTACCGTGGGTATTTCAACCGAAGCAGGGGTTATGACCAACGCTGCCGAACGTTTGCTGGGACTAACCCAGGATTCGATCAGCAACCTGGCCAAAGACATTATTTTCGGACAGTTGCGTTTGGTTGTTGCCACCATGGACATTGAGGAAATCAACAGCAACCGTGATAAATTTCTGGCCGCTGTTTCCTCGAATGTGGAAGCGGAACTTAAAAAGATCGGGTTAAAACTGATCAACGTAAACGTGACCGACATCAACGACGAATCGGGTTACATCGAAGCGCTTGGGAAAGAAGCTGCTGCAAAAGCCATCAACGATGCGAAGAAAAGTGTGGCTGAGAAAACCCGTGATGGTGAAATCGGGCAGGCTGAAGCACATCAGGCACAGCGTGTACAGGTGGCCAAAGCCGATGCCGTTGCTGTTGAAGGAGAAAATATTGCCAAAATCACCATTGCCAATTCCGACGCCGATCGCCGCGAGAAAGAGGCTGAAGCTCGCCGTAAAGCCGTAGCTGCTGAAAAAGTAATGGAAGCCAAAGCATTGGAAGAAGCTTATGCTGCTGAAAAAGAAGCTGAAATTGCCCGTGCACTGCGCGAAAAAGCCACCCAAACGGCCAACGTAGTGGTTTCTGCTGAAATCGATAAGCAAAAAGTTGAAATTGCTGCGGAAGCAATCGCCGAGCAAACGCGTCGCATGGCCAAAGGTGAAGCCGATGCTATCTACATGAAAATGGATGCTCAGGCTCGCGGTATTTATGAAATTCTGAGCAAGCAGGCCGAAGGCTTTGAACAAATGGTAAAAGCAGCAGGTAACAATTCGAAAGATGCAGTTATGATGATGATTGCCGACAAATTGCCGGAACTGGTGAAAACACAGGTTGAAGCCATTAAGAATATAAAGATTGATAAGGTTACTGTTTGGGAAACCGCAATGGCAAGGATGGAAAAACTTCAACTGCTAATTTTATGCAGGGCATGTTAGGCTCAATTCCGCCACTCGAAGATGTTTTTAAATCTGCTGGCATGGAATTGCCAGGTATCCTGAAAGGAAGTCAGAAGGCAAATAATCCGGTGGACGATGTAAAATCGGAGACAAAGTCATAAAAAGATAAAGTTCGTGAAATCAAAGCCGCTTTCCTGAAAATGGAGGCGGCTTTTGTGATTTCTTAGATTGAATTATTCATTGTAGGTAATCAAGAAGCGATTTTCTTTTTGCTTATATATCTGGCACTTTCGTGAATGCAATTTTAAATCGTCTTGAAAAAACATATGAAAAACAGTAATTTCTTGATGATCAGATAAAAAAGTCAATATTTGATTTTGGTTCTGGTGCTTAACACTATCGGTGACAAAGTACAAGGCATTATCTGACATTTGGATACTATTAGCTTCGTCAAAAAACTTCAACCCTAGAGAAACTTCTCTGATTGCAGCTAAAGGATATTTTTTCATTCGTTCAGACGGTGGGGCATCCAACCTAAATGTATCAGCTTTAAGGCTAAAAATGAAGCGCCATTCGTTTTCTACAATCCAAGGCCTTTTCTTCTGGGTTGTCCATCTCAAGAATCTTGGAAATAAATCATAGTTAGAATTTGTGTCATCTAAACTAAAACGACATAATTCAGAAGCTTCAAGATATTCTACTTTAAATGGAGTTTTCCAAAGATCCATTAATTGATGAGTATCATATTTGACAGAAAAGCCTTGCTGATTGTTATAATATCCCCATAAAGTATCTTGACTTGATTCCAGATATTCGTGAAGACAGAGTATTCCTAAAGTAGCGATTCTGGTGATTTGAAACAGGTTAAGATTATCATACTGACTGTCGCTAATTAGAGAGTGTGCTTTATGTTCTAATATTCTCATAAGATTTTCTCTTGTGAAAGATTCAGTTTCCCATAATTGAGAAGGACAATCAAATGGGTCATTAAATGATCTGGGATTTGCAGCCCACAAATAATTATTAAGAAAAGCGTCACAATTAAATCTACTGTCTATCCTGTAAAATTTTATCAACTCATTTGGAAGACTCATGTCTTCATTGTATTCTATGTAATTGTCAATCTGTCTTTCTTTGTCGTCAACGTATGATTCATGTATTCTTTTCTTGCCATTTTGGGCAACAAACCTGTATGGTTGCATTTTATAAGCCATTTTTCTTTTAAAATTACGAAACATTATGCTGCTTTGGGCGATTGTTGATAAAAAGTGAGGAAGAAAACCTCATGTTCTAATCAAGGAACTGCCTTCGACTGCTTCGCGCTCAGGCAGCGGGACGCAGAAGGGTGGTGTTTCATTGCAGCAAATGCTGCTCGAAGCGCCGCTCCCTGAGCAGCGGAGCGTGTCGAAGGCAGCATTCCAAAAAAAATATGTGTGTTGTCAAAGTCGCTTTGCATCCGCCTTCTGCCTTCGATACGCCCAACTGCATCATTGCTGATTTTAAGGTTTTCTTTGGGCTACTCAGGCAGCGGCTCCGGTAATAAATGTTTGCCAAAGCGCCGCTCCCTGAGCGCGGAGCGTGTCGAAGGGAGTATTTGCTTAAAATATGTATCCTTATTGGCCCTGCTGAGTTTTTGGTCGTCCTGCTAAAGATTTCGCTGTCATGTTGCATGGGAAACCGTCATGTAGGAGAAAAAGCCCGTCATGTTAAAGATTTTGCTTCCATGTAGGGAAAAATCATCGTCATGTTAGAATTTTGGCCGTCATGTTAAAGATTTCGCTGCCATGTTTGTTGTGAAGCCGTCATGTTAGAAATGGGACTGTCCTGCTGCGGGTTTCAGCGGTTTTTTAGACCTGACAGGTTTCGAAACCTGTCAGGTCTAAAAAATTAAGAATTGGCTATTTCTCCTGCACCAATTCTTTCAATCCCGAAATCTGATTGTCTTTGGCCGTTACTTTCGACGATTTTTTACCTACCAGAATGGCCGTGGTTTGCTTGCCTTTTCCGGTTGAGCGAATGGTGTTGTTGGTAAGGATAATGTCGTGCGTTTCACCGCCAATGTAGAATCCGGCCGATTCGCGTTCGGTACCGTTGTTTTCAATCACATTGTTCGTAAACACATTTCGGTGACCACTGTTTTGCTCGTTTTCGTTGCGGAAAAGTACGCCGTGATGAGCGTTTTCGTAAACCCGGTTATTTTCAAACCGATTGTCGGTGTCCTTGTGCCCAATTGAAATGCCGTTATCGCCGTTGGCATACGAAGTATTGTTGCGGAAAATGCCGTTTTGTACGCGCCAGCAAAGAAAAATACCGTCACCTTTGTTGTGATGACTGATGCAGTTTTCTACGACAGAATGATCTGACCCGGTTCCGGGATGGAACCCAAGTCCGCCGCCGTTAGAAGCTTCGCAGCCCCGAACGGTAATGTTTTCAGTAATCTGCCAGCTAAATGTGTCGCCGTTAAATTCGTTAATCCGGACATTTTCGACGGTGCAGTTTTTCGATTTATGAATGTAGATTCCCCCACCCCGGCATCCGTTGATGTAGTCGTTGGTGGCTTTGTTCCCTTCAATCACCAGATCTGCAATTTTCACGTTTTCGACTTCAACCGCTTCAATAATTGAGCAGCCGTTGGTGATGGTTCCGTTCAGGCTGGCCAGGTAATCGTTTACCGTGCGGTTGTCGAAATAAATTACATTGTCCTGAATGTCGGTAATCTTTGCCGTAGTCACATCCCAACCCTGGTCGTGTTCGCTGTCGGATAGTTGGATTCCCATGCCGATTTTAAACCCACTGGCATCTTTCACGACTGCTTTCAGCATGCCCCAGTCGGCATCGATGATGAAACTTGTTTTAAATCCGTCGCATTTGTGGAGGACGGTCGATTTTCCTGAACCAAGTAAAGAAGTATTGCTCAAAAGCCTTACCGGACCAATGATTTCAAAGGTTCCCGGATTGAGTTTCACGACTCCGCCACCGCGTGTTTTCAGAACATCGAGTGCCATTTGGATAGCTCCGGAAGTAAATCCCGAAATGTCGGCTGTTAGTCCGCCTACGGTGATCACCTGTTCGGCATGTTTTACATTGACAAGGCCAATATTCTGACTAAAAACAACTGAATTTGCAGTAACAAGGATAAAGATCAAGCCCAAAAATTTCATCGATTTTGATTTCATAGCAGGTTCAATAAACGGTTAGTATGGAGGACCAATTTACTGAATTTGATCTGATAATCCTACTCCCGGCAAACCGCTGTCGCCTGCCGGTTTAGTTGTGAGCCGCGAAGCACAATCCATTTTGAAGAATTTTTGTGAAATGCAAATACTTGATGTATTTTTGCGGCCTATTCAAGAAAGAGAATCATGAACAAACAAATAGTTGTCAGCGGCATCAGGCCAACCGGAAATTTGCACCTCGGAAATTATTTCGGGGCCGTGCGCAGTTTCATCAAAATGCAGGAAGATTACAACTGCTATTTTTTCATTGCCGATATTCATTCGCTTACTACACACCCCACTCCGGTAAATCTTCAGGCTGGGGTAAAACAGGTGCTGGCCGAATACCTGGCTTGCGGAATCGATCCGGAGAAAGCCACCATTTTTATACAGAGCGATGTTCCTGAAGTATCCGAGTTGTATGCTTTTCTGAATATGAATGCTTACCTGGGCGAGTTGGAACGTACTACTTCGTTCAAGGAAAAAGCCCGCAAAAATCCCGAAAACGTGAATGCAGGCCTGCTCACCTATCCCGTTTTGATGGCTGCCGACATTATTATTCATAAAGCTAAATTTGTTCCGGTTGGAAAAGACCAGGAGCAGAACCTGGAGATGGCCCGCAAGTTTGCCGGACGTTTCAACCGCATGTACAACTGCGAACTTTTCCCTCTGCCTCAACCGTTTACATTCGACGGCAAAGATATGATTAAAGTTCCGGGTCTGGACGGAAGCGGCAAAATGGGTAAATCAGAAGGCAACGGCGTTTTTCTGTATGAAGATCCGAAAGACATCCGCAAAAAGGTAATGCGGGCTGTAACCGACGCCGGTCCAACCGAACCCAACAGCAAAAAAGCTGAAGCAGTAGAGAACTTGTTTACCTTGCTTAAAATCGTGTCTGCGCCTGATGTGGTAGCTCATTTCGAAACTGCATACAACGATTGCAGCATCCGCTACGGCGACCTGAAAAAGCAACTGGCCGAAGATATCATCAATTATACTTCACCTATCCGCGAGCGTATCCTGGAAATCCTGAAGGACGAAGATTACCTGGCCAAAGTAGCCCGTCAGGGTGCTGAAAAAGCCCGCGAATCGGCCCAGAAAACACTTCAGGAAGTAAAAGAAGTGATTGGCTTCCGGCGTTTATTTTAACTCAATCAGTTATCAACGATATTTAATCAGGGTTTCACTTCCAAAGTGAAGCCCTGATTTGCTTTTAAACCCGCCATTCACCGACAAAAACTGGCCTTTCAAAGGTTTAGATTCTTTATCTTCGAATAAAGGTTCTTTCTTTGTCGCGCCATTAAGAAACAAATAAATCAGGCGCCCATTAGTAATTGCTGATCCTTTGACTGCAACTTATCCGAAAAGTTTTGGTCCCTGTTGGATAGTATTTGCATAAGATGTTCAGAAAACAGAAAACAATGAAACAACTAATTATCCTTATTCTTTTACTCGTGTTGTCCCTTCCCGGGATAGCGGGTATGGTAACCCTGAGTGGTTACCTGAAAGACAAAGCCAACGGAGAGGCCCTGATTGGCGCCACAGTTTACATTCCGCAACTCAAAACCGGAGTAATTACAAATCCTTATGGGTTTTATTCAATCACAGTGCCACAAGGACGCTATTCCGTAAGTTTCTCTTTTATTGGGTACCAAAGTCAGTCACCAATAATCAACTTTGACGTTAACAAGCAATTAAACATTTTGCTTGAAGAAGATTCGAAGCAAATTGACGAGGTATTGATTACCGGAGAAAAGAAAAACCGGAACGTGGAAAGCCTCCAGATGAGCATGGAGAAAGTGCAGGTAAAAATGATTAAAAAATTGCCTTCGTTCATGGGCGAAGTCGACATCATTAAAAGCATCACGTTGCTGCCCGGAATCCAGAATGGCGGCGAAGGAAGTTCTGGTTTGTATGTCCGGGGCGGCGGCCCAGATGAAAACCTGATGATACTGGACGAAGCGCCGGTTTACAATGCGTCGCATCTGCTGGGTTTCTTTTCGGTGTTCAACTCAGACGCGATCAAAGATGTGCAGGTTTACAAAGGCGGAATTCCTGCCGAATATGGAGGGAAGGCTTCGTCGGTGGTCGATATCCGCATGAAAGACGGGAACTCGCAGCAGCTGGGAATGAGCGGCGGAATCGGCAACATTTCGAGCCGTCTGACCGTGGAAGGCCCCATCATCAAAGACAAATGGAGTTTCATTATTTCTGGTCGCCGCACTTATGCTGATGTACTGGGTCGAATGATCGGGATTGAAGCACTTCAGGACAACCAACTTTATTTTTATGACCTGAATCTGAAGACAAATCTGGAAATCAACGATAAAAACCGCATCTATCTTTCGGCTTACACCGGCGACGATTATTTCAAGGCTGGGGAATCGATTTATATGCGCTGGGGAAACCTGACTTCGACAGTTCGCTGGAACCACTTGTTCAGCAACAAATTATTCTCGAATACCTCGTTCATTCTTTCCAGATACGATTACAACCTTGGCGTTCCAGGAAATGCAGCCGATCAGTTTGACTGGACTTCCCGGATTTCGGACTACAATTTCAAGGAAGATTTTTCGTGGTACCTGAATTCGAAGAATAAGCTCACACTGGGTTTTAACCTGATTTATCACCATTTTGAACCGGGGAAAGTAGATGCCAACGAAGGTTCATATTTCACCGATCTGAAGCTGACCAATTACAACGCGATCGACAATTCATTGTATGTGTCGAACGAGCAAAGCATCGGCCCAAAACTGACCTTACGATACGGCTTACGCTACTCGTATTTTCAGCAAATCGGGAAAGGAAAAGTACGTGAATATCAAAATCCCGGGCAGCCCGATGAAGACGAAGTAACCGAAGTGAAAGAATACGGTTCGGGCGAGCTGATTCCGCCGCCTTACCATAACCTGGAGCCACGGCTAGCTCTGAAATACATGTTAACTCCGGAGAGTTCCATAAAAGCATCATACAACCGCATGGCTCAAAACCTGCACCTGATTTCGAACACCAACTCGCCCACTCCACTCGATATCTGGCTGCCTAGTAATCATTACATCAAACCGCTGATCGCCAATCAGGTCGGACTCGGATATTTCAGGAATCTCAAGGAAAATATGGTTGAAACCTCGGCTGAAGTGTATTACAAAAAGATGAAAAACGTGATCGACTACATTGATGGGGCAGAACTGTTCCTGAACGAAGATCTCGAAACCGAGTTGCTGCGCGGAAAAGGGTATGCCTATGGACTGGAACTGTACGCCAAAAAGCAGGAAGGCCGCCTGACCGGTTGGCTGAGTTACACCCTGTCGCGGTCGATGCGAGAAATTCCGGGCATCAATAACGGGAAAGCATATCCGTCGAGTTACGACCGCACACACAATGTTTCGGTAGTGGCGAATTATGAACTCAGCAAACGCGTGAATTTATCGACAACCTGGGTATTTTCGACCGGGAACCCAACTTCGTACCCCGTTGCCAAATACATGGTGCAGGGAAACACGATTTATTACTATGCCGACCGCAACAGCAACCGCATCCCGGACTACCACCGGATGGATGTTTCGCTGACTTACGACTTCAAAAAGAACGACCGCCGCAAAGTAAAGCAATCACTGAACTTTTCAATTTACAATGTTTACGCACGAAGAAATGCCTATTCGGTTACCTTCCGCCAGAACGAAGATAATCCTAATGTTTCGGAAGCCACCCGATTATCAATTATTGGAAGCGTGATTCCGTCCGTTACATACAATTTCAATTTTTAGAATTCAGAAGAAATGAAAAATTATATAAAAATAAACGCGAGGAAAGGAAAAAGGGAAGAAGAAAAAGATTGGAGCGCTGTTCTCTGGGCTTCGGTCTCCAGAGAAAACTCCCTTCGATACGCTGCGCTATTCAGGGAGCGGCACGTTGGACTTCGGTTCTCCGACTTCCGACTTCCGACTCTGGCCGTCTTCCTGATTTCCGTCATTTTCTTTAGCTCGTGCGAAGATGTGATTGAAGTAAAGCTGAACGACGAAAACCTGAACCTGATTGGAGTGGAAGCCAGCATTACCACCAATAATCAACCATCGGTATTTCTTTACCAAACCCTGAAAGTGAATCAGGATGAAGTCTATCCGGGGATCAGCGGTGCAGTGGTGACTGTTTCCGACAATGCCAGTCCGGCTAATTCGATTGTTTTAGTGGAAGATCAGCAGAAAAAGGGATTCTATCGGGTTCCTCTGAATGCCAATTATTTGGGGGTTCCAGAACGGGAATATACGCTGACGATCCAGACTCAGAATGTAACCCTGACTGCCAAAGACAGACTTTCCAGGGTAGAACCCATTGACTCGATTCAGGTCTTCCCTTCTACTCGCGGGGATAAGCTGTTCCTTGGAATCTTTACTTATGGGAAAGAACCCAAAGGGACCGGTAATTTTTATAAATGGGACATCTATGTGAACGACACTCTCATCAACAATGCCGACCGTTTAGCCATTGCCAGCGACGAACTGGTGGACGGAAATTACATCTCGAAGCTCGAAATTTATACCGATTTTCATGATCCGAAAAAACCGGAAGATCGTAACCTGAAACTGAACGACACCATTACGGTCAGGCAAACATCAATTTCGGAATTCGCCTACAACTTTTATTATCAGATGATTAATCAAAGCTCAACGGGGTCACTGTTCAGTGTACCCCCGGCAAATATCAAAAGTAATTTCACATCGAGCAACGGGAAACCAGTTCTCGGATTATTTACGGCACGTGACGTGTCTGTTTCAAATAAGGTGGTGATTGGAGAGAAGATTGAAAGTCAGCTAAAGGAAAGATAATTTGAGACCAGAGGAAAAATCAAAAAAGCAGGAGCTTTCGTTTCTGCTTTTTCCGGAGGATGCTCCATAATCAATCGGAAATGTTGTACAAATGTTGTTCAAGCGACAAAGCATAAAACCGTAACTGATTGAATGTCAATTACGGTTTTATCTGTATTGTGGGCTGTACTGGATTCGAACCAAGTGGCCTAAACCGCTGAATATCTTATATTTAAAATTCACCAACTCACACAACTCACGGAATTACTCATCAGCATAATCATACACCTAAATCGCTGATTATTAATTCAATACAAAGATAAACAAAAACTCTGAATTATTTCAAATTTTTACCTTTTTTCGTGCCATTTTTATTATGCACTTAAATGATCAGGTTTCGATTTTTCTTGTCAACAACTAACTGCGCATCAATATATTATGCTGCAGACACCAGAATGTAGCCTTTAACTGGGACAGAATGGAGTTTCAGCCATTCTCCTGGCCATCGGAGCCAGTATCTCCTTTTCTCTCCAGGTTCCATGGCTGGTATTCCCTCAATATTTTTTAAAATAATGGTCGGAAATATCTTCCGAAAGTATGGATTATCGCAATGTGCATTACTGTAACAGCCATTGCGTTAATAAAAATGTACGGCATTTATCCTTGCAATGATCGGTCAAAACCTGCTTAATCCAACAGAGAGCGGCCGGCAAATAATCAACTCAGATTTAGCATTTCAAGACGTTCATGATAATGGTTAATATACTGCCCTTTTGTTCCCTCATCTAAAAATGATCTCTGAACTAATATTTCAACGCCCGTTTGTTTTTTAAGGAAAGGAGCAAGTAATTTATCAACCCTTTTCTCAGGTATTCCTATTTTTCTCCCAAATACGATAAAATCTTCCTTACATGGATGGTGTTGCTCGTTTTTTATTCTGCAATCGGACCAGTACCACTCTTTAAATAATTCGTCCGTTAAAGCAAAAAAAACCGTCTTCATCGACGTGAATCCTTGTATCCATCAGATCATAGGAAGGACTTAATATATAATCGCCATTTACCGTCTCCAGTAAGGAAAAATTTTTCAAATGAGCATCACCATTGGAAAACAGGAAGTTAAAGACCACCAGATTAAAAAACTTCTCCATTTCAATCTTCCATGCCCCAACGTATTTTTTAATTAATTCAGCAATACCTTCGTAAGAATAATCATATCGGAAATTATTTCCCGCATTTTCTTCTGTTTTACCTGCCAGGGTCGCAAAATCTTCTTTCCCAAATTTGGAGCCATTGGTGCCAACGTCAAATCGTTTTGTCAGGTATGCCGGTTCATCGTTGCTGAAAAATACCAACCCGTTTACCGCGGTAGGAATCTGGTAGATCTGGCTGGCAATTTGCATGGTCAGATGTTCATTTGCAGGAGCCATTAAGACTTTTTTCAGTCCATGCGGTTTGGGTTTGAGGATATAGGTTCCTTTTTCTTTTTCTTCTGTCAATCTGAGATTGCTTTTATCCAGTAAAACGGAATATTTCTCCTGCATTCCTGAGATCGAGATTTTTTTTCTGTTTTGCATGAACCGCTTTTGGTCTTCTTCATCAACTTCAGGAGCGTTATAGGGTAAAATGTGACTGACTTTTCGCCCGGCAAACATCCTGCGCAGGAAAAGAGGACTATATTCTGAATATCCTTCCGCCAGCAATCCCGGGCAATTCCTTATTTCCATAGCTTTATTAATTAATCGGTTTGATCGTTATTGCCCCAATGGTGTCGTATTGAGCTGTGGCCAGTAATAAGCCAAAAAAATCATTCTTATCAATCTTCAGTTGCCTGGATTGAACAATCCGGTTTGCTCCCTCAGATAGCATATTATAAAAAACGGGGAATAAATATTCCGAAACGAACGACAATCGATCTTTAGGTAATGTCAAACTAATGGCTGGTTTCGAATTATCATTGAAATATTCAGAAATGTATTGAAACTCAAATGTCCGGTCTTCAGCTTCTGTTAGGATTCCGGCTAATACTCCATTTCGATATACTTCTGCTTTTCTCATTTACTCGTATTTTTGAGTTCCAGTCTTATTTCAAGTCCCAGAATATCGACAATTTTTTGCAGGTTATTTAAAGTGATATTCCCTTTGCCGCTTTCGAACCGTTTCAATGTTGCAATTCCGACCTCTGAAAGTTCGGCTAGATTTTCCTGATTTATTGCCAGAATCTCCTTTCTGTCTTTTACTGTTTTAATTATCTCTTCGTTTGTCATATCCTAAATATCTATGGTATCATAAATAATACTTTTTGGTAAAGCTACAACACATTTCAATAAATAACAAATAAAAAGTATCTTTTGTGATACTATTGGGTGTTTTATGTATTCAACAGAACAACTAGCTCCACTTAAATATCATATATGATACTTAAGGAAGCATAATAGCAAATAAAAATACCTGGAATGACCCATTAGCCAAAAGATTCAGCCATCAGGAAAGCATCCGCTTCCTGAAAGGAAGTGAACGCCTCAGAAGGAAAGTTGCCCGGTAATATTTTTTATTTTTATCTTGTACAGTTTATAATTCCCTATATCTAAATGCCTTAAACTATATAATCATGAATACAACAAATGAAAAAGAAGAACTCACCTTACCGAATGTCCCCAAAGCTGTCAATTATTTAATTAATGAGATTGCCGAAATGCGTGTCCTGCTTGAACACATTGAGTCTCAGTTGGGGCTCGGAGTTGATAAACACCGGCCTATTGGCATTGAAGATGCCTGCAGAATTTTGGGTCAGACAAAAAATGGAATTAATAAAATGGTACGGAATTGCACTATCCCTCATTATTTAAAGGAGAAGAAGGTCTATTTTTTTGAAGATGAACTGGTCAAATGGGTTGAAAAAGATCGCGTTCAAACTATGCAGGAAAAATACCCAAACCGGAAGTACTATTAAATTTTAAACCATGAAGATCTCAAGAAAAGAATTGTATGATTTGGTCTGGTCAGAAACAATGACCTCCATCAGTAAGCGGTTTGGACTTTCGACTGACGGACTAAAAAAACATTGTAAATCAATGAATATTCCAACTCCACCCAATGGTTATTGGTCAAAATTGAAATATGGGAAAAATCCCAAGATTATTCCGCTTCCGGAAGAATATACTGATAGCGAGCAAAGTGCAGACCTTGGTGAAAAAGATCGGTCAGAGAAGAAAGTAATCACTTTATCAGCCCCTCTCAGCAGATATAAAATCCGTGAATTGGAGATCAGTGGTGGAGATATCGCTTGTTTTGAAGTTCCGGAGGTTCTTTATGCCAAGGATTCAATTATTATAGATACGAAAGAAAAATTCCGGAGGGATTCTGAGAATACTTACTTGAAGAAAAGCCCTTATAAAAGCAAAATAGGACCTACTCTTGATGTCTATACTTCCGAAAAATCCCTGGACAGGTCCTTGTCAATCTTTTTTACAGTAATAAAAGCCTTAAGGCTCAGAGGACACAACATCAAAATTGCAAATGATAGAACCTATGCTGTAATTAATGCTGAAGAGATACAAATCAATATCACTGAACGCAAGAAACAAGATCCAAATAGCGAGAATCCCCGCAGCAATTACTATCGTATTTTTTCCGGAGAATTACATTTTAACATCCTTGATGAATACAACAGGATAAAAGATGCCTATAAGGATACTATTCATACCAGAATTGAAGATAAAATTGTTTCAATTGTTGCTTATCTGGAAATCAGGTCTGAGAAAATAAAAGAAGAACGTATTGAAGAGGAACAACGGCGCATCATTCGCGAAAAAGAAGAGCGTGAGCGAAAAGAGTTTGAAGAAAAAAAGAAATCGGAATTAAAGGAGTTTAAGTCTCTATTTACTATGGCTGAGCGTTTGCATAAAACAAATATTCTGCGGCAATACATCAGCGCCTATGAGGAATTTGTAAACCAAAGTGGAGAGATGGACGAAGAAATTTCTAGGGAAATTCAGTGGGCCAAAGAAAAGGCTGATTGGCTTGACCCCTTTATCTCCAAAGAAGATGAATATATGGATTACTATGACCCTGATGAAATCATTCAACCGGCATGCCCCAAAAGGAATACCTGGGATTATACCAGCTATTCCAGTTCTTCCGGATATTCATTCTGGTCAAATCCATTTCGTAAATGGAATTAATAATCATTTGTATAAATGTCTAGTCCGATCCGATGACGACAGACTCCTGATCTTTCAGTTTATCGCCGGAAAATACAGCGAATCAGAAAGTTATATTGACTTTATCCCTTTGTTTTAAAGAAACTCAACAAATATACTATTGTAAAAAGGATGAAATAATTCAACCGAAATGTCAAATTTCGGGTATGATGATGATGTGCTGTTGGAATGGGAAATAACTGGCACCGGGAGGTGCGTGGGCAGTTATTCTCATTTCAATAGCATGATGAAACGATCAATACGGGCTGTTTAAAGCGATAATGATCGATGACCGTGGTTTTTATGGGGCGAAAAATAAGCGTAAATGATCTTGTCGTGGGTTGGGAAAGGTGTGGGTGTTGAAGATATCCTTTGATATATGGCTGGCCTAAATTGATAAGAACTGCACTAATATTTTGATGTTTGAATTCGACTGATCCATCTGAACGATTGGTTAACAAGGGAATTAGTGACCGTCGATGTTCAGCCTTCGAATAGGAATCTCCTTTCAACTCTAAAGAGAGCATTTGAAAATAATCGGCAATGATTAGCTCAACTTCAATATTTGACCAGGAATCAGACATTCAAAAATTAGCTTAAATTAGTCCATCTTCTTTATCATTCAAACTTACTAACAGATTTAGCATATAAATTACATCGATCAAATATAGTAAATCTTAGGAATGAGCTTCATTTTTCATTCATCCTTTTTTCTCTTTTTGAATTCGCATCTGACAAATCCTGTAAAATTGAAAAATCCTCAATCCGGAGAAGAAAATCTGATCTTTCGGATTGCCAATTTTAATGAAGTTACAAACAGGTGCTATATTGAACCTGTCTCCCCGTTACCAGGACTCAACATGGCTCTTCCTCCCCAGGAACTGGTATCAATCACTGAAATTGAAAATGCAGAATAAGCAAACTGCAATACTAATTAACTGATCATGTTCTGGTTTCTAAACAAACAAATGCTCCTGAAATATTTGGGAGTATTTCTGCAATATGTGAAAATACAGGATTGAAGCCTGACAATCTATATTATCATTTCTCGCGCATGAAGCGTAACGAGTTTGAAAATGAAAATTTCAGAATCGTGAAATGCAAGGTAAAACGTGCAAATCGGTAATTGGTATGTAGTTTTTAGTTTATTGCGTTGTGAAAAATTTAGAATTTCGTGCTAATTTGCCTTATTGTTTTGCTTTGGTGTCATTCAGTCTCTCCTGCACCAATTTTTCGGCAGTTTTGTTAAGCTTCATTTCATATTTCTCCACTTTTGTCCTTATCTCCCTGATCAGTTTCTTATCTCTATTATAATGAAATATATTCTCCAGTTTGTCAAGGTTTTCATCGTTGATGCCATTCGTTGATTTTATGTAGCGATATTTAAGATCGTTATCCGTCAATCGGGAGTTTACTTCAAACTGATGAATGTTTCCGATAAAAGATGCCAGGAATAAGAATGAAAGCGAAACTATGGCAATCACTACTTTAGAGGATTTCCACTCAATAACGTGATAATGACGAATCCTAGAATCCGGCTTCTGACTGATGGTTATTTGTTTAAGATCTTCCATTTTGGAAAGAACATGCTTTTCAGATTCTCTAACTGATTCAGATACTTTTCCGATTTTTTGTTCCGAGTTCTGCAAATAAGCTGCTATCAATCGGAGTAACTGTTCTGGCTTGACCGTGTTTGGTTTAACATCAGGCTTTGGCTCAGTATCGGTTTCCTGATGAGAAGGATTTTCTTTTATGGTTGCTCTTTCATTTAGCTTTTTATCAATCGACGCAAGGAAACCTTTAATCTCCTCAAACATCAAGCTGATCATCGAATTCGTATTTCCCATGTTTTTCTGTTTTTATTTATATTGATGTTTTTCAAATACTACCATCTCAATCCCTTTTTCTTTTTAAGCCTCTGGATCGCTGCTTTTTTATTCTTTTCATCGCTGTAATTGGATTGTTTTCCTAGCTGATACATAAAATCATTCAAAACACCACCAGTTGTTTGTAGCTGATTTTGTGTTTTGGGACTTTTGGGATGGTTCTCTTGAGATTTCTGCTCGTTAAGCTTTAATTGATAGTTGATTTTGGAATAACTGAACTGCCTATCCACCTTTGAGCCATTAAAGGAGTAGCTGTTTTTGTCGAAAATCACTCCCTGAATTTCATCCGATTTGCCCTTGTATTTAAAAGTAACACCAATGTTTTGATCTTTCAATCGCTGAATTAACTGTTCCCAGTTGTTGGATTGGGGGATGATTGATTTCAGGCTGTGGTAAATTTCGTATTTGGTTTTATCAGGCTCCCGCAAACGGTTTTCTTTGACCTTCTCCTTTCCCTGGGCAAAGTACAGGCCGTATTCCCGAGTCAGTTCCTTGCAAATCTTCGCACTTCTAATCCGTTCATTTCTGTCTGAAATAGTTTTTCCGTTGTAATCAATCCGGTTAAAGACCAAGTGAACATGTGGGTGCTCCTTATCGTAATGACGGCCAATCAGATATTGGGTATCCGTTATTCCCATCCTGCTCATATAATCTCTGGCTATTTGAACCATTAATTCGCTGGATAGCTTTTCCTGATCTTGTGCTGAAAAATTCAGTGAGATATGTCCTACGGGTTTTAATATCCTTGGATTGAGTTCTGTTTGGAAGTTAAAGCTTTCAATAATGGCTTCAGTATCTTCAAGCATTACTCCATCACTGTCCAGAATTTCAGCTTTCTTTTCCTGAATCAGGATATAATTGACCACACCCCGGAATCCTTGACCATTGACAATTTTAGCCATCATGGCGGAGATGATTTACCAGTTTTCGAATGCTGGTGGTTAACTGAAGGTTTTCATTTTGTACGTTCTGATACCCCTGTGCATTGGCTTTTCGGGCTATTTGATTTAGATTATTGGCCATACCACAAAGTTTCCGGATCAGGTCATGCGTTTCCGGGGTAAGTCGTTGTTTAATTGCGCTGCACAAAACTGATTGGCGTACACATTCACTAATGGAAATCCCGGCTTCACGGGCTTTGGCTTTTAAAGTGTAATACTCATGGGTATCCATCTTGACGCCTACGAAATACCCTTTTTTCTGACCAGCCACTTTTACAGGTCTGCCTCCTTTGTTTTCTGTTTTCATTTTCAGGTTTCTGAACATTTATGAATTAGACCAGCGGGATGAAGCAAGAGTTTTGGTATAACCAAAACACAAACTTGCTAAGCACTCCCGCATGGTCTATTGCTTTCATCTAAAATTAGGTTCTCTCCCTGAAAAATGAAAACATTAAATTGAATCAAAACAGATCAAAATCAATGGATTATAAGGATTGTGCAAATTTTGAACGTCATTTTATGACCTTAGGAATATCTTTTTTTGAACCTATTAAAACAGGGAAGTGTGACAATTTCAAATAAACTTTCATAGAATTGAATTTCCCTGAAATCAAGTTTTGGAGCCGGAAATTGTCACTCTTTCCTGTTTTACCGAGGCTTTTGAACGCAATGCGGAGCAAATGGAGTGAACAGGCCGTAGGAACCTTATTCTATGCACAATCAAAAAAAATTGGAGAGAGCAGCCTGATCATTATTTGATTTAAACGACTTTCTCCTTTATTTAGGTCGGGAAAGGAAAAACCATCAATGACTTCTCCGAAATGCTATCAATGAATTTATTAGGATTTAGTGGTAAATAGATCTGATAAAAATGCGATCCATTAATTAAATCGCATATTCCAAACGTTCTTTGTGTAGTCTCTTTTGCAATTGATTCATGTCATCCGAAATTTTGGCATCCACAATCCTAGCATAAATCTGAGTGGTTTTCAAAGAAGTATGTCCTAACATCTTTGAAACGGTTTCTATGGGTACACCATTACTCAAAGTTACAGTGGTTGCGAAAGTGTGTCTGGCTAAATGAAAAGTTAGGTTCTTTGAAATAGTGCATAAATCTGCAACCTCTTTCAGATAACTATTCAACTTCTGGTTTGAGATTACAGGAAAGATAGTTCCGTTGAATTTCGAACGCGGATGGTTAATGTACCTATCAATGATTGACTTGGCTTTCGGTAGAATCGGAATTCTAAATGGGTTTCCAGTTTTCTGCCTGTTGGAAATAATCCAATGGTTTCCATCGGTTCCCAAATGAATTTCTTCAGGATTAAGCTGAACCGCATCAATATAGGCTAAACCAGTATAGCAACTAAAAACAAACAGGTCTTTCGTAAATTCCAATCTTTCAAGTTTAAATTTTGCTTCCTCAATCTTTTTAAGTTCGTCGGGTTCGAGATAACCCGTTTCTACCTTTTTAAACTTAATCTGGTAATTTCTGAAAGGGTCGATTTTTAGCCAATCAAGTTTTTGAGCCAGACCGACCACTTTTCTGAACCGTTCAATGTGCTTCATCACCCCATTGTTTTGCATGGGTTTTTGGTGATCAACTGGTTTTCTGTTCCGGAGAAAATACTCAAAATCAACAATAAATTTATAGTTAATTGTTCGCAGATAGACATCTATCGTTTTAAACTGCTCTTCAAGAAATTCCTTCACGTATTTTTCCGTTGTAGAATAATGCTGAAGTGTATTGTCCGAAAGATCTCCTTGTGCAACCTTTTTATGGTAATCGAATGCGTCAAGAATTGATTTGCCCTGTTCTACGATACCTAAAAAATGATTCTTTACCATTGCAACAGTCGGAAGGTCGCCTTCGACCATTAGTTCCCGGTAAATGTTGTTAAGCCTGGTCCGTACCTGATCCAGGAATTGATTCAGTTCTCTGACCTCAGCCTTTCTCCCTTTTCCCATCCCGGCTACCGGGTTCCAATCTATCGACGAAATATTCTGTTTTAAGGAGATTTCAGAAACTTCCCCATTGACTGTGATTCTGGCAAAAATGGTGAAGTGCTTTTCCTTCTCCCTGTTCTTCCTGCCCACAAACTGGATTCCAAATGTTTGTTTTTCTTTCATATCAAAAACGTTAATTGAGATGACCTTTTTTATTTCAACTCATTTGATATGATTTGGCCTGTCCAGCCGGAAGGGAAATAGTATCAAAATGAGTCAATTCTATTCAATAAAAATGGATAGTTTCAAATTCATAATAACATGAATTACAAACCATTACAGCGATCTCTGTGAGTAAACTTACGATAAAAAATCTACTCACGGAATTACTCACGAATCACTTGATATGAATTGGATTATTTTGATATAAGACTAAAATATAAAATCCACTAAATCAACGATTTAATGGATTTTGATTCGATTTGGATAGCCCAAAAGTGGGCTGTACTGGATTCGAACCAGTGACCCCTACCCTGTCAAGGTAATGCTCTAAACCAACTGAGCTAACAGCCCTTCTGTATATAGCCTTGCGGCCTGTTTCGGCCACAAAAATATAAATTTTTTTGTTTCTTTCCCGATTGGTGAATAAATCATCTAAATTTGAAGCTCCAGTTTCAAAAAACTATTTTGACGCTAATTTTTGTTGTACTTTTTACTCTATTCATTGGCTTGGTATAACTAATATTTTTCAGATAATGACCGGAATTCGTCGCTTGGCTATACTGTTATGCTGGCTGTGTTCAGTTTTTACCCTGAATGCAAAACCCGGCGATGATACCAATACCAAGCTTTATGACGAAACCATTTTTGTTATCTCCAACTTTTCGGGCGTTGATGCCAACCTGAACGAAAACCGGACTATTCAGGAACTTTTAGACCAAAATATAGGTGGATTCAGGTTTTACCTGGAATGGGAGAAACAGCAAAATCAGCTCATGATCAAAAGGGCCGACGGAACATCCATTTCATTTAGGCAAACGATGCACGAGATCAAAAACTTCATGGACAGCAAGCCCGATAGGGTATTTACCCTGTTTCTGGATTTCAGCACGAATGTCAATGAGTTAACCGATCTGTTTCAGGAGCTCGGGATCAACCAGTATTTATATACCTATGATGCCAAAGAAGGTTGGGCCCCGATGAAAACGATGATTGAGGAAAACCGCAGGCTGGTTGTTTTTTCGATGCAGGAACACCGCAACAGCCCCGACTGGCTTCATTACGTTTGGAATCATGCTGTTGAACCGTATTTTTCGATCTGGGAAGCACCTGTTTTCAAAGGAGAATTTCTGAAAGGAGACCCCAAAAACAGCCTGCTGATTTACAATGACTACAATTTCCCCAGAAAGACTGACAGCACCAAAAACCTGAAATACGACACCAATCAGAATCCCTATCTCATTGAACACATTAAAAACACCTGGACCAATACTGGTAAAACGCCCAACTTCATCATGCTCGACCGTTACGAGAACTGGATTTTGGGTGTACTATCCTATTTGCGCGGGTTCAAGATCATCAAGGGAACAGTGACTTATAACATGCAGGTACTCGATTACGTGAATTGGGAAAAAACAGGAAGTCTCACGAGTGGAAAATTTTGCTTCCCGGTCGGTCCGGGCGACAACATCGTTTTAACCCCCAAAAGTCCGGGATTCAGGTTTACGCCCGAATCGGTTACTTTCAACGAGCCACAACAGAGCATCATCCAGCATTTTGTAGCCTCATCGTATGAAATTACAGATAACCTCGAAGGCCATTACACGTTTGCCAAGGCCAGCCGCGATTTCAGCATCAACGGATTCAACGGAAAGCCCTCGAATGTACAATTCAACAATGACTCATCACGCACAAGTGTTGCTGTATTTGGCGAAAACAGCTATATTGTCCTGCCCGGGGCCGAAGAGTTTAAGATACGGGATCATGATTTTACTGTTGCAGCCTGGGTTAAGATAAAAGAATACCTGCCCAACAGAAGAGATTACTGCATCCTCGGTACAAAGAATAACTCTTATCAGCAAGGTATCCACCTGCTTGTTCGTGACAAGAAACCTTATTTTGGATTTTATAACAACGATTTGCAGGGAAAAACAGTACTTGAAGCCGGGAGGTGGTACCACATGGTTTGGCGCTATAACAAACTGAGTGGTGAACAGGCTATTTTCATTAACGGCAAACTCGATAGCCGTTCCCTCGGGCATCCGGCCTACAAAGGGCGTGAAGACCTGTACATTGGTGTTGCCGGCTTCAGCTGGTCGTCGAACATGAACGGAGCAATTGACAACCTTAGTATTTGGTCAAGGGCGCTGGGAGAAGAAGAAGTTTGGGGCCTGTGCAAGGAAGTTCTTGAGATTGTTCCGATAAAAAATGTTTTTATTCTTTATCCGGTTTTATCACGCAGTTTACTGGCTCTCCTGACCATTTCATTGTTGATGCTGGCTTATTTTAAGATTCCTTTCCGGAAACTGAAAAAACGACCTTCTGCTGCCGACAAAATTCGGAGCATTGAAAAAGCAGTCATCCAGAAACCAGAAGCGAATTATATTCAGCTATTCGGCGATTTCAAAGTACTTGATAAAAACGGAAATGATATCAGCAGCCAGTTTACTCCCAAATTGAAACAATTGTTTCTGATTATTATGCTGTATTCGCAACGAAGCAAAAACGGCATTTCCACCAAAGAACTGACTGATATTTTATGGATGGGTCATTCATCTCAAAGCGCCAAAAACAGCCGTGGAGTTACCATTCGCAAGCTGCGCCTGATCCTTGAATCACTCGATACCGTGCAAATTAATTTTCATATCGACCGCTGGTCGATGGCTTTTTCCGGACCCGTTTATTGCGATTATGTGGAATGTTTGAAATTGCTTAAGCGCGAAAAGATACACGATACCGATTTTAACCTGAACTTCTACCACATCATTCAGGAAGGCGAACTTTTCAAAGGCGAATCATACGACTGGCTCGACGATTTCAAGGGATTTATCGGAAACAACATTGTGGATATTCTCATCAAATTCATCTCTGAACTTACAATTGAAAAAGATAATGAATTAATTCTGAGGCTAACTGACCGCATTCTTGTCACTGACCCGGTAAACGATCAGGCACTGGCTTATAAACTTAAAGTACTGATTAAACAGAACAACTATAATCTTGCCCGGTTCACTTTCGACCGTTTTAGCATTCTTTACGAAGAAATGTATGGTGAAAAATTCAAAAGCAAATTCGAAGAATTGATCGCTCTTTAAAGAATGTGTTTTTAAACAGGGTTAATTTTTCTTTTTTTGCCAAATTATTCTTGATTTACAGTATTTTTTGTGTTTTTTTGGATGCCAAACCGAGAAGTTTTTAACCCAAAATTAACCTTCCCTTAACCCGCCTCTAAACCTCAGCTAAAACCCTGCTAATTGGTTACTATTAGCTTTGTATTAAAGGTTAATTTTAGTTTACAAACGTCAATGCGATAAATATCAGTCTGTAATTATGAAGATTTGGGATTCTGTTCGAAACCTGTTCGCCGGTAAAAAAGCTTTCCTTTGGATTATAGTCCTTGGGCTGGCCGCAGGTTTACTTTTCATGTTTGCTGCCAACAAGGCGGTAAAGTATACCTCAACCGACGAATACTGTGCTTCGTGTCATGTACACCCGCATGCCGAACAAAGCTGGAAGCTTTCGAAACATTACGACAACAATGCCGGGGTTGTGGTTCATTGTACAGAATGCCATCTTCCGCCGCAGGGACATGGAATGCTTTTTGCCAAAGCGAAACAAGGTGCTAAAGATATTTACGGATACCTGTTTAAAGATTCGGCAGATTTCAACTGGGCGGCCAAGCGCAAACTGGACATGGCCAAAAAATTCGTGTATACCGAATCGTGTGTAAGATGCCATGCCAACCTGTTTCCGAAAACCCTGACCGTTGAAGGTGAAAATGCCCACCTGAGCTTCCTGACCAGCAAAGCCGAAGTTAGTTGTTTAAACTGCCACCTCAATGTCGGACATTACGACCCGAACTTCAAGCACGAACACAACATTAATTTTGGAAATAACGGTGCCCAAAACACCCAGGTTTTTACAGAAGCCACACCCGTCACAACTTTTGCCAGTTTTACCGAAAAGATTCCCGGCACCAGCGTTTCTTTTGAAATGATGGCTATCCCTGGTGGCGAATTCCTGATGGGCAGTCCAAAAAAGGAGCCCAAACGCAAGCCTGATGAAGGTCCGGTACATCCGGTAAAAGTCTCCCGTTTCTTTATGGCCAAAATTGAAGTTAGCTGGGACGAATACCTCGAATTCTTTAAAGCAACCTCATCACAGGGACGAAAAGAAGCCGAAGAAAATGAAAATGTCGATGCCATTTCAGGTCCAACTCCGCCGTGGGGAGCTCCCGATCAGGGATGGGGAAAAGGCTCGCGCCCGGCAATTACTATGTCGTGGAAAGCGGCCAATACTTATTGCCAATGGCTGTCGAAAGTAACCGGGAAAAAATATCGTCTGCCCACCGAAGCCGAATGGGAATACGCAGCCCGGGGCGGCACCAAAACGCCATACTTCTTCGAAGGAAATCCAAAGGACTTTACTTCTGAAGGATTCTTCCGGAAAATTATGGGACCCGATACGGCAACCATTGCCTCATACGTAGCCTACAAGGCAAATAGTTTGTCGCAAACCTTAGAACCCGGATCGGTTAAAGCGAATCCGTTTGGCCTGAAAAATATGCTTGGTAATGTTTACGAATTCTGTTCCGATTGGTATTCGCCAAATGCCTATCAGGCTTATAAGAAACTTGTGGTCGATCCTAAAGGTCCTCCAAAAGGACAGGAACATGTTATCAGAGGTGGTTCATTTAAAAGCGATGCCAAAGATGTACGCTGTGCTGCACGCGATTTTAGTAAAACCAAGGCATGGTTGGTTACCGATCCTCAAATGCCTAAAAGTGTTTGGTGGTATTCCGATTGCATCGATATTGGTTTCAGGGTGGTTTGCGAAGTTGATAAAAACGTAAAATAGAAAAATATATCCCATGGAAAAGAAAAATAGCGGAATAAACCGGAGAAGATTCCTGGAATCGACTGCATTGGCCGGCATCGGAATTTTGGGTGCAAGCGCCATGATTTCGGGATGCAAAAATAAAATAGATGCCAAATCGCTTGGCCTGCCGCCAATCCTGAGAGCTGCTCCAAAAGGGAAAAAGCTGCGCGCAGGTCTGGTTGGAACCGGTAATCGCGGAACTGGTGCAGCAATGAATTTCATCAGTTGTGGCCCCGACCTGCATATCGTGGCACTGGCTGATGTCTTTCAGGATAAAATCGATGCCTGCCGCGAACGGTTTTCGAAACTAAAAATGGAAATTCCGGCAGAAAATTGCTTTACCGGCTTCGACGGATACAAAAAGCTCATGGCTTTACCTGATGTGGATGTAGTTATTCTGGCCACTCCTCCACAGTTCAGGCCCGAACATTTTAAAGAAGCTGTGCTGCAAAACAAGCATGTTTTCATGGAAAAACCGGTGGCTGTCGATCCGGTCGGAATCCGGTCGGTAATTGCCAGCGCAAAAAAAGCCCAGGCTGTAGGACTGAATGTGGTTACCGGCACACAACGCCGCCATCAGCAGGATTATATTGAAACCTATATACAGGTCGCCAATGGCGCTATTGGGAAACCGGTTGCAGCGCGGGCATTCTGGAATCAGAACCATGTATGGTTCCGCACCCGCGAAGAAGGCTGGGATGATATGACCTACATGATCCGAAACTGGAATAACTTCTGCTGGCTTTGCGGCGACCATATTCTGGATACCCACGTTCACAACATCGATGTGATTAACTGGTTTCTGGGACGCCAGCCTGAGAGCGCCGTTGGTTACGGAGGCCGCGCCCGCCGTTTAACTGGTGACCAATATGACTACTTCAGCATCGATTTTGATTACGGAGGTGGCATTTTCTCGCACAGCATGTGCCGCCAAATAGACAATTGCGCCAACGGAACGGGTGAATTCATCATGGGAACGGAAGGTTACACCAACTGCGTCAATACCATCTGGAACATGGATGGATCGGTAAAGTGGAAGTTTGAGTATGAAAAAGATGAAAACGGTAACGAAACTGAAAAGCTGAAAATTCCGGCTTACGTGCAGGAACACATGCACCTGGTACACGCTATCCGGACCGGCGAATATGTAAATCAGGCCGAACAAACAGCTCTTTCAACCCTTACAGCCATTATGGGACGTACTGCCGCTTATACCGGTAAAAAAGTAACCTGGGAAGAAATCTATAAATCAGACATGGATATGGGGCCTGCTGAAATTGTTTTCGGTCCGGTAGATATGCAATTTGAAGTACCAATTCCGGGAACAGCCCATAAAGGATAGCCTCTCCAAACCCCTCCACAGGAGGGGAGTTTGGCAATACAAATTTGGACGGTATACATACTGAATTTTACATTAAAAATAGAATTTAATAGTAGTGTTTTAAACCTAAATAATAAACAACCAGCAGTTCTTTCTCCCCTCCTGTGGAGGGGTTGGGGGAGGCTCTAAACTAAACTAAAATGGACAGCAAAAGCTCACGCAGATCTTTTCTTAGAAATTCACTTGCAGCAGCAGCCGGAACGATTGTTCTTCCGCACATTATTCCATCGTCTGCAATGGGAATGAACGGGAATGTTCCACCCAGCGACCGGATTGTCATGGGATCAATCGGAGTTGGTTCACAGGGAACCAGCAACATGAAGAATTTTCTGAAATTTAAAGAAGTTCAGTATGTTGCCCTTTGTGACCTTGACTCAAAACACCTTGATAATGCATCTGGAATAGTCAATCAATACTATAAAAATACAGATTGTCGCACACACAAGGATTACCGCGAATTCCTCGAAAAAGAGAAACTGGATGCGGTTTGTATTTCGGTTCCCGATCATTGGCACAGCATCGCCTATGTGTCTGCTGCCAACAAAAAAATCGATGTATACGGTGAAAAGCCATTGGCCCGGAGTATTGGCGAAGGACAACAAATTGTGAAAGCTGTTCACAAAAACAAAATCATCTGGCAAACCGGAAGCTGGCAGCGTTCAGTAGCCAATTTTCATAAAGGTGCCGAACTGGTTTTCAATGGCCGGCTGGGAAAAGTTGACCACGTTGAAGTTGGCTTACCTAATGCCACCAAGTTGATTGGCATGCCACCTGTAAAACCTGTCCCGGCTGAACTTGACTGGGAATTCTGGCTTGGATCGGCTCCAAAAGCTGAATACCGGGGTATTTGCCACTGGAACTGGCGCTGGATTCTGGATTATTCAGGAGGCCAGTTGACCGACTGGGCTGGTCACCACATCGACATCGCCCATTGGGGACTTGGCCTTGACCGCACCGGCCCGATTGAAATTTCGGGTGAAGGAGTTTATCCTCCTGCAGGCGAGTTGTACAATGTTCCGATGGAATATGATTTCAACTGTAAATACAAATCAGGAGTAGTTATTCGCGTGGCCAATGCAAGCCGTTTGCCGATGGGGATGGGTGTTACCTGGTATGGCGAAAACGGTTGGATCCACGTTGACCGCGGCGATAAAATTACCGCCTCCAGACCTGAATTACTTTCTGAAGAATTAGGCCCTGATAAAAAGCCGCTCTATAAAAGCAACGACCATTTTGGCAATTTTCTCGAATGTGTTCGCTCGCGCAAAGAAACCATCGCCCCGGTTGATGTAGCCCACCGGTCAATTTCGGTTGGACTGCTTGGCGAAATTGCCATGACGACCAAACAAAAAATTCAATGGGATCCGGCCAAAGAACAAATCATCGACAATGCCGAGGCAAGTAAACTGCTGATGAGAAACTTCCGTGCTCCCTGGAGAATTCCGGCGATTTAGTCTTTGGCTGAATCCCCAATAGCTTTTTCATCCTGAAAATCGGGATTATATCTAAACCAACCAACGAAACTGCCAGCGAAGGAAATTAAACGTTTCCGAGCTGGCAGTCTTTTATTAACCCATCAAACCATCTTTCCTTTCGTGGTTAATGCAATCTGAAAATCTGTATCTTTAACCCCTGATTAACCCTGTTGGATTGTTCAAATGCCGGGTTAATTAAAAAATTGAGTATTGGAAAAAATAGAAATTTATGTTTTCACTGATAATTCCGGTTTATAATGAAGAATGCCTGATCGATGAACTGGCTGCCCGTTCAGTTAGAGCAATCGAATCGTTCACTTCGAATTATGAAATTCTGTTTATAAACGATGGAAGCACGGATTCTACCTTACACAAACTGACAGCGATACGCAAACAATATCCACGGGTTAAGATTGTCGATCTTTCCAGAAATTTTGGGCATCAGGCTGCCTTTACTGCCGGGTTGGAAATGGCGCTCGGAAATTATGTGGCCATGATGGATGGCGACCTTCAGGACCCGCCTGAACTGCTGGCCGAAATGTACCGGAAAATCAGGGAAGAAGACTTTGATATTGTGAGTGGCAAGCGAAAAGGACGCAAGGGAAAACGCCTTCGTCTGGCAACCAATTTATTTCATGTCTTTTTCAGAAAAGTTGCCGGAATTGGTGAAATGGAGAACTCGGGCAATTTTTCGATGATGAACCGGGCTGCCGTCAACGCCATGGTTCAAATGAAAGAATCAATTCGTTACCTGCCGGGACTGAGATCGTTTATTGGCTTTAAGCAAGGCTACGTGGAATACATTCGCGAAGACCGCTTTGAGGGAATTCCCAAAATGACTTTGGGCAAACTGATTGTTTTAGGCACTGATGCCATTTTTTCATTTTCAAAATTCCCGATCAAAGTTTGCCTCTTCCTTGGAACCCTTGGCACCATTGTCTTTTTTCTCGCCGGAATTTATGTGTTGGTAGCCAAGCTTTTCGGATTTGCCATCATCGGATGGTCATCAACCGTCCTGAGCATCTATTTTCTGGGCTCCATCCAGCTGATTTTCCTGGGAGTGGTAGGCGAATATGTTTACCGGATTTATAAAGAATCTCAAAACCGCCCCATTTACCTGGTCAAAAAATTTTACGACGCCGAAGCTGACTAATGGGAGAAAAAAAACTGAAGCTGATTTTTTATCTTCTGGCTTTTCTAATGCTGGCTGCCATGCTGATGATCAGTCGCGATGCAGGCATATCGGGCGACGAAGAGGTGCACTACAAGCAATCCGAGATGGTGTACAACTATTTTGCCAGCGGTGGCACCGACCAATCTGCCCTTCACACTCCCCAAACCCATTTACAGTATTACGGACAAGCCTTTGACAACCTGGTCACTTTCCTGATCAAATGGTTTCACATTGAAGATATTTACGGTTTTCGGCACTTGATGTGCAGCATTTCGGGCTGGCTTACAATCCTGATTACGGCGCTTTTTGCTGCTTACCTGGCGGGTTACGGGGCCGCCATTCTGGTCCTGATTTTATTTGCAGTTTCACCAACTTTTTTAGGACATTCACAAAATAACCTGAAGGATATTCCTTTTGCACTGGCCTACATTTCATCCGTTTTTTATTCGCTCAAACTCGTTTTTGCTGAAGGAAAGCCATCAAAGAAAACGATAATTCTACTGATTTTGAGCCTGGCTTTTTCCTTTGGCATTCGGCCAGGAGGATTATTATCCATTTTTTATTTTGGTCTCTTTGCGATCTTAAAACTTGCAGTGGATTGGCTTAACAACCATCAACCGGATATGAGTGTTGTTAAAAGAAAGTTTCTACTGTACTTCGGAATTGCCCTGGCTGGATATTTGCTCGGACTGGCAACCTGGCCCTATGCCTTGCAAAATCCTTTACTCAATACCTGGAAATCGTATCAGGTAATGACCCATTTCCCAACGACCGTCAGGCAAATTTTTGAAGGCCGGTTCGATTGGTCCGATTTTTTGCCCTGGTATTATCTTCCCAAGTACCTGTTAATTACTATTCCTCTGGTGGTTTTTGCCGGATTGACTGCCTTTTTCCTGAATACACAAAAAAAATATACATCCAATCAAAAATTTCAGCTGTTGCTGGTCGGTTTTACCATTTTGTTCCCGGTGGTTTTTGTCATCCTGAAACAATCCAACCTTTACGGCTCCTGGAGGCATTTTCTGTTTATTTATCCAGGATTTATCCTGATTTCAGCTCTTGGAGTCAAAGCTTTCTGGACTCGTTTTCATCAAAAATTCGTCAGGATAGGGGCAATTGTTGTTTTGCTGGTCTTAATCATGCATCCGTTAAAATTTATGGCTGTCAATCATCCGTATTATTACTTGTACTATAATCAATTGACAGGTGGATTGAAAGGAGCTTACGGAAAATACGAAACCGATTATTATTACCATTCTATGCGCAGCGGGGCTGAATGGCTTCAGGAATATCTGAAAAATAAACCGCATAAAGACACGGTAACGTTTGGCGCCAACTTCCCGGTTCAATGGTATTTCAGAAACAACCAGAATGTTGGTTTTGTGTATTTTCCTTATCAGGAACGGAGCAGTTACGACTGGGATTACGCGATTGTCGCAAATAGTTACATTTCGCCCTGGCAACTTGACCGGAAGATGTGGCCACCCGCCAACACCATTCATACGGTGCTGGTTGACGGAGTCCCGGTTTGTGCAGTGATAGAGCGGCTTACAAAAGATGATTTGAACGGAATTCAGGAGTTGGAAAAGGGCAATTACATTAAATCTGCGTTTTTATTTCAAAATGCGACCCGTTTAGACCCTCAAAATGAAATGATCTGTTATAAATTTGCAGTCGCTTTGCAAAACTCCGGGCAAACCGAACAAGCAGAAAAGACATTGCAAAAATGTTTGACGATTAATCCGGATTATGAGCAGGCGCTGATTCTGGCAGGCGACATCGCCCTTCAGGAGAAAGATACAGTCAAAGCCATTGCCCGTTATGAGCAAACGATCCGGGCAAACCGGAAATATTTCAGTGTCTATCCGAAGCTGGCCCGGATTTATACTGAAACCAATGTAGGAAAGGCCCGTAATGTATTGAAAGATTGTTTGAAACTTAACCCGAAGTACAAGCCCGCTATTCAAATGCTGGCCGATACTTACAGGAAATCTGAGCCGGGCGTAGCGGCCAAATATGATGAACTGATGAATAAATTAAAATAACTCTAAAAATTAATACAATGAAAAAGTTGATGATGATGGCCTTACTTGGCCTTACGATGATGGGTGGAATGAAAGTTTTGGCCCAGGATGCCACAGAACAAAAAGATTCTGCACAACTGGCTGAAGAACCAAAAGATACGATTTCGATTGACAACATGGAACCTACATTTTATGAAGACGAAGCTACCAAAGAATCTTCAAATACGATGACTTATGCTATCATTGGTGGTATTGTCGTTGTTGGTGGAGTTGGCTTCTATGTGATCCGCAAAAAGAAAAAATAAACAGCATCGGAATGCTGTTGGAAGTTAAGCCTGCATTTTCGTGCAGGCTTTTTTATTGCTCCAAAAGACAATTTTTCCAATGATTTCGGAATGTTTATGAATTTCAAAAGAGGTTTCCAGAAGCTATTTTTCTGGCCTGATATTTGTTTTATTGTAAAGTCTCTGTGGTAATCACATGAATCGTATTCATAGTCAATCAACAACCGATTGATATTCAGCAGACGCTTACTCCTCAATTCTCTTAACGTCGAATACAAAAACGAAAGCAATGAAAACAAAAAATCAAACAGAAACACAAAACTGCATTAACCATGGAACTCAAAAAATCACCAAAAGCCGACCTCGAAAACAAAAGGAAAGTTTTTATTGAATTGGGATTAGTCATCTCTTTGCTAATCTGTCTATATGGCTTCCAAACAACTTCCCCTGTGAAACAAATTGATAATTTCGGAGCCCTGACGATTCAGCAGGTTGAAGAAGTTCTTGTTCCAATAGTCAAGGAGGAAGAAAAAAAGGAAGTTCTCCCTCCTCCCCCAAAAGTTTTGGAACTTTTTGAAATAGTTGACAATAACACCGAAGTAACAGAGGATTTGAAAATTATTGACTCTGAGGTCACGGCCAATACGGCAATATATGCGGCCATGCAATTAAACAACAAACCGGAAGAAAGCATTGACGATGCTGTAGTATTTCTTGCTCCCGAGGAAAAACCTGAATTTCCCGGTGGAGATGCCGCTCTGCTAAAATTTCTGAGCCAAAACATCAAATATCCTGTAGTTGCAATCGAGAATGGTATTGTTGGAAAAGTTACCGTAGGTTTTGTCGTCAATAAAGATGGTTCGATCTCGGATGCCAAAATACTCCGTGGCGTTGACCCTGCTCTCGACAAAGAAGCACTGCGGGTGGTTTACAGTTTACCCAAATGGAAGCCGGGCAAACAAAGCGGGAAGCCAGTAAGGGTTTCCTTCTCCGTCCCGATTAATTTCGTGCTTCAACACTGATACTTTTCAGAAAAGATAGAAATCATTGTAAACAAAAAGACCTGCTGTCGTGCAGGTCTTTTTGTTCGAATATTCGATATAAACTTATTTCACTTCACGGTTTTTAATCAGCCATTCAGCAATTTGAACGGCATTCAGGGCAGCTCCTTTTTTAATTTGATCGCCCACACACCAGAACGTTAATCCGTTCGGATTAGTTATATCCTTCCGGATCCGGCCAACATAAACATCATCTTTCCCCGAAATAAACAAGGGCATCGGGTATTTTTTCTCTGCCGGATTATCCAGAACAGTCAGTCCTTCCAGTTTTTCCATGGCCGCTTTAACAGTAGCAATATCCAATACGTCTTCCGTTTCTACCCAAACAGCTTCAGAGTGTGCACGGGCAACCGGAATGCGGATACAAGTAGCGCTCACTTCAGCATCGGTGTGCATGATTTTCTTGGTTTCCCAGTTCATTTTCATTTCCTCCTTGGTGTAGTCGTTGTCGAGGAAAACGTCAATCTGTGGTATGATATTCATCGCCAACTGATAGGGAAACTTCTGAATAGTTGGTTCTTCGCCCTTGGCAACTTGCTGAATCTGGTTTTCCAATTCGGCAATTCCCTGAGCTCCGGCGCCGCTGGCAGCCTGGTAAGTAGCCACATGAACCCGAACGATTTTCGACAAGTCGTTGATCGGTTTCAGCGCCACAACCATTTGGATGGTCGAGCAATTCGGATTAGCAATAATGCCGCGCGGACGAACCAAAGCATCTTCAGGATTTACTTCAGGAACCACCAACGGAATATCGTCTTCATAGCGAAAAGCGCTCGAATTATCGATCATGATTGCACCGTACCTGGTGATTGTAGGTGCATATTCTTTAGAAATAGAAGCGCCGGCTGAAGTCAAAGCAATATCAATATCTTTAAAATCATCGTTATGCTTCAATTCTTTAACAACCAGTTTTTTGCCTTTGAATTCATATTCGTTCCCGGCCGAACGGGCCGATCCAAACAACACCAGTTCATCGAGCGGAAAATTTCGTTCAGCCAAAACTTTCAGAAATTCCTGGCCAACCGCACCACTTGCACCTACTACTGCAACTTTCATTGTAAATTGTATTTAATTGTTATCTAATTCCATTAGTGTCCATTAAAAAATAAAATACGTTCATTGAAATCATTGATAATCTACATTTTGCAAGGGTTTTGTTAGCGTGACGATTTGAATTGATTACGTTAGTTGGAAAAACGTCCAACGATGAATCAAGGGAAATATGTTTTTGCTCAAATAGTTGAGTTTTTACCTCAACGGTTCTTCGACCGTTTTGTCGATAAGTACGATGGTAACAGGTACGTCAAACATTTTTCGTGTTGGAACCAACTGCTTTGTATGCTTTTCGGACAACTCACAAACCGGGATAGTCTTAGGGATTTGATAGTTGCTTTGGACGCCCATAGCAGTAAGTCTTATCACCTTGGATTTGGGAAAAGCGTTACGCGCAGCAACCTGTCAAAAGCCAATGAATCCAGAAACAGTAAAATATTCGAGGAGTTTGCCTATCATCTTATTGCCATTGCCAGAAAAAGCAGAGCCAACGACGATTTCGAAATTAAAGGCAAGGTTTATGCCTTTGACTCATCAACGATTGATCTCTGTTTGAATGTTTTCTGGTGGGCAAAGTTTCGAAAAGCCAAAGGAGGAATTAAACTGCATACACTTTTCGATATAACAACTCAAATTCCTGCATTTGTACATATAACTCCTGCCACGATGAACGATGTGAAAGCAATGGATTATCTCATCTACGAGCACAGTGCATACTATATTTTTGATAGAGGATATGTCGATTATACCAGACTCTTCAAAATAACAGTTCATTCTGCTTTCTTCGTTATTCGGGCAAAATCAAATCTCCAGTTTAACCGTATGTATTCCCTGAAGATTGATAAAAGCACTGGCGTTTTATGTGATCAAATCGGCAAACTGAAAGGATTCTATGTTTCAAAAGAGTACCCAGACAAACTACGAAGGGTAAAATTTTATGACAAGGAAACCAAACGAACTTTTGTTTTTCTGACTAATAATTTTGAAATCACATCCGGTCAGGTAGCATTGCTTTACAAGAATCGCTGGCAGATAGAACTCTTCTTTAAATGGATAAAACAGCACCTAAAGATAAAATCCTTTTGGGGAACTTCCCAAAATGCTGTTCGAATACAAATCTACTGTGCCATCATTACATATTGTCTGGTGGCAATAGTAGGAAAAGAATTGAAAATTGAACGATCAACCTACGAAATATTACAGGTGTTGGGCATATCACTATTAGATAAAACACCTATAAATGAACTGCTTGCAAATACAGATTACAAAGATGTCAAAGAACTAAATTGTAAACAACTGTCTCTCAGTCTATTTTAAGTGGACAGTAGTGATCTAATTCAACTGTTTACACACTTTTTTGGTGTTCTGATCAATTTTTGTTAAATTGATTCGGATTTACAAAAATCCAAACTTAAATTCTGATTCAAAAATAATGCTTTACTTTTAATTTTTATAAAAATGGCCCGATCAATTTTTATTTTTCTAAATATAGTTGTCATTTTTTTAATAATCGTAAGTAAAAATGAGTTGAGAGCTGGTCCCATTCCAAATAAAACATTGAAATCCGGTCGAGCCGAAAGCCCCAAAGATACCACCCATTTTATTTTTCAGAATGATTTTGAAAAAACAACTCTCACCGAATGGAAACAAACAGATGATTGGGAAGTTTCGGCGGTTGAAAAAATTTCAGGACAATCTTCGCTAAAACATTCCCTCAGTTCGAAATCTGGTGAATCATCAATTTTTCATATCCTGAAGGCCGACTGGAACGCTTTCGATGTGGAATGGTCATTTCAGCTTAAAAACGGGAACTGGGACCCATCATCTTCCAACCGGTTCTGGTTCTACTTGAGTGCCGACACCATCCGGACCGACCTGATTAACGGATGGGCATTGGGTGTAAATATCTCGGGAAGCAGTGACCTGCTTGAGCTCTGGAGAATCAGAAAAGGAAAAGCAGACAGTCTGGTTGTTCAATCGGATCTGGATTGGAACGCCTCAACTCAGTCGAGCATAACGGTCAAACGTAGTTCTAATGGGATCTGGTCTCTCAATTACCAAAAGCCCGGTGAGCCCCAAAGCAAAACATTTAGCGGAACAGACCGGGCTCAGTCAGACTTTAAAAATATCGGTTTATATTTTAATTTCACCTCCACACGAGCCGGGCAACTGTGGATGGATAATGTTTCGGTCAGCCAGCTTCCCGCTGAACTTTTTATCCGGACCATCGAACTCATCAACTCACATCAGCTCTGGTTAACTTTCAATAAATCTATAAATTTCAGCTCAATAAAATCCGGAAATTTTAAGTTGACGGACGAAAACGATCTTGAAATAGCGATCAGTCAGGTTCAATTCGTTCAAGGTTCGACTCAAAAAATTGACATTACTTTTGGAAAAACCACCGGAACGGAACTTCGCCTCAATATTTCGGGAATAGCCGATCTTTCCGGGAAAGTCATGGCACCCGACTTACGATCGATTCCCTTCTCCTTTTCTCCGGAAACAGGATCAGTTTTGATTAACGAAGTACTGTTTAATCCATTTTCCGGAGGTGTTGATTTCGTGGAGCTGGTAAATGTTTCTGATTTGTCAATTCCGGTTCACCGACTCTTTCTGGCCACCCGCAATGATACTCTGGCGTTGAAACAAATCTATCCCGTAAGCGCCGAAAAACTATTTCTGAAGCCTGGCCAGTATCTTACCTGCACCAAAGACCCGACTATAATTGCAGCCCAATATTTAAATTGTAATCCGGAAAGTTTTTGCGCCATGAAATCATTCCCAACCTATCCGGATGACGCCGGAATAGTGGTTTTACTCAACGATTCGCTGGAAGTTTTGGATGAATTCAGCTATTCGGACAACATGCACTCCCCATTTTTGGCTGACGAGAATGGTGTTTCTCTCGAACGAGTTTCACTGGACAAGCCCGCCAGCGACCGCAAAAACTGGGCATCAGCCGCAGCATCAGTTGGATTTGCAACTCCCGGATTACCGAACTCTCAAGCCGAAGGTGAATCTGAAATTCAGGATGAAATAACTCCTGAACCTAAAGCTTTTTCGCCCAACGGCGATGGTTACAACGACGAACTTCACATCCGGTTCTCACTTTCGAAGCCCGGTTACATGGCCAACGTGCGAATTTTCGATGCAGCCGGAAGGATGGTAAAATTTCTGGTCAAAAACCAGTCGCTGGCCCAGGAAGGAAACTGGCGTTGGGATGGCAACAGCGATTCGGGACAAAAATTGAGCATTGGAGTCTACATCATTCTGGTCGAAGTTTTCGATCAGGAAGGACAAGTCAAATATTTTAAAAGGCGTGTACGCTGACCGATCGACTCGAATAAATTTTAAAAAACACACGCAAATTAGGAGATACTAATTTGTAATGAAACCACAAATAAGTGAACATATATTGAAAAATCATATTCTCCACTTATGAACCGCAACCTCTTTTCTTTAGCATGGCGCGAAACAATCCGGTCAGCTTATTGGGGCAAAAGTCTGGCAACCACTATCGGGCTTGGTTTTCTGGCCATCTATTTTTCGGTCAGTTTTCTGATGCTTGGATTGGCTATTTCCGAAATGTTCACCAAAAAATTTCCGGATGTTGATCCGGTTTCGAAGTTCAACAGCATCGTGCTCGGCTACTTTGCCATCGAATTGATTATTCGCCAGCTAATGCAGAAATTGCCGACCGTCAGTTTCAGACCATTGCTCGTGCTGAATATTCGCAGGCAAAGCATTGCCAATTATCTGATGGCCCGTTCGCTGTTCAACTTTTTCAATGTGCTGCCTTTCTTTTTGCTGGTTCCGGTTACGATCAACCTGGTAGCAGCCTCACATTCGGGATTGGCAACTTTTAGTTGGTTTGCAGCCATCTTTATCTTAGTCTTCAGCAACCATTTTTTGGCCATCTA
>CAXXKQ010000007.1:0-7995 GCA_963676535.2 Prolixibacteraceae bacterium | reverse complement strand
ATTGTAGAAAATGGGGTAATTCTGGCCTATGTTTGGCTGGCTGGCGATTTGTATGATGCAACTTCAGTGAGACCCCTGCCTGCTTATGCCGTTGACGCAAACTGGAGTTTCTTAATTCACCAATATGGAAGTATTCAGTTTACTTCTGATATGAGTCTAAAACCGCTCACCACAGGCAACAGATTTAGGTTTATCGCCATTCCGGGGAACATCGAAACATTAAAATCGGCATCACTAAAAACACAAGCGAACCAGAGCTGAGAAATATGTCCTACAAAGACGTTTGCAAATTATTTAACATCCCGGAATAAATACAACTTTTGAAAATATAAATTGAACATCTCCAAAGAACAAAATAAAATTACCGGATTCGGCGTTTAAATTCAGAGGCAGTTTGAATTTGTTGTTTTTTCCCTTAGCAGCCAGGACTGATCTGGACTTTGCAAAAGCTTATTCTACAAAGAGATACCTACTTCATTAATTGGATAATAGGTTTGAAGAAACTAACCTAAACTGAGTTCAAAACCTTTTAATATCTCTGCAACAAAAATCCTTCAAGTACAAATCACCTCAATTCAATGCTGGCTCAACTTGCGAACATTGTCTGACTTTTAATTGTTTTTCATGTGTTAACGTAAAAACAGAAGATGAAACTTTACATCAAATACGACATAAACACTATATGTAAAAAAGTACTGGAGGAGCAGTTAGAAAAAGAACAATTAGCTTTTTCACTGGTAAGCTTTGGTGAGATAGAATTATTGAAATCGCTTTCGGGCGACCAGCTTAAGCGTTTAAATGAAAACCTGAGCAATTATGGAATTGAAATACTTGAATCGCCCAAAAGTATACTTGTTCAGAAAATAAAGGATGCAATTATAGAAATGGTATACATGGATGAGAAATTACCCACCTTTAAAGTTTCAGACTATTTAGCCGAAAAACTGAAATATAGTTATGGTTATCTTTTTAACCTTTTTCAGGAAGTGACGTATACGTCGATTGAAAATTTTATGATACTTCAAAAAACTGAACGAGCAAAACAACTTATAATTACCAATGAATTTACCATTACTGAAATAGCCTGGAAATTAAATTACAGCAGTGTTGCACATTTTAGTAATCAGTTTAAAAATGAAACAGGAATTACACCAACAACCTTCCAGCGGATTATAAATAAAAGGCGAAAAATAGAAGAAGTAAAACAAACATAATCTTTAAGGAAAATGGAGATACAAAACGAGGTAATGCATATTTTACTTGCCGATGACGATGAAGATGATCGTCTTTTCTTTAGAGACGCTTTTGAAGAAATTAAAATAAAAACCCAGGTTGAAACAGTGAATGATGGGGTTGAACTGATGAACTATCTGACTCAGCCCGACATTATACTACCACATATTCTTTTTCTTGACCTTAATATGCCTCGTAAAGGCGGGATAGATTGTTTACTGGAATTAAAACGCATAGATCAAATAAAAAATATTGCGGTTGTTATCTATTCCACTTCGGCATCCGAAGAAGATATTGAAGAAACATTTGTTTTGGGCGCAAACGTTTATTTAAAAAAACCAAGCGATTTTAGTACGCTAAAAAAAACATTGGAGGCTGTAATCACTACTAATTGGCAATACCACACATCAGGTTTAAACAGAGATAACTTTATTCTTAGCATCTAATCGTAAAAAAATGGACCTATGAGCGGAAGAGCCATCTTTACAACTGCTTTTTTACTTAAAGGTAGTTTTATAGTAGCCTTATTTATACTGATATTTACTTCCTCGGTTTCTTACAAACATACGGTTGTTATCGCTGAATCTACAGAACTACTGGTTCGTTCATACAAGATTCAGATCCAGTTAGAGCAATTGGTATCTTACGTTAAAGATGCGGAAACAGGTGAACGTGGATACATCATTACCCGGGATTCTGATTTTCTTCAACCTTATAACACAGCCCGCGACAAAATTAAAGGGTCCTTATTTGCATTACAATACTTAACCTCGCAGAATATACGACAACAGCATAATTTAGATTCGCTCCTACTTCTCGTCAACCTAAGACTTGCACTCCTGAAATCTTCATTAGAGATTAGTTCTGCAGAAAATTTAAACAAGAGGTGGCTGGAGGAAAATATGACCAAAGGGAGAAAAACGATGGACATCATTCGAAGTCAGATTAATAAAATGATTGATTTGGAGGTCTCGAATTTTAATGAACATCAAAAAAAATACAATCGCGAAATTTCCATTACTCCCGTATTCACATTATTTCTTTTTACGGTCACCTTAGTCTTTCTGATTTTTTCATACCTGAAAATCAATCAGGATTTAGAAATTCAAAAACGGACCAATGAAAAATTGCTCATTTCAATTGAGTCGATAAAACATGCCGAAATAATTGGGGAATTTGGCACTTCACAATGGAATTTAAAAACGAATAAACGTTATTATTCCGACAATTTATATGCATTGTTAGGTTGCGAACCACAATCATTTGAAGCCACTGTTGAGAATTTTTTAAAATTCGTCCACCCTGATGACAGGCATATTGTTACCAATGGAGTAAAAGAAGTGACCGATAATAATCCTTTCCCGGTTGAATACAGAATTATTCGCAAAGACGGAGAAATACGTTTTTTTAAGTCGATCGGTAAATTCATAACAGACAATGGAAATAGTAAACTTTATATCGGGATTTCCCGTGACATTACTCAACAACACTTAACAGAACAGGCGCTGGTTGAAAGAAACAGAGAGTTGGAGCACAGTGTCAATGAACTGGAATCTTTTAACCGGGTTGCAAGTCACGATTTACAGGAACCATTGCGAAAGATACAAACATTCATATCACGTATTTCAGAGAAAGAATTGTCTGTCATGTCGGACACAAGTAAAGAGTATTTTGCCAGAATAAAAACCTCAGCAAGCAGAATGCGAACGCTTATCGATGACTTACTTTTATTTTCGCGGGCCAATAAAATTGAGAAAGTATTTGAGAAAACCGATTTTAACCAAATACTCGAAAGCGTACGTCAGGAATTGTCTCAAACCATTGAAGAAAAAAATGCTGTTATAAGATCCGCCAGTTTACCAACGCTCAACGTAATCCCCTTTCAAATTCAGCAATTGTTTATAAACCTGATTGGCAATTCATTAAAATACAGCAACCCTGATGTCCCTCCTGAAATTAAAATTGAGTGCGAAATAATGTCAGCCGGGACAAGCCCAATATTAGAAGGCAATGCTTCTACCAATTATTATAAAATTTCGGTGACCGATAACGGCCTGGGATTTGAACAAAAGTATGCTGATCATATCTTCGTTCTTTTCCACCGGTTGCACAATAAAAGCGAATACCCCGGCACAGGAATCGGACTTGCTATTTGTAAAAAAATTGTTGAAAATCACAATGGATTTATCACCGCTAAGGGGATACCCGGTATTGGTTCCACTTTCACTATTTTTCTTCCGGCGTAAAATCTGATCTAACTATCAGATTCCCCCAGTTATTTATCATTCAGCGTAAATTTTTCCTCTGAACCGCTCCCTTTTTTGACATAAATATGGGAATTATATAAATGTTTCAGAGAATGATGTAATGCTTTTGGTACAGGGCAGGTATAATTTTGAGAGGTCAATATTTAAACGGAACATACCCTATTTATCTCCACTTATTAAAGAGTAGAGCCTGAATAAATCAATTAAGTTTTAATAACACTACTGTCCACTTAAAATAGACTGAGAGACAGTTGTTTACAATTTAGTTCTTTGACATCTTTGTAATCTGTATTTGCAAGCAGTTCATTTATAGGTGTTTTATCTAATAGTGATATGCCCAACACCTGTAATATTTCGTAGGTTGATCGTTCAATTTTCAATTCTTTTCCTACTATTGCCACCAGACAATATGTAATGATGGCACAGTAGATTTGTATTCGAACAGCATTTTGGGAAGTTCCCCAAAAGGATTTTATCTTTAGGTGCTGTTTTATCCATTTAAAGAAGAGTTCTATCTGCCAGCGATTCTTGTAAAGCAATGCTACCTGACCGGATGTGATTTCAAAATTATTAGTCAGAAAAACAAAAGTTCGTTTGGTTTCCTTGTCATAAAATTTTACCCTTCGTAGTTTGTCTGGGTACTCTTTTGAAACATAGAATCCTTTCAGTTTGCCGATTTGATCACATAAAACGCCAGTGCTTTTATCAATCTTCAGGGAATACATACGGTTAAACTGGAGATTTGATTTTGCCCGAATAACGAAGAAAGCAGAATGAACTGTTATTTTGAAGAGTCTGGTATAATCGACATATCCTCTATCAAAAATATAGTATGCACTGTGCTCGTAGATGAGATAATCCATTGCTTTCACATCGTTCATCGTGGCAGGAGTTATATGTACAAATGCAGGAATTTGAGTTGTTATATCGAAAAGTGTATGCAGTTTAATTCCTCCTTTGGCTTTTCGAAACTTTGCCCACCAGAAAACATTCAAACAGAGATCAATCGTTGATGAGTCAAAGGCATAAACCTTGCCTTTAATTTCGAAATCGTCGTTGGCTCTGCTTTTTCTGGCAATGGCAATAAGATGATAGGCAAACTCCTCGAATATTTTACTGTTTCTGGATTCATTGGCTTTTGACAGGTTGCTGCGCGTAACGCTTTTCCCAAATCCAAGGTGATAAGACTTACTGCTATGGGCGTCCAAAGCAACTATCAAATCCCTAAGACTATCCTGGTTTGTGAGTTGTCCGAAAAGCATACAAAGCAGTTGGTTCCAACACGAAAAATGTTTGACGTACCTGTTACCATCGTACTTATCGACAAAACGGTCGAAGAACCGTTGAGGTAAAAACTCAACTATTTGAGCAAAAACATATTTCCCTTGATTCATCGTTGGACGTTTTTCCAACTAACGTAATCAATTCAAATCGTCACGCTAACAAAACCCTTGCAAAATGTAGATTATCAATGATTTCAATGAACGTATTTTATTTTTTAATGGACACTAATGTTTTAATAATCCTAAAAATAAGTATTATGAACAATATTCTTTATTTTATAGCAGTCATTTTAATCATCTTTTGGGCTATTGGCTTTTTTGCTTTCAGCCTTGGAGCAATTATTCATCTATTACTTGTCCTTGCATTTATATCTATTCTTTTAAGAATTATTCAGGGGAATAAAAACACTTAATCAATAATCTGGAAAATTTTGTGCTTGCTATAATATTGAGTCTGCAGGCATTCAGCCAATATGCCGAAGCCTTGTGTGTGAATTATGCAATTTTATCAGAAAATTATATAACACTTATCCAGGTCCTGAAGCTTACCTTAGTTACATGAAAATTAATATTTAAACGATGAAAAAACATAAAGAAAAAACGAAAACTGTAACGGCCAGGGCCGAATACATTAAAGTAGAAACCAACGTGTATCTTCATATTACAGACGCGGGAGAAGGCAAACCGATTGTGTTAATACATGGCTGGCCGTTAAGCGACGAAATGTATGAATACCAATACAACGACCTGATAAATAAAAACTTCAGGGCAATTGGAATTACATTAAGAGGCTTTGGAAAGTCAGACAAACCCTATGGTCAATATAATTACGATGTACACGCAGCTGATATAAATAAGGTCTTAAAAAAACTGGATATCAAAGATGCTGTTCTGGTTGGCTTTTCAATGGGTGGGGCAATTGCTGCCCGTTATGTATCGGAGTTTAAAAGTGCCCGAGTTTCGAAGTTGGTTTTGGCTGGAGCAGCCGCACCTATTTGGACACAACGCGAAGATTTTCCATACAATCTTCCCCAAAGTACTGTCGATGACTTAATTAAATTGAACTTTAAAGATCGGCCAAAGCTTTTAGCCAATTTTGCAAAGATATTCTCTGCAACCGAAACTTCATTAAATGAAGGAATTGGCACCTGGTTAAACGGAATTGGCCTAAGCGCATCGTCGTATGCAACAGCACAATGTTTAGTCGCATTGCGCGATACTGACCTCAGGAGCGATCTGGCAAAAATTACCATACCGACATTGATTCTACATGGCAAAAACGATAAGATTTGTTCTTTTGACTTGGCCGAACAGATGAATGCCACTATTTCCGGTTCACACCTGGTTGCTTTTGAAAAAAGCGGACACAGCCTGTTCCTGGAGGAAACCAAAAAGTTTAATACCGAGCTGATCAAATTCGCCGAAAAATAAGTTGAACTTACTGAGTTCGATGTGTGAATGATGTAACTTATTTCCAAAATAGTATAACAGGTTTGAAGGCAGTAGCCCTACCTTTAACTATATCTAATAATTTAAAAAACACAAAATGAGAAAGACAATTTTTATTGCAATCATGATGATTTTCACATTGACTGCAACAACAGCATTTGCAGGTAAAACTGATTCGAAATCTACGACTCCGGCTGCTACTGAGAATAAATTATCGACAGAAGAGTTAAGCCGGATGAAGAACCGTGTGGAAGAAATTCGTAACATGGATAAATCGGAAATGACAGTTTCTGAAAAGCGTGACCTCCGGAAAGAAAGCAAGGGAATTAAAGAAAATGTACGTAAAAGCGGTGAAGTCATTTATATCAGTGGTGGTACACTGCTGCTGATTATCCTCATCATCGTTTTGATTTAATCAATATTCTATTTTACCCTGAAACTATGATTTTTGTGGCTTTTCACTACATGATTATACGCTCAGGATAAATGTCCGGTATTAGTACTTTTTCAAAATATGCAATACCAATGGTATTGCATATTTATTTATGTACAATTCTCAATTCAGTGTATCGACTTTTCAGATTTCTTATCATCAAAAATGAAGAATAAATTCTCGTGCACATCCAACTGGGAGCCACTTCCCTACCCCCGGACTATCCGAAAGTTGCTATTCATCTGCCTTATATTTTTTACGACTTTTCCGGAAGCTTCAGCTCAGGAATATTTTCAGCAAGAAGTTAACTACCAGATTAATGTTACACTAAACGATAAGGTTCATGAATTAAACGCGTTCGAAACGATTGAATACATTAACAATTCCCAGGATACCCTCCAATCACTCTATTTTCATCTTTGGCCCAATGGCTATTTGAATAATAACACCGAATTGGCCAAACAGTTATTCATTATCAAAGGAAAACAAAAGCTATTCAACGATCCGGAATTGAGAGGATATATGGATTCGCTGAATTTTAAGATCGATGGACTGCCGGTTCAATGGAATATCTTACCCGGGCAACCCGATATTTGCCAGATCACCCTGAATAAGCCAATTCACAAAGGCGACACCATCCAAATAACTACACCATTCCATGTAAAGATACCCAAAGGAGTAACTTCCCGATTAGGTCACATCGGCGAATCATACCAGATTTCACAATGGTATCCCAAACCGGCGGTTTATGACCAATCAGGCTGGCATCAAATGTCAAATCAGGATCAGGGCGAATTCTATTCCGAATTTGGAAGTTTTGATGTAAGCATCACCTTGCCATCAAATTATATCGTTGGCGCAACCGGAAATCTTCAAAATACAGAAGAATCCAAAATGCTTGATCAGCTTGCTGCAGATACCACCTGGACCGCAAACTTAAATTCTGAAAAAGACAGCTTTCCGCCTTCATCCGCGCAGATGAAAACGCTCCGATATACCGAAAATCAAATCCACGATTTTGCCTGGTTTGCCGACAAACGGTTTCATGTGCTGAAAGGAAAAGCAAAACTTCCGGAATCGGGCCGGGAAGTAACTACCTGGGTGATGTTTACCAATCAGCAGGCCGAACTTTGGAAAAATGCCATACCTTACCTAAGCAATGCGATTCAACATTTTTCGAAATGGAACGGCGATTATCCGTACCAGAGTTTTACGGCGGTTCAAAGCGCTTTAAGTGCCGGCGACGGAATGGAATACCCCGGCATTACGGTAATTGGGTTGGCAAAGGATGCCTATGGTTTGGATGAAGTAATCGCACACGAGGTTGGTC
>CAXXKQ010000006.1:0-99556 GCA_963676535.2 Prolixibacteraceae bacterium | reverse complement strand
GAAATATGATTCCCCTCTGTGTCTTCAAACACAGCAAAGAAGCCAATTTCATCAGTAATTTTTGTTTTGTGTACCAAAATATCTCCGCCAGCTCCCGGAACCCGGCTGAGAACGGTTTGCAGGTCTTTGCCACCATTAAGGTAAACTTTTACACCAAGCGATGTCGGCACATAGTTGGCGCCCTGAACGATTGCCCCGCCAATTCCCTGTGAATCGGGATCCATTGGCAAAAGCCCCATTTTACCTGAAGCCATAATGGTTTCATACATTTCATAGTCATAAATCCGGGAATAAAATTCTTTAGCTCTTTCAAAATTGAGTACCGGAATCTCAAACCAATTGATTGAATTTATCAGCTTTTCCATGATCAATGATTTTTAGAGGTCTGAGATAGAAAACAATTCAGACTTCCTGTTAGTTTAGTTTGGTAGCAAATCCATCTGCTTTTTTCATATTTTCTGTTGGCTTGAGTTTAAGTTCCTACGGCTATTTCGTTTATCTTTGTGAGCATTCAAAAAAAAGAGTTATGAGCGAAAGGCCACTGATTTTAATAACCAATGACGACGGAATTGCAGCCAAAGGATTGAAAGAACTGATCGAAGTAATGCGTGTTTTTGGCGATGTGGTAGTCGTTGCCCCTGATCGTCACATGTCGGGCATGTCAAATGCCATCACGGTCGATTTTCCGATCCGGATCAATAAAACCATTGAAGAAGAAGGCTTTGAAGTATACAAATGCACCGGCACGCCAGTCGACTGTGTAAAACTGGCCTTCAACCAGTTGCTCGATCGCCATCCCGATTTTGTGGTTTCCGGCATCAATCACGGAGCCAATTCATCCATCAGCGTCGTTTATTCCGGAACAATGGGAGGCGCACTGGAAGGTTGTATTCACGGTGTGCCGTCCATCGGCTTCTCGCTGAACGATTACGATCCGGAAGGTGACTTTTCGCGGGCTAAAATCTTTGTTGCACGGGTTTTTCAGCAGGTAGCCGAAAACGGACTTCCGCCTTTTGTTTGTCTGAATGTCAATATTCCGAAGGGTGATATAAAAGGTATCCGGGTATGTCGGCAAACCTCGGGAAAATGGGTGGAAGAATACGACAAACGCACCGATCCGCACAAACGCGACTATTTCTGGATGGCCGGATATTTCAAAAATTTTGAAGAAGATGTGGAAGATACCGACATCACCGCACTTGAAAACGGCTATGTTTCGGTAGTTCCGGTGAATGCTGACATGACCTGCTATCAGACTTTTGAGAGCATGAAAAGCTGGAGGTTTTAATATGACCCTGCGAAAACGAAACCGCTTCGACCAAATTTTCATAGGCTGGCTTATTGGCACGCTGGCGCCTTTGATCGTTTTTCTGATTACCTACCAGGTCAAATACAGCGAAATGGAGTTTATGTTCTTCCTGAAGAGTTTCTGGCAGATGAAAATACTCCTGAAATTACTCAGTTTGTGCGTTTTTCCCAACCTCGGTTTTTTCTTTCTGTTCTACCGGATTAAATACGACATGGCAGCCCGTGGAATAATCATGGCGACATTCTTATACGCATTTATGGTGCTGATTGCCAAATTAATCTGAACGAAGGCCGGAGTGCCGTTCCCAGAGTAGTATAGCCTATCGAAAGAGAAAATTTGGAATTTGAAATCTTGAAATTCAATGAAATATTACGTTTTAGCGGGTGAAGCCTCAGGCGATTTACATGCCTCCAACCTGATCATAGAAATTAAAAAACTTGATCCTGAGGCCGGGTTTCGTGGGTTTGGCGGCGAATTGATGGAGCAAGCCGGAATGACTGTGCTAAAACATTACCGCGACATGGCTTTTATGGGCCTTGTTCCGGTGATCATGAATATCCGGACCATCAAAAAGAATTTCCGATTTTGCGAACAGGATTTGCTGCAATTCAATCCTGATGTATTGATTTTGGTTGATTATCCGGGATTCAATCTTCGAATGGCCAAATTCGCCAAAGCCAACGGAATACGCACCTTCTATTATATTTCGCCCAAAGTTTGGGCGTGGAAAGAAAAGCGGGTTCACCGGATAATCGCATCTGTCGATGAGATGTTTACTATTTTGCCCTTCGAGGCCGAGTTCTTTGGGAAATACAATTATCCGGTTAATTATGTGGGCAATCCTTTGCTCGATGCTATTTTGAAACAAAAAAAAGATCCTGATTTTCATAAATTCCGGACGGAAAACAACTTACCTGAAAAACCAATACTGGCTATTTTGCCTGGCAGCCGAAAAGGTGAGATCAGCGTGTTACTGCCAACTATGCTTAAAGCGGCAGCCCAGTTTCCCGAATACCAGTGTGTAATTGCCGGAGCGCCCAACATGGGAGTCGAATTTTACCAACCGTTTATGAATGGCTGTCAGGTGCCGATTATCTGGGGTAAAACTTATGAAATTCTGATTCACAGTCGTGCCGCAATTGTTTCATCAGGTACGGCAACGCTCGAAACAGCCATTCTGAATGTACCGCAAGTGGTCGTTTACCAGCTCACGCCCAATTGGCTGTTTAAATATCTGAAGAAATTTTTCCTGAAAACCAGATGGGTTTCGCTGGTCAATATCATTTTGGGAAGGGAGGCTGTTATTGAACTTATTCAGTCGGATTTTACCCTGGAAAAAATAGCCAATGAACTGCGAAAAATTCTGCACAATGCAGAATACGAAAAACGAATGCTGCGGGACTACCACGAGATGATGATCAGACTGGGCGAATCCGGAGCTTCAAAACGAGCTGCCACCCTGATGGTCAGCAAATTAAAAACATCAAAGCCGGCTAGTTAATGCAGTCACTTAATCAGTTATTCATTTTGATATGTTCAGCCTGTTAAAAAAAGAAATTGCCAGTTTTTTCGGCTCACTTACCGGGTATATTGTTGTCGTTGTATTTTTGCTCGCAACAAGCCTGTTTTTGTGGGTTTTCCCTGGGAACTACAATATTTTGGATGGCGGCTATGCCTCGCTTGACGGACTTTTTTCGCTGGCGCCCTGGGTCTACCTTTTTCTCGTTCCGGCGGTAACCATGCGCATGTTTGCCGAAGAAAAACGTCTGGGTACGATGGAAGTCCTGCTCACCCGACCGATTTCGGCCCTGCAACTGGTGTTTGCCAAATATCTGGCCGGCTTACTGCTGGTCAGTTTTTCGCTGTTGCCTACGCTGGTTTATTATTATTCGGTTTATGCGCTTGGAAATCCTGTTGGATGTCTTGATACCGGCGGAACATGGGGCGCGTACATCGGTCTGTTTTTTCTGGCTGCCATTTATGTTGCCATCGGCCTATTGGCTTCGTCGCTCACCGACAACCAGATTTTCTCGTTCATTCTGGCCATAGCCTTATCTTTCCTGGCCTATCTCGGATTCGATCTGGTTGGGTCGATGCAGCTTCCGTCTTCGGTTCAGCAGTTCATCATTGAATTTGGCATCAACGAACATTACATTTCCATCAGTCGGGGTGTGGTCGATTCGCGCGACCTGATTTATTTCATCACAGCCGTTTTCGTGTTTCTTTTCCCGACCAGCCGCATTATTCATTTTCACAAAGTCAATCTCAGGAAAGAAATCAAATCCGGGTTATTCCTTGCGGCGGGCGTAGTTCTCCTGAACTTGCTCTCTACTCAGTTATTTTTCCGGCTTGACCTGACTGCAGAAAAACGCTATTCAATTTCGGAAGTATCCAAAAATACAGTTAAAAGCCTTGAAACACCAATAAACATTACTCTTTATCTGGATGGAGAGCTGCCGGCAGGTTTCCGAAAACTACAAAAATCAATTCTCAAAAAAATAGCCGACTATAATGCTTATTCATCTCAACGAATCAATCTACAGATTGTCGATCCTTACGAGATAATAGATGCCAAAAAACGTGACCAACTGTTTGCAGAGCTGGTGCAGAAAGGAATTCAGCCCACTGACATCAGGCAAAATACCGACCGTGGAACCACAACCCGGCTAATTTTCCCGGGAGCAATTATTGGATATGGCGATAAACAACTAAGCGTGAACCTACTCAAGAACAACCCGGTTCATGCCGAGATCAACCTGAATAGCTCCATCGAAGATCTGGAATATAAATTTACGGCGACATTTTCAGAGCTAATGACGACTGAAAAGCAAACTGTTGCTTTTTTGAACGGTCAGTATGAGCTGAATGAATACGAATTGCACGACATTACCGAAGCCCTTTCTGAAAAATATATCGTTGATCAACTGACTGTTTCAGGCTTGAAACAAAAAGCGAAGCAGGTAAAAATCTTGCTGATTGCCAACCCGATGAAATCGTTTACCGAAGAAGAAAAATTTGGCATCGATCAGTACCTGATGGGCGGAGGCCGAATCATCTGGCTGGTTGAGCCGGTTTCGGTCAGCCTCGACAGTCTGAGCACCGGATACATGACGCTGGCTTTTCCGCAAAATCTGAATCTCGAGGACCAGCTTTTTCGCTATGGAGTCCGGCTCAATGCCAATCTTGTTCAGGACGCCGAATGCCTGCTAATCCTGGTTAATACTGCGCCTAAAGGATCGCCTGCCAAGTTTAAACCGGCTCCCTGGTATTTTTCACCTTTGCTCACACCTTCAGCAAACCATGTTATCAGCCGGAACATGAACCGGGTAAAAGCTGAATTTGTCAGTTCGGTTGATACGGTTGGGAAAAATGACCGGGTGCGAAAAACAGTAATTCTGAGCACTTCGCCTTATTCACTGGTGTCGCAAACACCACTCGAAGTGAGCCTGTCCAGCATCAACAATCCGCCCGACCGCCGGCTCTTTCACCAGCCTTCGCAGACAGTGGGTATTTTACTCGAAGGAACGTTTGAATCAGTATTTAAAAACCGGATGGTTGATTCGTTTGGCATCAAAAATTCGGAAGTGAAAACAGAAAGCCAGCCCACCAAAATGATAGTTATTTCGGATGGAAACCTGATAGCCAATCAGTACCGGATGCAAGACGGCAAGCCAGATTTTTTGCCTCTTGGATATGACCGGAATTCGCAGCAAACTTATGGGAACAAGGATTTTATCCTGAATGCCGTTAATTATCTGTGCGACGATGGCGGCCTGATGGAATTGCGGTCGCGGGTATTTAAAATCCGGCTTCTCGATAAAGTCAAAATAAAGGAAAGTAAAACAACATGGCAACTGGTGAACGTAGCAATTCCGTTGGTACTCATTTCATTGTTTGGCGCTGGATATGTGTATGTTCGCCGTCGCAAGTATCACCGCTAATTTCTTTTGAATAAAATATTGACCGATCAATAGGTTAAAAATATCAAAGTTTGTATATTCGTGTGCTTCCAGCCAATTGCATACGGAGGTGATTTAAAGCCAAATAAGATAAAAAGAATATAAAACTCTAAAAAAATAGCTCATGAAATTTGTTGTTTCAAGTACCGAATTACTCAGTCATTTGGCTGCTATCAGCAAAGTGATCAATTCAAAAAATACGCTTCCAATTCTGGATAATTATCTGTTCCTACTGGAAGAAAATCGTCTAACAGTGACCGCTTCCGATTTGGAATCAACCCTGATTACCAGCCTCGAACTGGAAAATACCAATGGAACCGGAACAATTGCCGTACCGGCCAAACTGATGAACGAAACGCTGAAAGAATTTCCGGAACAACCCCTGACTTTCCAGATCGACCCGGAAACCTTTGCGATTGATATTTTCTCGCAAAACGGGAAATTCAGTATTGTGGGCCAGAATGGCGAAGATTTTCCGCAGCAGCCAATTTTGAACGAATCGGTGGCTTCCACGATCAATGTCAATCATCATATTTTACTGAGTGGCATCAACAAAACTTTGTTTGCAACAGCCGACGACGAACTTCGCCCGGTAATGAACGGTATTTTTGTTGAACTGACCACCGACGACATGAAATTTGTTGCCTCGGACGCTCACAAACTGGTTCGCTACAAACGTTTCGACGCCAAAGCCGAACGCGATGCTTCGTTTATTCTGCCTAAAAAACCAGCCGCTTTATTGAAAAGTTTGCTCCCAAAAGAAGAATTTGATGTTAAGCTGGAGTTTGACGACAAAAACGCATTTTTTACCCTGAGCAATTTTAAACTGATTTGCCGGCTGGTTGAAGGAAACTACCCCAGCTACAACTCGGTTATTCCTCAAAACAATCCGAACAAACTGATCATCGACCGGGTTGAATTTTACAATACCATCCGCAGGGTCTCCGTGTTTTCGAATCAGGCCAGCAACCTGGTTAAACTTAAATTAACCGAAAACCAGCTGATCGTTTCAGCCCAAGATATTGATTTCTCCATTTCGGCTGTTGAGCGTCTGAATTGTCAGTACGAAGGCGATGACATGGAAATTGGGTTCAAATCAACCTTCCTTCAGGAAATCTTATCAAACCTTTCGGCCACCGAGGTAAAAGTTGAATTATCAGACCCGACCCGTGCCGGTTTGCTCTTGCCCGCCGAGAATGAAAACGAGGAAGAAAACGTTTTGATGCTTTTAATGCCAATGATGATAAATGCCTGATAAAAAGGTTCGTCAAAAAAAACCTAACAGGATTAATCTGTTAGGTTTTTTCTTTTATAAATCACAAGTCTAAATCGTTTAAATGAAGCTGAATCTTAAAAATCCGCTGGTATTTCTTGATCTGGAAACTACCGGGATGAATATTGTAACCGACCGGATCGTTGAAATTGCATTGATCAAAGTTTATCCCGATGGGCGCGAAGAAGAGAAACTCTTTCGCATTAATCCGGAAATGCCGATTCCGGAACACGTGAGTAAAATTCACGGGATATACGACGAAGACATAAAAGATAAACCAACTTTCAAAGAAGTAGCCAGAACCATCGCTCAATTTATTGAAGGATGCGATTTTGCCGGTTTTAATTCGAATCGTTTTGATATTCCGCTTCTGGCCGAAGAGTTTTTGCGGGCCGATGTTGATATCGACCTAAAAAAGCGCAAGTTTATTGATGTTCAGGCTATTTTCCACAAAATGGAAAAACGCACACTGGCTGCCGCTTATAAATTTTACTGTCAGAAACCGCTGGAAGATGCTCACAGCGCCATGGCCGACACCAAAGCAACTTACGAAGTGCTGAAAGCGCAGCTGGATGTTTACCAGGATGAAGAATATGAAGATTCGCATGGCAAAACGTCTAAACCTATTGTGAATGATATTCAGGCATTGAGCGAGTTTTCATCATACGACACGAATGTTGACTTTGTTGGACGGATTGTTTATGACGAAAATGGAGTTGAAATCATTAATTTTGGCAAAAACAAAGGGATGTCGGTCGAAAAAGTTCTTCGTGAACAACCCGGCTATTACGGTTGGATTCTGAACAGCGAATTTCCGTTGTACACCAAAAAAGTACTTACCGCCATCAAATTGAGAATGAAATAATAACTTAATATGCAGAGGTCTGATTTATCTCGCCCTTGCATCCTAACTAAAATATCCCATGAAAATCATTTGTGTCGGACGAAACTATGTAGCCCACGCCCACGAACTGAACAATGAAATTCCAGATGAACCGGTTTTGTTTATGAAACCCGATTCGGCCCTGCTCCGCAATAACGATCCGTTCTATATTCCGGACTGGTCAAACGATGTGCATCATGAAGTGGAGCTAATTGTCAAAATTAACCGGTTAGGAAAAAATATTGAGAAAAAATTTGCTTATCGATACTATGAAGAAATTGGATTGGGAATTGACTTCACAGCCCGCGATTTGCAAAACAAGTTAAAAGATAAAGGCCTGCCCTGGGAAAAAGCAAAGGCCTTTGACCATTCGGCGGTCATCTGTTCCGAATTTGTTCCTGTCGAATCGTTTCCCGACCGAAATGCCATCCGGTTTAGGCTTGATAAAAACGGCACTATCGTTCAGGAGGGAAATTCAGCCCTGATGATTTTCCCGATTGACGACATCATTGCTCACGTTTCAAAATATTTTACCCTGAAAATCGGGGACCTTATTTATACCGGAACACCTGCCGGAGTTGGTCCGGTAAAGATTGGTGATCGCCTTGAAGGTTATCTCGAAGACACAAAAAAGTTCGATTTCTGGGTTAAATAACTTTCCAGTTATCGAACAAACATTTTTGCTGATTATTTCTGAATTTTACAAAAATAATCAGCTATTTTTGTGTCTCAATGGCTGAGATCTTATGTTCTTATTTTCAGTATTATAAGACGAAGCCTGACCTTAACCAACAAACTAATTGCTATGAGAAACAAGAAAGGACTCTTGATTGTAGTTCTGCTTTTGTCCGCCTTATTTCTGCTGCTTATTTTCTTCCGGATAGCCGGAATCCCCACATTTTTAACTCCTGATATCAAACATTCCAACACCTCCGTTGTAGATCGCGGTCAGGTATTTATCCCGATCGATGCCTCGGGCATGGTTGAGCCCGAAAATGAAGTAATCATTCTTAGTCCGGTAAACAGCATCATCCGAAAGATAAATAAAGAACCCGGCAGCCGTGTAAAAAAGGGCGAAATAATTATTGAACTTGACGACCAGCAAACGCGCGATGAAATTGAGCAAATTAAAGATCAGCTCGAAATAAAATCCAATTCACTCGAACGTTCGAGGCTTGAAGGTCAAATGGCCCGCATCGACTTGGATTATAATGTGGAAGTAAAAAGACTAAGAATTGTATCCATCAAAGCACAAATGGCTGATGAGGAACAATTGTTGAGCGTGGGTGGAATTTCCCCGGCAAAAATTGATGAAACTAAGCAAAACCTGGTTTTAGCCGAAAAAGATCTGGCCATGATTCAGCAAAAAAATGCCATCCGGCTAAAGCAGATGAAAACTGAAGAAGCAGGTTTAATTCTCCAGATTGAGATTCAGAAGAAGCAGTTGGCCGACAAAATGGAAATGCTCGGCAAACTGGATATTAAAGCTCCTTCTGATGGCATTATCCTCTCGGTTTCGGGGAAAGAAGGAGAACGGGTTGGAAACGACAAAATGCTGATTGTTCTTTCCGACCTGACTACATTTAAAATAAAAGGAGTGATCGATGAAAAGTTTTCCGAGTTTGTAAAAACGGGGAATCCAGTTTTCATCTGGTCAGAAAACGAACGGCTGACCGGAACTATCGGTAATGTTGCTCCAACAGTAGCCGATAATAAAATTCAGTTTAACGCTCATCTTGAGCATAACAGCAACTCTAAACTCATTCCAAATCAAACCGTCAGGATTCAAGTGTTAAAATCAGTGAAAAATGAAGTTTTGCGTATCTCTGCAAACAATGATTTTAAAGCAAATTCGGAAAGAACGACTTACGTGCTCGATTCGGGAAAAGTAGTCCAGCGAACAGTCAAATTTGGGATGAAAGGATCAGAATACATGGAAGTTATTTCCGGCTTGAGCGAAGGTGAGAAAGTCATGTTGAGTGGCTCTCCATTTTCATGGAATTCGAAAAAAAGTGTAGAAGAAAGTAAATGAAATACCCGATCAATAAATTGGTTCTGTCCGGAATAGTCACCTATTTTCTGATGTTTCCGTTTTTGAATACAGCAGCCCAGGATACAATCAAATATAGTCTTGATCTTCAGGATGTTGTTTCACTGGCAATTGAACAATCATCTGCTGTAAAATATGCACAAAACCAGAATGTTAATTATTACTGGCGGTGGAAGAATTTTAAAACCCGTAACCGGCCACAATTGGTTTTATCAGGTAATCTGCCAAATTACACCCAGTCAAATGTTGGCGTAACCCAACCTGATGGAAGCCTGGAATTCAAACAGGTAACAAATTTATCAACTTCAGCCCGACTGGCGCTCAATCAGTCAATTGCATTAACCGGGACCTATCTTTATGCATCGACTTCAGCCTACAGGTTTCAGGACTATAACAAGGATACAATTAGTTTTTCCGGAAGTCCGTTTTCGTTTGGGTTCTATCAGCCCATTTTTGCAATAAACTGGTTAAAATGGCAGCAGAAAACTGAGCCATTGGTTTATGATGAAGCTCAGAAAAACTTCATTCAAACCATTGAAGAAATTTCATTGAATTCGATGTACCGTTTTTTTAGGTATTTATTGGTTCAAACCAATTACAAACTGGCCGAAAGCAATCTAAAAAACAGTAACGACAACCTCAAAATTGCTCAAACCAAGAAAGAACTGGGAACAATTTCTGAAAACAATTATTCCCGCAACGAACTGGCCGTACTGAATGCCCAGAAAGCTCTGAACAGAGCAAGAATGGATTTGAAGAATGCAGATTTTGAGTTAAAATCTTACATCGGTCTTCCTCAGGATCAGAAGATTGAATTACAGATGCCTTTGAATATTACCTTATTCGAAATAAATCCAGAAAAAGCACTGGAAGAAGCCAAAATGAACCGAAAGGAAGGGTCAGAATACAAACGAAGATTGATTGAAGCCGACCGTAATTTAATAAGTGCCAAGCGTAGTACCGGATTAAGTGCCACCCTTCAGGGCAGTTATGGTTTGTCTAATAACGCTGCAACAATGATGGGAATTTATCAACGACCGGAACGGCAGAAAACGTTGAGCCTTGCATTAAGTATACCAATCCTGGACTGGGGACAATCGGCCTCTGCAGTTAAACTGGCTGAATCGCAACGGGATCTGGTTATTTATGACGTCGAAAAAGACCGTACAGATTTTGAACGAAGTGTAATCGTTCAGGTTGAGCAGTTCAGTTTGATGAGAGATCAACTGGTTACGGCCAAAGAAGCTGATAAAGTAGCTGCGAACGGGTATCAGATTGCCCTGAAACAATTTCAGAACGGAGAAATTACAATTACAGACTTAAATATTGCTCTTTCTGAACGCGACAATGCCACACGAGATTATATCTATTCACTGCAAAGCTATTGGGAGGCATATTATCGATTACGCATCTTAACCTTATATGATTTTGAAAAAAATCAGAAAATAAGCTATATAAATCCGATAGAACAAAAGTAATTTACTTCTAAAAAGTGCAATTGGAGAACAAGAATTACACGGATAGCATCGGGTCGATCAAATTAAAGATACCAAAAGATTCCGACTATCCGAAGTTCCTAGTTCATGCTTTAGTTCCGTATACTTTAAATAAAATCGTCATACAACCTGAAATGCCTGAAAAAGTTGTATTTTTGTGAGCCTTAAATACTGGGGCTGACTGGTTTTGACAGCGGGTAGAAGAGGTATGTAAGCATGTCGGGCCTTGATCGCACAGCCCGTTAATCTCGGCGCTCGAACCTTAATTGGCGAAAATAACTACGCTCTTGCTGCGTAACCGAACTAAGTAGGTTTGCTTTATTCCGGCACTAGGTGCTGGAACGAGACATCGCCCGGGTGCTACTTCCCTGAAGCGGCCCGATCAGGCGGTGCAAAAAAATCGGGGATAGCATCAGTCTAGCTTCGCGACTGCTGCAAAACTTAAGAAGCTAAGGTAAAAGTCGGTGGTCCTGATCCAGCTTTTACACGAAAACCAAGTCTGGGGATAAACATGTAGAAAGCATATTGCTTCCTCGTTTGGACGCGGGTTCGACTCCCGCCAGCTCCACAAAGGACTCAAACCCATAAGTTTGGGTCTTTTTGTTTTACTATTCAATTAATTGATTATTAATATTATAACCCAATATTTAATAATCTGCCACCGCCACTCAAACACTAATTTGGTCGCTAAATAATTAGAAAATTCTTACACCTATATTTTCTATTTAACAGCAGGTGTAACAATTTTCTAATTTACTTTTCAAAACCCTTGTCCTGTCTTGCTTTCAGAGTGTTCAATTTTTAAAGAAAAAAATTATGGAGAGCAATTTCAAGGTCACTTTTTGGCTAAATCTAACCAAGAAAAATTCGCAAAATCAAGTACCAATTTATGTACGTGTAAGTTTCAACTATGAACATTTTACAAAAACGACTGGATTAATAATTAAATCAACGGATTGGGACAAGAAAGCTATGAGGGTCAGAGGAAGCAGTAATGAAGTAAATGTGATCAACAACCAACTCGATGGAATCCGATTGAATATTCTTAAAATCATCAATCAACTGACCATTTCTGGCAAGCCTTTCAATCTTCAAACTATTAAAAGTATGTTGGAAGGAAATGATCAGAGACAAGTAACTCTAATGTACCTAATGAGTGAACATCTCAGTGAAATGAAGAAATTGCTAGGCAAGGATTTTGAAAAGGCTACCATTGTGAAATACACCAATACCAAACTACGCCTTGAACAGTTTCTTAAATACAAGTATAAGCGTTCGGATATTTACCTTTATGAACTCAATCATCCCTTTATTAATGAATGGATTACTTACCTAAAGAATAAGTTTGGAAATTCAACGACAACATGTTACAAGCATTACCAACGACTGACAAGGGTATTGAGAAAAGCTATCAATTACGGCTACATGGAGAAGCACCCTTTCCCAGACTTTAAAATTCGGCAACCCAAGAAACGGATTGAATATTTAAGTATGGATGAAATCAACCGAATCGAACAAACTGATTTTAAGGTTGACCGACTAAACAACATTAGGGATATTTTTATCTTCTGCTGCTATTCAGGGATGGCTTATGCCGAAGTTGAAAGTTTGACTCCTGATAATATCACCAAAGGTATGGATGGTGAATTGTGGCTAAATATCATTCGCAAAAAGACCAAGAAAAATTACTTAGTACCAATCCTGCCCAAAGCACTTGAAATCATTGAAAAATATAAAGAACATCCCTTGTGCCTTAAAAAAGATCGTCTCCTTCCAGTACCAAGTAACGTGAAGTATAACGCCTACCTGAAAGAAATTGCAGAAGTTGCAGGTGTTAAGAAGTATCTGACAACACATTTGGCAAGAAAGACTTTTGCATCAACGATCATGTTGGCAAATGGGGTCAATATTTCAGTTTTAAGCAAATTATTAGGTCATGCTAACGTTCAGGTTACTTTGGACTCTTATGCGTCTGTGGCGGATGAAATGCTGCTAAAAAACGTCAAAGACTTGAAGGTTAAACTAAATGAACCCCAAGCCAATATCACCAGTGATGTCGTGGTTTCAGCAAAAGTTCAGGAAGAATTGGTGAAACAAGCACGAAATCAAAACATGAATTGATTTCAGGATTTAAAATGAAAAGGATAGGGTTGTGGTCTAGTTTTCCACTCGACCAAATTAGTGTTTGAGTGGCGGTGGCAGATTATTAAATATTGGGTTATAATATTAATAATCAATTAATTGAATAGTAAAACAAAAAGACCCAAACTTATGGGTTTGAGTCCTTTGTGGAGCTGCTAAGACCATAACCTAACCACTCCAAAAGGCTATTATTCAATTAAATACACCACTTTCAAAAAACACTGGTGTAAGAATTTTCTAATTATTCTCGTCAAAACTACAATGAACGGACTTGTCCTACAAAGATACTAAATGGTTTTACACTATTATATATGGTATAAATTTTAGACCATATTGGTTCTCAAATACCGTCTATGTTCAGGTTAATATCACAGAAGTCACCTAATAACTATCAATTGATTTTCTCTGGGATTTATAAATTCTTATAAACCCAAATTTCCCAAACACCCCGATTTTTTTATAAAATTTTTGATGGGTCGAAAATTATGGATGTATTGAATTGATTAGGAAAACCGATTCATGTAGCACCCACTGCCTATATATGCCCCCTCGGGGGGTATGCGGTTGGGTGGCAAACCCCCATCAGGCATTGTTCAGGCATTAATGTTCGTTTCATTGTCTAATATCGTAGATATAAAACGACAATGCGACAAAAGCATGACACCACTACTGTCGCCTGTAATTGCTTATTTATCAGTGTATTAATCTCTGCTTTAGGTAAAAACGACAAAACGACAACAAATCCAGAGAAGAAAAAAAGGCTATAAATATCCACAACAATCAGTGAAAATAGTATCAGTAAATACCAACAAATAGTTTATAAGATATTGATAATAAAATCATTAATATATATTTTAATTACATGATTATATTAGGATATATACATCTTATATTATTAGATGAAATTAGTATTGATTTAATTATCTAATACTTATACTATTTATGTAATGAGGTTTAAATATTTTCTTCTGGAATTATTGTCGTTTTGTCGTTTCGGCATCAAAAAACTATTAATATATTGATATTTTGATATTTACATGCGACAATACTGGTGTCATGCAATTGTCGTTTTGTCGCTTTGGCAGGGCGGTGAATGCCTTTAAATTAAAGATAGATTCATATAGTCAACTCAAAATCAAACAATTCTTTCAGTGGAACATCTAAAGTCCGTGCTAAAGTAAAAACGGTACTTAAAGTGGGATTTATTCGTGCTGTTTCAATTCTTGCAATTTGGCTCAACGACAGTCCAGATTCAAAAGCCAGTTGATTTTGGGTGTAGCCTTCCTTCAACCGAATTTTCTTCAATTGCTCGGCAAAGGCTTCTATTCCCTTTTTGTCAAATACCAGTTTTCTATCACTTTCCTGCATTGATTTCATTGCAGAAAGTTTTAAAGAAATTAAAAATTAATTATAGCACATGTGCTATAATGGTTGTATATTTGAACTTATAAGCATAAAATTTAAAAAAGCCGTAACGAGAGTGCTGTTGAGTTGTGGACATTATTAAACACCAGAGTTCTCTATGGCTTTAATGTAAAACTGAAGAAATTGCTATTGTGGATGATGAATTTCAAATCAATAAAATCATAATCGAGGCTTCATGTTTAAACATCATGGAAGTCGTAAAAACCAATTAACCGATATATTCGTTACAAAATGAGGAAATTATTATCTTTATTAATTCTGCTTGCTGTTTTTAGTGAGTGTAAAAAGGATGACCCATCTACCAGTGATGATACATCTACTGACGGTAACACAACAAAATCAAATTGGACAACTTTATCAAGTAACACCACCAAGGATTTAACGTCAGTTTACTTTACTGATAACAATACTGGCTACATCGTTGGTGCAGATGGCTATATTGCCAAAACTGCCAATGGTGGTACAACTTGGGTGACTTTATCAAGTGGAACAACCAATAGATTAACGTCAATTTATTTTACAGATGCTAATACGGGATATATAGCGGGTCTGGGGGGTGTCTTTCTCAAAACCACTAATGCAGGTATCTCATGGGCAAAAACATCACCAGCAGGATTAACGACAAATTTTTATTCCGTTTTCTTTTCTGATTCCAATAATGGATACATAGGCATGGGTAACTATTTATGTAAAACGTCTAACGCAGGGAAAATGTGGTATTATGCAAGCTTCCTGAATTTGGAAACAGGGGAATCTGGTAATACGTATATTGGTGCTCAGGATATATATTCTATTTATTTTGTTGACAATAAGACAGGTTACGCAGTCGGGAGTAACTGTGAAATTTTAAAATCCACCCAAGGTGGAGTTAGTTGGAAAGTTGTAAAGAGTTATTCTTACGATCATTTTACTTCAGTTTACTTTACAGATTCCAATAATGGATATGCTGTTGGATGGTATGGTGGGTTCTATGGAGGGGTCATTTCCAAAACGACAGATGGAGGCTCAACATGGACGACACTGACTCTCAATGACGGTATAAATGATTGTTTAGAATCAGTTTATTTTACCGACACTAAAACAGGATATATAGTAGGGCATTTGGGAGCAATCCTAGAGACCAATAATGCAGGTGCAAATTGGACTCCTGTTAAAAGCGGTACAGAAAATAGATTAAGTTCTGTTTTCTTTCCTTCTTCCCAAATAGGCTATGCAGTAGGGTATTCTGGAACTATTCTTAAATTCAAAAAATAGTAAAATGACAAGCCAAAACCATACAGGGTTACAAGTCAAATGAAAATATTTTATCCTGTAACAACTTCAATGGAGAGGTAGCGAAAGCAAACGAAATACTATTTATAAAGCCAAATTAATTCAATAACCTAAAAATAAAACCTTGATGAAAATAAAACTTTTATTTATTGGCTTGGCATTCTCACTTTTTGTTAAAGCGCAAACGCCACAATCATATACAACGTTTCAGGGCGAAATCTCGAATTTATACAAGTATGAGGGTAAGAAAACAATGCTTCTCGCCAAATCTAATGAATTAGATGCTACAATAATGCAAAAATGGACTGATGCAATGGATGGCGCATATAACTTTTATAAATTATGTACAGGTCGAGAACCTGATTTTTTGCCATCAACATATATCAACCAGAAAAGTACTATTGCTAGTGCAGACCCAACTTGCGGTGCAGGTTGTGGTTATTTGGGGGCTACTGGAATCGAGTTGTTAGATGTATATTTTGACCAATGTTATACATCTTTAAAATTCGACAATAAATATGAACAGATAACCTTTTATGAAATGGGAAGAAATTTTTGGTTCTATGGTAATAAACTTAGTTACACCAACGACCCAATTACTACTGGTTATGCTGTGTTTATGCGGTTTATGTCAATGAAATATCTGGGATTTGATGGCAATCCATCCCATACCGATTTTGTAAATCAGATAAGGGGATTAAGGACTGCTTATCTTGCTAATCCCTCTTTAAATTGGTCAAATACTTTAGGCGTTGCGCAAGGAGTTCCCAATTCTCCTTGGAGTTCTGCGGATTTATTCGCTTCATTTTGTTTTTATTTGGAAGAAACTTATGGCTGGCAATGGCTTCAAAATGTATGGAAATATGCAGGATTACGTCCTGATAGAGTAACTACGCAAGATGCAGTTGATAATTTTGTAATTGCTTCTTCGCAAGCGGCAAATAAAAATCTGGTCTCTTTATTTCAAGAATGGCGATGGACAATCTCACAACCAGCGATTGAGTATATAAATTCATTGGGGTTGGGTAAACCAGCATTTTATTTGGATTACAATGGCATAACTGTTAAGTGTGTGAATTGTGTTGCTGGCGATAAAGGAAAAGTGGGAGATGTTATGTATGAAGCCGTTGATAGAGATTTATTAATTAAAAGACGAGACGAAGGAGCTGATTTGTCGAAAGTTTGCACCAGTCTTGTTACTGATATGACCGAAATATTTAAAGATGCGACATTATTTAATCAGGATATTAGTTCTTGGGATGTAAGCAATGTGACAGATATGAAGTCCATGTTTAACGGTGCTTCTGTATTTAATCAACCCATTGGGTCATGGAATGTAAGCAACGTAAAAGATATGAAGTCCGTTTTTAATGGTACTTCTATATTTAATCAACCAATAGGTTCTTGGGATGTAAGTAATGTGATAAATATGGAGTCGATGTTTAATGGTGCTTCTGTATTTAATCAACCTATTGATTCTTGGGATGTGAGGAATGTTACAGATATGAGTTCCTCGTTTGCAGGAACTAAAGCTTTTAATCAAAATATCAGCCTTTGGGATGTAAGCAAGGTGACGGATATGGAATCCGTTTTTAATGGTGCTTCTGCATTTAATCAACCAATCGGTTCTTGGGATGTAAGCAATGTAGCAAATATGACTAGGATGTTTTATGATGCTACTGTTTTTAATCAAGATTTAAAAAGCAATTGGTGTGTGTCAAATATTAAAACTGAGCCTGAATATTTTTCAACCAATTCGGCATTGTCTGAAGCGAAAAAACCAGTTTGGGGTCATTGTCCGCAAACTTATGTCCCAGATGATAATTTTGAACAGGCATTGATAGATTTGGGATATGATTCAGGCCCTTTGGATGATTATGTGCGAACGGTAAAAATTAAGAAGATTACTACCCTTGATGTTTCAAAAAAGAATATTGCAGATTTAAAAGGGATTGAGGATTTTTCTAATCTTAGTAAATTAGAGTGTTACACTAACCGATTAACCAGTTTAGATTTTACCCACAATACTGCATTAAGATACTTAGATTGTCAAGAAAATAAGTTGACAAGCTTGGATGTGAGCAAAAATACATCAATAGCAATCTTAAATTGTCAATTAAATCAGTTGCCAAGTTTGGATGTGAGTAAAAATACTTTCCTTACAAATTTAACCTGTGGTAAAAATCCATTATCAAGTCTCGATGTAAAACCAAACATAAACCTAACTGGTTTAGATTGTCAAGATACCAGATTAACGAGTTTGGATGTTTCTTTAAATCCGAAACTAAGGGGACTTGTATGTAATTATATCCATAACTTAACAAGTTTAGACCTTAGCAAAAACAAGTATTTGAATTATCTGAACTGCGAGAATAATAAATTATCAAGTTTAGATGTAAGCCACCAAGGTTCTTTTTTGGTTTGGTTAAACTGTGGGTTCAACTCATTGACGAATATTAGTGTAAGTCAAAATACAAAATTAGAGCATTTTTATTGCTGGAATAATAGACTAACAAATCTTGACATAAGCCAGAATAAATCACTTACTAATTTTTCATGTGAAAATAATCAACTTACTTTTGAAAGCCTTGAACCAGCTATTAGTATCGGAAACTTTACTTATTCTCCACAAGATAGTATTGGAACAGCGCAATCTGTTTCTAAAACAAAAGGTGAAAGTTACAGTTACAATTTAAAAGTCGGTGGAGAACACAACATTTACCAATGGTATAAAGATAATGTTTTGCTTTCATCACAAACAACTGCTTCATTAAGTCTGACGAACCTGAAATTGGAAGATGCTGGTGTATATCGTTGTGAAGTAACAAATTCTGTTGTGACAGGGTTAAAGCTAAATTCCAGAAAAATTTCTTTAACCGTTAATTGGTTAACACATGCAAATGGTGACGTAATATATGATACAGATGATAATATTAATGTTTATCCTAATCCGACCAATGACATTTTATTCTTTGAAGCAAATACAATCGGTGAAATCTTAATATATGATTTGGATGGGAAACTGATTATGAAAAACCAAATTGAAAATGCCAAAAATGAAATCAATGTTTCATCTTTAGCTACTGGCTCTTATGTGTTAAAATTCATGTATCGTGATAGTTATAAAACAATTAAGTTTATAAAGAATTAAGACGAATAATCAAACGCTGTATTGTTTTGAATGATAAAATTTTACTCGAATAGGGTACACCCCAACCAGTAATAATTTCAGTGATCAAAATCCTTTGTATTCTCGATAAATGTTACTATATTAGCATTGTTATTTAACACATATAAATAGTAATAATATGCGAGTCTTTTATTCCAGAATTTCGACTGTTGACCAGAATGAAGCAAGGCAGATGGATAACCTTGATGGTTTCGATTATGTGTTTACCGATAAGTGCAGCGGAAGCATACCATTGTTTGAAAGACCAAAGGGGTCACAAATCAAAAAGTTGATTGACGATGGTAAATTAACACATTTAGAAGTTCATAGTATTGATCGGCTCGGACGTGATACTCTTTCTGTTTTGCAGTTATGGAAAGATATGACCATAAAAGGCATCAGGGTTGTATGTCGCAATCCAAATTTTCAAAATATTAATGACGAAGGTAAAACAGATATGTTCTCGGAACTCATGCTCTCAATACTTAGCATCATGGCTGATTTTGAGAAACGGCTTTCGAAGGAGCGTCAGAGAGAGGGGATAGCTAAGGCGAAACTGGAAGCAAAATATTCTGGACGTAGAGTCGGAACAACAGAATCAATTGAAAAATTTCTTTCAAAACCGAAAGCACAAATGATCATCAAGGATTTGGAATATGGTTATAGCACTCAGGAAATTGCTTATCGTTGCCGTTGCAGCTTCAGTACCATAGATAAGGTAAGAAAAAACTATAAACTCCTTCGGAAATCGGTTGCATAACAAGAATTGATTAATTTGTTCCGCTAACTTCCTGAAAATATGACCAAATAGCTGCTTAAAAAGAAATTATGCGTGTCGGCACTACATTTACGACTTATCTTGTATGAAATATCTAATAATTAGCGTTATATCAACTATTTAATATTCGAAACCACCTTCATTGTGACCCCAATACAAACAAATATGGGGCAGTTAAAGTACATTAAAACTAGGGTTATGGTACATAAAAAACAGCACACTATTAAATGTGCTGTTCAAAGCGTTTTAAAGGCTTTTATCGAATAATTTCCCAATCAAGTATAAATACTAAACATATATAAATTATCACTTATACGGCTTTAAAATGCCATCAATATAGTCAATATAGTTATTGGATTCACCGCTTTTAAACTTATGTTCGAGTATGTAATCAGCGATGTCAAACCCGTTTTCCTTAGCATTTTGATTAAAGACCTTATTCTCATTGTTTGTCGGTGGCACAAAATCAATGAAATAATCAAACATTGAATACTTTTCCGATATTCTTTTAACCTGTTGTTTCCAATAATCCGAAGTCGAGTTATCCCCGCTTAAATCTGGAAAGAATAACCATGTCCTGCCATTATAGTAATTGAATTTATATTGCTGCAAGAAATTTTTTCCACCTGTTGCCAGCCAGATAAAATCGGGGAAACAAATTGAACAAATGACGGCTGTTTTTTCACTTTCAACTAAGCAAATGGTTTTGTCAGGGTAAACACCTAACAAATCCCAGCCAAAAAGCGGCAAACAAAATTTATACTTTTCACAAACACTATCTTCCGTATAAGCATCCCTATACTTAATAAATTCTTCATACTCATCATTTTCATCTGGATAACAGTTATTTAATGCCTCATCTACTTTACGCTCAACATAATCATAGTATTTAAATGCCTTGGTACTATGTAACCACATGGGCATAACGGCTTTGTTTCGATGCAAATCTGGCTTAAAATGTATGATTTTAGCTGATTTGAGTTTATTGTTATAAAAGTACGGGAATACCGTAGCACCATTGAAAAACATTCCCAATTTATATCTTGCATAAGCTTCTCTTACCTTATCGTTATCAAATCTGGCAAGCAAGCCACTTATGAAAACGTTATTGCCTAGGTTCGTTGAACTATACCTTCTATTTATTTTATTCCTGACCAGATGAAACGTTTCTATATACCTTTCCCTATCCATTGAATCACTTTCATTCAGGTCTTTCTCTTCAAACTTAATAACACTTGTAGAATCATCAATGAAACAACTGTCTGGTCTTTCATGGTATCCACAACTTTCTTCACGGTCACATTTTCCATAGTCACCTGATATGTATAAACCTGTTGTGTTATCCATGTATTTTACAAATCGGTTTGAATGCCCGCAGGCTGGGCATTCAAACTTTTGTTTGGAGTTAAGGCTATATCTAAACATTATGCTATCAGTTTATAGAACTCGCCTTTGCTGTTACGAGCGATTAATTTCACATCTTTGGATTGAAGTTTCTTTAACTTTCGTTGTGCTGTTCGCAACGACCCCAGACCCTTATTTACAAACAGACCAGTAAAATCGGTATTCTTGAAAGTATCTGGTAGTAAATCAAATAACTCTTTTTCGGCATCGTTCTTAAAATACCTATTTGTGGTATCACTTACTTTATTTAAAATCTTTATAGTGTTGTCTATAAAGTAGTTAACTACTTTTGTAGCATTTTCCATATCTACCAATTCGATACAGCTTTTATCTGGATTTAAACCCATATTTAATTCATTATCAAAATATTGTCTCGACCTGTTCAGAACAATGGCTATTTTGATTAAGTAATCTTCCATTTTACTTGTAATATTCATAAGTGTTTTAATATCAATGTCATATTCGGTCTTTTTGACTTCATTCAGCCAATTTGCAGCATATTTAATGCAATCCTGAGATAAAGTCAGCGGTATCCTCACAACTGATGTATTATAACAGAGCAAAAACCTTTCTATCATTTTGTTGTATGTTTCCATTACATCATATTCAGGTTGTGCTAATAACATCGCTTCAAAGGCATTTTTATTCACATCAAGTTCATCTTCAATAATATATAACCACCTAAAGGCATTACCATTACTTATTCTGCTAGGTGTTATAACATCAAAAATTGTATCCGATTGCGTACACCCAATCACACTGACATTCTTTTCCCTGATATAAACCTGTTTGGTTAAATCCGCTCGTATGACATTTTCACTTCCGTAGTTAAAGTATTTCAGAAAATCCTCTTCACCGCTGCCTCGGCTATACTGGTTAAAACTTTTAAAAATGCTTAGGACTTCATCGCTCAATAACAATACGGCTTTGCCATCATTACATTTATCGCTTAGCACCCTATCCATTCCTTCAGGAGTGTATTTACCCACAATAAGAGTTGCATTTTGTGGTTCATTCGGGGTATTTTTGCAACCAAAATTGTCCAGCAACCATTGATCAATCGTTTCCTGTTCTGCATCTATTAAACAACCTTTTTTTCGTTCATCAGTATATTGTTTGAACTGAGCCAGTTGTTTTTTATACTCTTCCTTAACTTCCTGTTCCTTCTTTTTGATGGGTTTGGTTATAGCATCCATTAAAGGCGTTTTGCCAGCACCGCTTGGCGATACATACAGCGACCACAAATTTGGTCGAATAATCCTACCCTTTACGGGTTCAACTTCATAAGTGTTGTTAAGGGAGTAGGCTATTGCCGTTAGCATTTGACCACAGCTTGCATTTATGTTATGGGTCATGTACATGTTCATTTCACGTATAGTATTCTGAATACATGGGTGAAATACCTCAATTGGAAAATTATTTACTTTCATATCTAATTTATTTTAAATTGTTTTCATCTTTATCATTCTGCTGTTCATTATCACCAGCAGGCAAAATACCCATCGAATATTGATAATACTGATTTAGCGACACCTCACTAAACAGGCAGTACTTTATCACTTGGGTATAACTTCTAATTTTTAACCTCTCCATTATTAATTCGATCTGTTCCACTGTTTTAAGGTCTAGCTTCAGACCAATTAACTTTACTTTTAACTTTTTCATTTTCGCAAAATTTTCTCTTACTATTATTATTAATGTAATATCTATATTATTGTTTAATTACAAAAATAAATACAGTGCATTCCCAATAAAGTATAACTTAATTATACTTATTAACAATATTTAACAAATTGATATGGTTTATGCAATCATTAATTAATTATCTATCAATTATATGATTGTGTTTTTGGATGAAATATCGTTTGTAATTTAATTGGAAACCACAAACGCTTAATTCATTAAGAAAATCATAATATATTATCGAGAGAAATATCAGCGAGATTATCAGGCAAATTAAAAGGTAAATCATAGTAAATTTGTTATTATTTTTGATTATACGAGAAATTGTTAAAAATGTTGCAATTCTATTTAACTAATTAATTTAACCTGATAACAAAGAAAATCGTCAGAACCAAATAGGTCATGGCACAAAACCTTTCAAAATGACGATTCGTTTTTTCTTGAAAATTGTGTCCTCGGATTTAATAATTGGATTTCTAAATGTGTGATTAAATCCAATTATTTCTGTGTTCATTAACTTTTCTCTTGCTTCCATTTTTTTAATTTTTAGTTGTTTAACATGACTCAAAGGTCAGGACTATTTCTCAAATCATTGCAAAAAAAATGGTGAAAAAGTTTTACTGTAAAGAATTATATATATGATTAGTAATATTTAATTTATTGTATGTAGTTGAATAACTGTATTTTATAATTTTCAATGAGATTAATTAATGTCAGTTCGTGATTATTAAATAATCTCAGTGAAAACCTATATGTTCTTTGGCAGGTTTAGGTAGAATAGTGTGGTAAAAATTATTAGTTGTAATGTAGTTTATAAAAAAGCGTTTGAATTTAATTGTGCAAGCAATCCTAAATGCTTTTCAGCATACGTTTTTCTAACATCTAAAATTCAGCGAAAAACACCCGTTTTTTTGATGGAAATTTAGCTTTTGGTGATTGATTTTGACTTGAATTTTAACGTTTTTGAAAGATAAATGAGAGGTTTTGAGAGTTGAAATTGCGGTTTCCATTTGTATTCTGAAGCATTGAACCCTTTTTTCTATTTCATATCCAACGTTTGATCAGCATTACCCAAACACTGAGTTACATCAAAATAATAGGCTTCTGTCCAAATGCCCTGATCACCATCCATTAAATCAGAAACAGCTATTTGAATGCAATCATATTTTCTTGTTCCTGCACTGAATAATATTTGTTGACGGAATTTCCATTCAACTTTTCGATAGTAACAGAACAAATCGAGCAAAAGATATTCAGTCCCCACATAGTCATTCTTATTAGTCACATCCAAAACAATGGCATCAGCAATTGATTTGCCACTGCCACCTGATATTGGTAGATCAATTAGAAATTCATCATATAATAACTCACGAATGGTTTGATTTGCTGGAATATCTTTTCTTCTCATATCTATAAATACCTGCAATTTTAAAATCGGAACAGTCCCAACCCATAAACCACCGCCCTGCCAAAGCGACAAAACGACAATTGCATGACACCAGTATTGTCGCATGTAAATATCAAAATATCAATATATTAATAGTTTTTTGATGCCGAAACGACAAAACGACAATAATTCCAGAAGAAAATATTTAAACCTCATTACATAAATAGTATAAGTATTAGATAATTAAATCAATACTAATTTCATCTAATAATATAAGATGTATATATCCTAATATAATCATGTAATTAAAATATATATTAATGATTTTATTATCAATATCTTATAAACTATTTGTTGGTATTTACTGATACTATTTTCACTGATTGTTGTGGATATTTATAGCCTTTTTTTCTTCTCTGGATTTGTTGTCGTTTTGTCGTTTTTACCTAAAGCAGAGATTAATACACTGATAAATAAGCAATTACAGGCGACAGTAGTGGTGTCATGCTTTTGTCGCATTGTCGTTTTATATCTACGATATTAGACAATGAAACGAACATTAATGCCTGAACAATGCCTGATGGGGGTTTGCCACCCAACCGCATACCCCCCGAGGGGGCATATATAGGCAGTGGGTGCTACATGAATCGGTTTTCCTAATCAATTCAATACATCCATAATTTTCGACCCATCAAAAATTTTATAAAAAAATCGGGGTGTTTGGGAAATTTGGGTTTATAAGAATTTATAAATCCCAGAGAAAATCAATTGATAGTTATTAGGTGACTTCTGTGATATTAACCTGAACATAGACGGTATTTGAGAACCAATATGGTCTAAAATTTATACCATATATAATAGTGTAAAACCATTTAGTATCTTTGTAGGACAAGTCCGTTCATTGTAGTTTTGACGAGAATAATTAGAAAATTCTTACACCAGTGTTTTTTGAAAGTGGTGTATTTAATTGAATAATAGCCTTTTGGAGTGGTTAGGTTATGGTCTTAGCAGCTCCACAAAAGGAAAAGTTATAAAAAAATCCTGTAGATTGATAATCTGCAGGATTTTTATATTTCGTATTAAAACATTAATAAACAAACCATTGACTACAAAGTTAAATTCGGAAGGTTTAACAGCATATCATATTAGATATGTAGTCATTTGAATATTTGAATGGATTGAGTATATTAAACAACTTTAAACAGGAGGCCAAAATGAAGGCCAGAAAATAGTTTTTAACCAGCAATAATCTGACAAGTTATGATTGCGATGGAGCCGAGAAGAATTGAGGAAGCATGTTCCAAATGTAAGGATCGTTGTTGTACCCGTTGTTTTGATGAAGGAGAAGACAGTATATTCAATAGCCTTACAAATGAAGAATTGGAATTATTGGTCAAAGAAAAAAGGCATGTGCATTTTAATGCAGGTGAAACGATTTTGAAGCAAAACACCTCTGCCAGCCATGTTGTTTGCATCAAACGAGGGTTAGCTAAAATCATTGCAGAAGGCGAAGGCGACAAAAAACTGATTTTAAGATTGGTGGCTACTCATTCAATTTTAACGGGTGGCGGCATTTTTATGGACGAGGTCAGGCATTTTACCGTTCAGGCCGTGACAGAAGTAGATTGTTGCTTTATTGATTCGGATAAGATCTATGAACTGGTTTCGAACAACAGTCGGTTTGCATTTGAACTTCTGAAGTTAAATAACCGTCAAAACATCCAAATGCTGAACAACTTGGTTGGAATTACACAAAAATACATGCCCGGCCGCGTTGCCGATCTTTTACTTTATCTCAAAAATGAAATATTTCTGTGTAATCCGTTTAATACCCGTCTTTCTCGCCAGGAATTAGCAGATATGACTGGCATGACCATGGAAAGTTTTATTCGAATTTTAAAAGAACTTAAATCTTCCGGCATTATCTCAGTTGACGGAAGTCAAATCCATATTCTTGACGAAGATGCATTATCAGTAATCAGCAGAAAGGGATAATTTTTTTGTATTGTATGATTGACAAATATCAACCATACGTCCATGATTAATCAAAACAATATCTCTAAAACATCAATTCCAGGATTCAGAAATACTCGCGTAAGGTTTCTATTTTAGCCGTATGTAAAACCGTGCAAACGGTTGTGCATAGAGAAAATACAATAGTAACTTTAACATACTTATTCTATGAAACTTAAGAACATTACCCAGCTTTTGCTTTTAGCAACTGTTATTCTTTTTTTAGCTCCTTCATGTGTGAAAGAAGGCCCGATAGGACTTACTGGTCCTGCCGGAGCTGATGGGAAAGATGGCAAGGATGCCAACGAAACTTGTAAAATGTGTCATAATCCAACCAAGGTAGAAGCAATTGCAGCTCAGTACGAATTCTCTAAGCACAGCTTTGGGGCAGCTTCGGAAGAAGAAACTGGTAGAGTTGACTGTGCTCCTTGTCACCAATCAGAAGGATTCAAATATGTTATCAAGAATAACATCTCCACTGTATTCACAGCAACTAACGGTGTTTATTCCAATCCTTACACTGCAACTGCTGCAACATCCTTTGGACCATTTGAATGTTCAACTTGTCACAGCAGTCTGCATTCAACTTATGGTTCGTCCGACCTACCTGCATTAACAACAACAGCTCCTGTTCCAATGACATTTTTTGGCGGCGCAAAAACCATTAATTTACCGCAAAATGGTGGTGAAAGTCACTTATGCGTAAGATGTCACCAACCACGTCCATTCACAAGATCGAATGCAACGGATAAAAACCTGTTGGATTATGCTGCTTTGAAATCATCACCAACAGCTATTTTCTATGATGCAGCACAATCAAACACTTTAAATGTGATGAAACCTAGCTATAGAACTGGTACTCATTATGGTACTGCCGGAGCAATTTTTGCTGGGATTGGTGGTATTGAATTCGGAACCGGTTACACCAATTCTCCTCATACAACAAAAGCCTCTTGCCAGAATTGCCACATGGCCGACGTGACTACAAATTCATCAAACGTCGCATCAAAAGGTCTGGCCGGAGGACACTCTTTTGTAGCTAAAAACAACTTTGTCGGATGTAACACAACGAATTGTCACTCTGCATCGCCCATTACTTCTGCCACTACCTCAAAATACTGGAAACAAACCCGGGATGATGTTAAATTACTGCTTGACCAGTTAGCTGCAAAACTCAAAGTTAATGGCGTTGAAATCATGAGCAGAAATGGAGATTCCGAAAGTAACCTTTGGTATGGCCTAACCACTAATAACTACGATGGTTATCTTAATATTTATGATCCAAGTTCAAATGCAAATGGAGGCGCTTATAATGCAACCATGTTCCAGAACCCAAGTCCAAGTGGTTCCTGGACCCAGGCTCAAAAAGACACCAATACTGCTCTCCCAAAAATTACTTTGACAAATGCACAAATGGGAGCAATCATTAACTTTCAGTTATGCCTTAGGGAATATAGTTTAGGTATTCACAACACTGCCTATACCAAAACCTTGCTGACAAACACTATTGCAGCCCTTAATTAAAAAGGAAAGATAAAATCAGATATAAAAAAGGCTTCTTTTTTTAGGAAGGGAAGTCTTTTTTATATAAACCTTAAAAATGAGTATTATGAAAAAACATTCGATATTTTTTATACTTATAGCATTTTCACTTTTAATTGGTGGTTGCAAATATGATTTTATTTTACCGGAAGTAGTTCCTCCAATGGCTAATATTAGCTTTGCAACTCAAATTACACCCATTTTTACAGATGAATGTACTGAATGTCATAAAACCGGGGGAACCGCTCCAAATTTGACTGCAGCTAGTGCTTATAATCAGATTATGGCAGGATATGTCAATTTAACCTCTCCGGAGCAAAGCAAAATCTTAACTTTTCCTGGCAGTAGCAGTCATTCATGGAAAAAGTTTACTGCTACCGAATCGGCAACAATATTACAATGGATAAGCGAAGGAGCGAAAAATAATTAGTGCAAATTATAAATCTCGAAAAATGAAAAAAAATATATTGATTACATTATTTCTTTCTTTGATTTCGGTTTTCTCTTTTGCACAACAAGAAGCAACAGAAGCAACCCAAAACCAGGAGAAAGACTTTCCGGTAAGTGCCGTATTTGAAAGTGGAACTTTGATTGACGCTCAGACAACAGTTATTCCGGAAGTCAAAACGTTAGAAATGGTTATTCAGCATAAATTCTCGACAATTGACAAAGGCATTTCCAATTTATGGGGGATTTATGGTTCAGCAAATATCCGTTTAGGGCTGAACTTTGTACCTGTCAAAAATTTCCAGATTGGAGCAGGAATTACCAGAAAATATATGACCACTGATTTAAATGCAAAATGGACTTTGTTACAACAAACCCGAAAAAATACGATACCGGTATCTGTTGCATTGTATGGTGTTGTTGGAATTGATGGAAGAAATATAGCCGATTTTGCCGACAGCGTTAGTGTTGCTTCTCCTGTTGGAGAGGTTAATGCCTTCCAATTTTCAGATCGTTTAAGCTATTTTTCTCAATTAATTATCAGCCGGAAATTTAATGATAAGTTTTCACTTCAAGCTGGCGTAAGCTTTTCTCATTATAACATGGTTAACTACCAAAAATCAGGACTGCCATACGACCACGATAAAATTGGCGCTCATGTAAGTGGCAGATTTAAAATTTCAAATCAGGGATCAATCATATTCAATTATGACCAGCCATTAAAAATTAAGCAAATATCTGAAATGCGCGAATGGAATGACAACTTTCCACACCCTAAGCCAAATTTAGCTTTTGGGTACGAAGTTTCAACCGGAACACATGCTTTCCAGATTTATATGGCATCAACAACTTCAATTTTACCACAGGATAATATCATGTGGAATCAAAATGAAATGTCAGATAAGGGGTTTGCCATTGGATTTGTTATTACCAGATTATGGGCTTTTTAACAATTTCAGGCATATAGTTTGAGTTTGCTTTATTAAAAATGGTAATATTCAATATCGTTGAATATTACCATTTTTAAATATAGACCAATGCAACTGTAAATACGATAATTAATTATTCAGAGGTAATTTAACATCAAGAGATAACAATCTGAAAAAGAATAAACTTATTCGGAAATGAAGTATAAATCAATTGTAATAATCTCATTCTTAATTCTTTTAGTTCATACTAAAGCACACTCCTATGAGAATGCACAGAGTCATCCCTGCCTGAAATGCCATTCAAACCAAACCATTTCATTTAACAACAGCGTGACTGGCAAGATCGAAAAAAGATTAATGAATCCATATTATATTCTCGATACGATTGCACTAAATGCAGGCGTTCATAAACAATTTGATTGCACCGACTGTCACTCAGCAGAATATCAGACTTATCCGCACACAGCAACCCTCAAACTTGAGCCGATGAGCACCTGTTTAGATTGCCACGGAGGAGATGAATCGTTTGCAAAATATAAATTCGAAACTATCCAGGAAGAGTTTAAGAAAAGTGTTCACTACAAAGTTTACGGTGATAACTTCACCTGTTCGAAATGCCACAGTCAGCATACTTATGCGGCTACCGCAAGAAATAGCAGCGACGTACTTGAAATTGTTGATTACAACAATAAAATGTGTCTTTCATGCCACAACGATATGAAAAGATACAAACTTGTTTCGGGTCATGAAAACCCCAAATTAGTGAAAATCCACGATTGGTTGCCCAACCAGGAACTACACTTCGCCCACGTCAGATGCATCGAGTGTCATACTGAAGTCGTTGATAGTCTAATGGTTTCGCACAACATTTTAAGCAAGAAACATGCTGTAAAAAAATGTGTCGAATGTCACTCTGCCAATTCAAGGTTAAAAGCCTCCTTATATAAATATCAGAATTTAAAGAAAAGATCTGAATCAGGATCGCTTGCTTCCGCTTTATCCAACGAGTCGTATACGATCGGAACTCATCAAAGTCCAATTCTAAAATTGTTGAGCTTTATTATATTCTTTGCAACATTGGCTGGAGTCCTGATTCATGTATTTTTCCGAATTTTTAAAAAGTAACTGGTAATGACAACATCTGAAAAATTATATTTCTACCCGGTCTGGCTAAGAATCTGGCATGGATTTAACGCCTTGGGAATCATTACACTCATCCTGACGGGAGTCTCCATGCAAAGCACAAACGCATCATCAACAATTGGTTTTAATTTGATTATAAATATTCACAATATTGCAGGGATAGTCGTCTCGTTGAGCTATTTACTGTTCTTCATTGGGAACATTATTACCAAAAACGGTAGGTTTTACCTTATGAAAATGAAAGGTTTTTTCAAACGCCCGATAAAACAAGGAATATATTATGCCTGGGGAATGTTTCATGGAGAGAACCCACCATTTCCGCTTTCTGAAAAACGCAAATTCAATCCTCTTCAGAAATTATTCTATGTACTGGTTATGTATCTGGCACTTCCACTGGTTATAATTACAGGATTTTCACTATTGTTTCCAGAAATTATAATCGAAAGAATTTATGGGATAAGCGGAGTTTTCGTTGCAGCCGTTTTGCACTCGACAATGGGATTTATCATTTCTGTATTTTTAGTGATTCATTTGTATGTTGCGTCAATAGGGAAATCACCGCTTGCAAACTTTAAAAGTATCATAAACGGATGGCATCAGGCACATTAGACTATTACCTATAGATTTAATATCAGGAAAAAATCATAAAAATGAATGCTTAAACTAAAGGAGAGGATATTATGGGAGATTATTGCAGGCATTTATTATTGAGAAGGTTATTCAAATTTAAAATCCAGGTTCCGGAAAACCGCGGGGCTTCACGTCGAACCCAGTCAGATTTTTTTAACTCCGGATTCCACTTCAAATTGATACTTGCGGGACTGTTTATATTTTTAAAAGTATTTACAGTTTCAGCCCAATCAAACGAAGATTGTCTGAATTGCCATAACGATCCCGACCTGACAAAAATAAGATCAGGGAAAAAGGTCTCTTTGTATATCAAACCCAATGCCCTCGAACATTCCGTTCATAAAGGTCTGGAATGTGTGGATTGCCATGCTGAGGCTGCCGTTAGCGATTTTCCGCATCCGGAAACCCTGAAGCCTGTTGATTGCGGACAGTGTCACGACGATGCCAAGGACAAGTTTTTTCGTGGAGTTCATGGCAGGGCGTTTCTAGCCAATGACAAACACGCTCCCGACTGTAAAGAATGTCATGGTTCTCATGATATTTTAAAATCGGATGCTCCGGAATCCAGAACATACAAAATGAACATTCCAGTATTGTGCGGAACGTGTCACCGGGAAGGCGCTCCGGTAGCCCGTGCATACAATATTTCAGAACACAATATTCTCGAAAATTACAGTGAAGGAATTCATGGTCAGGGATTATATAAAAAGGGACTTATTGTTTCGGCAACCTGTAATGATTGTCATGGGAATCACCTCATCTTGCCCCACACAAATGTAACTTCAAGCATTTCGCCTAAAAATATCGCTTCAACCTGTATGAAGTGTCACGCACGCATTGAAGACGTACATGTTAAAGTCATTAACAAAGAATTGTGGGAGAAGAAACCAGGCGCAATTCCTGCTTGTACTTCCTGCCACCCCCCACATAAAGTGGAATTAAAAAATCTGGTTGCAGCCATTTCTGACAGAACCTGTTTGAAATGCCATGAGAAAGATGAAACCCATAAGCTAGTCAATAATAAAACAGTTTCATTAAAAGTAAACGTAGATGATCTGGCGGCTTCAACACATAAAAACATTACTTGCGTAAAGTGCCATTCAGATGTAACGGCAAATCTGAACCGTCCCTGCGAAACCGCCGGAAAAGTTGACTGCTCTAACTGCCACGTAGAAGAATCGGATATTTATTTCTCCAGTGGACATGGGCAGGCCTATTTTGCAAAAAAAGAAAATGCTCCTTATTGTACCGATTGTCATGGCACTCATTTGGTGAAGCCCAAATCGGACGAAAGTTCTCCAGTCTTCCGGTCGTCCATTCCAACCCTTTGCGGAGAATGTCACCGAAAAGGCGGAAAGGCTGTTAAAGGAACCGAACTTGCTGAAATTGACGCTCTGCACGACTATTCCACCAGTGTACATGGAAGAAGTCTGGTTGAAAAAGGATTACTATCAGCCGCAGTCTGCACTGATTGTCACACCCCTCATTTTAACCTGAAGCAATCGGATCCACGCTCTTCGGTAAATGAAAAAAACATTGCATCAACATGCGGAAATTGTCATAAAGGCATATATAATGAATATATTAACAGCGATCATGCGGTTAAAAATAGCGATGAAGATTTAAAATATCCGAATTGCAGCACTTGTCACACCGCTCACAATATTTCCGAAGTTCACCAGGATAAGTTTATGTCTGAAATTACGGTGCAGTGTGGTAAATGTCATACCGAGCTGGCAAAAACCTACTTGGATACTTATCACGGAAAAGTTTATCAGTTAGGTTACATGCAGGCTGCACGTTGTTCTGATTGTCACGGGGCACATAATATTCTGAAGAGGGAAAACCCGAAATCAGCAATCAATTCAAGAAATATTGTATCAACCTGTCAGAAATGCCACGCCGATGCCAACAAAAAATTTACCGGTTACCTAACCCATGCGACGCATTCAAATAAAACGAAATTTCCGTGGCTCTATTACACCTTCTGGGCAATGACCGGACTATTAGTCAGTGTGTTTGTATTTTTTGGAATTCACACACTTTTGTGGTTACCGCGCTCGATTAGTGCCATGCGAAAAAAGAGACGACGCGAAGAAGTTGTCTGTGAAAAAGTATATGTTCGGAGGTTTACAAAAAGTCAGCGTATTACTCATATTTTTGTAATTATTAGCTTCCTGTCACTTGCGTTCACAGGCATGTTGCTGAAATTTGCCTACATGGATTGGGCCAGGATATTGGTTAAACTCATCGGAGGTGCTTATTTTGCCGGCATAATCCACCGCATTGCAGCTGTTATTACTTTCGGGTATTTTACTTATCACGTGATATCACTATTCCGAATGAAAAAGGAAAGGAATTTATCGCTAAAAGAATTTATCTTCGGAAAAGATACGCTCATGTTTAATTACCAGGATATAAAAGATTTCTGGGCAACAGTCAAATGGTTTATTGGCCGGGGACCCCGACCAAATTATGGCAGATGGACCTATTGGGAAAAATTTGACTATATGGCTGTATTCTGGGGCGTTGTCGTAATCGGATCAACCGGATTGGTACTGTGGTTTCCTGTATTTTTTACCAACTTCCTTCCTGGCTGGTTAATCAATGTAGCGCAAATTATTCACAGTGACGAAGCCCTGCTTGCGGTAGGTTTTATCTTCACGATCCACTTCTTCAATACACATCTTCGTCCGGAGTCATTCCCCATGGATACAGTAATTTTTACAGGGCATGTTCCATTGGAAGAGTACAAAGAAGACCGGCCAAGAGAAGTTGAAGAACTTGAAAATTCAGGAAAATTGCAGAACCTTGTTGTTGAAACCGAATTTTCAAAACACAAGATGAAAGTTGTTAAAACCTTTGGCTACATTTTCCTGTTCACCGGAATTATTTTGATCATGCTGATCATTTATTCACTGTTATTTCATTAATTTTAGGACATTCGAAGTCATTATAAATAGATTTTGAATTCTGATTGGATTATTTAAAACAATCTTCAACGCAAATTTATTATGAAACTGCCTTCATCATTTAAAAACTGGATTTCAATAACTGGTTCAGTTTTGGCTATTTTTAATCTTGCCGCTATACTTTCATTATTTATTCTGAACTGGTTTTTCAATTTTGGTGGAACCTATATTGGTCTATTCATTTATATTGTCTTACCCGGATTCATGATTACTGGTCTGATTCTTATTCCGATCGGTATGAGAGTCACGAAAATAAAAGAAAAAAAATCAGGGGTTTTGGCAGAAACTAAGAATTGGCCTTTGATTGATTTCAATAATGTTGCAACCCGAAATGCCGGAATTATATTCATATTTGGAACCGTTTTCTTGTTGATTATTTCATCCATTGGCAGTTACGAAGCATTCCACTATACCGAATCAGTTGAATTCTGCGGTAAGTTATGCCATAAGGTAATGGAACCCGAATACACCACCTATCACGGTTCGCCACACGAACGAGTTGCCTGCGTTGAATGTCACGTGGGTTCAGGCGCCAGTTGGTATGTTAAGAGCAAATTATCGGGCTTGTACCAGGTTTATTCCGTCCTGGCCAAGAAATACCCCACTCCCATTCCAACGCCAATTGCCAATTTGAGACCAGCAAGGGAAACCTGTGAGCAGTGCCACTGGCCTGAAAAATTCTATGACCGGAAAATGAAATACCTTCAATCATATTTGGCCGATGATGCGAATACTGAAGTGATCGTTCAATTGCAGATGAAAACCAGCTCCAAAACTCTTCCGGATGGTTCCTTCGAAAAAGGTATTCACCAACACATCAGTCCGGATGTTAAAATTGAATACAAAACATCATCAGCCAACCGGCAGGTTATTCCATGGGTGAAATACACCAACACAAAAACCGGTGTCAGCGAAATTTTTACCGACAGCGAAAACCCGTTAAGTCAGGAAAAACTCGACTCGCTCGAAACCAGGGTAATGGATTGTCTGGATTGTCATAACCGCCCTTCTCACAATTACAATGTACCTCAAAATTTTATCGACAAATCAATCAGCGAAGGCAAGATATCCAAATCGCTGCCGGGAATTAAGCAGATTGCCATGACGATTCTTTATAAGGATTATTCGACCAAGGATAGCGCCTTCTTGGCCATCAACAATCAGGTTACTGAGTTTTATAAATCCAGTCATCCTGAATTACTGGTCAGCAAGAAAGCTGAAATAGAAGATGCTATCAAGGAAATCCAGAACGGATACGCAAACAATATATTTCCGAAGATGAAATCGAGTTGGAAATTCTACCCCAACAATATCGGTCACATGGAGTCAGATGGTTGTTTCAGATGCCACAACGACCGACATTCGACAGAAAATAAAAAAGTAATCTCAAAAGATTGTAACCTATGCCACAGTATTTTGGCTGAGGGAACGTCGGACAGTCTGAAATATTCCAATTCGTTTGTTCCGCTTGAGTTTAAACACCCGGTTGATATTGATGAAGCATGGAAAACTGAATCTTGCTCAAGTTGTCACGCTCAACTCTATTAATAAAGCCCTATTGACAAATATTAAATGTCTTTTTTTTGCGGGAATAAAAAATAAATGCAATTTTGTTTCTGGAAAATTTAAAACGTAATTTTCTGGTATCAATATTGCAAGTAAAACATTCAATAAATCTTAAAACAATAACGACTATGAATTACAAAAAATTATTCTTTTTACTTGGAATGGTTATTATTTCCATATCTGTAGTAAACGCTCAGGATTTCAAATATATTGGAGCTGCCAAATGTAAAATGTGCCACAACAAGGCCGACAAAGGAGAGCAATTCAACAAGTGGGCTGCAAGTCCTCACGCCAAAGCAATGGCCAGCCTGAAAGGTGCAGATGCAAAAAACCCAAAATGTTTGAAATGCCACTCTACCGCTGCAAGTGTTGATCAGTCTTTAGTAGCCACAATCACTGTTGAAGAAGGTGTTTCATGCGAATCATGCCATGGACCAGGTAGTGCTTACAAAGTAGCAACAATCATGAAAGATAAAAAAATGGCTCTTACGAAAGGTATGACCTTACCGGAAGAAAAAGTTTGTAAAAAATGTCATAACGAGGAAAGTCCGAATTATAAAGGATTTAACTATAAAGAATATGCAGCCAAAATTGCACATGACGATCCTACTACAAAATAATCTGAAATAAGATCATTCATTTTGAAATTCCTTTGTTTTAATGTAAAACAAAGGAATTTTTTTAATTATAAGCTGAAATAAACTGGAATAAATAAATCCCGATTTCTCGGGCATAGTTCCTGCAAAGGGTACAGAAGATCAAATTAATACCTTAAATATTTTCGAGTGAAAAAAGCGATATCATTTTTGTTTTCCATGTTATTTTCGGTGTTGCTTTTAATGATGTTTGCCATATCCATAGCGTATGCAACTTTCATTGAAAACGATTACGGGACAGCCACAGCTCAAGCACTTATTTATCAATCATGGTGGTTTGAATTACTACTTTTTGTCGGAGTAATAAACCTGACCGGAAGTATGTTCAAGTACAAACTTGTTACCCGTAAAAAATGGGCCATTTTGTTATTCCATCTAGCCTTTATCCTTATCATTATTGGCGCCGGAGTAACCCGATATTTTGGGTTTGAGGGAAGTATGCATATTCGGGAAGGCGAATCGACCAACCAGGTGGTTTCTGAAGCAACTTATATAAGTCTGAAAGCCAAAATAAATAATGAAGAAGTTCGGCGTTCTGATAAAGTGAAATTTACGCCAAATACCAGTAATTATTACAAAGAAACTATTGAAATAGGCGGAAAAGAACTAACCGTTGAAAATGAAATATTTGTGCCTAATGCCTCTGAAATTATGGTTGCCGCTTCCGACGGGTTACCTGTAATTTCATTGCTATTCAACACAGGAACCTCTCAGAGCAAAGATATTTTTCTGTTCCAAAAGGATAAAATACAAGCTGCCAGTATCAGTTTCGGATTTGAAACCGGAATCGGCTCAGCTAATGTAGTCTTTCAACGTGATGGCAACGGATTAAGCATGGTTTGTGCCGATACTGTTCTTGTTTCGGACATGACCGGTCAGGTTAGTGAAAAATTATTGCCCCAAATCAGTTATCCCGTAAAAGAAAAACAATTTTATGTGATTGGACAATCTGGTTTTGTTTTTAAAAGCTACTTGCCGAAAGCAATTTTATCGTTGGTGCAGGATCAAACTCAGCAAGGAGGGGCTGACGCATTTGCGGCCCGCATTACTTCCGGAAATGAAACCCGCATAGTAAATGTTTTTGGAACACAGGGAGCTATTCCTGAACCAGCAACCTGCACTATAAACGGGATCAATGTTAGCTTAAGTTTCGGCTCCGCTGTTCGCGAATTGCCATTCAGTCTATACCTGCGCGATTTTCAGTTAGAACGGTATCCGGGATCTAACAGTCCATCGTCGTATGCCAGTGAAATTACCTTGAGAGACCCGGCTTCCTCGGTTGAACGGCCATTTCGTATTTTCATGAATAACATCCTGAAATACCAGGGTTATCGCTTCTTTCAATCAGCTTTTGATCCGGATGAAAAAGGTACTATTCTCTCTGTTAACCAAGATTACTGGGGAACCATGATCTCCTACCTGGGATATTTTCTGATGGCTTTGGGTATGGTTTTCACGGTCTTCAGCAAAAGTAGTCGTTTTCAGACTTTAATCCGGTTGAGCGCCAAACTTCAGGCTGCTCGTCAAACCACAAAAATTGCCGTTATTGGTCTGGTTATTTCCGTCCTAAGCTGGTCGGGAAATGCAGCATTTGGAGCTGAAAATTCGGGAGCCAAAGAAAAACACATCGATGCATTTGGCAAACTGTTGGTTCAGGATCATCAGGGACGTATTGAGCCGGTGAATACACTGGCTTCAGATTTATTGCGTAAAATAACGAAAGAGAATAAATGGGAGGGTCTTTCACCTGTTGAATTTTTCATTGAAATGAGCGCTAATCCTGACCATTGGAAAAATGTTCCGCTGGTAAAGGTGGCCAATCCGGAGCTGAAAAAAATGCTTGGTCTGTCAAGTGATTTTGTTTCATTTGCCCAAATGTTTGATCAGGCGGGAAACTACCGGTTAAATGATCTGGTTCAACAGTCGTACAACAAAAAACAAACACTCCGCAATAAGCTGGATAAGGAAATCATCAATGTTGATGAACGCGTAAATATCTGTTACCAGATTTTTAATGGCGATTTTCTGAAGATTTTCCCGATACCCGGAGATGAGCGCAAAACCTGGGCAACGCAGTCTACTTTACCCAATACCATGAAGAAGGAGCAGGCTGATTTTGCCAAAGGAATACTTGGCATGTACTACGCTGAGTATAATAATTCAGTTACTTCAGGTAACTGGTCGAAACCGGATGAATTCCTGGGTTATATCAAAAAATACCAACACACGTATGGAGCTGATATTATTCCATCAGAATCAAAAATCAAACTTGAGATTATATACAACGAGTGGAATATTTTTGGAAAAATGGCTAAAACATACGCAGCACTGGGATTTATTCTGCTCATAATCCATTTTCTGCTCATTTTTAAACCTGGTGCCCGGTTTTCAAAGTTAATCAATGCCGGAACTCTTTTAATTTTCATCGCATTTCTATTATACACCGCCGGACTTTCAATTCGCTGGTATATTTCGGGCCATGCGCCATGGAGCAACGGTTATGAAACCATGATTTATGTCGGATGGGCCACCAGCCTTTCCGGTTTCATATTTGTGAAAAGATCGCCAATAACGCTAGCGGTAACGACTGTGCTGACTTCGATCATTCTTTTTGTAGCCGGGATGAGCTGGATGAATCCGGAAATCACCAATCTGGTCCCTGTACTCAAATCCTACTGGCTGATTGTGCATGTAGCCATTATTACAGCTAGTTATGGATTTCTGGCAATGGGCGCCCTGCTCGGAATGCTCAACCTGGTGCTGATTATTCTAAGAAACAAGAAGAACGAAAAACAAATTGGGTTTACCATTCTCGAAGTTTCGTATATCATCGAAATGGCGCTGATTATCGGACTATTTATGCTGACTATCGGTTCATTTATTGGTGGTGTCTGGGCCAATGAGTCGTGGGGCCGTTACTGGGGCTGGGACCCCAAAGAAACCTGGGCGCTGGTTACCGTTCTGGTTTATTCCATCATTTTGCACCTTCGGAAAGTTCCCGGATTGAAGAGTATTTTTGCACTGAGCAGCCTTGCGTTAGCTGGTTTGGGGTCGGTCCTGATGACCTTCTTCGGTGTAAATTATTACTTGAGCGGAATGCACTCGTATGCACAGGGCGATCCGCCACCAATTCCAAGCGCCCTGTATGTGGCTATTGTTTTAATTGTGGCATTGATTGTGGCTGCCCGGCATTCGGAACAAAAGTTTGGGGCTCTTTCTGATCCTAATGATCAACCGGAGAGTCAGGAATAATTTTAGAACTACAAAATTTAAAAGAGGCTGTTTCAAAAGTCAAAATTCTCAAGTATCTGGTCATCCCGAATTTATTTCGGGATCTGATATACAATGTGTAGAGATCCTGAAACAAGTTCAGGATGACTGGGTCAATGACTTTTGAGGCAGCCTCTTTTAAATTTTGGCTAACCCCTTGCCGCTATTTTCCAATACGGTAAAGAAACTTATCTGTACGCAAAATAACGTTATCGCGAACTATAGCAGGCGTGGCCTTAATAATTCCTTCCAATTGATTTTCGGCTACTAACTGAAAGCTAAGTCCGGGTTTAAACACATACGTTTTTCCTTTCACACTAAACAAATAAATGTTACCGGAGGCATACAAAACAGAGGCATTAAACTGCTCCATCAGCTTTTCTTTCCAGATCACTTTGCCGGTTTTAGCGCTCAAACAAGTCAGCATTCCACGCTCATGAACCATATAAATCAGGCTATCCACAATAACCGGAGTTGAAATTTGAGACACATCCACATTCACTTCCCAGGGAACCCGGGTTTTGGTTACGTCGCCGGTTCCGGTGGGATCGACCGCCAGTAGACGGGCATAAAACGGACTGCCATCTTTCGGTAGCATCCATCCCGAATTGACATAGACCAAACCATTATAAGCCAGCGGCATGCTCACCGTTGAGTCGTCGCCATAAAAAACATGCCAAATCTCTTTTCCCGTCTCAGGTTCGTAGGCAATAGCCAGCTGTGAGCCATTGCTTATCAGTTGATCTTTACCGTTAACATTAACCACAATCGGAGTGCAATAAGCTTTTCTAGAAACAGGCTCAATATTGTCATAAAACTCCCGAGGACGGTCTGTTTTCCAAACTGTCTTTCCGGTTCGTTTATCCAGGGCAACCAGGTACTGAACATCAGTTCCCTCGATGTGAAGAATAAGCAAATCCTTATAAATAAACGGCGATGAAGCAGCGCCCTGCATGTGATTACAATTCAGATCGGTCCGTGTCCAGACGATCTCCATTTTTCGGGTATCCACACATGCCGTTCCGTAAGTTCCAAAATGGACAAACACAAAACCATCTTCGATACACGGAGTTGGCGTGGCATAGCTGTTGGTTGGATGAATATGCTGAACCGTATCTGGCTTGAATAAACTCATTTCATGCAGAATTTTACCTGAATCGAAGTCGATACAAACAGCAAACAGTTCCTTCCCATTCTGCGTCGCTGAACTGGCCCAAATATGATCTCCATACACCACCGGCGATGACCAGGCAACTCCGCGAACAGCCGTCTTCCAGATGATATTGCTGGTTTCGCTCCAATTGATTGGTGCATTTAAACTGAGAGAATGTCCGTCGAGATTATTTCCGCGCAGGTGTGTCCAGTTTTCAGTGTTTTGTGCTGAGAAACAAAAGGAAACGACAATAGCCAGAAGGAAAAGTAAAAATGATTTGCGGTTCATGAGTTAGGTTTTTAGAAAGTATGAAGATGATTATTTTTTTCGGATTTCCCTTGATTGCATCCGCTTGAAAAGCAGTACAATTATTTAGGCCAAACAGATGAAACGAACATGCAACGATAAATATATTCAAGGTGGTGACACAAAAAACCATGTAAATTTTGATAAAACCAACATTTTTCAGGCATGTGAGTTCCATACGTACGCATTTAATTATCAATAGATTAATAACAACATTTACGTGTGAAATTGACTGAATTCAGACAAATTTCCCTGACTAGAGAGAAAATTCCCTGAATTCAGGCAAATTTCTCTCTTTTTAGGCAATGTCGCCTGTTTTTAGCCAGAGGCCTCAAAAAAGTGACAATAAAGTCTATCGGATATTTTCGAGTACTTCAACCAGTAACTTCCAGAATTTACCAACCGTTTCGATGTTGATTCGCTCGTCCGGAGAATGCGCCCCAAGGATGGTGGGCCCAAATGATACCATATCAAGTTCCGGATATTTTTCGAGGAACAAGCCGCATTCCAGCCCAGCATGAATGGATTTTACGACAGGTTCAATTCCAAATAACTTTTTGTATGATTCAGTTGCTATTTTAGCAACGGCCGAATCCGGATTTGGAGTCCATCCCGGATATCCGTCGGAATGCCTCACCGAAGCGCCTGCCAGCAACATCACCGACTCAACCATTTCGGCTGCCATGTATTTGCGACTTTCAATTTCGCTGCGCTGACTGGTTGTGAGTATAATTTCATTATTAGCCGTAAATTTCACAGAGGCCAGATTGGTTGAGGTTTCAACCATTCCAGGCATGCGGCTGCTCGTTTCCAGCACACCATGCGGACAGGCAGCTATCAATTTCAGTAACCTGTCCTGACTTCCCTTATCAATCACAAATTCAGGCAATGCGACTGATTGATGGTACAATTTTAATTTAGGTTCCGAATATTCATATTCAAACTCCATTTCCGAAGCAAAAACATTCCATTCGACCATGAGGTCCTCTTTTTGTGAGTGAGGAACTACAGCAATAACAAAGGCCTCCCGGGCGATGGCATTCCGAAGGTTTCCGCCATCAAATCCGGCAATCCTCATGTTAAATTGTTTAGCCACATTAATCAGGAACCTATTCAGAATTTTGTTGGCATTTCCCCTGTTCTTATTAATGTCATCGCCGGAATGACCACCCAGCAACCCTTTTACTTCCAACTTGATGGCAAACGAACCGGACGGAATTTTTTCAAGTGTATATTTTATAGTTCCAACAGTGTCGATTCCTCCGGCACAACCAATAAACAACTCGCCTTCATCTTCCGAATCGAGATTGAGTAAAATTTTGCCGCTCAAAAAACCAGGTTGAAGTGCAAAGGCCCCCGAAAGGCCAGTCTCTTCATCAACGGTGAACAAACATTCGATGGGTCCGTGCGACAATTCAGAAGTTGCCAGAATAGCCATCTGAGCGGCTACCCCAATACCATCATCCGAACCCAGAGTTGTTCCTTCTGCCCTCACCCACCCGTCATCAATAAATGGTTTGATGACATCGGTTTCAAAATCATGCTGCTTTTCACTGTTCTTTTCGCAAACCATATCGACATGCGATTGCAGTATCACCACCGGATCATTCTCCCGGCCAGCAGTGCCTGGCTTACTGATTAGCAAATTTCCGATCTCATCCCGAGAAGCTTTCAATCCATGTTTTGCCGCGAAATCCAACAAAAACTGAACGATTTTTCCTTCTTTCTTTGATGGTCTTGGAATTTTGCAAATTTCTTCGAAATAATTCCACAATGGTTGGGGAACAAGATTACTTAAGCGTTTCATATTGTCATTTTTACGATGGCTAAAATTACCGATTATTCATTTAGTTGTTCATCCAAATTTTACTAAAATCCCAAAATTCAGAAATAACAACACCTCAATGTTCCGTAATGTTGAATTTATCATGAACCCTGCAAATCGAAAATGACAACAGCAAAGACGCGATAAATCACGTCTCTACCACCTAATTATATTGTCTGAAATAATTAGTCAGTTTTTCGCTCAACTGATTAAAGATGGGTTTGGTAAAAAGCACAAACATGTCCTGCGGCGCAGGCGGCATCATAACTTTGTTATTTACAATATTGGCAAGCGTGTTATCAAGTACCTCGGCATCGCCCACAAAAACGCCGTATTTATTTTGCCAGAGGTATTGCCCCGGAATTTTGTCAGTGAAAATGATTTTTTGCGACTGGAAATCAACAGCCTTTAATTCGAGCAAACCACCCGATGCAACCTGGTCGGTCACAATTTTGATCTTGCCCTTTTTCATAACCATTCGGGTTTTGGTAACTGTCGAATCCTTCGACACCTTAATCTGATATTTTTCTTCTATCTGCTTCGAAAGCTCTTTCTCCTCTTCAAAATGCTGAGGACGGTCAATGAAAAAATCATAAAAACCCATCTGCAACAACATATCCGGATATTTCAGTTTAGTCTGTTCTGCTTGTTCCGGAGAAAAGAAATGCACAAAATCCTTTTCCTGAAACCGTTGGTTCAGCATTTGGAAAACATTATCGTAAAAAAACTGAGCCGAGTATTCGAACTTGCCATTTACCGGAATTTGCTCAACCACCACTTTCAAAGTAGCCAGGTCTTTCGCTTGCAGAATCTTTTGCTTGGTATCTTTAAATCCGCGAACCAGTCCATCGGCATTCTGGAAATGGAAATAAGCTTGTTTGGCTGTTTCGCGTGATTTTCGGCTCAAAGCATCCATTCCAGCGTCGTAAAACTCCTGGGCAGCATGATTTTGCACATCGGTCAATTCTGAAGTATAAGTTTTAGGTGAAGGAACAAGCCTCCGGGCAGCAGGAATCCGTCGGATTGCATCGGAAATGCTATTTACCGTTTGCATGATTTCGAGCGTCTGTTTCCACCGAAACGGATCATTACCTGTCAGTTTCCGGTCAATTTCTTCCTGGTAATAAGCTATTGCAATCGGATAACCTTCTTTGAGCACCTGCATTGCTTTCCGGTTATCCGGATCACTGCTGAGTCGCTCGGCGGCCTTCAGCATAGCATCGTAATAATTGCCGCGTTGCAGCGACTTCAATCCGGTTGAGCATGAATTCAGGAGTAAAATACCGGCTATCAGGAAGAATAAATATTTTCGCATAACTTTTTCAGATTTTGACGATCAGTATAATTTGCTCAACAAATGTAAAACAGAAATCGCAATTATCAGGCCGGGAACAAAATAAATCAGGAAACGGAAAAACTACCAGGTATAGGCCATTTTCACCCCCTGAATTGCACTATTTCCGTATGGAGAAACCGACAATCGGGAATTTTTCATCCGCCGACTGACCATATTACCAACCAGAGTGCCGATAGCTGCACCGGCAACCACATCGCTAAACCAATGTCGATTATCGTAAATTCGTGACAATCCGGCCAATGTTGCAACTGAATATGCAGTAATCGGTATCCATTTGTGATCGCGATACTGGGTTGCAATTACCGAGGCTACGGCAAAAGATGCAGTGGTGTGCCCCGACGGAAAACTGACGCCCTGAAACGGACCTTCAATAACATAGGGTCCATAGCCCTGCCAGTTATCTGGTCGCTGACGACCAACTAAAGTTTTCGGAATGCGTGTGACAATACTGGCCAAAACAAAACTTTCGAAAGCCAGTAAGGCCGTACTTACAGCCCGCGGCTTTTTCGCCAGCATCCCGTAGGTAAAAATTCCGGACATCACAACAATGCTGTGTTCAGCGCCAAAATGTTCAAGAAAATTAGATGAAATATAGCTTTCAGTTTTGCTCCTGTGTGACTGAAAAAAATCGGCAACAGGTTGATCTGCTAAAGTTAATGCTGCAGTTCCGGACACGAAAATCCCCAATTTGATCCAATCACGCTGCTGCCATCTTCCCGGTGAAGTTACAATGGCCTTTGAGTCGGTCAAATATTTTTTGAAGTAGTATTTATTGAAACGAATCGTGTCAATTTGAGCAATCAATGTTTGCTGAAAGAGAACTAAAACAAAAAACAAAGTAACAGAATATGAATACGGTCGCGTCATCAGAATCGTTTAATCAATTAAAATTCACCAGATACTCATAGCTATCCGGATTTTGCTGTTTCTGTTTTCTGATTTTACTGAATCTGATCTACCCTGAACCGGGAATTTCAAAAGAACATTGTTTTTTCGGTCTATTCCAGACGTTTCGCCTCGTCCCAAATCTCGTCCATTTCTGCCAGAGACATTTTTTTCAGGTCTTTGCCTTTTTGCAGAGTCTGACTTTCGAGGTAATTGAAACGTTTCATAAACTTCAGGTTGGTGCGTTCAAGGGCCGTTTCCGGATCAACGCCATACAAGCGGGCAGCGTTCACCATTGCAAAAAAGAGGTCACCAAATTCGGCTTCAATTTTATCCTGATCAACCTGATCAATTTCATCACTCAGTTCATGAATTTCTTCCTTCACTTTGTCCCAAACCTGTTCGCGGTATTCCAGTCGAACCCTACTCCACTGGCTTTTTCCTGAATGCGGTTGGCTTTCACCAGGGCTGGCATAGCGGTCGGAACCCCTTCCAGAACCCGTTTGTTTCCACCTTTTTCCTTCAACTTCAGCGTTTCCCAGTTTTGCTCTACTTCGCGGGCATTGGCAACGTCAACCTCGCCAAACACGTGCGGATGACGGTAAACAAGTTTTTCGTTGATCGAATTCAACACATCAGCCATGTCGAAAGCTCCTTTTTCAGATCCAATTTTGGCATAAAAAACAATATGCAACATGAGGTCGCCCAGTTCCTTTTTGATACCGTTCAAATCGTTGTTCAGGATGGCATCGGCCAATTCGTATGTTTCTTCGATGGTCAGTTTCCGGAGCGATTCGAGGGTTTGCTCTTTGTCCCACGGGCATTTTTCGCGCAGCTCGTCCATAATCTCCAGCAGGCGGGCAAAGGCATCTAATTTTTCTTTCATCTTGGTGAATTATCAATGAAGTCCAAATTTAGAATCTTTATTTAAAAATGACAGGTTGATCCTGTTAAACTTTGAACAGAGTTTTTTATGACACAAAAAAAGCCGTCCTTTTCAGGACAGCTTTCAGATATATCATCGACTCATCCGATGACTTGAAGTCATCGGATGAGTGTAGTACCAGAATTATTTGATCAGCTCAAAACTGCGTTTTACAAATTTATCCAGATCTTCGCCTTTCAGCATTCCGTTGGCAAGCAGAGCCAGATCAACCAACTGCTTGGCCAGCTTGTTTTCCTTGCCAAATGCTGTAAGTTTTTCCTTGCGATGATCTTTCAGAGCCGAAATCGCATTTTCGAGTTCTTCCGATTTTTCTTTCACTTCCGAAGGAATCTCCTCGTCTTTCTTATCTTTTTTCGCTTTGTCAACCTCTTCCTTTTCGGTTGTTTTTGCCTGAAGTTCACTTTTCAGTGTTTCCAGTTCGGCGCCGATTGCGGTGTCACGGTCGGCAAAAATCTCTTTTACCAAAGGGTGTGACGTGTTTACCACGAGGTTCATGCTTTCAGGAAGATCGCCATAAAAGCTCATTCCTCCGCCCTGCATGGCGCTCATATCTTTCATGCGGCGCATAAACTCGTTGCGGGTAATGACCATCGGGAAACTGTTTTCGCCCAAATCTTTGAAATCGACAATGAAGTTATAGTCTTTATTTTCGGGACAAACTGCCTTAAAAATCGGACTCAGTTCATTCTTTTCCTCCCAGCTCATTTCATGTTTTGGTTCTTCTTTGGCTATCAGGTGTTCTGCCACATCCGAGTCCACGCGAACAAAACGCTTGTTGGTATATTTCTGTTCTAGTTTGTTGATGAGCGGAGCGGTCAAAATATTGTTCATCACCAGCACATCGTAGCCTTTGTTTTTGGCTGCCTGAACAAACGAGAACTGCTCTTCGGCATTGCTGGTGTACAAGTAAATCAGGTTATTGTCCTTGTCGGTTTGCTCGCCTTTAACCAGCGTTTCGTATTCTTCCATGGTGAAATACTTGTTGTCGGTATTCTTGAAAAGGAAGAATTTCTCAGCTTTTTCGTAGAATTTATCTTCGGTGAGCATTCCGTATTCGATAAACAGGCGCAAATCGTCCCATTTCGATTCGAAATCTTCACGCTTTTCGCTGAACAACTGAGCCAAACGATCGCCAACCTTTTTGGTGATGTGGCTGCTGATTTTCTTCACATTCGAGTCGCTTTGCAGGTACGAACGCGACACATTCAGCGGAATATCCGGCGAATCGAGCACACCGTGCAGCAAGGTCAGAAATTCAGGAACAATGCCCTCAACAGAGTCAGTAACAAAAACCTGGTTCGAATACAACTGAATCTTGTTTTTCTGAACCTCGATGGTGTTTTTTAGTTTCGGGAAATACAAAATACCGGTCAGGTTGAACGGATAATCCACATTCAGGTGAATGTTGAACAGCGGCTCGTCGGCCATTGGGTACAACTGGTGATAGAAATTCGAGTAGTCTTCGTCTTTCAAATCAACCGGTTTTTTGGTCCACGCCGGAGCTACATCGTTCACTTGGTTGTCTTCTTCCGTATCCACTTCTTTTCCGTCTTTCCAGGTGGTTTTTTTTCCAAAAACTACCGGAACCGGCAGGAACTTGCAGTATTTGTTCAGGATATCGGCAACGCGCGATTTTTCAAGGAACTCTTCCGAATCGGCATTGATGTGCATCACAATGTCGGTACCTACTTCGGCCCGTTCGGCGTCTTCCAGCATGTATTCGGGGCTTCCGTCGCACTCCCAGCGAACGGCTTTGGCTCCGTCGCGGTACGATTTCGAAATGATGTCAACCTGGCTCGAAACCATGAACGACGAGTAAAATCCGAGACCGAAGTGACCGATGATGGCATTGGCGTCGTTTTTATATTTTTCGAGGAACTCCTCGGCGCCCGAGAAGGCAATCTGGTTGATGTATTTTTCGATTTCTTCAGCGGTCATCCCGATACCATTGTCGGAAACAGTAATGGTTTTGGCTTCTTTGTCGAGCGTAACCACCACTTTGGCGTCGGTAATATCTCCTGAATATTCGCCCTTCGAAGCCAGGGTACGCAGTTTCTGGGTGGCATCAACTGCATTCGAAACAATCTCACGAAGGAAAATATCGTGATCGGAATACAAAAACTTTTTAATAATCGGGAATAAGTTGTCGCTGCTTACGCCTATTTTTCCTTTTTGCATTTTTTATAATTTTTAGATTAACATTCTAAATTAACATGCAGCACTTTTTCAAACACCATACCACGCATCAAAAATGACTTTTTGTCACCGAGCTTGACAGGCTATTGATTTTGAAGGTGACAAAAACTGATAAAATTCTCATTTTATATGACGGAAAGGGCTTATTTTGCAGCGCATCTAATGAACATCTGAACCCATGACAAACCTTGAATCTTATTTCGATTCGTTCAGAAAAGAAATTGTTGGCATCGACCAGCATTTCAGCTCACCTTATGGCCAAAAGAAGATTATTTATGCCGACTGGATTGCCAGCGGACGTCTTTATCAGCCCATCGAAAAGCAAATTACTGAGATATTTGGCCCATTTGTGGGGAATACGCACTCAGAAACCAGCGAAACCGGCGCGCTGATGACCCACGCCTATCACCAGGCGCAACAAATCATCAAAGCTCATGTGAATGCCGGACCAAACGATATTATCATCACCGCAGGATCGGGAATGACTGCGGTAATCAACAAGTTTCAGCGGATGCTAGGACTGAAATACTGCGGAAAGGTGAACCACACCGGATGTATTGCCCAGCGCGAGCGGCCGGTGGTTTTCATCACCCACATGGAACACCACTCGAACCACACCAGCTGGTACGAAACCAATGCCGACGTAGTCATTGTCGATCCCGACGAAAATCTTCAGGTTTCGCCGGAAAACCTCCGGAAAAAACTACAGGAATACAAAGATCGCCCGTTTAAAATCGGTTCGTTCACGGCCTGTTCAAACGTTACCGGAATCCGCACGCCATATTACGAAATGGCTAAAATTATGCACGAGAATGGCGGCGTGGTTTTCATCGATTTTGCAGCATCGGCACCTTACGATAAAATGGATATTCACCCAGCTGACCCTATGCAAAAGCTGGATGCAATCATGTTTTCGCCTCATAAATTCCTGGGCGGACCAGGCTCTTCCGGCGTTTTGGTGTTCGACCAGTCGATGTACCACAACTCGGTGCCCGATCAGCCCGGCGGCGGAACCGTTGACTGGACCAACCCTTGGGGCGAATATAAATATGTCGACAATATCGAAGTGCGTGAAGATGGCGGCACTCCCGGCTTTCTGCAAACCATCCGCACGGCGCTTTCCATCCGGCTGAAAGAAAAAATGGGAACTGACAACATTCATCAGCGCGAAAATGAGTTGCTAAAACTCGCGTTTGAGGGATTGGACAGCATACCGGGAGTAAAAATAATGGACGAAAAGCACCGCGACCGGCTGGGCGTTATTTCGTTTTATGTGGTGAAGATTCACTACAATCTGCTGGTGAAGCTGCTGAACGATTTGCATGGCATACAGGTGCGTGGCGGCTGCGCCTGTGCCGGAACGTATGGCCACATTTTGCTTGAAGTGAGTCATGAATTATCCGACGAAATTACCCGCCGGATCAATGAGGGCGATTTATCGCTGAAACCGGGCTGGGTACGCTGGTCGCTGCATCCAACAACCACGAATCAGGAAATTGAAACCTTCATTCAGGCTCTTCACGACATTGTTGAGAACTACGAAAAATATGCCGCCGATTACACCTACTTCCCGAAGGAGAATATTTTCAGGCACAAGAACGAAAATCAATACGCCGAAGTGGTAAAAGATTGGTTTAAATCGTAAGCTGATTACCGGTCTGAGGTTCCCAAACAAATCTGTTCGGAGATTACAGGTTGACTCCGGGAATAGTTCATATTCCAAATAGAATCGACTTGCTTCCACATGGAATTGCCTTGCTTCCCGATGGAATCATAGATATTCCAGATGGAATATAATCAATTCCTGACGCTTTCGAACTTTATTCAGAGGCTGAGAAACATCAATTCGACTCTGTTTTGCCAATGACTAATGACTCTTTCCCTGTTAGTCATTCTCCATTGGCAAAAAACCAAAATCATCGCCATATCGCAACATTTGCGAAGTATAGTCTTCATCATAGCTGATTGTCACTTCGTTTGGCGTACCGCATGGCCAAGTATTAATTTCGTAAACCGGATTCAGGAAACCCGCATAGGGCGCCAAATCGAGCTTTTTAAAACGTGCCAGAATTTCGTCATGCAATTGCCGGTCAACTTTTACCGCATAGTTCTCCACCAAATTACGGGCAGCCTCAAAATCACCTTCCGATTTAATCCGCTGAATTTCTCTCAGCAACTGACCAAACAAGTCGCGCAATTTCTGGTAATCGTTTATCCTGACAAAAGTTTTATTCTCCTTCCGGAAAAACTCAACCACGTTCTCTGCTTTCCCGACTTCATAAGCCCAGCTGGCAATCAGCTGCCGGTTGCGCATGTGCGATTCTTCGATGTCTTTTCCGGGTTCAATCCGTGTCAACTGAGTTAGCAAACCGTTGCGCAAATAGGCGTCAAACTCGGCTTTTGCAGCTTCAATTGAAGGAACCAGACCCAATTCTATCATTTTCTTATCCAAGATGTAATACAGGGCAAAAAGGTCGGCCCGTGTTTCTTCAATGGTCGAATAATAGTTCTTCAGCGCCTCCGTGCTCACGCCTTCACGAACCTTTCCGGAGCCATGACCGAGGCATTCGTGCAGATCAGTGTGCAGGTTTCCAGCCAGGTAACCGTATTGCTTGGCTCGCTCAATTTCTTCAGCAGAACCGGCAAACTCCTCTAACATCCCATTGCCCATCGATTCAAGAAAATAAGCCTGGGTGATATTTTCGATGGTAACCGATTTGGAACCATAGCGCTCCCGAATCCATTCGGGGTTGGGCAAATTAATTCCGATTGGAGTAGCCGGATAGCAATCGCCACCCAACATGGCAACATTGATTACTTTAGCACTCACACCCTTAACTTCTGGTTTTTTAAATTCGGACGACACCGGCGAATGATCTTCAAACCACTGGGCATTTTCACTGAGTGTAATCGCACGTTTTGTGGCTTCTTTGTCTTTGTAATTTACAATCGATTCCCAGCTTCCCTTTATCCCAAGCGGGTCACCGTAAACTTCAATAAAACCATTTACAAAATCCACATCGCCATACTGCTCCTTCACCCACTCGATGCTGTATTCGTCGAATTTAGCCAGATCACCAGTTTTATAATATTCAACCAAAAGCCGGATATACTTTTTCTGATGTTCATTTTCGGCATAATCAACCGCTTTTTCCAGCCAGAAAACAACCTTCTCAATTGCCTTGCTGTATTTTCCGTTCAGTTTCCAGACTTTCTCAGATATCAGGTTACTTTCTTTGACCAAAGTCGAATTTAATCCGAACGAAACAGGCTCTGTTTCTGCTGTGGACTTCAAGTTGCTGTAATATTCTTCAGCCTCAATCTGACTAACATTTTGGTAATAGTTATTGGCTGAAGAAAGGATTAAATCTTTATTTGGCTCCAGATTGACACGCTTCTGTTCTGCAATCGGATTAAAAATCACATCTTTTATCTCAGCAATAAATGCCCTTAAATCTTTTCCTGAAGGTAATTCGAATGATTTCCAGTCTGATTCTTCGATCAGTTTATCGAAATAATCAACAGAAAAGCCGGCAGGAATTTTCTCGGTTGAATAATGATGGTGTATTCCATTGGAGAACCAAACCCGTTTGAGGTAAACCAAAAACAACTCAAACGCTTCTGTCTCCCGATTTCCGGCGTAGGTTTTTAATATATTTTCCAGAACAGCGCGAACAGCCAGGTTATGCCGGTTGTTCTGATCCCACAAAATATCGCGCCCGCAAAGCGCCGCCTGCGAAAGGTAATAGATGTATATTTTCTTGTTCAGCTCCAGTTTTTCAAATTCAGGAACTGAATAACGTAAAATCTTAATATCAGCAAACTTCTCTGCAAAAACGTTCATATAGCTTGTTATTTATACAACTCTTCAAATTTTTCTTCCAATAAATCAACTCGTTTGATCGACATTCGCAGCCAATCGAGCAGTATCTTCTCCCTCTCTTCTTCTGAAAGCTGCCACTGAACCGAAGAATGATGCCTGAGCTGGTGAGTTAAATGATGCATAATAACAGCCGCTGAAACTGAAACATTTAAACTCTCGGTGAAGCCAACCATAGGAATCTTCATGTATTCGTCGGCTTCTTTCATAGCCCATTCGGTAAGGCCGGGCCGTTCACACCCAAGAACGATAGCCGCTTTTCCTTTTCCGAGGTCAAAATTTCCCATATCAACATCATGATCGTGTGGAGTAGCAACAACAATGCGGTAACCCTCGCTGCGCAATTTTTGCAATGCTGCCATAGTATTCATTCCCGATTCGTTGTAGCGATTGAGGGTGACCCAGTTACTTGCACCGCGCACCACATCCGGATTTACCTGGAAAGTATTCTTATTTTCAATGATGTGTACATTCTGAATTCCAAAACAATCAGCACTGCGGATAACTGCGCTTATATTCTGTGTCTGGTATAAATCTTCCAGAACAACCGTCAGGTAATTCGTCCGCAAAGAAAGTATTCTATTAAATAAACTAAGTCTTTCAGGAGTAACAAATCCTGAGAGATAATGAATTAATTCAGATTTCATGATGATCTTTTGGAAGCACAAAGATAAAAAAAGGGAAGCATTTCAATTATGCTTCCCTTTTTGTAATTTTTTCTGGAAATACTAGATAGTATCAGCTAATTCAGCACCTGGTTTAAATTTAACAACTTTCTTTTCAGGTATTTCAATTGTTTTACCAGATTGTGGGTTTCTGCCAGTTCTTGCGCTGCGTGAAGCAACTGAGAAAGAGCCAAATCCAATAAGGGCAACACGGTCGCCATTTTTCAAGGCATCAGTGGTTGAATCTACAAAAGCATCAAGAGCTTTTTTTGCATCAGCTTTTGTTAAGTTAGCTTTTTCAGCAATTGCATCGATTAATTGTGCTTTGTTCATAAGAAAACTTGTTTAGGGTTAAAAATATTTAATATAAAGTCATTCATTGTTCCGGCTAAAAGAAACCCAAAATTTGGAAACCTTAATAAAATCAATGCTTTCAAATGGTTAATTTTAATCTGATACTAAATTCCTAAATATGATTCAAAAAAACAACCGTTCTTATAAGTTTTTTTAAAAAATATTTTATTACGATTCCGATCATTTGTTTTTGCAGTTAGAAAAATTGTTCTACTTTTGCCACCGCATTTGGAGAGATGGCAGAGTGGTCGATCGCGGCGGTCTTGAAAACCGTTGACCGTGAGAGCGGTCCGGGGGTTCGAATCCCTCTCTCTCCGCGCAATTGAGCCCTAAATTTGATTAAAATTCAGGGCTTTTTTTATGTCTTTTAGCGTTGTATTTATTTTATGGTAATTCAGTAAAATTTATTTCCGGAGTTTTTGCTGAGTGATTTCTTATAAAATAAGTATCAAACTGAATTTTATCGCTGAAGAATCCACAGTTTTTCAAAAAAAAGATTTGGTCTTCAGAGCCCCCGGCGTAATCGAGGCGCGATTCTTTGCGGGCCGTGGCATCAGCAGTAAATTTTGCGTGATTTAGTTCAGTCCATTTTCCATTAACATTGCAAACCCACTGATTAGAATAAACGACCTGTCGTGTTACGCAACCCATTTCGGGAATAAAATTTTCTAAAAACGAATGCAGACGTTTGAGATATGTCGTAGTTTGTGGACGCCTAAAACTGGCAATCAGCTCCCATTTTCCAATTTCAGGCGCATAAAAATAAGCGGTATAGTCAGTGCTGTTGTTGCCGGTTGGTTCGGCTTTCAATAAAAAGCGGTAGGTTATGCCCGCTTTCCAAAAATATTTTCGGTAGCTCTGACCTCCCGAACCTTCGTTTCCGAATTCTCCTGAATAAACATCGGCCCCCTTTTTCAGCAATTTAATCTTGTGATCTTCCGGGATTGCTTTCGGATCGTCCGTCTTAAACGGACTCCATACCGAGAAAAGAATACGCCGTTCATCTGGCGAATTGACCTGAATGCCGAAATAACCTTCTCCAAATCCGTTAGCCATAAAATACGAGCCCAAAACATCATTCCCTTCAGGAATGGTCATTTCGTTATAAAACCACCTGACATCACCAGCTTCAGCCGGAACTTCATAGTTCAGATGAACCGAAGGTCCGCGCCGGCCCCAGTAAAAATCATCTTTCACGCAATAAACTGCTCCCGATGCTACTTCTCCACCAAGCAAAACTTCAGTGATTTGAGCAAATTCAACAGAAGACTTTTGAAGCCCCTGCAACTCTAAAAACTGGTAGCCAGCCTTTTCAACCTGAAATGGGCCAAGATCAACGACAGCAAGTTCAGTATTTTTAAGAGTAATTTCCTTCCCCTGACCACCAAAAGTTACTTTCAATACTGATTTTTCCGAAACAACTTTGGTTTTGATTGCAATATCTACAGTACCGGCCTTTTCTAACCTAAAGTAAATACGGATGCGATCTTCAGAGTCTTTCCACTTTTGAATGCCGGCTTCTGTTATGATTTCATCTGACCTCATCGGGTCATTCACCAGCCAGCTGTTACCAAAGACGGGAATTGTAATTTTGTACTCCGGTTTTCCAACTTTTTTTTCACCATACAAGTTATAATTAAACAAAATCCCGGCTATCGCAATAATCAAAATATACCCGATCCGAAAGCGTCTTTTTGTGTCCATGTTTCTTTATTAAAATTCATCAGCAAAATAACATTTTGAATTGAATTCCGTCCATGATTTAAGTTTTAGAAATCTGAAATATAATTGCAACAAATACGCACAAATGCTTACCCCGAATACGATTTTTTGCTGAAGTACCTGAACATCAGAAAAAGTATTTTCGTGTTGCTATTACCGTAAAACCAAAAATGGAACTCTACCAGGAACTAACCAAGGATGTCCGGTTTGCCGAAGGCCTGAAATCGTGTATGAATTGTGGCGTTTGCACGGCCATCTGCCCCGCTGCCGAATTTTACGACTACGACCCCCGAATCATTGCCGGAATTGTACAATCCAAAGACGAAAAGCGAATTGAAGAGCTACTGAAAAGCGAAACCATCTGGTATTGCGGTGAGTGCATGTCGTGTAAAACCCGCTGCCCGCGAGGCAATACTCCGGGGCTCATCATCATGGCATTGCGTTCCCTCTCGCAGGAACTGGGGTATTTTGCCGAATCGGAGAAAGGCCGGCAGCAACTGGCCATTAAACGGGTGGTGGGCGAAAACATTGTCTACCGCGGATATTGCGTGTTACCCGAAAATCTGGTTCCTGAATTACATCCAGAACAGGGACCGGTTGGCGAATGGATTTACGAAAACAAAGAGGAAGTTTATGAACGGGTTGGCGCCAATTATAAAGGAGAAGGCACGGGCGCTTTACGCAAAATACCTCAGGAATCGTTGGACGAAATCTACCGGATTTTCGAAGTCACCGGTGGGTTCGAGCGGTTTGACAAAATTGAACAATTTTCGAAAAAGAAAGCCCAAAGCATGGGTTTTACTGATGAAACGGAAGAATATCCCGACTACATCCATCATATTTTTACAACCAACAACGGCAAACACAACCGGCAATAATGAAGAAGGAAGGTAAAATACAAGTTTGGCAGGACTATCAGAAAGAAATTGCCGACGATCATTATTTTTATGTTCGCAGTTGTATCCGCCAGAATTTTTTCCCGGGCTCGGAACAAACTTTTCTTAAAATTTTACGCCAGGAATTAAACAAAGATATTTACGAAAACCCGCACCACACCACCTGTTCCGGAATCGGGTACCACTCGGATGTTGTTCCGTTTGATACCATTCAAACCATCGTAGCCCGCCAGTTTGCCCTGATGACCGAAGCGGGTTATCAAAATCTGGCCGTATCATGCATCACTTCCTTTGGCATTTATAACGAAATCATCGAAACATGGAAAGAATTTCCTGCTGAACTGGAAAAAGTACAGTCATTCCTGAAAAAAGCCACAGGACGTGAATTTGAAATTCCGCAGAACGTGGCCCATGCCAGCGATATCGTTTACAAATTCAGGGAAAACATTGCAAAACGGGGAAGATATACCCTAACCAACCACCATACCGGAAAACCTTTGAAGATTGTGGAACATATTGGCTGTCACTATTCCAAGATGTTTCCATGTAAAGGAGTAGGCGGCGCCGAATTTCCCCACGTTTTGGTCGGAATGATCGAATCCTGGGGTGGCGAAGTGATTGACTATCCCGAACGCCGTCATTGCTGCGGATTTGGCTTCAGGCAATACCTGGTAATGTCGAACCGGGGGTATTCGTTATCCAATTCCCGGAAGAAATTTGAATCGATGGAACCTTACCGGCCTGATGCCATTGTGAGCAACTGCCCGGGTTGCCCGATGTTTCTCGACCGGTGGCAGTACGTGATCGAAGAAATGGAAGGCAAAACATTCGGAGAAAACGGCCAGGGAATTCCGGTGCTGACCTATGAAGAAATGGCCGGACTGGTGCTGGGTTACAATCCATGGGACATGGGTATGCAAATGCATCAGACTAATGTAGAACCACTGCTCGACAAAATGGGGATTTCGTACGATCCGGAACTGAAATATGCCACCAAAGACGGTAAAGCTATCATCGGGAAACCGACGATGGTTGGCTGTGGATGTCCGTAAAAAAGAAGTGTTCAGTCGTGTTGACAGAGAAAATGTTTCGGGTTACGAGATGCGAGATTTGCGTTTTCAATCCGGAACTTGAAACCTAAAACCTGGAACTTAAACGAAACTTGTGAAGCACATCGTAATCATAGGAGGCGGAATAGCCGGAATAGAAACAGCCAGCGCACTGACTGATGCCGGGCATTGGGTAACTGTTATTGAAAAAGAGAATAAAGTTGGAGGGAAACTAAACAACTGGTCCTTCCTTTTTCCTGATTTTACGCCAGCTGAAAAAATCATGGATTCGTTGAACGAAAAATCCCGTGAGAAAGACTTTTCCATTCTACCCAACACCGAAGTTAAAGCCATCGCCCTTAATCGTGGTAAATTCAGCATTGAAACTACCGGAAATCAGCAACTGGAAGCCGATGCTCTGGTTGTAGCAACCGGTTACGAACTGTTTGATGCCCGCCGCAAGGAAGAATACGGCTATAAAATTTACGATCATGTTGTTACTTCCGCCGATCTGGAAGAAATGCTCAAACCCGGCGGCAACCTCACCGTGGCTGCGGGGGAAAATCCCAAACGAATCGCTTTTGTGCATTGCGTAGGCTCGCGCGATGAAAAATCAGGCAACCATTATTGCTCCAAAGTGTGCTGTATTACCGGCGTGAAGCAGGCTGTCGAACTCAAAAAACGATTGCCCGAAGCCGAGATTTTTTGTTTTTACATGGATTTGCGCATGTATGGGAAACATTTCGAAGAATTGTACCGAGAAGCTCAGGAAAAATATGACATACAGTTCATCCGCGGACGTTTGTCAGAAGCTTCGGAAAAGATTGACAAAAGTTTGCTGATTAAAGCCGAAGACACGCTTTCGGGGCGACCACTCAAAATGGATGTTGATTTGCTGGTGCTGCTCGTGGGCATGGAAGCTGGTAAAGGAACCGCTAACGCCGCAACGAACTGTGGCATCAGTTGCGAAGAATCTGGCTTTCTGAAAACAGCTGACTCTTTTCTACATTCCAATTTGTCGCCACAGGAAGGCATATTTCTGGCTGGAAGCTGCACCGCGCCAATGTCGGTTAACGATACAATTTTACATGCCCGGTCGGCAGCAATGGAGGTGAATAATTATCTTCAAAGAAATACCAAATGAAAGATTTTGGCTACACGGTAATTAAACAGCGCACCATCGACTACGATCAGTTTGACGGCAGGTTGCTGAATGAAATTCTTGAAATGGAACCTTCGTTCAAGGTATGCCTTTCGTGCGGAGGATGCACAGCCACCTGTAGCGCAGGCGATCTCGTCAATTTTAATGTACGGCGAATGAGTCTGTTGCTACGCCGGGGTGAAACCGTTAAGCTCGAATCGGAAATCAAAAAATGTATGCTCTGTGGCAAATGTATGTTGGTTTGCCCTCGCGGAATTAATCTCCGGAATGTGATCATGCTCATTAAAAAAAGCATAGCTAAATACAAACCCATCAATTCGTAAGCAGCTATGGAAACCACACCGTTTATATGGCCCTTTACCATTGGACTTTTGTTCATTTCCTGCTTTCTGGTCATTATTATTGGTATTTGGATTTCAGGCCTTTCGCGTATCGATAAAAGCCGGATGGTACATCGTATTTTCACCCGGAAAAGCCTGTTCGCCATCCGCGAAATAATTATGGAATCTTTGCTTCATCGCAAAATATTTCGCAAAAATCCGGTTCTGGGCTATATGCATGCGAGTCTGGCCTTTGGGTGGTTTCTGCTTATTGTAGTGGGGCATATCGATGCCTGCAATCACTATCAGAGCCTTTCCGTTCCGGCCTACAAAGCTATATTTTTCAGGTATTTTGTTACCGAAGCTCCTTTAACGCTTTCCGGAAAAGTACTGGCAGCAAGCATGGATCTGATTCTCCTGTTTGTGCTTTCAGGAGTTGTACTGGCTTATTATAAACGGCTAAACAGCCGGACGTTCGGAATGAAGAAAACTACTCAGCTCAAAACCGGCGACCGCATTGCCATGACCGCGCTCTGGCTCATTTTCCCGCTTCGGTTTCTGTCTGAAAGCATATCAGCAGGTATTCATCACAACGGAAGCATCATCAGTCAGCCAACGGGAAATTTTCTGGCATCACTCCTGTCCGTTCAGTCGCTTGAAATGCCGTTATGGTGGGCTTATTCAGGTTCATTGGCGTTATTTTTTCTGGCGTTGCCGGTTTCACGATACATGCACATTCCGGTTGAAGTGGTCCTGATCTTCCTTCGGAACTACGGCATCCGGGTTAAAAAACGCATTGATGGGTATTCGCGCATTCAGGTCTATTCGTGTTCGCGTTGCGGCATTTGCCTCGATAGTTGCCAGATGACTCATGCGGCCATCAAAGATACACAATCAGTTTATGTGCTAAAACATATCCGGAACAAGAACCTGACCGACGAAAAACTCTTCAATTGCTTGCTGTGCGGACGTTGCCAAAATGATTGTCCGGTTGGACTTGAACTGAACGATTTGCGGATCACCCAACGCATCGAATCGACCAAGGAATACAACTCTTCGTACGAATACCTGAAAAACGGCAAAGTGCCTGTAAGTCCGCAAACCGAAGTGATCTATTTTGCCGGATGTATGACCCGCCTCACTCCTGCCATTATCAAATCGATGAAAGAAATTTTTGCCGTAGCTGATGTCGTTTACTGGTTCATGGATGAAGATAAAACGGCCTGCTGCGGCCGCCCGCTCATGCAGGTAGGACAATACGAAGCAGCCCGGAAGCTGGTTGAACACAACCGCGAACAAATACTGGCCTCGGGTGCTAAAAAACTGGTGGTCTCCTGCCCCATTTGCTACAAAATTTTCAACGAAGATTATGCCTTGCCGGGCATCACGGTACAGCATCATTCCGAGTACCTGCTTGAGTTGATGGTAGACAAACGCCTTCCTGTAAATAAAATGCCGATGCGGGTAGTTTATCACGATCCGTGCGAACTGGGCCGGGGAAGTGGCATTTACCATCAGCCGCGCTTACTGCTCGACGAATATGCCGAAGTGATTCCAATTAAGAATGAAAAAGAATCGGCTTATTGTTGTGGCGGTAGTCTGGCCAACATCAAAATACAAATGAGTGAACGGGATCAAATCCGGGACAAGGCTTTGGACGAGTATCTCAGCTATCAACCCGATATGCTCGCAACTGCCTGTCCGCTTTGCAAAAAGACTTTCACAAAAAGCAACAAGCTACCTGTACACGATATTGCTGAAATTGTTTATATGGCAATCCGAAAGGAACCTTCAAGGAAACAAAAACCCGGAAGAGCCAATAAAGATGTAAAAATTGAACTTTGGAGATAACTACCTCTTATTGGAATAAGCAACCGGCAAAAATTCAAAATTCCGGATTCGATTTCTAAAAGTTCAGACCTCAACCGGGAATTTTTATTTTTTCGGGAACAACATCATTCTGAAAGTTTCATTCTGAGTCTATTGGTTGGTTATATCATATATTTCTGCGCCAAGCCTTCCCCAATCAGAATGTCATTCAGACAATACAAATCGCCTATTTTCCTGATGTCTGTCAGCCCCGATAGGATACTTTCGTTAATCTGGATATAAACCAGTGCCAGGTATCGTCCATATTTTTCTTTTTTGTCCTTATAAGTTTCAACGATGACCTCATCTTTTTTCTTCACATATTTCTTGACAAATAATACCAAATGTAAATATAAAAGAGTCCAATTTGCACAATTGGATTTTTTTTGTTATTATTGGACTGTAATATAAATACAGAACAATGGCACTTCCCAAAATCATTGTCATTAAAGAAACAGAAAGCGAGATAAAGCATCGCCTTAAAACATCAACTCCTTTTATTGCCCAAAGACTGAGGGCGTTGTTGATCCTCAAGCAACATGAATTAACAGGGCTTTCTAAACGTGAAGCAGCCACACTTGCAGGGGTGTGTCCGGATAGTGTTCATAAATGGCGGACAATCTATGTAAGAGATGGGATCGAAGGTTTAGTAAAACACAACAAGATAGGCTACAAGCCTTCTGTTTTTACTTCAGACGAACACGCAAGGCTAGGAGAAAAACTGAACGATCCGAACAACGGATTACGTGGCTATGTAGAACTAAAAGAGTGGATTAGAAAGGAATTTGGCAAGGATATTTTATACAGGACTGTGGTAAGCTATTGTGTCACAAACTTTCATTCAAGTGTGAAGACAGCCAGGAAGAGCCATATCAACAAGGATGCTGGCAAGGTAGAGGCCTTTAAAAAAACTTCGGACAAGTTTGCAAAGAAATCTGGAACGCAAAAGGACAAAAATTCAATACCGTAAACTTATACTTTCAGGATGAGAGCCGGTTTGGGTTAATGACCAGAAACGGAAAAACACTTACAGCCAGAGGCGTTAAGCCAATTTGCCCGTTTCAGCAGTTATTCAAATCTACTTATCTTTTTGGGGCATTTTCTCCTATAACTGGAGACAGTTTGCAGCTTATACTGCCTGGCTGCAATGCAGATAACTTTCAGATATTCCTTGATAGCTTGTCAAACCAGAATCCTGAAGAGTTCAAAATCATGGTTCTCGATAACGGTGCATTCCACAAAGCAAAGAAATTGAGAGTCCCTGAGAATATCGCCCTTGTATTTTTGCCACCATATAGTCCAGAACTAAATCCTGCCGAGAAAATGTGGGCCAAGTACAAAAGACAGTTCTCAAATCTAATATTTGACTCCCTTGAAAAGCTGGAAATGTTTATGTGCCAACTAGTGATGGATACCACCAATGCCGAAATCAACTCCATTTGCAGGTATACCTATATTTTTTCAGATACATTTTGGACTGCTATATAATTGCATTTGGTATAAGGAGGCTTTATTACCCAATTCCCACTCCGGAGTACCTTTTTTTACGCCAAAAACTTCCGGAGTATTGATGCCGTAAAGCCGGACTTTTTCACTTCTGACCCAAATGGAAAGGCCCAGATCGATGTCAATTTCAAGGGTATCGCCATCGACCACTTTTTGAATAATTGCGTGATACTGATACATAATTCCTGTTGTTAGGTTACAAACAACAAGTTACAAAAAATGCTGCCCTTGAGCAGCATTTTCTTAAATTTTATTTTCGGGGTTGAACTCCCTTTTGTTTAGCCATATCCTCAAGCTTCTGTTGAAACTTGGATTTGACAATGGGTTTCTTCTTATTAATCTGTATTTGAGCTCTGATTTTTTGTTCGTCAATCATAAACCGGAACGCATAAGTTTGCCCAATAGTGATTACGTTCGCCAGAAAATAATAGTAGCTCAATCCTGATGAATAGCTGTTCAGGATGAAAAGGAACATGACCGGCATCAGGTACATCATGGTTTTCATACCGGGCATGGCATCTGTATTCTGGGTCTGTGAATTCAGCCACGTTGAGATGATCGTTGTTACCGTCATCAGCAAACAGAACAGACTTACATGGTCGCCATAAAATGGTACTTGGAATGGCAGATTCAGAATGGAATCATAAGTTGACAAGTCGGTTGCCCAAAGAAAACTTTGCTGACGCAACTCAATAGAAGTCGGGAAGAAAAAGAACATGGCTATCAATACCGGGAACTGAAACAACATAGGCAAACATCCACCCATGGGGTTCACTCCGGCTTTTTTATACAAAGCCATGGTAGCCTGTTGCTTTTCCATCGGTTTATCCTTACCAAACTTGGCATTTATTTCATCCATTTCGGGTTTCAGGGCTTTCATCTTGGCCTGCGAATGGTATGATTTATACGTAAACGGGAAGATCAGTAATTTAATGAAGATGGTCAGCAACAAGATGATAATCCCGAAGTTATCGATGAATTTGCGCAGAAAATTGAATACCGGGATAACAATCCACTTGTTTACCGGACGCACAATGGCATAGCCAAGGTTAATCAGGCGTTCCAGCGAAAGATCATACTGTTTCAGGGTGTTGTAATGGTTCGGTCCGAAGAAGAACTTCATTTTAACGCTTTCCGATTCTTTGCCTTCATAAGGAAGGGAAATGATGGCATTGAAAACGCCAATGTATTTCGGATCTTGTTTGGTCAGCTCGGTCTTAATATCAGCTGACGGGAAAGCATCTTCAGCAATGAGGGTTGATGAGAAAAATAACTGTTTGAAACTGACCCATTTGGTTTTGGTCGCTAAACGTTCTGTTCCTGACTTACCGGTGGAAATTTTTTCTACATCGTCATCCTGATATTTGTAATAGATGGTCGAGTAATTGTCTTCCCCATACTGCGATTGTTTCTCCTGACGGGGAACACTGATTTGCCAATTGAAGTCAAGAGAGTTATTATTTGTAGTGATATAATTATTCATACCTTTGGTATTCATCTCAAAACCAACCATGTATGAATTATAACTGAGCGTATATTTGTATTCCAGGTATTTTCCTTCGCCGGCAAACAGTTTCATCGAAAACGTCTTTGAATCGACTTTATTTTCAATATTAAATTTTTCACTGCCTTCCTGACCAATTTTTATAGTCGGACCATTTAATGCAATATTTGGAGTTGAATCAGACGGAACAAAATAGAACGATTCGGTCTCTACACTCCGGTTCTGGGCAAAGAAATTCATCCCAAATTTGCTGGTATTTCCTTCAAACAGAATGAGCGGTTTTCCTTCGTAAGTTTTATAGTTTTTCAGTTCAACCGAATAAATCCGTCCTCCTTTGTTCGAAAAGGTCACCTTCATCAGGTTATTCTCGATCACATAAAATTTTTCTTTTCCGACCGATGCTGATGCAAGAACGCCGAATTTTTCTTTCCGGGCGTTGTCTTCCTGAGTCAGCATACTATCACTTAAAACCGGGGCAGCAATTGCAGCCTGAGCTTCTTCCAGTTTTTTAGTATTTTCAATTTTCTTTTCATTTTCAATCCTGACCTGCTCAATCGAATCAGCCTGACGTTTGGCAGCGGCAATCTGCTGTTCTGATGGTTTGTTAAAATAACTAAACCCGATCAGGATCAAAAAAATGAGGGCAACGCCCAGAATCGTATTTCTATCCATATTTAATTTATCAATTTATTAATTTCCGAGTGCGGCTTTTACAAAGGCAACAAACAGCGGATGTGGCTTCAAAACGGTACTACTGTATTCCGGGTGAAACTGTACACCAACGAACCATTTGTGTGTTGGAATTTCAATAACCTCAACAAGGTTGGTATCCGGATTTAATCCGGTGGCTTTCATTCCGGCATCTTCAAACTGATCGAGATACTGATCGTTAAATTCGTATCGGTGCCGGTGCCTTTCCTTTATTTCCTGCTTGTTATAGGCCTTATATATGTTCGAATTTTTGTCGGCAATCTGGCATTTATAAGCGCCCAACCGCATAGTTCCACCTTTTTCGGTGATGCCTTTCTGGGCTTCCATTAAGTCGATGACCGGACATTCGGTTTTTTCATTCATTTCGGTCGAGTCAGCGTCCTGAAGTCCCAGTACATTCCGGGCAAATTCGATTACGGCAATCTGCATTCCCAGGCAAATTCCGAAGAAAGGAATGTCATTTTCCCTGACAAACCGGGTTGCAATAATTTTTCCTTCAATTCCGCGATGACCAAATCCTGGAGCCACAATGATTCCTTTCAGGCCATCCAGCTTCTTTTCAACGTTTTCTTTCGTAATTTTTTCTGAATGAATCCACCTGACTTTTACCTTGCACAAATTCATTGCTCCAGCATGGATCAACGCTTCAACTATCGACTTGTATGCATCCTGTAATTCAACATATTTTCCAACCAGTCCGATTTCTATTTCCGAGGTTGGCTTCTTTAGCTTATTCAGGAAGTCATTCCAATCACCCATTTGTGGCTCTTCTTTGGGAGAAAGACCCATTTTGCGTAACACAATTTCATCGAGGCGCTGTTCTCTCATTTTGTTGGGAACCTCATAAATGGTCGAAACGTCAATCGACTGAATAACAGCTTCACTTTCAACATTACAGAAAAGGGCTACCTTTTTGCGCAGTTCCATGCTTAGTTCATGCTCGGTACGCAGCACCAGCACATCGGGCTGAACCCCGTTTTCGAGCAAAGCTTTCACAGAATGCTGAGTTGGTTTGGTTTTCAATTCGCCGGAAGCAGCCAAAAATGGAACCAGCGTGAGATGAATAACCAGGGCATTCGATCCCAATTCCCATTTCAACTGACGAACCGATTCGATGTAAGGCAGTGATTCGATATCACCAACAGTCCCTCCAATTTCGGTTACGACGATGTCGTATTTACCTTTAGAACCTAAAACTTTGATCCGTCGTTTGATTTCATCAGTGATGTGTGGAATAATCTGTACTGTTTTCCCAAGGTAATCGCCCCGGCGTTCCTTGTTGATGACCGACTGATAAATACGACCTGTGGTTACATTGTTGGCCTGCGATGTAGGAACATTCAGAAAACGTTCATAATGTCCCAAATCGAGGTCAGTTTCCGCGCCATCGTCGGTCACAAAACATTCACCGTGTTCGTATGGATTGAGGGTTCCGGGATCCACATTGATGTAAGGATCCAGTTTCTGAATCGTTACCGAATAACCTCTGGATTGCAGTAACTTGGCCAGTGAAGAGGCCAGAATTCCTTTCCCGAGCGAGGATGTTACACCTCCTGTTACAAATATGTACCTGGTTGCTGACAAGACTTTGAATTTTAATTGTTCTTAAAAGCGAGCAAAGTTAATTAATTAAACGTATGGCTAAAAAATGTTTAAAAATTTAATGCAAGGTTAACAACAAAAAACCCGCTCGGTTAAAGCGGGTTTTACAATATGGCTGTTTTGACTATTCGTCATCGTCCATCGCATCCATGATCCTGATTTTCTCTTTCAGAAATTCAATTTTCTCTTTAGTGACCGCTATTTTCTGGTTCACATCTTCGATCAAAGCCTCAGCATTTTTCGTGTTGGCAAAAAATCCGATGTTGTTATCGAGCAGCGCCAGATCTGATTCCATCTGTTTCAGTTTGGTCATGTATTTTTCACGTTCAAAACGATTTTTATTCTGACCTTTTCCGGAAGCGGTGTTGCTGGCCACTTTATTTTTGAATTTCATCAGGTTGCGACGCTTTTCGTCAATCCGGAGCGTATCAAAATGTTTGTTGATCAAATCCCGGAAATCATTCTGAATAGCATCTTTATCCCGGAACGGAACGTGACCGATTTCAGTAAACCGGCGCTGGAAATCTTTCAGTTTATCGAGATCGGCGTTGTCATCACCCGTCAGGGCAAACTCTCTCACTTCTTCCAGAAGCTCTTTTTTCTTTTTTAAATTTTCAGCCTGTTCACCATCGATCGATGAAAAATGTTTGGCCTTGTTTTCGAAAAAATAATCGCAGGCCGCGCGAAACCGTTTCCAGATCACATCCGAATATTTGCGCGGAACCGGACCAATTTCTTTCCAGGCTTTCTGAATATTGATGAATTCATCCGCTGTTTTCTTCCAGTCGGTGCTGTCTTTCAGCGCTTCAGCCTGAATACATAAATCAGTCTTCAACTGAAGGTTATTTTGCTGTTCTTCTTTATTCTGGTTATAGAACTCCCGTTTGCGATCGAAAAATTTGTCGGAAGCAATGCGGAAACGTTCGTAAATTCTGTTGTTATCTTTTTTTGGTGCAAAACCGATGGTACGCCAAACTTTCTGCAATTCAATCAGTTCCCTCGATCTTTCGTCCCAGTCGCGGTGCGATTCAATTTCTGTATTGGCGATTTCCTCCACTTTTTCGCAAAGGGCAATTTTGGCATCGAGGTTCTTTTTCTGATCCGATTTCCGGCCTTCAAAATAATCCTGATGTTTTTTGTTGATGATCGAAGTGGCCGCTTTAAAGCGTTCCCACAATTCATCTTTTTTATCGCGTGGAACAGGGCCTACCTCACGCCATTGCTCGTGATATTTCTGTAAAATATTAAATGCTTTGATGATAGAAGGTTCAACCAGCAATTCTTCTGTTTTTTCACAGATTTCCATCTTCAATTCCAGGTTTTTCTTCAGGTCAAGATCGCGTAACTCTTTGTTTATCTTGATAAAATCATAAAAATTTTCAACATGATGATGGTAGGTATCCCAAAGATCTTTCAGCTTGGCTTGTGGAACCAGACCAATTTCCCGCCACTGATTCTGCAATTCGCGAAATTCGTGAAAGGTTTTATTAATCGACTCCTTGTTATTGATTAAAGCCTTGATTTCTTCAATGATTTCATATTTTTTCTGAAGATTGACTTCCTTTAATTCATCTATTTTTTTGTTATGCTCGTTTTTAATATCCTGATACTGTTTCAACAGGTTCCGCAGATCTAATTCGTACGGGTCAGGCTCGGCTGTGAATTGGGCCAGATCGCCGCCAGTCTCGGTATAAGCAGTTTTTTGCGCTTCGATATTTGCCCGGTAACGACGGAAAAAATTAATTTTGATGGCATCCACATCATCTCTAATGCTTTCAAAATCATCATTTTGAAGTAGTATCCGAAGAGCATTGATCAGTTCTACTTCCGAAAGATTGGCATAATCAGCAGCTTTAATTTTCGGACTGCTTTCATCCAGAATCTCGTCTTCATGTATTTCGAGATCATCTTCCGTAATGTCGATCAATTCTTCAATCGACGGAATTTCATCCGCTGCTGCTTCCACTTCAATTTCCGCAACAACTTCTTCTACAGCAGGCTCATCCTCAGTCGCAATTGCTTCTGAAGCAACCGTTTCTTCAATCTCCTGAACCGGAGATTGAACGTCTTCAGCAACGGATTCCTCCACTACTTCCTCAGTTACAACTTCATTCACTTCGGGAGTGGCAACTTCTTCAACTTCCGAAACTGCTTCTTCCACTTTTTCAGCAACAGGTTCTTCTTCCGCTGCTACTTCATTCACTTCGGGAACGACAGATGTTTCGACTTCGGGAGCTGTTTCTGCTTTAATTTCTTCGGCAACAGGTTCCTCTGCGGCTTCTTCAGCTACAACTTCATTCACTTCGGGAGTGGCAACTTCTTCAACTTCCGAAGCTGCTTCTTCCACTTTCTCAGCGACAGGTTCTTCTTCCGCTGCTACTTCGTTAACTTCAGGAACAATAACTTCTTCCGATTCCTGAATTGCTGTTTCGGCTGTTTCAGGCGCAGATTCTTCTGCAACCTCTTCAACAGAATCCACAACTTCAGCTACTTCGATTGCTTCCGGCTGTTCAACAGTCTCTTCAGCAACAATCTGATCATTAACAGTTTCTGGTTCAACGGGTGTACCACTTAACTCAACTGGAGAGTTTTTTAGATCTTTAGGTTCCATAACAAAATTTTAAATTACACGGTAATTAACAGAGAACAAGGTCAAAATTGAGCCTACGAAAATAGACATTACAAGCTAATACTCAAATATTTTAATATTAAATATACAAAACAAACCTATTAAAGCCCAAGAAATCTTTTAGAAAAGAACCGTTTACATTTCATCTGAAGTATTTGCCGATAATTTGCACAGGTTATTACTTTTGCAATAAAAATTCGGACATGCGCATCGATATTCTTACGGTTGTTCCTGAACTGCTTGAAAGCCCCTTTAACCATTCCATCGTCAAACGTGGACAGGATAAGGGTTTGATTGAAATTTACGTTCACAATATCCGCGACTTTTCGGAAGACAAACACCGAAAGACTGATGATTACGCATTTAGCGGTGGCGCCGGAATGGTGATGACCATTCAACCTATCGAGAGCGCCATCAATTTTCTAAAATCACACCGTGAGTACGATGCAGTGATTTATACCAGCCCGGATGGCATTCTGTTCAATCAAAAAGAGGCAAATAAACTTTCTCTCCTGAATAACATCATCATCCTTTGCGGACACTACAAAGGCATTGATCAACGCATTCGCGAACATTTGGTTACCATGGAAATTTCGGTTGGCGATTACGTGCTGACCGGCGGCGAACTGGCGGCAGCTGTGATTGTCGACAGCGTTGCTCGCCTGGTTCCAGGCGTCTTGTCTGACGAGACCTCTGCTCTCACCGACTCGTTTCAGGATAATTTATTGAGTCCGCCGGTTTATACCCGTCCGGCCGACTACAAAGGCTGGAAAGTACCTGAAATTTTACTCTCCGGAAATGAAAAAAAAATTAATGAATGGCAGGAACAGCAAGCTTACGAGCGAACAAAACGGCTGAGGCCTGATTTGCTGAAGAACGAATAAAATTCCAGGTTTCGGGGAAGGCGCTGCTGGTTTTCCCGTGTCATGTATCTCGAACCTCGCAACATTGTTTCTGCCAACTGCGACTGAACACTGGCCACTTTCTTCTACCTTTTACAAATCCGGTTATACGGACAATAGCTGCATTTTTGTGAATCTTTTACCTGATCATACATATTCGCTGGATCAAACATTTCTGATATAACTGTAGAAAATGATTCCCTGAATTCCTGCTGAATACGCTGGTAAACGAGCTTTTCACCCTGATAAATCACCGTAGGTTCAAATTCTTCGCCAAACAGGTTATCCAGTTTATAAATAGTTGGCAAAATGGGCAAAGTCTCGGTTCGGCTCAGAATATCGGAATAAATCAGTGTCTGGAATATTTCTTTTCGTCGTTCCGGGTAATTCCGGTCGGTCAATTGGCTCCATTCTTTAAAATCCAGTTTCAGACCGCGACCGGTTTTGTAATCCACAATTCGCAAACCGCCGGTAGTCTGGTCAAGCCGGTCAACAATTCCACCAACCCTGATTTTCAGCATTTGATCACCTGAACTCACAGAAAATTCTTCCACATATTCCTTTTCCAATCCAAGTATGCGAAAGGGAGTAAATTTCAGGTCATTTTCGAGTAATTGTCCGATATAATCGCGAATGTGAGAGGCAATCAAAATGCTTTGCCCGGTCAGCTTAAGTTTGGACGCTTCGTCCGGTTTCATCTGATAATATTGAACCGCAACCGCCTCGCGCACAGTTTCGTCAATTTTACGTTTGTCAGTACGCAATAACTTCAGGGCATGTTCTTCCACCGTTTTGCCGTCAAAAGGCCGGTACAGTTGTTCGATGGCATAATGGAACAGATTACCGAACAAAACCGCATCAATTTCTTCTTTCAGCTCATCTTTTTCCTTGATTCCGGCCAGGTATTTAAAGTAAAATTTGAGCTTGCAATCGAGGTATGTATTTATAGCACTCGGGCTCAGCTTCTTTTCTGAATAAACCGAAATCAGCTTCCGAATGTGTTCCTCGCTGGCAAAAACAGTGATCGGTTCAATGGTTGTTCCTTTAAAATTGAAACTCAGGTTGACTTCTTCAACCACAAAATCAGAATCATACAATAACTGGTACAAAAACCGGCTTTTTTCAGACGACGAAATACCCTCTGTAATCGAGTTGTAAACAATCACCGTATGTTTATTCCGCTGGATGAGCCGGTAAAAATAATAGGCATACATCGCATCGCGATCTTCGTAAGTGGGCATTCCAAAACCTTTCCGAAGATGATACGGAACAAATGAATGACCGGCAGCAATGCGCGGCAGGAAACCCTCATTCGCTGAAAACAGTACCAGATTTTCAAAATCAAGGCAGCGTGTTTCGAGCAATCCCATGATCTGAAGTCCGGTTAGCGGCTCCCCCTCAAACGGAATAGTAATTCGCCGAAGTCCCTGATCGAGTAACCGAAACATGATTTTGACCGGGAAATCGGGAATATGCAGATCGGTCAGGGTATCTTTCAATCGTTGAATGGCCAAATATGCCTGATAAAGGTATTCCGACTCCAGCTTATGCTGTTCATCCCCGGCCGGATTAAACTTCAGCGAAAGTTCTTTCAGAATGTCGAGAAAATAATCCAAAACATCCGTCCAGCTTTCGGGACTTGAAAAAATCTTCCGGACAAACGAATTGAGCTTTAACTCGCCGGAATCGATATAAACTTTGTTCTTTCGGTGAATCTCGGAAACAAATTGTTTGATCTCAGCATCAACCACAAACTGATGGTTCAGCAAAGCAACCACGGGTTTGTAATAAAATACCGATGACTTTGAAGATCGGCGGATATTCTTTTGAAGGCTGATCAGCTGCGATATGAAGCCGTAAACCGGCGTATTCATAAACGGGTAGCCCATCGTGATGTTGATCTCGCGGAAGTTGTTTCCAACCGATGAAATGACCGGAATCAAAAGGGTTTCATCGGCCAGTACAAACGCTGTATTATCAAACCGGTTGTTTAGCGAAAAACTTCTTAAAACCTGCGGAAGGTTGACTGCTTGTGCCTGAGTCAGGTTTCCGGGAACTGAAACGAGCGTAATTTTCTGCCTCAATTCCGGGTTTTCGGGCACAAAACCTTTGGGCGATGGAAACTGAATCCGGTTGAGCCGCAGAAAACGGCCTGCCTCGTTTTCACCATCCTTCAGATAAAAATCGGCAAAATCCCAAAAGAACATGGCCCGCTGTTGTTTATCCAACTTCGAAAACAACATTTTTTCGCAATTATTCAGGGCATTGAAACCAATAAACACGTATTTTTTAGCCTTAAGCCCAGCCATTTTATTTTCGGACAAAGCCTCGGCAACCTCCCGGTAAATCATGCCAGAGTAAGCTTGTCGTTCTTTCATCAGTTCATCGCGAAACCGGTGATAAATAGCCGCCAGTTTCACCCAGATTCCAATGAATTTTTCCTTATTAAACGAACTCGGCACTTTATCCAGATTACCCCAGAACTCTTCGATAGCACGTTTTTGTTCGTCCGTAAGGTAATCAAACTGATTTTCGAGTTCTTTCAAATCCGAAATATTTCGAAATAAATCATCGGCATTCAGCAGGTATTTGTCAATGTCGTCAAAATCGGCCAGCAGGATTTCGCCCCAAAAGAAAAACTCATCCAGCGGTTCCTGATGCCCGGTAATCCGACTGTAAGCCTCCTGAAGTTTCAATACCAGCGAAACCTGATCGGCCTGCTGCAAATCAGTCAGTTTGGAGATTAATTCGTTGATGGTAATTATTTCAGGCGAAAGAATGGGCTTTTCAATCAATTCATTCAGGTAAGCGGTAAAAAACACACCTGCCCGCCGCCCCGGAAAAACCAGGCAATATTCACTCAATTCGTCGCGGTGCCAGGTATATAAGTATTCAGCAACTTGCTTTAGAAAAGGATTCATCAACGATAATATTATTAGTAAGAAGTCTAAAAATTAAACTATTTCATCTCCTAATGATTTCTGCAAACGTTTATTGTGAAGATACATATGATGAATATAGTTCTTTGAATGCGTTAATTCATGATCAATTAAATCTTCACTTATTCCAATTAATCTAAAAACATTAATTTTCACAATTGTCTCAATATATTTAGCCGCATAAAATAACTCTAATCCTTTAAAAATTCCTTTCTCATTACTTCTGTGAACAAGAAAGTTCCTTGTTTTAACAACCTTTTTTATGTATTCTTTAGCATTAAAATGATCCGGTAATAACTTTGTAAAATCTGGCTCAATATTTAAAAGGCGATCTCTAAAGGTCGGTTCATTTGAATAAACTAACTTTTCCTCGATAAATTCAATTATGACAGGATCGCTGTATTCAGATTTAATTCTGAGTATCAATTTTTGGAATTCATTGTCTTTAATAACGATTAACTTGCGATATCTTCTTAGAAGCGTTTCAATTGAAAAGCAACTATTTAGAAAGTAGTTTTCTCTACTTAATCGGGGATTAAATGACTTCTCCAAGAGTAAATCTATGGATATTGCTAGGTCTTCATTAGTTGACCATTCCCTATATATCTCAGGCAATGTCATTTCTACTTGATTATATTTAATACTGGGAGAATACCAAGTTTCGTCATGTTTGGTTTCTGAAAAACCAAACAATAGTTCAATTGATATAGGTTTATTTAATTGAGGAATGGATGGGTTGTACACTAAATCATCCCGATAAAATACGATGCCCTCTGTTTCGGATGAAAGATTAGCAACAAAAATTAAAAACTTCTTAAAAATTGAAATCTTATGAAGAAATTGAAAAATTGGGATATTGCCGTCTTCAGAATTGATTTTTAGGAAAAAATCCTCTTTTATATTGATCCATCTCCTCTTCGTTTGTGAAGAATAGCCAAATCCAAAAGAAAAATGAAAACCATCAATTAGACCCAGGTCAATATCTTTATGCTCGTCAATGGTAATGATCTCCCTATTTTTCTCAAATTGAAAATCGATAAGTAATAATCCAAGCCACTTTATTAACGATGGAAAATTAACGATGCATCGCTTAAAACTCAGTTCTTCAATTGAACTAAGATGGGAACCCTTTAACAAATACTTTACACTTAGTTTTATCAATTTAGCACCACTGCCAGATGAAAAACCATTAGAATTACAATCCACAAATGTGACATTTCCAAAGCCATTAAAGACTCCTAGTAAAATATCATACTTATCATTTATCTTCCGATCCGGAATTTCAAGTAAAATTAAATCACTACTTATTTCCAATCTTACCGAATTGATAATATCAAGATGATTTTCTGGAGTAAATATATATCCTATAGATGTTTCCATATTAACAATTTTGAATACTAGCAGCTCATTAAATTTAAGAACTAATAGTTGTCCATTTGTAATTCTTTTTGTTAAAGGTAAAACTAAATATGAGGTTTTAGAAAAGAAAAAAGCAATATAAACACTAAAACAATCAATTTTAGTAATTTGGAGTTTTTAAATTCGGTACACGATGAAAACATTCTTAATCCCAATTTTTCTGATTTTTGCCGTTCAACTCATTGCGCAAGACCGTATTACCGGACAAACCTTTGCCACACGCTCTGAGGTAATTGCCCAGCATGGAATGGCCTGCACTAGTCAGCCACTGGCCACACAAGCTGCGCTCGATATCCTGAAAGCCGGTGGAAACGCCATTGACGCGGCCATTGCTGCAAATGCGGTTCTGGGCCTCGTTGAACCTACCGGCAACGGCATGGGCGGCGACTTGTTTGCTATTGTGTGGGATGCCAAAACCCAGAAATTGTATGGACTGAATGCCAGTGGCCGATCGCCTTACGATCTGAATCTACAGTATTTTATTGATCATGGAATTAAGAAAGTGCCATCACAGGGTCCTCTCTCCGTTTCGGTGCCGGGATGTGTGGATGGTTGGTTCGAGCTGAATAAAAAATTTGGGAAACTCCCCATGACTGAAATCCTAAAACCAGCTATAACCTACGCCACCGAAGGATTTCCGGTAACTGAGGTAATTGCGTATTACTGGAATTCGAACTCGAAAGTGCTGGAAAAATACAACGGTTTTAAAGAGATTTTCATGCCAAACGGAAAAGCTCCGGCCAAAGGTGAAGTGTTTAAAAATCCATATCTGGCCGCAACGTTCGAAAAAGTGGCCAAAGGTGGCCGCGATGCTTTTTACAAAGGCGAAATTGCCCAAAAGATTGTGGACTATGTGCGTGCCGAAGGCGGTTTTCTGAGCATGCGCGATTTTCAGGATCACCATTCCGACTGGATTGAACCGGTTTCAACCAATTACCGTGGCTACGACATTTGGGAGCTGCCGCCCAACGGGCAGGGAATCGCCGTTCTGCAAATCCTGAATATCCTGGAAAATTACGACATCAAATCGATGGGATTTGGAAGTGCCGAATACATTCACACCTTTGTCGAAGCCAAAAAGCTGGCCTTTGAAGACCGAGCCAAGTTCTATGCTGATCCTGATTTCAATAAACTCCCGATTCAGGGATTGATCTCGAAAGAATATGCACGCGAGCGCAACAAGCTGATCAATCCGGACCGGGCTGCCAAAGTTTATCCTCCCGGAAATCCCGGAACATGGAAACACCATTTACCTCACCACAGCCGATAAAGATGGCAACATGGTTTCGCTCATCCAGAGCAACTACCGCGGAATGGGCTCCGGAATGACTCCCGGCAAGCTGGGTTTTATTTTGCAGGACCGCGGCGAAATGTTCTCGCTCGATCCCAACCACATGAACAAGTTCGAGCCGCATAAACGTCCGTTCCACACCATCATTCCGGCGTTTATTACCAAAGACGGCAAACCATACATCAGTTTTGGACTGATGGGCGGATCGATGCAGCCACAAGGTCATGTACAGATTGTGGTTAACCTGATTGACTTCGGGATGAACCTTCAGGAAGCCGGCGACGCACCCCGTATTTGCCACGAAGGATCGAGTGAGCCGACTGACGAAAAGATGACTGACGGCGGAATTGTTTACCTCGAAAGTGGATTCGATTACGGAACGGTACGCAAATTGCTTGGGAAGGGCCATGTGATTCAATATACCAACGGCATATACGGCGGGTACCAGGCTATCAAATGGGATGCGCAGAATAAAGTGTATTTCGGTGCGTCGGAATCGCGCAAAGACGGGCAGGCCGCAGGATACTGATGGACTGAAGGATTGAATTATAAAAGCAACCAAACTGTTAACAGAAACATCTTTGAAACGATAAAACAAATAACATGAAACGAGCCATACTCTCACACAAAAGCATGATTATCCATGGCGAGTTCCATCTGACAATTAAAAAGCAAATTATAAACAGATGAAAACAAGAATTTTAGGATTATTCATTGCTATGATTCCACTTTTGGCAATGAGCCAGGAAAACACTACAGGCAAGGAGACGCCTTACATTGAAGTGGTTGGAACAAGCGAAATGGAGGTTGTTCCTGATCAGATTTACATTTCGTTTACCCTGAAGGAGCGAATGGACGGTAAAAAGAAAATCGAGCTGGAAGATCAGGAAAAAGAGATGAAAAAGAAACTGATGAAACTCGGAATCGACCTGAAAGACCTTCAGTTAGCCGATGCCAATTCTGATTATATCAAAATCAAACGCAAAACGAACGATGTCATCGCATCCAAGGATTATATCCTGAAAGTTTCGACAACCGGAACACTGGCACAGGTTTTTGACGCCCTCGATGAATTGGATGCATTTAATACAGGAATTCAACGGGTTGATCATTCGGAGATTAAAAAATTCCGTCAGGAAGTAAAAATGAATGCAGTGAAAGATGCCAAGGAAAAAGCTGGTTATCTTTTGTCGGCTATTGGCGAAACAGTTGGAAAACCGCTTTTCATTCAGGAACGCGAGAGCTTTGATGAAATCCAACCCTTTCGTAAATCGGCAATGATGCCAATGATGGCGATGGATGCGGCAAAACAGGAAGAAGCCCTACCAGAACTTTCATTTCAGAAGATAAAACTGAAATATTCGGTTTTTGCACGTTTTGCCATCAAGTAAAACAGATCACCCAAAACAGAAAGGTCGCTCCGAATCATTTTCAGAGCGACCTTTCTGTTTTTGTAAGTTCAATTTTATTTCAGCTTAAAAGAAGCTTCCAACCCTTCGGCTGAATTGGTACCAACCCACAATTTAAAATCACCAGGTTCAGCTTTAAATTTGTTATCTGCTCCCCAGAAAGCCAGATCATTCTCGCTAAGTATAAAATTGACAACCTTTGATTCTCCGGAATTCAGTTTGATTTTTTCAAATGCTTTCAGTTCTTTCACCGGGCGGGTTATGCTGCCAACCAAATCCCGGATATATAACTGAACAACCTCTTCTCCGGCAACTTTTCCTGTATTTTTTACAGTCACCGAAGCCTGAAGTTTTTCTCCTTTTGCCAATACCTGTGCGCTCAATTTGAGATCAGAATAAGTAAAAGTAGTGTAACTCAGTCCAAATCCAAACGGGTAAAGCGGGGCATTGGGAGCATCGGTATAATGCGACCAGAACACGCTTTCAGCACCACCAAACGGGCGTCCGGTATTTTTGTGGTTATAATAAATCGGCACTTGACCGACAGTAGCAGGAAACGAAACCGGAAGTTTACCTGCCGGATTGTAATCGCCAAACAAAACATCAGCTATACCATTACCTGCTTCGGAACCTAAGTGCCAGGCCTCAACAATAGCCGCTACATTTTTAGCCATCCAGCTAATTTCAATTGGGCGACCGTTCATCAAAACAACCACCACATTCTTATTTACAGCGCAAACAGCTTCGAGCAATTCCTGCTGCAACCCTTTCATCCGAATATCTGCCTGACTGCGGCCTTCCCCGGTCTGAAAACAGTTTTCTCCCAGTGCAAGAACGACAACATCGGCACTTTTGGCAACTTTTACAGCTTCCTCAATGCCGGTACGATCGGTTGTATTAAATTCAAGCGGACCGGAAAACAAACTTTTTCCGCTAACATATTTTGGACCTTTGGCAAAAGTAAGATTTGCCGGATTGGAGACCACGTTTTTCATTCCTTCGAGCAACGAAACTGCAGAACCGGTAATGGCTTTTGCCCGCCAGCTACCGAGTGGTACGTCTTTATCAGCAGCGAGTTCGCCGATTAAGGCAATCTTTTGTCTTTCTTTTTTGAGTGGGAGCAATTGACCTTCATTTTTAAGCAGAACAATACTGCGACGGGCAGCTTCACGTGCAACCCGAAGATTTTCCTTACTCAGAATCAGCGTCTTTTCGCGTGATTCATCACTGTATTTATATGGATCATCAAACAATCCCAGACGGTATTTTATCCGTAACACACGACGCACGGCATCATCAAGAACTTTAACATCGACTGACCCTTCTTCGACTAATTTTTTCAGGTTGGGAACATAGCAATTACCTTCCATGTCCATATCCGATCCGGCATTAATAGCCAGACGGGCAACGTCTTTTTTATCAGCAGCAACACCATGAACGAGCAACTCGCCAACCGAATTCCAGTCGGAAACCACAAAACCATCAAAATTCCATTCGCCTTTCAAAATGTCACGAAGAAAATGTGAATTTGCTGTTGAAGGAGTTCCGCCAATTTCATTGAACGAATTCATAAATGTTGCTGCACCGGCATCAGACGCCGCTTTAAATGGCGGCAGAACAACATTCCGAAGGGTGCTTTCACTGATATCGACGGTATTGTAACGCGACCTGACTCAGCAAAACCATACGCTGCAAAATGCTTTACGCAGGCTGCAATTGTATTATTTGCACTCAGATCATCACCTTGAAATCCTTTTACGCGGGCAGCTGCAAACAACGAACCCAGATAGGGATCTTCACCCGATCCTTCCATGATGCGCCCCCAGCGGGCATCACGGGCAATGTCGACCATTGGGGCAAAAGTCCAGTGGACACCTGCGGCTGATGTTTCAAGGGCAGCAATCTGTGCCGATTTGCGGGCCAGTTCAGGTTCCCAACTGGCAGTTTCGGCCAGTGGAATAGGAAACATGGTTTGATAACCGTGAATGACATCGTAACCAAAAATCATTGGAATTTTCAGACGACTGTTTTCCACAGCCAGCTGTTGAGCCTTTCGGGTAGCTTCGGCGCCGGTTACATTGAGCATTGAACCAACCAATCCCTTTTTAATTTTATCGAGCATCTGTTGCTCGTTGTTTCCCTGAGGTGCGGGGCCAGTCATTTCCCAATGACTGGTGTATTGATTTAACTGCCCCATCTTCTCATCGAGAGTCATTTTTGATAAAAGATCGGTAATTTTAGCTTCAATCGCCAGATCAGGATGCTTTTGAGGGACAGCTTCAGTTCTAAATAAAAAAAGGGCAATGCCCAATACAGTAAGAAGAAATATTCGTCTCATGATATAAAAATTGAATTAGTAGTGTCTCAGTCTTTTATACTGTCAAAAGTACGCATAATTCAATCCTCATTGAGGAATACAAATATATAAAAGAAGTACATGTCGGCAAATCAAAAGACAAAGCACTAATAATCAAATTACTAAAAAATAAGCATGAAATTTTTGTGAAATTTTTAAAAACAGCAGTTCGACTATTCAGGAACAAGATTTCGCAACATGAAACAATTTCTTAATGTTGGAAAGCATCTTTTTAAGATTCAATTAACACGTACCTCTGAAACTGCCCTTATCTTTGCATCGTTATCACATTTCATAAGTTAGGTTTGATTAGTTTTATTGGTTTAGTTAGGTTAGTTAGGTTTAGGAAAAGGATAGATTAGAGAATCTGTCCTTTTTTCTTTTTTATGACTGCCTGATCCCATAACAATCAACGCCCGTCGATTTTCACTTTTCACAATCCGGATGACAGAAACAGTGAACCAAATGATCGTTTACCATACCGGTCGCCTGCATGTGGGCATAAACTACCGTTGAACCGACAAACTTGAACCCTCTTTTCCTCAAATCTTCACTGACCTGATCTGAAAGCTCAGTTTTGGCGGGTAATTCTGAAAGTTTTTCCCAACGGTTTATAATTGGCTCATCCCCAACAAACGACCAGATATACCGGTTAAAGCTGCCAAATTCGTCGACTACTTCCAGGAAACGCCTGGCGTTGTTGATACTTGCTTCAATTTTTAGCTTGTTCCGAATGATTCCGGCATTTAACATCAGTTCTCCGACTTTCTCCGGGCCATATTCAGCTACTTTTTTTACTTTAAAATCGTCATACGCCTTTCGGAAAGCTTCCCGCTTGTTGAGAATAGTCTGCCAGCTCAATCCAGCCTGCATTCCTTCCAGGATCAGAAACTCGAATAGCTTTTGATCGTCGTGCAGTGGTTTACCCCATTCTTCATCGTGGTATTTAGCCATCAGCTCATTTTTTTGAGCCCAGCCGCATCTGTTTTCCATCATCAAATTGTCTTTCCAGGTTAATCTTTCCAAAAAATAATTAAAAATCCCGAAAAGTAAGCCTTTTGGGCTAAAATATTATTTTTGCTGTTCCTATCTTGCACCGGCATGAAAAAACTGGTTTTTATATCCTTAATCCTGATCTCACAACTGGCTATCGGTCAGTTAAACATCAGCCATTATATTCGTGTGGGCGAAACACGGATTCAAATCGGCAATTATGTCGGTGCGATTGAGAACTTCAACATTGTTATCAAATTCAAGCCACACCTTCCGGAGTCCTATTATTTCAGAGGAGTGGCCAAACATCAGCTTGATGATTTCAGGGGAGCTATTCAGGATTACAATACGGCGATCGAGATCAAACCTTTTTATCCTGAAGCATTTATGCATCGCGGGCTGGCTTACCTTGAGCTGAACGATTACCCAAAGGCCATTGCCGATTATAACCGGGCTATCGAACTTGATCCGAACAATGCAGATATTTACAACAATCGCGGTATCGCCAAAGTATCGATGAAAGATATTGACGGTGCCATTGCCGACTACGATAAAGCTTTGGAAATCAATCCAAAATATACCAATAGCTACATCAACCGGAGTAATGCCCGGCTGATGAAAAACGACATCAGGGGAGCCATTAAAGATTTGAATCAGGCCATTATAATCCGACCTCATTTCTCAAGTGCCTATTTACTGCGGGGACTTGCCCGTTTTGAGTTAAACGATTATGCTTCGGCCCTTCGCGACTTTGACCAATGCCTGAAACTTGACCCGAAAAATGCCTACGCTTTCAACAACCGCGGAATTGTGAAACAAAAACTGGAAGATTTTAAAGGGGCCATCATGGATTACAACCTGGCCTTGCAGATTGACCCAACCATGGCCAACGCCTACATGAACCGCGGAATTGCCAAAGAAATACTGAAACAGCAGGGGTTTGATGAAGACTATGCCGTTGCCGCCAAGCTCGATCCGAAATTTGCATTCAACCCGAAAGATGTGGATTATAATTCACTGGCTCAGGCGAAACAGAAGGCCCAACAGACCAATCCGAAAAATCAGGCTCAGACGCCGACCAATTCGACAACTCAGAATCAGGCTCAGGCAAATAACCAGGCTATTACTCAGGCCGACCCGACAAACAATCCGGAGCCTAAAAAGGAAACCCAGGAAGAACGCGACCGTCGCAGGTACCGCCTTTCGTTAGCTGATGCCCGAAACTTACCGGCTCCGAAAGATGAGATTGTCGATGATGGCCGCATTCAAAACAAAAATATTGTAATCGATTTGCAGCCAATTTTCATGCTTTCATCCTACAACAAGTATGCTTCAGATTACGAAAGACCACAATATTACAATTTGGAACTGGAGACCATCAATAATTTCAACAATTACAATCCGGTAATCACCATCTCCAACAAACCGATTGACGATCTGAAAGAAATCTTCAAAAATCACATCCTGTTCTTCAACGAAAAAATAAAAAATAATGGCAACGAAAGCCAGAATTTTCTGAGCCGGGGAATTTTTTATTGCCTGATTGACGAGTACACCAGCTCAATGAACGACCTTAAGAAATCAATTGACCTGAATAATAAAAACATGCTGGCCTATTTCACCCGCGCTAACTGTCGATTAAAAATGACCGATGTAATCGAACAAATCAGGCAAAACTCTGATCTGGCCAAATTGCCTATTAAAACCACACCTGGCGATAATAAGGAATCAACGATAGAAACGGTGACCGATTATGCCGATGTTTTGCACGATTATGCCACTTGTCTGGAATTGAACTCCAGCTTTTCATTTGCCTATTTCAATCAGGCTTACGTGAAATGCAAACTCCGCGATTACCAGGGCGCCCTGAACGACCTGAACAAGGCACTCGACATTGAAAAAGATTTCGCTGAAGCCTATTTCAACCGGGGACTGACCAAGATTTACCTCGACGATGTGGAAGGCGGAGCAATGGACCTGAGCAAAGCCGGCGAATTAGGTATTCAGGATGCTTACAACATCATAAAACGGTATTGCAATTAACCGTAACTTTGACAGACAAAACAAATAGGACTTCCTCAATGATGCAATTTGCCAACCAACCACTTGCCGAACGATTGCGCCCGGCCACCCTCGACGACTACATCGGGCAGGAACACCTGATTGGTGAAGGGGCTGTTTTGCGCAAAATGATTGAGTCAGGCAAAATTTCATCGTTTTTATTGTGGGGGCCTCCGGGAGTTGGAAAAACAACCCTTGCCAAAATAATTGCCAATACACTCAACCGTCCATTTCATACGTTAAGCGCTGTTAATTCGGGCGTTAAAGATGTTCGGGATGTAATTGAAAAAGCCCAACGCAACCAGTTTTTCAATCATCCCAATCCCATTCTTTTCATCGATGAAATCCACCGGTTCAGCAAATCGCAGCAGGATTCGTTGCTCGGCGCCGTTGAACAGGGAATCGTTACGCTGATAGGCGCCACTACTGAAAATCCATCGTTTGAAGTGATTTCTCCGTTGTTGTCGCGCTGCCAGGTTTATATTCTGAAATCGCTTGAAAAAGCAGATTTGCTGAAAATCGTTCAACTCGCCCTAACCAGGGACACTTACCTGAAAACAAGAGATATCCGGATTGAAGAAGATGAGGCTTTGCTCCGGTTTTCAGGCGGCGATGCCCGAAAGCTGCTCAATGTACTTGAGTTGGTAGTCAATGCCGACGAAAACGAACAGGTTCTAATTACCAACGAAAAGGTTGTCGATCGGCTGCAGAACAACATGGCGATGTACGACAAAAACGGTGAATTGCACTACGACATCATTTCTGCTTTTATTAAAAGCATGCGTGGAAGCGATCCCGATGCTGCCGTATATTGGTTGGCCCGCATGATTGAAGGCGGCGAAGATGTCAAATTTATTGCCCGCCGGATGCTTATTCTGGCCGCTGAAGATATTGGTCTGGCTAACCCGAATGCTTTATTGCTGGCCCAAAGTACGTTCGACGCCGTGCATAAAATCGGCTACCCCGAAGCCCGGATCATCCTTTCGCAGTGCGCCATTTACCTGGCAACTTCGCCCAAAAGCAATTCGGCCTATTCGGCTATTGACGATGCTATAGCAGCGGTCAAATCAACCGGCGATCTTCCCGTGCCGCTGCACATTCGCAATGCTCCAACCAAACTCATGAAAGAATTGGGATACGGAAAAGATTACAAATACGCCCATTCCTACGAAAAAAACTTTGTCGAGCAGGATTTCCTTCCGAAGGAAATCAGGAAAAAGAGGTTCTACATCCCGCAAAACAACCCGCTTGAAATCAAAATACTCGAACGTTTAAAAAGCCTTTGGGGAAAAAGATACGACAAATAAAAAGAAGTCTTTAAGTCATTTTAATTGCCCTCAGAGGATTATTCCCTATAAAAAGTAGGGTCACCATTCCTTTATTCGGATATCAGCTATGAGAATGATGGAATTATTGCATTCATGTTACACAGCTGTTACAGCATGATTGAAAAAAAGCTTAGTTTCGCATAACCTAAAAATGACCATGGAGCTGATCAAAAACATCTTAACTGAATTTTCGAAAGTGTCCTTACCTGGCATAGAAAAGGTCAGGCTGATGAACCGGATCGACCAGAAATTTTGTCTGCACATTTCTCAGCTTCCACCTATACTCGAAGCAATACGCGACAATTATTCCACGCTCGAAATTGAGGGGGAAACAATCTTCAAATACGACAATACTTATTTCGACACTGCTGATAATCACATGTTTCTTTGTCATCAAAACGGCAAACAAAACAGGTATAAAATCAGGTTGCGAAAATATATTCAGTCCGGTGACAACTTTCTCGAAGTTAAATTTAAAAGCAACAAAGGTCGAACTATCAAAGAACGAATTGCTCGTCAAAATTTTGAGCCTTATTTTTCATCCGAGGAATTTCATTTTCTTGAAGAGTTTTCGCCTTATTCAGGTCGCCTGATTGAGCCAAAAATCAGGAGTAATTTCAATCGGTTTACTTTGGTTAATCGCCAGTTTACCGAGCGGGTTACGGTTGATCTGCTTCCCGGCTTCAAAAACCAAAGCCAAGAAATCACCCTCAACAATCTGGTAATCATAGAAATAAAACAAAGCAAATCAAGCAATCCGGCCTTGATAAGTAAAGCACTTCAACAGAAAAAGATAAAACCACAAGGCTTTAGCAAATATTGCATTGGCCGCGCGTTGCTTGAAGACAACATCAAAAAAAACAATTTTAAACCGTTGTTACTGAAAATAAAAAAAGAAAACTATTACTAAACACCTGAAAATGCAACTATTAAACTTTTTTTTGGATATTTTTCCGAATGAAGAAAATCTTCGGTTTCTCGGAATCAAACTCATTAACTCTGAAGATTACCTCGAATTATTAATCCGTTTTGCACTAAACCTGGGTGTGATCACCCTTATTGTTGTTGGCCTGTATGCCAAAACAAGCAAGCGTAAAGATTTCTATTTCAGCTACATTGCAATAAGCATTGTCATTTTTTTGCTTTGCTTTCTGCTCGAAAGTGTAAAGATTGAACTCGGATTTGCGCTCGGTTTATTTGCGATTTTTGGCATCATCCGGTATCGGACCGATGCCATCCCGATTAAGGAAATGACTTACCTTTTCGTGGTAATTGCCGTTTCGGTGATCAACGCACTGGCTAACAAAAAAATCAGCTATGCTGAACTAATCACCACCAACCTTCTGGTTGTTGGCGGAGTTTATATTTTGGAAAAAATCCTGAATCTGCGCCAGGAAATTTCCTACCGGATTATTTATGAAAAAATCGAGAACGTTCAGGCCGGGAAAGAAGACATCTTACTGGATGATCTGAAAACAAGAACCGGAATCAACATTAAACGATTTGAAATTGAACGAATTGACTTTCTTCGCGACGTTGCCTATATCTTTATTTTCTTTGACGTAAACGGGAAAAATTATAAAAATGAAAATTAAGAAACTGCCTTTCATTGGGGCAATCCTACTGACTTTTTCGGGTTTTGCGCAGAATGGACCTTCAACATGGATTGAACTGGAGTTCAGTAAAAAAGTAATTAAAAACCTGAAAGTTGAATTCAATCCTGAAATACGGATGTTGGGTGGATTTGAGATGGATTCATACATCCTGGAAGGCGGACTATCCTATAAGTTGCACAAATATCTCACCCTGGCCGGATATTACCGTTACGAGAATGAATGGAAATACAAGAACAGTACGGGTGCCTATAAAGGCCAGGTTGCCTATAACCGCGTAGCTTTTGACGCCAAGTCAGGCTTTGAGCTGAAACGTTTTGACGTTCAGTTTCGCCTCCGGTACACCAACGGCGCCGATTTTGATCAAACAACCGATGACAAGGCATCCTATTTCAGGTATCGCGCAAAAATTGACTACGACATAAAAGCAAGTAAATTAGTGCCTTTTGTCTCAGTTGAAGCTTTCCACGACTTGATTTTGAAAGATATCGACAAAATGCGGTACACCGGAGGTCTTTCCTATTCGATTAACAAAAACAACGAAGCCAGCCTGTTTTACCGCCTTCAGGATTACTCCGAAGCCGATAAGGAAAGTATGGACATCATCGGAATCGGGTACAGCTTAAAATTCTGAGCAACAAGTTTTAATCATCTCCATTTTACTATGCAACCGGAAACAGCTGAACCATTCAGTACTGTTTCCGGTTTTTGTTTGTCCGGATGAATTAAAAATTTGAATTATCTTCGTATTAAATTACAACTCCCGAAAAATGATTGATCAATTAAAATACCCGAATTCAAATTTTCTTTTGTTGGCTGGACCATGTGCCATTGAAGGCGAGCAAATGGCACTTGAAATTGCAGAACGGATAGTTGCCATTACCGACAGATTGCAGATTCCCTATATTTTTAAAGGTTCGTACCGTAAAGCTAATCGCTCCAGGCTCGACTCATTTGCAGGCATTGGCGACGAAAAAGCCCTGAAAATATTGCGGAAAGTCAGCGAAACATTTCATATTCCAACGGTAACCGACATTCATTCGGCCCCGGAAGCTGCAATAGCCGCCGAATATGTCGACATGCTGCAAATTCCAGCTTTTCTTTGCCGGCAAACCGACATCCTGGTTGCTGCTGCTGAAACCGGGAAAGCCGTAAACATCAAAAAAGGACAGTTTCTATCAGCCGAAGCCATGAAATTTGCAGTTACCAAAGTTCGCGAAAGTGGAAATGACGATGTTTTCCTGACTGAACGGGGCTCAACTTTTGGCTATCAAGACCTGATTGTAGACTATCGCGGAATACCGGAAATGCAGAAGAACAACTGTCCGGTGATTCTGGATATTACCCATTCGCTGCAACAGCCCAATCAATCGAGCGGAGTTACCGGAGGGCGACCACAATTAATTGAAACCATTGCCCGCGCCGGAATAGCTGTTGGAGTAGATGGCATTTTTATTGAAACTCACCCTGACCCGGCTAATGCCAAATCGGATGGTGCAAACATGCTTCAACTCGATTTACTGGAAGGACTACTAACCCGGCTTGTACAACTCAGACAAGTCGTCAAATCATTTTAAAGATGGACAACCGACGGAATTTGGGAAAGAAGGCAACTGCATTTCTGGCAGCAACAGGACTGATGGCTGTTTCCAAATCAACACACGCAACAGAAGCTCCCCTGAAGCAAATATTTGTTCATCACGTATTTTTCTGGCTGAAAGAACCCGGCAACGCAGAGGCATGCCAGCAATTTGAAAAAGGCTTGCAGGCCCTGATCAAAGTACCGTTGATTCAATCAAGCCATATTGGAAGGCCCGTTGAGTCGTCGCGCGAAGTTGTCGACGATTCGTTTACCTATTCCTACATGGCTTTCTTCAAAAACAAAGAAGATCAGAATATTTACCAGACACACCCCATTCACCTCAAATTTATTGAAGATTGCCAGCACCTTTGGCAAAAGGTAGTTGTTTACGATGCAATGGACTAATCTCCTAACCAATTAAAAAATGAAGGCAGCCTTTTCAGACTGCCTTCATTTTTACATTTCATGTCATGCTTTTTAACTTCTCTTGAAGAATTTGTTATAAACCTGCATATTCCGATCAATGTGGGCCATCATTTTTTCGTAGGCCCGCTCGGCATCTCGTTCGCGGATGGCATTTACAATTTCTTTGTGATAGCCCAAAGTAATTTCTTTTTCGCCTTCGATATTGGCATAAATGAAGTTACGCATCCGGGGCAACAAATTATGCACAGGTTCCATTGTAACAATTACAAATGGGTTTTCGGTGGCACGCGCTACTGCCAGATGAAAGCGGTTATCAATATCTGATTCGAGTTGGGTATTATCCGGATTACATTTGGCAAATTCGACCAAATTGGCTTCCATGTTTTTCAGATCCTCTTCGGTGCGGTTCAGCGCAGCCATTTTGGCAATTTCAGGCTCAAACGCGAGTCGAAGTTCAATGATTTGACTGATCAGATTCTCGTCAAACTTTAAGTCGTAATACAAGTTGAGTGAACTGATGGCATCCTTCATGTCAATCTTGGTAACCACCATCCCACTCCCCTTTTTGATTTCGATTAATCCGCGTGCACTCAGCCTTCGCAAAGCTTCCCGAAGCGCAGTACGACTAACGGCAAACATCTCGCAAAGCTCTCGTTCCGAAGGAAGTTTGGCTCCAATGGGCAATTTTTTCTCTCTAATTGCCCGTTCAATGTTCCGTTCAATCTTCTGACTCAGGGTTTGAGTTGTACCAATTTTCTGAAATATATCTTCCATTTTTTCAGTGCTTTAGTCTTTAATTCAGCTATAATCAGCAGCTTCAAATACAAAGAAAACGAAAATTTGTATGCTATCAACCCGAAAAAACCTTTTCCAGAGCATAAAGCTTCGGAAAAGGTTTTTTCGAGTTGAGGACCGCGATTTTCAACCGCCACACCCAATCATTTACTCACGTCCACAGATTTGCCCTCATAAGTAATTACAGCATCAGCTTTTTTACTCAGATCAAAAGCAACGGGTTTTTGTTTGCTGATCCAGACAATGTTGAATTTACGCGATTTCAGCATTCCATCAAACGAACCGCTTGCATCGCCAATGGTAAGCTTACCAGACTTTTCATTGTATTTCAGCGGAATCGTACTGAAAGCTCCCTTTTCATAGTTATAATTTACGCCCTCGTCTTCATACAAGGTAAATTCAGCATCTTTCCCAGTATAAACGTACAGCGTGATTTTGTCAGCCTGTTTTTCACCGGCAAACTGAATTTCTGGACCAAAAGGCACAATTGAACCTTCTTTCACAAATAAAGGCATTCTGTCATAAGGCGCATCAACATTTACTTTTTGACCACCTTCAGTATATTTTCCGGAGTATAAATCGTACCAGCCATTGGTTGCCGGGAAATAAACTTCACGGGTACGGGCTTTGTATTGATAAACCGGAGCTACCAAAATAGACGGACCAAACATATACTGATCGCCAATATTATTTACTTGCGAATCAGCAGCAAAATCGATTACCATGGCGCGCATGATTGTGTAATCTTCGAAATGAGTTTTTCCGGCCAGCGAATAGATATACGGCATCAGGCGGTAGCGCAATTTATTGACGTATACCATACTTTTGTAGGCCGGGTGATTTTCAGGAGCAATATTGAACACTTCGCGGAATGGATATTGTCCATGGCTGCGAAACAAAGGACAGAAAGCGCCAAACTGATACCAACGTGAATTCAATTCGCGCCATTCGTTCAAATCTTCTGAACCTTCTTTGGCTCGTACATAACGGTTCTCAACACAAAAACCGCCAATATCCATGGTCCAATATGGAATTCCGGCGATGGCATAATTCAATCCTGCCGAAATCTGGGCTTTCATATCTTCCCAACGTGTACCAATGTCGCCGCTCCAAGTTGCTGTGGAATAACGCTGTAATCCGGCAAATCCGGAACGGGTTAAAAGGAATACGCGTTTGTTCGGATCGGCTTCGCGCTGACCATTGTATATGGCTTCAGCATTCATCAAAGCATAAGCATTGAAATATTTTGTTGATGGGCCGAGAGCCGTTGGTGTCATAAGTTGTTTGCGGTATTCAATACTGGCATTCGAAAGAATATCCGGCTCCGAAGCATCCATCCACCAAGCGTCAAATCCTTTGGAATAAATGTGTTCTTTCATCTGACTCCAGAATAATTTGCGAGCATCAGGGTTGTAGGCATCATAGAAAGAACCGATGTAACCTTTGCCAATCCAGTCGCGAACGCTGTCTTTAGTTGCACGTTGGTACATCCAGCCTTTGCTGTCGAATTCCTTATAATGATCGGTGGTATGATAGAATTTCGGCCACACCGAAATCATGATGTGCGCATTCAAATCGTGTACATTTTTGACCATTCCGGCCGGATCAGCAAAATGCTTCGGATCGAATTCATGCGAACCCCAAGCTTCAACCGGCCAATAGCTCCAGTCAAGCACAATATTATCAAGCGGAATTTGACGTTTGCGGTATTCTTTCACCACATTCACCAGCTCATCAGCCGATTTATAGCGTTCGCGACTCTGCCAGTAACCCATCGCCCATTTAGGCATAATCTGCGCTTTGCCCGTCACTGTGCGGTAACCACTAATTACCTCATCAATATTGTTCCCACGGATAAAATAGTAATCAATCTGATCGCCCATTTCCGACGAAAGCGTTAATGCCTCCTGATCGGCTTTCGGGCGAGGACTCAAAGCTTTCAGGCCGATGTAGGATGTTCCGCCATCGGGTTTCCACTCCAACCTGATCGGATATTTTTTCCCTTTTTCTAGCTGCTTGGTAAACTTGTAGGTATTCGGATTCCAGGCTGTACGCCAGCGTTCGGGAACAATCAGTTCGTTATCGATATAAACTTTGGTGTATCCGGCGTAATACAATTTGAAATGAAATTCACCCGATTCTTTAGGCTCAATCTGACCTTTCCAAACGATTGTTGAATTGTTGAACTGAAATCCCTCCGGAAATTTCTTTATAGTTTCCAGATTTTCGTAATCAATAGACGATTCATTGCGGTTTACAAATACCTGATTGGTATCAGAATTTGTGTAGTAAATTCCGGATAAACTACCTTCCTCGCCTTTCGAATTGTAGAGTTTGAATAAATCCATTTCAGAATAATCGCGCAGATCACCAAACTTGGTCACCGAATAATTGTCCCACAAAAGGCCATAGTTTTTATTCGAAACAACAAAAGGCACCGACATTTTGGTATTGTACTGATAAAGGATTTCGTTGCGCCCTTTGTAATTGAATTCGTCAGATTGATGCTGACCAAGTCCGTAGAATGCTTCATTGTCAGGCGATTCAAAAATCTGAGAAAAGCTGTATCCGCTCGTACCTTCAACGGTAATTGGGGCAAAGGTTTTTCCTCCTGAAGCTCGTTCTTTCAGAATCACTTTCCCATTTTCATCGTAAAAAACAACAGCACCGGTTTGCATCGAAACTTTTGCAGTTGCCTTTGCGGTAGTTAAAACCAATGTATCCGCTTGTTCTGTTACCTCAAAACTGGTTGGACCGCCAGGGTTATCAACCACGCAAAGACTCTTAGCCGAATTAATCTGTTCGGTTGGAGAAGCCACCACCCGTATAATTTGATCATTAATTACCTGAAGTTTGATGGTTTGTGCACTATTTTCTGATTTGTTTTGGGGATGTACCACTACTCCATCCGAAGTTTTCTCCCAAACTTTAGCTGAACAGGCTCCAAAAATGAGAGTAATGGCAATTAAAAATGACAAGTTTTTCATGTGTATTTGGGTTTTATAGGTTTCAAAAAGGTTTATTGTAAAAACAACAATTTGAGGCAAAAAAATATTTTTAAATTAAGCAAGTCAATTGCGAGCAGGTAATCAAGCGCATTTTTACCCACCATTTTCGTAACAAACAACTAATCAAACGATTTACTCAACTTCCCATTCATAAATTCCCGACGAATTATCGGACGGAAGTTGAACTTCGAGCCGAAGCGCAGATGTCTCTACCGGGTTGAAATGTACCACATTCAGTTTGTCTTTCTGATTCTCGTAGGGTGTTGTGTTTTCAACCAATTTCCATGCTCCGGAAGGGATTTGATACAAAATTTTCCACGAAGCCGGAATGCGGCATCCGCCCCAGGGCGCATCATCGAACCAATAAACTTTGGCAACCGAAACTTTAGTGGGTTTCTCAAAATTGTATTGAATCCATTTGGTAGTATTTTTTTGAGGCCACCAATGGCAGTAAATGGTTTCGCGGTCGTTCGAATTTTTAGGTAGAACCTGATCGTTGACAGCGACAATTGCCTTTAAATCGTCTGTGGAGCTGATTTTACTTTTGGAGGCAATCGTTGGAGCCGGCAGCGGCCTGGCAGCGCTGGCCTTAACCGGAAACCAAACCGCCATTTCGCCGTTTCCGCGGTTGGCCCACGAATAATAAGGAATTGCAGTAAAAGGGGTATTAGTTTCTTTCATTTTATTTTCGTCAGTCCGGGCAATGCTTTTGGACTTCCCTTTCAGCAAAACAACTCCACCCAAAGTTTCGGGATGAAACTCGGATTTTAACTCCGATTGGTTATCTAAAATCAGGTTCAAAACATGTTTATCTCCGTAATCGGGCCATTCGGCACAATATACCATCGGGCCGCGCATCAGGGCCACTTTATTATTGTCGGCAACTACCTTTTCATTGGCTACAACCCGACGAATATTCATCGGTAACGAAAGCGTCACAACATCGCCCTTTCTCCATGTTTTGCTGATTACTGCAAATCCGTTTTCAAGCTTATAGTTGGCAGGTTGTCCGTTCACTTTTAGTACAAACGGTTGAACTCTTTTTTCCTGAAAAGTATACAAACTACCCGGCAGCGGTTTTTCGGCCAGCCAACCCGGGATGCGAACAGCCAACTCAAATACATTTTCTTTTTCAGGACTAACAGCAAATTTCACCTCTCCCTCCCATGGATATTTGGTGGTTTGCTCAATTTCAAGTTTTTGTTTGTTCAGGATTAACGATGCCTTACTTTGAATGAACAGATTGACATATAAACGCGAATCGGTTTGCCCATACATGTAGCCCGGAACCGAAGGTATAAACCGGCACACGTTGCTGGGGCAGCAGGCGCAACCAAACCATTCGCTGCGGGCATGTTGCCCCATCGATTCGAGGGGATTGGGATAAAAGAAATGATCGCCACTTTTCGACACTCCGGAAATCATCCCGTTGTAAAGAATTTGCTCCAGAACATCGTAATATTTCGAGTCGCCATGCAGCAAAAACATGCGGTAGTTCCAGTAAATGTTGCCAATTGATGCGCAGGTTTCGTTGTAAGCCGACATGTTGGGCAGGTCGTATTTCGGCCCGAAACCTTCGTGACCGGCTGCTGCGCCAATTCCTCCTGTGATGTACAGTTTGTAGTTCACGATGTCGTCCCAGATTTTTCCGAGCGCATTTACATATTGCTCATTGCCCGTAATAGCCGCCACATCAGCCATTCCGGAGTACAAATAAGTGGCACGAACAGCATGACCAACAGCCTCGGTTTGCTGAACCACCGGAATATGATCCTGCGAATATTCACCACGACTGTGCGGGGAATTTTGCCCACGGCTATCAATAAAGAATTTAGCCAGATCGAGGTATTCTTTTTTACCTGTCACCCGGTACATTTTCACCAACCCCATTTCAACCACCTGATGTCCGGGAGAGCGAAGCAATTTACCCGGTCCGAAGGTTTTGACCAGCAAATCAGCATTTTTAATGGCCACATCCAGAAACGAATGTTTGCCGGTAGCCAGATAATGCGCCACAGCCGCTTCGAACAAATGACCGCTGTTGTATAATTCGTGACTTAAATCCGACTCTTTTTCCCAGCGCTCTTTACCCGCCCAGACGTGGGTGTGCAGCGGATCAATCGTGCGGTTGGTGTACAGGTAACCATCCGGTTCCTGGGCTTTGGCTACCAGATCAATTAACGTATCAAGCCGCGCATCCAGCTTCGCATCCGGAGTAGTTTGAAGCGAATAACTCGCCCCTTCAATAATTTTATAAATGTCGGTATCGTCAAACGGGTATTCGGTGCAGAATTTTCCTTCCTGAAGTTTGGCGGCCACCTTAAAATTATCGACCCTCCCAGTCTTGTAACACTGGTTCAGAGCAATCGGAATAGTGATTTCGTGGTTCAGTTTGATACGAGGCGCCCAAAAGGAATCGGTCACTTTTACCGCTGTGAACGGCACAGGACGTATGGGATAATCACCATTCACTGTTTGACCTTGAGTTGAAAAGTAAATCAGTACACACAAAAAAACACAAAAAGGTGTAGTTGTGAATAATTTCATGATACCGTTTTTAGGTTTAGAATTGCTGTCGGAAAATGCAGATTTCAAAAATAGCAAAATAGGTGTTAATTATACACCTATAAAATACCAATTACGGCTTTATCCATCAAATTAAGTTTACTTTGATGGATGGCCATGGAGTAATGCAAATAAAGGGTTGAAATAGAAATTGAATGATAATGCCAAAGGGATGATAGGATAATTTATTTCAACCCTTGAGGCGAATAAGTAATAATTCCTTCAAAATTATGTACGCTAATTTTGCCTATTCTTCCTGACAATTCTATTTTTACAAAGAAAACCGACTCACATCACAATGAAGAAATTGGTAACCAATCTTATAATCCGTAGGAAAAGCAAATACACCGGACTGTTAATCATGGCCTTGGTTGTAGCTATTTTCAGTTTTCCGGGAATTGAACTCGATTATAACATTGGCATCGACCCGCCACTAAAATGGCTGTATAATCAGCTTTTTTCCAACGGGCTTTTGCCTGGACAGGGAATCATCTTTCCGCATGGGCCACTTGCATTTTTCATGTATCCGCTGGCAGATAACTTTATTTTATCGGCGATTGTCACCATGCTTTTGCAGGTTATTTTTGTGATCCAGTTATTCAGCCTTTTTGATGAAGAAAAATGGTATTACTGGCTGTTAACAGCCGCGCTGGCCTGGTTTATTTTCAGCCTTTCGAATTTCAACCAGCTTGTAATTTTAAACATTTCAGCAGCCTACCTGCTTTACCTGAAAAATGAAAAGCCACTCCCGAAATTCTGGGGCTTCGCGCTTACAGCCTTTGCCTTTTACGTAAAAGCTTATGTCGCCATTATTGCCGGAACACTTACTTTTTCATTGCTGGCCATCGATTTTCTCCGCCATAAAAACTATAAACGCAGTCTTGCTGACAGTTTCGTTGTGCTTGCTACAATGCTGTTGTTTTGGATGTTACTTTACAGAAAGCCTTCAGGGTTCGTCAATTACTGCATCGGAATGGTTCACTTAGCTGGCGACAATTCAGCCGCTGCCGCCTTTCACCCAAACAACAACTGGCTGCAGGTTATCCCTTTTTTACTGGTTATTTGTACCATTTCATTTTTACAGAAAACCAAAGAGGGCAAAATGTTTGGGTTTCTTTTTCTTCTTGGCTTTTTTGCCGCCTGGAAATACGGAATGGCACGTGAAGACTATTATCATGTCCGAACATTTCTCTACTTTGCGGCATCTTCAATGATCCTGTTTTTGGTTTATAACCGTAAAAATCGGCTAATCAATATTCCTGTAATTCTGGGAGCCTATCTGCTTTTTGCTGTAAATATGAAAAATGTGGAAAATCCTCAACCGCTCACCCTCAACTATTCAGGAATTGAAAATTTTGTAAAGTTCGTTTCGTCTTATTCAGAAATAAAGAAAACAAGTGAAAAGCAAAACCTTGAAAGCATTGCAGGAAACCGTTTACCTGAAGCCATCCGCAAACAAATTGGCGATGCAACTGCCGATATTTATCCCTGGGATTATACAATTGTTGCCGCCAATCATTTAAACTGGAAGGCGCGTCCGGTGATACAATCGTATGCGGCTTACACCTCGTGGCTCGACAAGAGAAACGCCAATCATTTCAGCGGCAGCGATGCACCCGAATATTTCATTTTCGGATTGAACAATGTTACTTCTGACCTGAACGGCGGTCGGCTTGAAAGCATTGACAACCGCTATTTATTGAACGACGAACCGCAAACGCTGATTGAATTGATCAAAAATTACGAACGCATTTATTCGGATGAAAATTTTCTGGTCTATCGAAAACGCAAACAGGCTTTGGAGATTCATTCGACCGTCACAAAAACACAAACTTCCCAATGGCACAAATGGATTGCTATTCCTGATTCAGCCAGTCATTTTACACGTTTGAGACTGCATCTTGATCTTAGTTTTTCAGGAAAAATAAAAAGCTTTCTATACAAAGACGAACTGTATTACATGTATTTTAAGACCTTGAATGGCAGCACACTCAAATACCGGATTGTTCCGCAAAATGCTGTTGATGGAATTTGGATTTCGCCTTTTTACACCAGCGCCGGAAATCAGTCACCTCCAGAAAAGATTACAGAAGTTTTGATGACCTGTTCCGACAAAAACATGGTAAAAGATTCATTTTCGCTGGAATGGGAATATTTTGATGCAAATGAGAAAATCGTGAGTGATTTTTTCGGAAAGGATTCAATCTTTGTTCCTGAAATAGTTGTAAACGAAAATTTTACGTTAGAATCTGACAATCCAAAATGGAGCGGATTCAATACTGAATCCATAAAAAATGACCCGACTGATCATCAAAAATACTATCTGATTGAGCCAAAAGGATTCTCACCGGCATTTAAGCTTAACACCGACAGTTTAGCCAAAACGGCAACCCGCATAACTGTTGACTGTTGGCTGAAAACCAACCAGAACGCCCACTCCATTTTGGTTATTGAAACAGAAAATGCAGCTGCAGAAAAAAATTGGCATGGAATTGAAATCAACCGGCAAATTATAGATCAGCATGAAATGAACCATGTTTTCAATTATCTGGACTTGAATTTACCGGTCACCAAAGTCACTGTTTACGTTTGGAACACTGGGAAAAAGCCGGTGATGATTCATTCAATGAACGTTAAAATGCTGAAGCAGAAATAAATAAAACCCATTGTCAAAACATCAAACATGAATCCTTCAAACATAACATCGATTCGCCTTCTCAACCAGCGAATTGCTGCGCCGCAATTCGCCACGGCCAAAGAATTGGTTGGCTGGATGGGCGCTATGCAGGCACAGGATTTTCCGATGTCGAAATGGGCAGTCGGGTTGCGCCTTCCCCACTCCACCGAATCCGAAGTTGAAGCAGTTTTCAACCGGGGAGAAATTTTGCGCACCCACCTCATGCGCCCCACCTGGCATCTGGTTTCGGCTGATGATATTTACTGGATGCTCGAACTTACTGCACCACAAATTAAATCGCAATGCAAATCGCGAAACCGCGATCTAGGTTTAACTACCGATGTTTTGAGTGCCAGCCGGAAAGTTCTGGAGAAAGCGCTTCGGGGAAACCAGGCACTGACCCGAGATGAAATTGGCAACCACCTCAACCAGTCGGGAATCACACCCGAAGGACAGCGACTTCCGCATATCCTGATGGAAGCCGAAATTGAAAGCCTGATCTGTAGCGGACCGGTTATCGCGAAAAAGCAAACCTATATGCTTCTGGAAGAACGCGTACCGAAGAAAAATCTTCTCCATAAAGAGGAAGCATTGGCTTTGTTGGCAAAAAAATACTTCAGCAGTCACGGCCCGGCAACATTGGCCGATTTTATCTGGTGGTCGGGACTGCGGATCAGCGATGCCCGAAAAGCGCTCGAAATCAACCAATCAACACTAATTTCAGCAGAAATTGATAATGAAACCTATTGGTTTACCGAACCTGCTTTCAATCAGCCACCCCTCCCCGATTCGGTTTATTTGCTGCCGGCGTTCGATGAATACTTCATTGCCTACCGAAACCGCAGTGCCGCCATTACCCTCGACCATCACACCAAAGCCATCTCCAACAATGGCGTTTTCAGACCTATCCTAGTGGTAAACGGCCAGATATCGGGCCTTTGGAAGCGCACATTCACAAAAAATTCAGTGGTGATTGAGCTTGACCATTTCAGGCCACACAATAAAAAAGAAGTGCGACTAATCGAAAAAGCTTCAGAAAAATATGGCTATTTTCTAAGAATGTAGGCCGAAATAAGATTCAAATAATTCTGAAACTTACAGCCGTTGAATTGTCATTCCGCCATCAACCATCACCACTTGTCCGGTTGAGTACGGCATATTTCCTGAAGCCATTGCAGCGGCTACTTTGCCAATATCTGCAGGTGTTCCCCAGCGTTGCTGAATGGCCAGGCCCTGTTGAAACAAGCGATCATATTTTTCCTGAACTCCGGAAGTCATGTCGGTTTTTATCACTCCAGGCTGAATTTCATAAACCGGAATATCGAATTCGCCCAAACGTGCTGCCCAAAGTTTGGTAGCCATTGCAATTCCAGCTTTAGAGATGCAGTACTCACCTCGGTTGATTGAAGCTACCGTTGCCGAAACCGACGAAACATTAATGATACAAAAGAACTCTTTCAGACTTTGTTTCTTTAATTCAATCATCCGGTTGGCCACCAGCTGAGTCAGGAAATACGGCCCCTGGAGATTAACATTCAACACCTGTTCGAAGCTTTCTTCCGTAGCTTGCAAAATATCTTTTCGCTCGGGAGGGGCAATTCCGGCATTGTTGACCAGCACATTTATTTTTCCAAACCGGTTGAGAACTTCCATGACCATTCGCTGGCGGTCTTCAGTTTTGGACACATCACCGCGAATGTATACCACTTGAACTCCGAAACTGCTCAATTGTTCGAGGACCGGTCTTACTGCAGTTTCGTCCCGAACACCGTTCACGGCCAGATCAAATCCGGCTTTCGCCAGTTCCACCGCAATCCCGAGGCCAATTCCCCGTGTTCCGCCGGTTATAAATGCGATTTGTGGCCCCCTAAATGCCCCGGCGGGGGACTTTAGCCCCTCTAAATCTCCCCGATGGGGAGACTTTTTGCTTTCCATATATTTTGTATATTAATATTCAATTTCAGTTTCTTCGCTATCTTCTTTGGGGATTTTATAATCTTTCCCCCTGTGGGGGAATAAGAAGGGGGCTGACATTAACCCAGGCGCGTTTCGCCCAGCTTTCCAGTCCTTTTTCGGCCAGTTGAACGCCTTTGGCGCCTTCCAGCAAATTCCACCTGAAAGGTTCGTCTTTGACCACATGTTTCAGAAACAATTCCCATTCGGCTTTAAATGCGTTGTCAAACACTTCCTGCTCCGGCACTTTCGACCAACCTTCATAAAAATTAATTGGGTTTTGAATATCCGGATTCCAGACCGGTTTTGGCGTATTTCCGTAATGTTGGGTCCAGCATTCGCGCAATCCGGCTACGGCTGATCCTTTGGTTCCGTCAACATGCAACGTGAGCAGATCGTCGCGGCGAACACGGGTTACCCATGATGAGTTGAAATGGGCAATCACACCACCTTCCAGTTCAAAAGTAGCATAGGCAGCATCGTCAGCAGTACATTGATATACCTTACCCTGTTCATCAACCCGTTCAGGAATATGGGTGGCACCAAGACAAAATACTCCTTTCACATCTCCGAAGAGGTTATCGAGCACATATCGCCAATGACAAAGCATGTCCACAATGATTCCGCCATCGTCTTCCTTCCGGTAATTCCAGCTCGGACGCTGTGCCGGAACGTTGAATCCTTCGAAAACCCAGTAGCCAAACTCACCGCGTACCGACAGAATTTTTCCGAAGAAATCGTTTTCCATCAAACGTTTCAGTTTCATCAGTCCGGGTAACCACAGTTTATCCTGAACTACGCCATGTTTCACTCCTGCTTTTTCGCAAACCTCGTACAATTCGAGCGCCTGTTGTGTTGAAACGGCGACAGGTTTTTCGCAATACACGTGCTTGCCGGCTTTGGCAGCCATTTTCACAGCATCAGCCCGTCTCCCGGTGGTTTGAGCATCGAAATAAATCTGGTAATACGGATCCTGTATGACTTCATCCAGACTGGTAGTCATTTTTTCTACTCCCGACATTTTACAAAGCTTCCGAAGCTTCACTTCATCGCGGCCAACCAGAATAGGGTCGGGCATAATAAACTCAGAAGGCCCAACCTGAACGCCGCCTTGCTTGATAATCTCAACAATGGAACGCATCAGGTGCTGGTTGGTTCCCATTCGGCCGGTAACGCCGTTCATGATGATTCCTACTTTGTGAATGGTTAAATTTGTGCTCATTATTTTAATGGTTTCAAGTTTCAAATTCCAAGTTTCAAGTCTGAAAATGCTAATCTCATGTTTTTGTCAAATATGCCTTCTTTATCTTTTCCAGATATTCAAACTGATCGGTTGCCCAATATTTATCCGAAAAAATTTCAACTTCGTTGTATCCTGAAAACCCTGCTTCTTCCACCCAACCGCGTATTTCAGGAATATTGATGCAGCCATCGCCCATCAGTCCACGATCATTTAGAAAATCGGTGGTTGGCCCGTTCCAGTCGCACACATGAAAAGCATACAAATGATTGTTGGCTGCGCACCGTTTGATTTCCGATTGCAAGGTATCGTCCCACCACAAATGATACACGTCTACCGCAATGCCCACCCATTCCGAATTAATTAGTTCGACCATGTCGTTGGCCTGCTTCATCGTGTTGATGGCCGAGCGGTCGCCCGCATACATCGGGTGCAGCGGTTCAATCGACAATTTGACTCCCGCACTTTGAGCGGCTGGCAGAATTCGCAGAATCCCTTCTGCAATTTGCTCCCGCGATTTTTCGAGCGACTGGCGGCCATCAGCCCCACAAACCAGTACAATCGACGGCGCACCGATTGCCGCAGCTTGTTCAACAGCCCTTAAATTATCCTGAATGGCAGCTTCGCGTTTTTCTTTTTCAATGGAAGGGAAAAATCCACCGCGAGCCAAAGAAACAACCTTCATCCCGTAATCGTCCAGCATTGATTTAACTTCCGCCAGATTTTTATTTTCCAATACATTTCGCCAGATGGTAAATGCCATGAATTCCGGCATTAGCGTAGTTTTTTGACACATTCTTCCAGTGACCACGGTTTGGTGGTGAGTGTGTGAACGCAAAGTTTTGAAAAGTCGGTTATTTCAGATGCCATGATTATTTAATACCATTAAAGAATGTGTAGTAAGGTTCGTTGTTGTTGATTTTGGATACCAGCAGCGCAGCTTCCCGAATATGATAATCTCCCCACATGCTCGATTCGTTGCACGGTATTTTGTAGCCCTCCGGAATATTGTCCCCAACCGTTGGGGGCGGTGGTAAACCGAATGCAGCAAAATACCCTGGTGC
>CAXXKQ010000005.1:0-285676 GCA_963676535.2 Prolixibacteraceae bacterium | reverse complement strand
CCTGGAACCCGACGATAATTGCGTTGGAGGCAGTTGCCAGCATGATATCTGATTCGGAAATAGCTCCAACAGCTTTGTGAATAACATTTACCTGAATTTCTTCGGTCGACAGTTTGATCAATGAATCAGAAAGTGCTTCGATTGATCCGTCAACGTCGCCTTTCACAATCAGGTTCAGTTCCTGGAAGCTTCCAATGGCAATGCGTCGGCCAATTTCATCCAGTGTAATATGTTTCTGTGTGCGCAAGCCTTGTTCGCGAGCCAATTGCTCCCGTTTATTGGCAATGTTTCGGGCATCACGTTCATTCTCCATGACATTGAATTTATCGCCGGCCTGAGGAGCTCCGTCAAGACCAAGGATAATTACCGGTTCTGCCGGACGGGCAACGTCAACACGTTGATTACGTTCGTTGAACATTGCTTTTACGTGCCCGTAATATGGTCCTGCCAAAAGTACGTCGCCTACCCGCAATGATCCGTTTTGTACAAGTACCGTGGAAACAAAACCACGACCTTTATCGAGCGTTGATTCCAGCACGGCTCCCGTAGCCCGTTTATTCGGATTACCTTTCAGTTCAAGCATTTCGGCTTCGAGCAGAACTTTTTCAAGCAATAACTCAACATTCAAGCCGCTTTTTGCAGAAATATCCTGACTCTGGTATTTTCCACCCCATTCTTCAACGAGGTAATTCATTCCGGCCAATTGTTCTTTGATCCGCTCAGGATTTGCCCCGGCTTTATCTATTTTATTGATGGCAAATACAATTGGAACACTGGCTGCAGCCGCATGGTTAATGGCTTCGATTGACTGAGGCATGATGTTATCGTCGGCAGCAATGATGATGATGGCAATGTCGGTTACCTGGGCGCCACGTGCACGCATGGCTGTAAATGCTTCGTGACCCGGAGTGTCAAGGAAAGTAATTCTCCGGCCATCACTCAATTTAACGTTATAAGCTCCGATGTGCTGGGTGATTCCACCGGCTTCACCGGCAATTACATTTGTATTACGAATATGGTCGAGCAATGAAGTTTTACCGTGGTCAACGTGTCCCATAACTGTAACAACAGGCGCCCTTGGCAATAATTGTTCCGGCGTATCCGGTTCTTCTTCTATAGCAACCTGAATTTCAGCACTCACAAATTCAACTTTGTAGCCGAACTCATCAGCCACAATAGCTAACGTTTCAGCATCCAATCGCTGATTGATCGACACAAACAACCCCAGACTCATACAGGTTGAAATAACGCTGGTAACCGAAGTATCCATCATGGTTGCCAACTCGTTTACCGAAACAAATTCAGTAACTTTTAATATATTTTGATCGGCACTGTCGCGTTCGGCTTGTGCAGCAATACGGTCGCTAACCAGCTGGCGTTTATCACGACGGTATTTCGATCCTTTTGATTTTGTCCCTTTGGTGGTCAGGCGAGCTAATGTGTCTTTAATTTGCTTCTGAACGTCTTCTTCACTGACTTCTTTCTTCAGCAACGGACGTTTTTTTAACTTTGATTTATCGCCGGCTCCACGGTTTTCTCCCGTACTTTTATTGACCACCAGTTTTTTGCGGTCGCCAGGGACTACAGGTTTCTCGCCCACATTAACCCGTTGCTGATTACCTGCATTATCTTTTGAGATGCGTTTTCTCTTTTTCTTTCGGTTTTGTTGCTGATTAGGCTCAGACGATGAACCTACTGGCTTTTTATCAGAAGGAAGTTCGATTTTGCCAACTACGGTTGGACCCGAGAGTTTTTCAACTTTAGCCTTGATTACAGTTGGTGCGATCCTCTCCGGTTCAGTTTTTTCTTCCTGAACTGGTTCCGAATCGGCTGTCTGGGTGTCGCGCCGTACTCGTTCACGTTCCTTCCGCTCTTCTTCTTTCTGTTTTTTGCTTTTCTTAGCCGGACGGGTTTTCTGATTCAGCAATGCCAGATCAATTTTACCGACCACTTTCACTTCCTCAACTTTCGGAATATCCATGGCAACCATCTCTGAATCGGAGCGGTCCTCGCTGTCGACCTGACGTGCGGATTCTTCTTTTATCTCAGGTTTTTCAGTAACCAGCGGCTTTTCTTCTTTGGGCTTGTGAACCGGCTTTACTTCTTCCTGTTTAGGTTCCACCGGTGCAGGTTTGGGTTCAACTACCGGCCGCGGAGCTACAACCTTTGGTTTTTCTTCCTGAACGGCTGGTTCTTCAACTTTTTTCCGGGGATGAAGATTATCCAGGTCAATTTTCCCAACGATCCGGGGTTGTTCTATTTCGTGCCTCCCGGTCGAGAATTTTTCATCACTTTCTTCGTGCCTGATGGGTTTAGGTTCGCTGTATTGAACGGGCTCAATCTTTTTGGAGGTATGTCCTTTGATGATCACTTCATCATCTTCCTCATCCTCTTCAACTTGTTTGTGACCTGAATCTTTCACATCTTCCAACGAGATGGATTCTTTAATACCGCGATGACTTTTTAGGTTAATTTTTTCGGATTCCTTTTTCAGGTTGACATCGCTTTTATATTCTTTTTCAAGAAGATGGTAAGCGTCATCCGTAATTTTATTGTTTGGATTTGTATCAATATCAAATCCCTTCTTATGCAGAAATTCAACAATGGTTGAAATACCTACATTAAAGTCCCGCGCTACTTTACTAAGTCGTTTTATACTGTTGCCTAATACCATAAACCCTCTCAGTTAAATAAACCTCAAAATATTTTTTTAAGGAATTAACGATGATGCAATTTTACATTCAAAATCTAAAATGCCCTAATTTTCATGCAATAATTTAAATAAGCCCGAAAGATTATTCAAATTCTGTCCTAAGTATCCGAAGAACTTCGTCGATGGTTTCTTCTTCGAGGTCGGTTCTCTTGATCAGTTCTGACCGGGTCAGGCTCAACACGTTTTTAGCCGTATCGCAGCCAATTGATTTCAGTTGGTCAATTACCCAGCTTTCAATTTCATCAGCAAATTCTTCCAGATTCACATCTTCATCGTCCTGGGCGACCTCGCGGTAAACATCAATTTCGTAGCCGGTCAGCTGACTGGCTAGTCTGATGTTCAAGCCTCCTTTACCGATTGCCATCGAAACCTCGTCGGGTTTCAGGTAAACATCGGCGCGTTTGGTGTCTTCGTGCAGTTTGATGGATGATACTTTGGCCGGATTTAATGCGCGCTGAATGAACAACTGCATGTTGGCCGAATAATTGATAACATCTATATTTTCGTTTCGCAATTCACGAACGATGCCGTGGATGCGCGATCCTTTCATACCAACGCAGGCGCCTACCGGGTCGATCCGTTCATCATACGATTCAACGGCGACTTTGGCCCTTTCGCCCGGAACCCGGACAATCTTTTTAATGGTGATCAGCCCGTCGAAAATTTCAGGAACTTCCAGTTCGAACAATCGTTCGAGGAAAACCGGCGATGTACGCGAAAGAATAATCAGCGGGTTATTGTTTCGGAGTTCAACTTTATAAACCACAGCACGCAGGTTGTCTCCTTTTCTGAAATAATCGGAAGGAATCTGTTCGGTGCGCGGAAGTATAAGTTCATTGCCTTCGTCGTCCAGAATCAGGATTTCCTTTTTCCAAACCTGGTAAACTTCGCCGGCAACAATATCTCCGATTTTAGTTTTGTATTTGTTGAAAATATGGTCTTTTTCAAGCTCCATGATTCGGCTGGCCAGGTTTTGACGCAGGTTCAGAATAGCACGGCGACCAAACTGGGCTAATTTCACTTCGTCGGTCACTTCTTCACCAATTTCGTAGTCTGCATCAATTTTTTTGGCATCTTTCAGGGTAATTTGTGTATTCGGATCTTCAAAATCCTCGTCGGCAACAACTTCCCTGTTACGCCAAATCTCAAAGTCACCTTTATCGATGTTAATGATCACATCGAAATTTTCATCCGTGCCGTAAGTTTTTTGAAGAACATTTTTGAATACATCTTCCAGAACGCTCATCATCGTAGCGCGGTCGATGTTCTTAAGTTCTTTAAACTCAGCAAAGGTGTCGATAAGATTAAGAGTCTCCATCTCGTCCCGGTTTTAAAATTTTAATATTTTTTTTGCTTCTCGTATTTCTGAATAATCAAAATGATGGACCCGTGTTACCAGTTCCTTCTTTTTTGAGCCTTCTGCTTTTTCCTTGGTGGTTACTTCCAGATTAATTCCCTGATCGTCGGCAGAAGTTAACAAACCGGCCAGCTTCTGTCCACCCAACAAAAAAACTTCGATTTCGGTTTCCACGTTTTTCTTATACTGACGAACCAACCGGAAAGGTTCACTCAATCCGGCTGAAAATACCGACAATTCAAAATCTTCGATATCCCTGTCGAGCTTACTTTCAACATAACGACTGATTTCAACAATCTGGTTAATCGAAATGCCCGTATCACTATCGACCATGATGTGAATGACGTTGCTTGACGACACGGTTACATCAACCAGAAACTGGTCGTCAGTAAGCTTTTCGCTGACAAGTTCGGCTATTCTTGATTTCTCTATCATAGTTCTGCAATAAAATAGGGGACTTTCGATCCCCTACCACTGGTTTCTTCTAATTTTCGCGACAAAAATAGTAATATTAATTAAATTGTCAAAATCAATAATTTAAGGTTTTTGTTTATCCTGAAAAAAACACAAACTCTTCCAAAACTGAGCATCCAAAAAACTTTCTTATTTTTGTAATGTTTGTTAGATTAAACAGGTCATAATATCTTGAAAACAAATAAGAAAAAAATTATCAATGACCCCGTTTTCGGGTTCATCAATATTCGCGCCGAATTAGTTTTCGATTTAATTGAACATCCTTATTTTCAGCGGTTACGGCGAATCAAGCAACTCGGACTGTCATACCTGGTTTATCCGGGCGCCAATCATACCCGTTTCGAACATGCCCTGGGCGCCGTTCACCTGATGCGCTCGGCTATTTCCATCCTGAAAATGAAAGGACAGGACATCACTGATGAAGAAGCCGATGCGGTAACTATTGCCATTTTACTTCACGATATCGGACACGGGCCATTTTCGCATGTGCTCGAAAACACCCTGGTTCAGGGCGTTCCGCACGAACGCATATCTTTATTGCTGATGGGAGAACTGAACCAGCAGTTTGACGGCAAGCTCGACCTGGCTATCCAAATTTTCACCGACCGGTATCCCAAACATTTTTTGCATCAACTGGTGTCGAGCCAACTCGATATGGACCGGCTCGATTATTTGAGCCGCGACAGTTTCTTCTCCGGAGTTTCGGAAGGAATCATCAGTTCCGAACGTATTATTAAAATGTTGAACGTCAAAAATGACGAGCTGGTCGTGGAATATAAAGGTATTTATTCGGTTGAGAACTTTCTGATTGCCCGTCGTCTGATGTACTGGCAGGTTTATCTGCACAAGACCGTGCTTTCTGCCGAATATCTGCTGATTAACGTACTCGACCGGGCAAGGGAACTGGCCTTGAGTGGTGCAGAAGTGTTTGCCACACCAATACTAAAAGCCTTTCTGGTGCAGCAAATCACATTGGACGATTTTGTGCAGAACCGCACCATTGCCGGAAAGCCTGCGCTTGAGTTGTTTGCCAGCCTCGACGATAACGATATCATCGCTTCCATCAAAGAATGGCAAAACCATTCCGACCCGATTTTATCGTATCTGGCCCGCTGCATCATCAACCGCCGGCTCTACAAAATCAAGATCAGCAAAAAGCCTTTTTCGGAGCAAAAAATCGCCACTCTCAAAGAAAAAATCTGCCGGCAATTTCGGGTTTGCGACGAAGATCTTCAGTATTTCCTGATTGCCGATACCATCTCAAACAGCGCGTACAACAAGGCTTCCAACGAAAAAATTAATGTTTTATTCAAAAATAATAAGACAAGCGATATCGCTGATGCCTCAGATATTAACCTTTCCATTTTTTCGGAAACTGTAAGGAAATATTTTATCTGTTATCCGAAAGAATTGGACATTAAATAATTAAAATCTATTTTTGCGGGGCATTATAAAAAGAAATATGGAATTCAAAGCTCAAAGTATAGCTGATTTTCTGGGAGGTACGGTTGAAGGTGATGCCAATGTAACTGTATCGGATGTCGCCAAAATTGAAGAAGGCAAACCCGGAACTTTAACTTTCCTCGCTAACCCAAAGTACAATAAATACCTTTACGAAACCGAAGCTTCCATTGTGATTATAAACCAGGATATGGAGCTTGAATCTGCTGTAAAAGCCACGTTAATCAGGGTTCCAGACGCTTATAAAGCCTTCGCTTCGTTACTTGAATTGTATCAGCAAGCCAAAGGGAGCAAGACCGGAATTGAAAATCCATCCTTTATCGATCAGTCAGCAAAATTAGGTAACAATATTTATATAGGTGCATTTGCCTACATTGGTAAAAATGTTCGTATTGGTAATCATGTAAAAATATATCCGCAGGTTTATATCGGCGATAACACAACCATTGGCGACGACTGTACCCTGTTTGCCGGAGTAAAAATATACGACGATACCCGGATTGGAAATGGTTGTATCCTTCACGCCGGATCGGTAGTTGGTTCGGATGGATTTGGCTTTGCCCCAACAGAAGATGGTTCGTATAAAAAAATACCACAGGTTGGCAATGTCATCCTGGAAGATATGGTCGAAATAGGCGCCAACACGACGATTGACTGTGCCACAATGGGCTCAACGATCATCCATAAGGGTACCAAAATCGACAATCTGGTACAAATCGCCCACAATGTTGAGGTTGGTGAAAATACGGTAATGGCTGCGCTAACTGGTATTGCCGGTTCCACCAAAGTAGGAAGCAACTGTCGTTTTGGCGGACATGTTGGTGTTGCCGGACACATTACCATTGGCGATAATGTTAGCCTGGGAGCAATGTCTGGGGTGGCAAACAGTGTCAAAGCGAACAAAACCATGTTATTGGCTCCGGCCATGGAAATTGCCCAGGCCGCCAAAGTTGCCGCAGTGTATCGCAACCTTCCGCAATTGCGCGAACAGGTGATCGGCCTGACCAGACAAATTGCCCAGATTAAGAATAAGCTCGAAGACAAATAGTAAAATACGAATGACAATTAAACAAAAAACATTAGCGAAAGAATTTTCGATCAGTGGTAAGGGACTGCATACCAACTGTTTGGTTAATATGACATTCAAACCAGCCCCAGTCGATCATGGATTTCAATTTAAACGGGTCGATCTGGATGATAAACCAGTCATTCCAGCCAATGCCGACTATGTGATCGACACCTCGCGTGGAACAGTCATTGAAAATAAAGGAGCACGGCTCAGTACGATCGAACACAGTCTGGCTGCACTAACCGGTATGGACCTTGATAATGTGCTGATTGAAATTGACAACGAAGAAGTTCCGATTTTAGATGGCAGTTCACGGTTTTTTGTTCAGGCTATTGAAGAAGCAGGAGTTGTGGAACAGGATGCCGAGCGTAAATATTTTGTGGTAACCGAAAAAATTGTCTATCGCAACGAAAAAACGGGGTCAGAAATCATTGCCCTTCCCGATAACGATTACAGTCTGAATGTACTAATTTCGTTCAATTCGTCGGTGCTGAATAACCAGTTTGCTTCGTTAGATTCACTCAATAATTTCAAAACCGAAGTAGCTAATTGCCGTACCTTTGTTTTCCTGCACGAACTTGAATTTCTCCTGAAAAATAACCTCGTAAAAGGTGGCGATCTTGATAATGCTATCGTAATTATGGACCATTCTGTTCCGCAGGAGGAACTTGACCGTATCGCCGACCTGTTTAATCACGAACATGTTGAAGTAAGATCACAGGGAATACTGAATAATATTGATTTGCAATATGATAACGAGTGTGCCCGTCATAAACTACTCGATGTAATAGGCGATTTAACACTTGCCGGAAAACGAATTAAAGGACGCATTATTGCTACCAAACCAGGGCACAAGGCCAATACAGAATTTGCCAAACTACTGATTAAAAATATCATTCAGGAAGACTCAAAAGAAAAAGCTCCTGTTTACAATCCGAATACTCCCGTATTGATGGATGTAAATAAAATCAGGGACCTCCTTCCTCATCGTTTCCCATTTTTGTTGGTCGATAAAATTATTGACGTACAGAAAGACTATATTGTAGGAGTAAAAAACGTAACGGTTAATGAACCCTTTTTTCAGGGTCATTTTCCTGATGAGCCGGTTATGCCGGGTGTTTTGCTGGTAGAAGCAATGGCCCAGGCTGGTGGATTATTTGTTCTTCGGACAATGGAAGGCAAATTTTCAACCTATTTTCTGAAAATTGACAACGTCAAATTCAGGAAAAAAGTAGTACCCGGCGATACTCTTATTTTTAAGGTTACCCTTACCACTCCCATTCGGCGCGGTATTGCCGAAATGCGTGGATTGTGTTATGTCGGCGATTCGATCGTTGCCGAGGGCGATTATATGGCCCAGATTGTTAAAGTAAATTAATTGAAAACAGTATATAAAAATGAAACAACCATTAGCTTACGTTCATCCAGAAGCAAATATTGCTGACAACGTAGTTATCGAACCTTTTGTATCAATCGATAAAGATGTGATTATCGGTGAAGGAACCCGCATCGGATCGGGTGCTACCATCCTGCCAGGAACCCGAATCGGAAAAAACTGCAACATCTTCCCGGGAGCTGTTATCGGAGCGATTCCTCAGGATTTGAAATTCAGGGGAGAATACTCAACCGTTGAAATTGGAAATAATACTACTGTCCGCGAATTTGTAACCATTAACCGCGGTACTGCAGCAAAAGGGAAAACCGTTGTTGGCTCAAACTGCCTCCTGATGGCATACGTGCATGTGGCCCACGACTGCGTGGTTGGAAATAATGTAATTCTGGTAAACAATACTCAACTGGCAGGTGAAGTCATCGTTGACGATTATGCCATTCTTGCAGGAATGGTTGCCGTACACCAGTTTGTACACGTTGGTTCACACGTAATGATAGCCGGCGGTTCATTGGTTCGCAAAGACGTTCCTCCGTTTATTAAAGCTGGCCGCGAACCTCTTTCTTACGTTGGAATCAATTCCATTGGTTTGCGCCGCCGTAACTATACCAACGAAAAAATCCGTGAAGTACAGGAAATCTATCGCTACATTTACCAGAAAGGATTGAATATTTCGCAGGCTGTTGAAATCATTGAGGCCGAAATGCCAGCATCGACAGAGCGAGACGAAGTGCTTTTATTCATTAAAGACTCGAAACGGGGAATTATTCGCGGATACCTTCCCGATTAATTCTTCAAAAGGGATATTATCAAAAGCTCTGAATCACCATCAGGGCTTTTTTTATCTCTGGAATAAAAGGCCGGTATTCGATGACCTTATTTACATATCAACTCAACCGAATGTAATAAACTGATAAAAATGGGAATATATATCTTTGCAAAACATGAAATAGCCAGGTGTGACAAATCCCACATAAATTATAAATGTATAAATGGTTATTCCATGAGTACGTGCCAAGTTTCAAAAAACAAAAACAATTTATACAAATGAATAAATTCCAGGATTTTGGAGCGATAAGCCTTCTAATTATTGGCTTTATGTTCGTGATTCAGCCACAAATATCAATTGCCGGAGTAAAAAGTACGACCACTATCGAAGATAAGGATTTGACGATACGCCAGATTCTGGATAAATATTACTCAAAAGGCAACTTTTATTTTGGGTGCATTTCCAAAGCGAAATTCTTTACAGAAGCAAACGCTGATAAGAATCTTTTTCTAAAGGAGTTTTTATACAACACTCCGGAAAATGAATTTAAACAGAGGGTGGTCTACCCCGAACCGAATGCCAGTTGGCAAGATTCAGATTATCAGCAATTGCTGGTCATGGCCCGTGATAACAAACAGGTAGTCCGGGCTCACTGCCCCATTTCACCGCAATGTTCAAACTGGGCTAAAGAGGATAACCGATCAGTCGAAGAATTAAAATCTGTTATGACTTATTTCATGACCACTATAAGTAAAGTACTTGAAGCAAATAAAGACGTGGTGAAATGGATGGATGTGGTCAACGAAACGGTTAGTCCCAGTGCTATCAAAGGTATTGGTTACGACGCAAAAAGTACTGCCGACAATATTACTTATAATGCGGGCGATTGGTTCGGACCCAAATTAGGTACCCCTGGATGGGAAAACCCATGGACAATTATAGGTTTCGAAACGGATACTCCGTTTAAAGTTCCAACCTATATTAAATTAGCTTTTGAATTGGCCAATCAGTATGCACCTGATATAAAGAAAGTTTATAACCAAAACGGAGGAATGGAAGATGCTGTCTGGAATAAAGTAAAAAATACAGTTCTATACCTTCGGAGTAAAGGATTAAAAGTAGATGCTATCGGTTGGCAGGCACACGTATCTTGTGGCTTTGAAAAAGTACCTGGGAATATGGATAAGCTTAGTAAGCTGATCGATTGGTGCTATCAGAATAAGCTTGAATTCCATGTGACTGAGTTGGATGTCAAAATGGGTAAAAATGTTGATTTCAAGGTGATAAAAGAAAAAGCAAAAGAAATTGCTGAAACTTATGGGGCAATAGTCGAAACGATGTTAAAAAAACAAGGGCAAGGTGCAGTAGCAATCAATTGCTGGTCGATGAAGGATAGATTTAATCCGGAAGGATTCTGTTTCGCCGGATTATACCATTCTGATTTACAACCATCTCAGACATATTATCAGGTAAAAGAACTATTACTGAAATATGCTCCGGGTCGTTAAGCTAACCCATGAAAGCCATATTATTTGAAATTCAGCAATGTAGTTTTACACTTATCAGGACCTCTTTCTGTGGATATAAAAAAGGCGGATACCGGTTTTTCTATCGATATCCGCCATATTTATTTTCACAAATAAGATCGTTATCTTTTACTTAAAACGTCTTTTTCGTATTGCTGAATTTCAGAGATGTATTCGGTTCCAACGGCCACACCTTCAGTCATGCAATAATAATCCCAAACCGCGCTGAATGGTTTTGTTTTCAGCTCTTCGAGCAGAGCCAGGCGTTCAAAGTTTTTCCCGGCTTCTTCCAGTTCGACCAGCTGAGTGGTTGGCTCAAGCATAGCGATCAGGAATGCCTTCTGAGCAGCCCGGGTTCCCACTACATAAGCGCCAATGCGGTTGATGGAAGCATCGAAGAAATCGAGGCCAATATTTACCCGATTAAGAAAATTGTTACGGATAATTTCAGAAGCAATCAATTGTAAATCATCGTTCAGGATAACCACATGGTCAGAGTCCCAGCGAACCGGGCGGGTAACATGAAGCAATACTTCGTCGATAAACTGCAGACAGGCCGAAATTTTATCGCCAACCTGTTCGGTTGGATGAAAATGTCCGTTATCCAGGCAGATCAGTTTATTGTTTTTGATGGCATACCCCAGATAAAAATCATGTGAACCAACCGTCATCGATTCGGCGCCAATGCCAAACAACTTGCTTTCAATGGCATCTTTCATCTGTGTTTTCGGATAATCGGCAGCCATTGCCTCATCAAGCGATTTTTTCAGCAGCGCGCGGTAGCCATTCCGATCAACCGGAATATCTTTCGACCCGTCGGGAATCCAGGTGTTGTGCACACAGGGTGACCCCAGCTGTTTCCCAATTTCAGCTGAAATGGCCCGGCAACGTTTCACGTGTTCTACCCAGAATTTACGGATTTCTTCATTTTTACTCGACAAGGTAAATCCTTCGGCAGCTTTGGGATGCGAAAAACAAGAAGCATTGAAATCCATGCCTATGCCCTGTGCTTTGCACCAGTCGATCCAGCTCTGGTAATGTTTCGGCTCAATCTGGTTGCGGTCAACACGCACTCCCTGAAAATCACCATAGATAGCGTGGAGGTTCAAGCGTTGTTTCCCTGGAAGCAGTGAAAGTACTTTTTCGAGATCAGCACGCATTTGTGGGATACTATGGGCTTTCCCCGGATAGTTACCGGTAGTCTGAATGCCACCGCCAGAAAGAGTGGCATCCGGAGTTTCGAAGCCGCCCACGTCGTCGGTTTGCCAGCAGTGCAGCGAAATGACAATGTCATTCATTTTTTTTAGCACTGCATCGGTGTCGATGCCCAATTCAGCATATTCTTCTTTGGCCAGTTGATAGGCCTGTTCAATTCGGGTTTTGTTCATTGTATTCTATTTTAAAGCCTCCCCCAAACCCCCTCCAAAAGAGGTGGCTTTAAGAAACGGCATTCGTTAATTATTTCTTTTGTGTCATTGGATATCTGAACGTATAATTTCCTGATCCAATATTCAGTGAAACGTCTTTGTCGTTTTGTTTCAGGCTTTCTTTTATTGAGCCGAAAAGCGGTTGTGTGTTTAATGTTACCTGCGCGCTTTTTGCACCAGGCAAGGTAACGGTAGCTGTGGTATTAGCCGGGACGGTAACTTCATAAACGAAGTCGTTTCCTTCCAGTTTCCAGGCCGATTTTACTTTTCCGTAGAGAGAAGTAAATTCTGCATTGGCATTGGTTAAGCCACCACCCGGATGGGGCGCCAGCAAAATGTGTTTGTAACCCGGGTTGGACTGATCGATGTCGATTCCTGCCACGTAGCGGTAAAGCCATTCGCCGATCGCGCCATAAGCATAGTGGTTAAAACTGTTCATGCCCACATCCTGGAAAGTCCCGTCTGGTTTCTGTCCGTCCCAGCGCTCCCAGATCGTTGTAGCGCCCTGAGTTACCGGATACAACCATGATGGATATTGCTTCCGGTTCAGAAGCATGAAGGCAAGATCTTCATATCCCTGTGTCGACAATGTTTTGCAAAGCAGCGGAGTTCCAACAAATCCAGTGGTGAGATGGCCCATTTTCTTCACATCTTCGGCAAGGAAAGCTGCTGCTTTCGGCACCAAATCTTCAGGAAGTAAATTGAATGCCAGCGCCAGCGAATAGGCCGTTTGCGTATGCGACACCAAACGTCCGGCGGGCGTGACAAACTCTCGTACAAATGCCTTTTTAATATTTTCGGAGAGAGCTGCATATTTTTGAGCTTCGTCAGTTTTTCCAATAATGGCTGCAACCTTACTTAGCAGACCGGACGAATAGGCAAAATAGGCAGTTGCAATCAAATCTTTTTCGGTAGTAGCACCCGGATAATCTGAGCGTGTGGTGGCAAAGGCCAGCCAGTCGCCAAAATGGCCATCACCAGTCCAAAGAAAATCGTTTCCGGCGCGGGTATTCATGTATTCTACCCAGGCTTTCATGCTTGGGTATTGCACTTCGAGAATACGTTTGTCTCCATAAGTCAGGTAGGTTGTCCACGGCACAATAATCGAAACATCGGCCCAAGCCGTTGAACCACCGCCACCTTTCAGCACATCCGGAATCACGTGAGGAACAAGTCCACTCGGCAATTGATCGGCAGCTACATCGCGCATCCATTTGGTGTAGAATGGAGCCACATTAAAGTTGTAGGCAGCCGTCATGCTGAAAACCTGAGCATCGCCGGTCCATCCCAAACGTTCGTCACGCTGCGGACAGTCGGTTGGCACATCAAGGAAATTCCCCTTTTGCCCCCACTGAATATTATGCTGAAGCTGATTGATCAGCGGTTCAGAACACGAGAATGATCCGGTCGGCGTCATATCCGAATGAATGACCACCCCAGTTATCTGATCGAGCGTGGGTTGTGATGAAAGGCCTTCAATTTTTACAAAACGGAATCCATGAAATGTAAAATGAGGTTCATAAACTTCTTCACCTTCACCCTTCAAAATATAAACATCAGTAGCTTTGGCGCTGCGCAGATTGTCGGTATAAAAATTTCCGGCTTTATCCAAAACCTCGGCAAATTTAATGGTCACCTGATCGCCTTTTTTACCCTGAACTTTTAACCGAACCCAGCCCACCATGTTTTGTCCCATGTCGAGGACAGTTTCTCCTTTGGGAGTGGTGATCAGTTTTACCGGCTTAATTTCTTCGATCGCTCTAACAACGGCTCCCTGAGGGGCAATCAGCACTTTTTTGGAATGTTCGATCACAGTGGCTTTCTCCCATTTGCTGTCGTCAAATCCAGCCGTAGCCCAACCTTGCATTTCTTTGCGGGCATCGTAAGTTTCTCCATTGTAAATATCGGAGAACAGGATTGGACCTGTGCTGACCTTCCACGAATCATCGGTGCCAACAGTTTCAATAGAACCATCCGTATAATTAATCTGGAGCTGGGCCAGTAAAGCAATTTTGCTTCCGTAGTAACCATTTTGATTACCCCAGCCAATATTTCCGCGATACCATCCATCGCCCAAAATTGCGCCAATCGAGTTTTTCGGTTGGATCATTGAAGTAACATCATAAGTCTGGTACTGAACCCGGTTTTTGTAGCTGGTCCATCCGGGAGTAAACAGATCGGTGCTGACTTTTTTGCCATTCAGGAACAATTGATACAATCCAAGCGAAGTAACATAAACACGGGCCGACTGTATTTTTTTTGCCGGGGCAAACTCCTTACGAAAATACTGGCTTGGTTTTGAACCTTTAACATCGGGTTCCGATCCCATTGTAATCCATGAGGCTTTCCACGATTCGGGTTCCAGAATGCCCATTTCCCACCATGCCAGAGAACTCCATGCAGTTGCTTTCCCGTCATTATCCCATACGCGAACCTGCCAGTAAACACGTTGCATCGATTTCAATGCCGGACCATCGTATTCAACATTCACTGACTGGTCGGAATTTACTTTACCTGAAGTCCAGATTACTTTGCCCGTTGGAGTTTTGTCGGTTACTTTAATTTCGTAGGCCGACTGCATCAGGTTTTCTTCAGCAGTGACTATTTTCCAACTCAGGCGTGGTTTCTGAACATCGATCCCCAGCGGGTTGGTGTGATATTCACAGATTAGTTCTTTCACTTCATTTTTCACTGCGCCCAATGAATTCAGGCCGGTGAGCAATAAAATCACGACGAAGTATTTCGTCCATCGATTGATTTGTTTCATCGTTAGTTGATTTAGTTATTCCATGTAAAAAACCTCTTTGAGAGGTACGGTAACGGGTGAGTTATCCGGATTGGCTCTCATGATGTCGGACATAAAAGCCCACCATTTCTTCACAATTTCAGTTTGCCCCAAATCCTGCGAACCGCCTTCTCCACTCACTTTCTGAAAAGCAAACAGTGTGTTAGTTTCTTCGTCGAGGAAGATAGAATATTCGCTTACGCCCGACTTTTTCAGCAGGTTATGCAATTCGGGCCAGATTTCATCATGGCGTTTTTTATATTCTTCTTTTTGACCTTCGTTGAGGTACATTTTAAAAGCTAATCGTTCCATTTTATCCGAGGGCATTTAATTCAGGATACAACCATTTGGCAACTCCGATGATAACAACCGACAAAAGAATTGCGCCGATACCTAACAAGATCATATTGTAGGTTTTTTTAGAAACACCTTTCCATTCTTTGCGGTAGAAACCCCAAAGGTTGGCGGTCAGGATGATGGTGGCCATGTGTAATGTCCAAGAACTGGCTCCGTTGCCGATTTTGGTTTCCCCCATTCCGTAGAAAAAGAATTGCAAAAACCAGGTAGTTCCAGCCAGAGCACAGAAAAGGTAGTTACGCAGCAGCGGCGTTTTAGTATCAACGAAATCGCCACCTGTTTTATTTCTGAAAATCAGGGCAGTGGTCCAGATCAGGTTGGTGGTCAGGCCGCCCCAGAGAATTACAAAAAAGATAATATTGTTTTCGAAGAGGTATTTAAAGCCACCTCCGGTTTCGGTAATAAAAGGATAGCTGTGTTCTACCGCCAGCGATCTGGCAACAGCAGCCATTTCTTTCCCGGCATCGATTCCAAAACTGAAAAATGCGCTTAAAACACCCGAAACAATGGCAATCATTAATCCTTTTGACAGTTTAAATTCACTGTTCACTCCTTCTTTAATGTTGCCCAGGTCGTGATCCTTTTTAATTCCGGCACGTCCACTGAGGATAATTCCGACTAATAAAATCAGAATGCCGAGTAGAACGATTCGTCCGCCTGTTGTGCTAAACAAATCGGTGAACGATAGTCCGTTCGGGATTATCTCAGCAATACCCGGAACATTACGCAAAACGGGCAATCCCAGTGAGCCAACAACTGACGTAATACCCAACAGCACGGAGTTACCCAGCGACATACCCAGGTAGCGGATGGCCAGACCGTAAGTCAGACCTCCGATTCCCCAAAGCAAACCCATAATGTAGGTATTGAGGATAACGTTTCCCTTGGTAGCGTGTAATATGCCCTGCCAATCGGGAATGGTTAAAAGTACGGCAAGTGATGGCATGATAAACCAGGAGAAAATCCCGCCTGTAATCCAATAGATTTCCCAACGCCATTTTTTCACCCAATTGTAAGGCATGTACCAACTTCCGGATGCGCCGCCGCCGATGGCATGAAAAATAATTCCCAATAATGCATTCATAGTCTTGTTTAGTTAAGGTTTATCTATTATGACTTTTATTCTTAGGTTTGTAAATGTAAAGATACTTTGTAATTATAGCTAATCAATGTATGAAATGATTCTTGATTTACACAAAATGACACCATGCCAAGCGACTCGTTTGTAAAATACATTAATGCCAGTCCACTGGACAAAGAATGGGGGCTGCATCTGACTGTAGCAGGTTATGCTCAAATTCCGCCGTCGCTGGTTTATCCGCCGCGAGTGCATCCGAGCGGCTATTTTTTCACCTGGGAGAAAGGTCGGATTTTACAGGAATATCAAATCAATTACATTACCGAGGGTTCCGGAATTTTTGAAACCACCGATGGACAGTTTCCGGTTGTTCCGGGATCGATGCTGATTTTGCGCCCCGGAATATGGCACCGCTACAAGCCTGATGCGGATACCGGATGGAACGAACATTACATTGGTTTCAACGGCGACTTTTGTCCTCAACTTTTCCGGGAAGGATTTTTCCAGAGTGCAAAACCAGTCATGTATGTCGGATTTCAGGAGAATCTCCTTCAGCTTTTTTTTGAAATCATTCAACTGGTCAAAGACGAAAAAACCGGACACCAGCAGGTTTTGGCCGCCAATACGATCCTGATGCTCAGTAAAATTCTTTCGGTAGTGAGAAACCAGGAGTTCGCCGGAAAATCAATTGAACGAAAAATCAGAAAAGCCTGCTTGTATTTCAGGGATAACCTGAATACCAACGTCAACATTGAAAAACTGTCAGCTGAATTGAATGTTGGCTATTCCTATTTCAGGCAAATGTTCCGGAAATATACTGGCATTTCGCCAACCCAGTACCATTTGTCTCTCCGGATACAAAAAGCCAAAGATTTATTGGTTTCGACCGATCATAGTTTTAAAGAAATTGCTATCGACCTCGGGTTCGAATCATATTTCTATTTCTCCAGAATTTTTAAAGATAAAACAGGCAAAAGTCCAATGGAATTCAGGAAAGAACATCAACAAACCTAGAAATAAAAAAATTCAGGTGGCCTCGTTTTTTCTAATTGAGTGCGGTAAAATATCCCAATGTCAGACGCGGCTTTAATTATTAAACTACGCTATCCTAATCTTAAAATCCATTGTTTCAACCACATCGCCGTTACGCAATTTGGCCCGTTTGCGAAATTCCTGTTGACCATTCAGGTAAACTATTCCATCTTCAACCATCAGCTTGGCCTGGCCGCCAGATTCTGCGACACGCAAAACCTTTAGGAGTTTTATTAGTTCAATATATTCTTCACCTTTTAATTCGTATGTTTTCATATTTGTTTGGGGATGTTTTAACGATTATGCAATCGGCGCTATCTTCTGGGTAATTACAGCGAGATTTAGAGCGGCTTTAATTTATTCGGCAATTTATCAACAACAAGCTGATAGGAATGATCAATCAGCTCCAAAATCAGTTTCTGAGGAAGCGATCCATCCATCATCACTGTGTTCCAATGTATTTTGCTCATGTGATATCCCGGACGAATAGCCGGAAACTGTTCGCGAAGTTCGATCGCCCGGTCAGGATCGCACTTCAACGCCATGTTCCATTCACCTTCCAGATTGGTTAGAGCAAACATTTTACCCATTACTTTAAAAACCAATGTAGTTTCGTCAAAAGGGAACTCTTCAGTAACCCCTGCTTTCGCCATACAATAATCTCTGAATTCTTCAATGTTCATTCCGGCTTAGTTTTAAATCAACAGGAACCTTTCATTTCTATTTTTTCAGCCCATTCAGAAAAAAAGCTGATTCCTATTTAGTTGTCAAATATACTCAATTGTTGTTTTTGTAGAGAAACAAAAGAGCCATATCAGCGGCTTGCCAACCGCAAATATGGCTTTAAAATTAGACCACCGGGGATTACTTAAATCAAATGAAATGCAACCATGGCATATTTTAACAGCAACAGGGCAGCTACAAATATGATTAGCCCCAATGCTAATTTAACAAAATCATTTATTTTCTTTTTTTTAGGTTCCGAAACCTGATTCTTATTTTCCATTTTCTAATTCGCTTAAATTTATTGACCTACCCCTTTTGGAATGAGTTTTTGAAAAAAACATCCGGGAAAATAACTCACACAAATCCATACAACCAGTTTTTGATGACCGATGCTGATCAACGGTATCCTCCGAAAAAAAATCAGCTAACCCGGACCTGATTGTATTTGACAACAAACGAAATAAAATGGCTAATTCAGCAACGCATGCCCTCGAATAAAGATGGGAACCAACGTCCTGAAATTGACCGAACCCGGGACAAGAGTTGTTCTTCTGAAATTGAAATTGATGGGAATAACTCGGTTGGCAAGAACCAATACAGAAGCCAAGCGATGAACCTCAGTGAACGTTGGAAAAGAATTATTTTGCTCGATGGCATGATAAAAGTGATTGACAGGATCTTGAATTTCCGAGGTGTTCAGCGGCTCAGAAGTCAAAGAGAAACCAAAATCATGCGAGCTGGCCGAACTGACCGGAAACGCCCAAAGACGCACGACCATCATCAGCACGAGAAATAAGAGGGACCCTGTTTTTCTGAAAATACTCATTCAAGCAAAATTTAGTATCAAAAATAGAATTTTTAAACTATTCCGAGCTATATCCGTTGATATTTTCCGCTAGTCTCCGGCAAACCAACCTGAAGCAAGATAAATCTTAACACATAAACCCAGCGGTTACCGGGAAAAGTCATTTCTTAAGAAATTAAAAAACTTCAGGGAATATGTTACAGCAAAAAGGATAACCTATTGGGGTTGTGTGTAACTTTGTCGGGCTCTTTTAAAAGCAATTATCTAATAATCAGTTGTTATGTCCGGATCCAATCACCATTCAGCGCTTAGTAAAGTTACCTTTGCCGGACTTCTGATAACCATCGGGATTGTTTTTGGTGATATTGGTACCAGTCCGCTCTATGTGGTCAAAGCCATCATTTCAGGCGCAGATAAATTTGATGAACTATTGGTTTACGGTGCATTGTCGTGTGTATTTTGGACACTTACCCTACAGACTACACTGAAATATGTGATCATTACCCTGAGGGCCGACAACCATGGCGAAGGCGGGATCTTTGCCCTGTTTGCCCTGATGAAAAAGAAGTCGACCTGGGCTGCAACCCTGACCATGATTGGCGGAAGTGCTCTTTTGGCTGACGGAGTGATCACCCCTTCCATTACAGTAACTTCGTCCATTGAAGGATTACGGCTGATCAACCCGGGAATCCCGGTACTTCCGGTGGTACTGATCATTATTACAGCCTTGTTTTTTGTCCAGCAATTTGGTACCCGATTCATCGGCAAATCATTCGGGCCAATTATGGTGATCTGGTTTGGGATGCTTTCAGTTCTTGGATTTGCTCAGTTAACGGCACACCCTAAAATTCTGAATGCCGTGAACCCGGTCTATGCTTTTGATTTTCTGACAAATTATCCGAAGGGTTTTATCTTGCTTGGCGCAGTATTTCTTTGTACCACGGGAGCAGAAGCCTTGTATTCAGACCTGGGGCATTGTGGTATAAAAAACATTCGGATTTCGTGGATTTTTGTCAAAATATCACTCTTACTGAATTATTTCGGGCAGGGAGCCTGGCTGATGTCACATCCGGAACCTGTTCAAGATTTAAATCCATTTTATTCGATCATGCCTGCTTGGTTTCTTTTCCCCGGAATCCTGATTTCGACTGCTGCTGCGGTTATCGCCAGCCAGGCATTGATTACCGGTTCGTATACCCTGATCAGCGAAGCCGTTTCGCTAAACTTCTGGCCCAAAATTAAAGTACTGCACCCAACCACCATTAAAGGACAAGTATATATCCCATTTGTAAACTGGTTGTTGTGGGTTTCGGTTTGCTTTGTTGTGCTATTTTTTCAGGAATCGTCGAACATGGAAGCTGCTTATGGACTGTCAATCACCATTACCATGATCATGACTTCTTTGCTTTTGATCCATTACCTTTTTCAGAAGAATGTTCACATTTTGCTCCTGATGTTAATGACAACAGTTTTTGGCACTATCGAGGGTTCTTTCCTGATTGCCAATCTGCACAAATTTTCGAATGGCGGATGGTTCTCGATTGCACTTGCCTGTGCATTTTTCATCATTATGCTGGGATGGTTCTTCGGGCGCCGGATTAAAAACAGGCATATCAGTTTTGTGAATGTCAACAAATACCTTCATTTGTTTGAGGATTTAAGCAACGATAAAACCATTCCACGTGTAGCTACGAACTTGGTTTATATCATCAAGGCAAACAATCTGCACCAAATCGAATCCAAAATCATGTATTCGATTTTTAACAAACAACCCAAACGCGCCCAAACTTATTGGTTGCTGCATGTGGACACAGTTGACGAACCCGATACCTTCAGCTACGAGGTTAACCAGTTTATTCCAGGAACCCTGATCCGGATCGATTTCCACCTTGGATTTAAAATTGAGCCACGTATTAATCTGTATTTCAAAGAAGTGCTGAAAGATATGGTAGCTAACGGGGAAATCAAACTGACCAGTTCTTATGAATCGCTGAAAAAACACCATTTTCCACCTGACTTTGTATTTGTTAACCTCGACCGCATTATGACTCAGGATTACAAGCTATCGCCCTGGGAAACGATGATCATGGGATTACATGCCTTTACCCGGAAATTGAGTATCAACGATGTAAAAGCACTTGGATTGGATTCCAGTTGCGTGATCGAAGAAAAAGTGCCGATTTCGATCGAGCGCCCATTGAACCGAAAAATACAGCGAATCGGATGACCCACGGGGAAATATTCAGTCACAGCAGCCAGTAATCAGTAAAAAAGTTGTTAGCAAAGTGCGGTAACCCCAAAACTGGACATGAAATTTTGAACTATTTTCTCTCCGGAATGACATTCACAGCAACCCTCACGAGCAATGTGAGGATAATCAGGTAAACTGCCGGATTAAATTGCTGGCCTGCCAGAAAAGAAATAATTAAAAGAGCCCCTGCCAGATAAAAATAAGTCCGGGAGTATTTTCTCCATTTTTTAACTTTCCAAACCACTGCAAAAAACAAATTAAGCGGGAATGCCCACAACAAATTATAATTGGGGCTCATGGCCGGATGCTCAGAATATAGCGTGAACCAACCAATGATAAGTCCAGCCAAACCACTCAATCCAAATAGCCAGTAATCCAATCTGTTCAACTGTTTTTTGCGGAGATATCCCCGGATAGAAATTACTGCAACCAAAATAAAAAACAATCCAAAAACAATGGCCGGCCAGGGCAAATCCGAATTGAGTTTCGAATTTGGATATTCCACCAAAGTGCGGGTTTCAAGAACCAGGGGTTGTGATTTTCCGTCGATTGTAATTTTGGCTTTACCAAACTGTTCCATCAGGTATTCGGGCAAAAACATTTGTCCATAGGCCGAAACAGGTTGCTCGGCCTTTTGACCAACCAACAAGTCGATGCCCAAATCAATCCAGCGAAACGAATGATGGAATTTCTTGATCAGGTTGCGATAGCTTTCAGTTGGATGATTATCAGTAAACTGAATTGGTGAGCCCGCATTACGCTCAATCATATCGCGAACGCGGGTTGCGCAATTATCCACAAAAAAGTTATACCGGTATATTCTGTTTTCTGGCCGGACATTGATGAGTAACGCCTGAAATAACTGATTTTTTCCTTCCGGAGTCAGATTGAGAACCTGTTCATACACGCTGCGTTTTTCTTCCTGATAATCCGGCAGAAAACTGCTGAATTTTTGTCCGATCATCAGGTAATCGGTTTGACCTTTGGCAAACCGGTACAAAAAATTAGGTGAATCGAAGCTGAAAACGCCGTAATTGAACACCACATCCAGGTTTTGCTGCGGATCGCTGATTCGAATAGCTGTATGTCCGTACATCGAATAAACATCCAGCCCAGGATTACAGGTCAGTATACTTACCGTGGCATCAGGACTTAACTGCTGTGCTTTGGATGGTACTTGAAAAAGCAGAAAAGACAATAAAATCAGGAGAAACAGACGGTTTTGCATAATCCGGAATTTTGCCGTTAAAGATAAGATTTTGCTTCGATCCTGACGATGAACAAATTCAAAAGATCAGTTTTCCTGTTATTCATTTCTTTCGGCATCTGCTATTTAGATTCAATAAAAATAGCAAGTCTGCCCAAAATTTGATAATATTGCCCCTTCGTTTAAAAAATGAGAGATATGGGATGCAGCGGATGCAATATAAATATTGACTTAGACCGGCCAGCAATGCTCAGTACGTACGACTGGCTCAGCGATATACCTGACACCAGCTACGAAACTGACATTGTTGAAATTCGATTTAAAGGAACACGCAAGGAGTTTTTCAGGAATGAAGATAGATTGCCGTTAAAACGCGACGAACTGGTGGTCGTTTCCTGCTCGCCGGGACACGATGTCGGGATTGTTTCTCTGACCGGTAAACTGGCTGAACTTCAGTTTAAGCGGAAAGTAAAAAAGCCCGACCGCTATGAATGGAACAAGATATATCGGAAAGCTACTCCTGCCGATGTGATTAAATGGGAAGAAGCTAAAGCACGCGAAAATAAGGTGATGATCCGTGCCCGGGTAATTGCCAACGATCTGAAGCTAAATATGAAAATCGGCGACGTAGAATTTCGCGGAGATAACAACAAAGCGATATTCTATTACATTGCTGACGACCGGGTAGATTTTCGCGAACTGATTAAAATTTATGCCCGCGAATTCGGTATCAAGATCGAGATGAAACAGATTGGTGTCAGGCAAGAAGCAGGCCGTATCGGCGGAATGGGCTCATGCGGGCGTGCCCTGTGTTGTTCCACTTGGAGAACCGATTTTTCAAGTGTTACTTCGGATGCTGCCATCAAACAAGGCTTGTCTCCCAATGCCGAAAAAATGGCCGGACGATGTGGTAAACTTAAATGCTGCCTCACTTATGAACTCGACCATTACCTTGAAGCCTTGGAAGATTTTCCGCACGAGTTACTGGCCATCGAAACCGACAAAGGATTGGCAAGGCATTTCAAAACCGACATTCTTCAAAAAAAGATTTGGTATAGCTACGCTCAGTCCGATGGAGGACGTGTTTTTGTACTTGATCTTGAAGATGTTAAAAAATTCCTAAACATGAACAAGCGCGGCCAAAAACCATCGTTTGAAGGCTATAATGAGCCTGAGGCGAAGAAGGAAAACATGATGAACGTTGGTGAGTTGGATCAGAAATTCTTTACTAAACCGGCGCCTGGTAAGAAAAATAGTAAAAGACGGAGAAGGCCACAAGGTAACCGCAGGTCGGAAAGTCAAGAACCAAAAGAATAATTACAGAAAGTGACCGGTCGTACCGGCTGGTTTTTCAGAAATAAAAAAAGGCAAAAGTGAGATTATCGTTTTTGCCTTTTTTGTTTTTGGTGCTAAATCAAACATACACTATTTCAAAGTTATACTTATCAGCAAATTTTTCAATTTTTTGATGATTGCCGGCCATTGCCAATAAAAATCCACCACCACCTGATCCCAGCAACTTGATGTATACTTTTTCGGTTAGTGCTGTAGAAATAATCGTATGAAACTTTCCGGGGATCATTCGTCGGAAGTACTGCAACTGGAAATGAATCAACGATTCCAGATGGCCCCAAAATAAACTGAGATTGCCGTTCAGTAGCGTGTTAATGCAACCATTGTTGGCAGGAATAAACTGCGATTCAAAAGCTTTCTCAAATTCCGGCTCGTTAAAGCGATCGATGAAGTACTGCACCAGCGGACCGGTCGCCCCGATGGTTTGGGTATCGATCAGAGCCATGGCCAGCCCCGATTTGTTCAGGTCAAATTCAACCCGACAAATCTGCTTTTTGGAGTCAATTAAAAGAGGTTTATTCACGAACGAAATCAGCGGATCGAGGCCCGAACTCCGGCCATGGAAAAAACTTTCGAGCACAGCAAAGTCAGCTTTCAGAATCTCCGGAAACTGTTCATCTTCAGAATTGGGAACATCAGCATAACTGCTGAAAAGAGCGGCCACCAAAGCGCCCGAACTACCAACGCCATATTGCTGCGGAATGTTGGAATCAAAATACAACCCCTGTTCCAGATCGCGTTCCAACCGTTCCAGATTAAACGGAAAATGCAAATGTTGTCCGGAGCCAACAACTTGCAAATGTTCAAGAAACTTTCGGATTTCATCCGTACTTTCCCGGTGAATGCCGTCCTTGTCAAACGTCAAACGACCATGAAATTTTGGAAACGGAACCGACAAAGCCATCGCATCAAACATCAGTCCGTACTCGCCAAATAGAAAAAGCTTTGCGTTTAAGATAACAGCCCCATCCCCAGCCCTTCCCCCAAGGGGAAGGGAGTGTCCCATCACCATGTTTTCTCTAAAAGGTAGCGGATTGGGTCCCGAATATTTTGATAGATTGCTCATTTATAATATTTTAGCACAAAGAGATAACTCAAAGATTACTGGCTCTTTAAGCCCCCTCTTTCGGAGGGGGTTTGGGCGAGGCATCTATTCTCACCGGCCCTTTTCCTATGCGGTCATCAATCCATTTCCCGTGCTCGCAAAAGTCCAGTAATTCTCTGTCAATAAGAGCCTTCACCTCCGATTCGTTCTCCTCGAAATACAACAAGTGAATATTAGGTCCGGCATCAATGGTGAAACACACAGGAATCTTCGTCCTGGCCCGAAACCGGCGAATACGGTCCATCAGTTCCAGGCTGTTTGGCTTCAGCAAAATAAACGATGGATTAGAGGTCATCATCATCGCATGTAAACTCAGCGCTTCATTTTCTACCACATCCGTAAATTTTTGCTGATCGCCTGTGATCAAGGCAAGGTAAAGTTCGTTTACATTTTCGTAGGCCTGTGCAATTCGCGAACGCTGATAGTGATGCTCATCCATCAACCGGTGACCAACCGAACTGGAAACTTCCTTCGCGCCTGAATCAACCATCAGAATAGCATCACGAAGCCCTGAAAATACTGGATGAACACCATCTGATAGCGGTATTGCATGTTCGTCGCTGCACGATTCAAACAACTGCGTCTGGCCCCAAATGGAGAACCCGGAGTAAACCGAACGGCAGGCACTGCCGCTACCCATTCGTGCCAGCTCTGAGGCTTCTCTCCAAAAATCAGGACTATCTGTTTCCTTTCCCGACATCATAAAATCGAGTTCGGTCAAACACAGAGCCAATGCCCCAAACGACGAAGCCGACGAGGCAATTCCTGTCGAATGCGGAAAGCTATTGTGACTATGAATCAGGAAGTTGTATTTATTGACCCAGGATAATCGTCCGGAGATATGATCGAGATATTTTTCAATGCGGCCGACAAACGAACCGGCAACACCTTCAAAATAAAAATCGACTTTTTGATCGCCGTCTTTGTGCAGTTCAACCGATGTTTCGGTAAATGCATTTTGCAACACAAAGCTGAACGACGGATTCATCGGTTTCTGAAAATCGCGTTTGCCCCAATATTTCACCAATGCAATATTCGATGGACATTTCCACTGGCTCAAATGCGCATGCTTTGCCGTTCCGGTCATGGTTATGGTCGTTTTAAAATCGGATCGTCCCATCTAAACACGGTAGTCAACCCTTTGTTTTCAAAGTATTTTTTTACTCCTGAAAAAGGCAGTACTGTTGAAACCAGAAAAAAATCGCCGCCCCAGGCCCCAAGTGACTTAATCTCACCCTTAAAATCGGCGAAAAACTCCGACTTAATTGGCAATCGTTCAATCAGATCGCTAATCAGCGCCTCATGCCGGCGAATCAATAGGTTAAATTCATTTTGATCGCCACATCTCGAAAATTCATCTGCCAATACCGAAACATCATCAATCATTTGGGCTGAAACCTTCCTCTCTTTCAGGAAAGCACTCACCTCAGCCGCTGTTTTTTTCTTTATTCCTGAATATACCAGAAACAACTGATCAGTAAATGGATAATCTAATGAAACGGGTTCAACCGGTTTGTTTCTGGTGTAGAAAATTGGTCCGTCAGCCGTTGCACAAGCAATATCGAAACCCGAACCATTAAAAACCAGTTCATTCAGTTTAAACGGATCAACTCCGGACCATTGCGAAAGTAAACTAATAAGGGTACTGCTGCTACCAAATCCCCACTCCGGATTCGACTCCAGCGTGGTTTCGAATTTTGTTCCGGACTTAGGTGCAAATTCAGGATTCAGGCTTTGGATGGTTCTGAAAATCTGACTTAGCAATTCCGATTTATCCGGATGACTTGTCGATTGAACCGAAAAACCTTCCGGATTCAACTCGCACGAAAACCAAAGCTGATCGTGATAAAAAGCCTGCCACTGCAAAAAACCAGATGTTTCGGACTGCGAAACAACCATTCGCTGGCCTACATTCAAAGGCACGGCAATTGCCTTTGCCCCATGAAGAACCAAATATTCTCCGGTTAAAAGCAGTTTGCCATTGGCGCGATATGTAGTTTGAGAAGTCAATAGATTTTAATTTTAGGCAAATGTCCAATATTGAATAGCCAATATCCAATTTCAGGAAATACCATTACTTGGAATTTGGAACTCGAAATTTGGAACTTCTCCAATACTCTTCCACAGCCGAAAACGACACGGTTTTATCCTGAAAATAGTGTTGTATTTCTTCCCGTCTTGCTTCCGGAATATTTAATTGATTCAAGATATTGCTCAAGTGCATTTTCATGTGTCCCTGCTGAATTCCGACCGAAACCAAGGCTTTTACTGCCCCAAAATTGGATGCCAGTCCGGCTACTGCCAGGTACATCATTAATTCTTTTGCAGAGGGACTATCCAGAATTTGCATAGCCAGTTTTGCCAACGGGTGAACAGCCGTTACACCGCCAACCACACCAACGGCCAAAGCCAGCTCGATGCTGAAACGGAATTTCCCGTCCTGAATCTGAACATCAGTTAATCCAGAATACTGTCCATTTCGTGCTGCAAAAGCATGACCGCAAGCCTCAATCGCCCGGAAATCGTTTCCAGTAGCCACCGTCAGCGCATCAATACCATTGAAAATTCCTTTATTGTGAGTCACAGCACGCGAAACATCGGCCTGCGAAATACGAATAGCCTGTTCAAACTTTCGGGCAAACTCAATGCATTCAGCTTCCGATTTTCCATCGAGCAAATCAGCAACCGGACATTCAACCCATGCCTGCACCCGACTTTCAGGAGTATAATTGGATAAAATAGCCATGATAATTTCACATTCACGCTGACCTGTCGAAACCTTTTCACTGGTCAGGAAATACTCCTGAAGGCTTTTCCCGAATTGTTCCAAACACGAATTAATAAAGTTGGCGCCCATCGCATCACAAGTTTCAAAACCGGCATCCAACTGATAATAGTTCGGTAAAATATGCGGTAACAATTTCAGTTCAATCGAGGTAATTCCTCCGCCACGTTCTTCCATCTTTTTAGTCAGAAAGGCACATTCTTCCAGTAATTTTGATCGAATTTCAGGAAAAAGCGACTGCAAATACTCCGGATTTCCGTTCCAGATGAAATGAACCTGTCCTTTCTTTTCAGTGCCCAAAACTTCGGCATGAAAACCACCACGTTTAGCCCAAAAACCGGCAGCATTACCCAAAGCAGCCACCACCGAACTTTCTTCGGAAACCAACGGAAAAAACAGATTTTTGCCGTTCACCACAAAGTTTGGAGTGATAGAAAAAGGAAAAGGAAAACTGGAAATCGGGTTTTCGCTCAGATCATCAATGATTTTCTGGTTAGCGGCATTGGTGTTTTCAAAAGTTGCCAGCCAACTGGCCATATCTTTCTGAAAATCATATTTTTGAATCAGCGCATCAATGCGCTGTTGCTTGTTGTACTTCGAAAATCCTTGAATGATGGAATCATCCATGATGATTGGGATTAATTTTCAAATAGGCATTTGCCAGACTTAGCGCCTCAATTTGGTTTTTGAGGAATCCAGCCAGAGATTCGTAGCTTTCCGATGCATGTTTTAAAACGGCAGATGCCATTCCAAATACCGCTGGAAGCTGGCTTTTGGAAGTCAGGTAATAACCATCCAATGCATTTTGAACTCCGCCAGAAATGATTAGTTGTTGACAAGCCGGATTCGGATTTTCCTTCAGGATTTGGTTGACCGAATCGACCATCTGGCTGGCCGACTGACCTACAAATGCAAATGGCAAACTGGCTTCGAGTTTTTGCTGATCGCCGCGCAGCATTTCCAGTTTCGAAAAATTGGTGCCTCCGTATGCGCCAAACTCAATGGCTTCAATCGGAAGCGCAAGCAATTGACGCAAACTTTCGGGACCAAACCCTTGCCCTACTTCTTTCACGATCACCTTAAGCTGAACCTGATCCAGCAATTGCTGGATGGTCTGCAAAGGCGACTGTTTCAGGCGATTTCCTTCGGGCTGAAACCACTCCTGAAGCGGGTTGACATGTACAATCAATCCATCAGCTCGTAATTCGCCAACCAAATCAATAACGGCCTGAATATTTTTTGATGTGAGTAATTCTTCAACTTGAGCGATGCCCAAATTCGCCCAAAATGGCTGATCATCAATTTCATCACGAAAGTTGAAATCAGCCCAATCGGTTTTGTCGAACAGAATTTTGCGGCACGAACCCAGTCCCATTCCCATACCAAATTCGCGGCAGGAACGGGCAATGTTGCCGTTAATCGTGCGGGCAACGCCGGTTCCGCCAGTCATGCTCGAAACCCAAATGGGTGTGCGCATCGTTTTGCCCAAAAATTGGATACTCAAATCCGCATTTTCAGGATGAGCAACCAGCAATGGTTCGTAGCTGAAACGAAGATCCTGTTCTGCCAATTTGGTCTGTGAATCAAGCGCCAGTTTGATGTGTTCGAGTTTGCGATCGGAAGCCATTGAAATTATGAATGATTAATTATTAATGATAAATAGTATGACTTCGAAATTTACAGCTTTTTCATTTATGATTGATATATGGGATCAACTTTAGGCGCCTCGAACTTATTAATCTTTCAGTATGTTTCTGGAAATCACCATCCGGAGAATTTCGGAAGTTCCTTCGCCAATTTGCAACAGACGCTGATCGCGGTAGAAACGTTCTATCGGCCATTCGCGGTTCTTGAACAAACCAGCACCACCAAGAATCTGAACGGCTTCGTCGGCCACTTCGCGGGCAATTTCGGCACAATATAATTTTGCCATCGCAGCCTGCTGTGCAAACGAATGTCCGTTATCCTTCAGCCAACAAGCATTGTATAAGGTATTGCGGGCATTTTCGATTTTCAAAGCCATATCGGCCAGTTTAAATGCAATCACCTGAAAATCGCTCAACGATTTGCCGAATTGTTTGCGTTGCTTGGCGTACGCTTTGGCCATTTCATAGGCTCCCTGTGCCAATCCCAAACCGATTGCGGCAATCGATAATCGTCCTGAATCCAACGTTTTCAGCATAATCTTAAAGCCCTGACCACGTTCGCCCAATTGATTTTCGAGCGAAACACGACAATCGTGAAAATACAGCATTCCGTTATCGGCAGCTCGCCAAACCAGTTTGCTTTTCATGGTTTCGCGTACGAACCCTTCGCGCTCCTTTTCGATCAAAATAGCGGTAAATTCTTTGCGTCCATCTTTTTCTCCGGTAAGTGCCAAAGTGGTCATTCCGGCTGAAATTTCAGAAGTTCCGTTGGTAATGTATTTTTTGGAACCATTCACCAAAAACTCATTTTCAACAATTTGGGCGATAGTTTCAACACCTTGCGCATCCGAACCGGCATTTTCTTCGGTTAGGCCAAAAGCCCATAATTTTTCGCCAGTACAAAACGCCGGAAGGAAAGTTTCCTTCTGTTTCTGGGTGCCAAACTCAACGATTGGTCCAACGCCCAACGAGTTATGTGCGGCAAGAGTTGCAGCCATCGAACTGTCGACGCGAGCCATTTCTTCGATAGCAATCACATACGAAAGGTAATCGCTGCCCAATCCGCCAAATTCCACGGGAGCAGTCATTCCCAATACTCCGATTTTACCCATTTCGCGGACCAATTCAACCGGAAAAATCTCTTTCTCATCAAAATCGTCGATTACCGGCTTAATGATCGCTTCGGCAAACTGCCTGACTTTCGCCCTGATCTGGTGATGTTTTTCTTGTAATAGTGCATTCATTCTATATCGTTCCAAGTTTCAAATTCCAAGTTTCAAGTCTGGTGTGCCAGTGGCATATTTTCTGAAAACTGACTACTGTGACTGAACACTTTTTTCTTCCAATTCCACCAACAATTGCTTTTCAACAACCGCATTTCCCTCCTTCACATAAATCTTTTTCACTCGTGCATCAACCGGGCAAAGCACATGAATTTCGGTTTTCATCGACTCCAAAGTCAGCAAAATTTGTCCGGCATGCACCTCCTCACCTTCGCATCTGTTTAATTTCAATACCTTCCCAAACAAATCGGCGCAAATAAGGTTCTGAAAAATCTTTTGTTCATTTCCATTTTTACGCATCGGCAGAACCTGATTTCTCACCAAATTACTGCGCAATGCAAAAGAAAATCCACCCGAAATAATCTGCGTTTGTTTTTCTTCTTCCAGACAATAAAACGTCTCTGGCCGTTGATCAATCTTTAATCCCATCAGATTTCCATTCATCTGAATAACCGAAACTTCATATTCTTGTTGATTTATCCTGAAAATCTGATCGCCTGAATTCACGTTGTTGCTGCATTCCAGCTTTTCGCCATCGATAAAAACCTCAAAAACAGGCCTCATCCGCCAGAAACCAATCTGATTCCAGACCGAATTTCCGGAGATTTTATGCTGCTGAAAATGAAAAATAAGATAGGCAATAGCCAATTTGTGCTTATTCAATTGCTGTTTTTTCTCCTGAATTTGGGTATTGATCAATTCCAGATTTTCATCCACATATCGGGTATATATTTTGTTTTCACGAACAGCCACACTTTCAACCAATCCGAATAAAAATGAAAGGTTGGTGTGAACTCCTGAAATGCCGGTTTGCGACAAAATCTGTTGCAATTGACCAAGCGCCTTTGGGCGGGTTTCGCCCCAACAAATCAATTTAGCCAGCAAAGAATCGTAATTTGGAGAAACAGTTATTCCTTCTTTTACAAAAGTTTCGATCCGTAAATTCACCATCTCCGGAATTCGCCAAAAAGCCAGTTTCCCGGCTGAAGGCTTAAAATTATTCTCCGCATCTTCGGCGCATAGCCGAACCTCGATGGCATGGCCCGAAATCCGAATATCTTCTTGTTTTAATGTCAATTCATTCCCTGCCGCAACCATCAATTGCAGCGATACCAAATCCGTATTGGTAATCATTTCAGTAACCGGATGCTCCACCTGGATGCGGGTATTCATTTCCAGAAAATAAAACTGTCCGGTTTCGTCGAGCAAAAACTCGATGGTTCCGGCATTTCGGTAATTCATCGAGCTGGCAATTTTTACTGCCGCCGAAGTTAGTTCTGTCCTTAAATTTGCACTAACCGATGGTGATGGCGCCTCTTCAATAATCTTCTGAAACCGGCGCTGCACGGAACATTCGCGCTCAAAAAAGTGCATTACATTTCCTTGATTATCGGCCATTAACTGAACTTCGATATGCCGTGCACGAGGCAAATATTTTTCAACAAACAATTCCTCATTTCCGAAGTAATCCAACGCTTGACGCTCCGCTTTTTGAAGAGCCGGAAGCAATTCTTCAGCCGACTGGCAAATCACCATTCCTTTTCCACCGCCGCCTCCTGAAGCTTTTACCATCACCGGAAAATTCATTTCAGGGGCATGTTTCAGAATTTCTTCCGGCGTTCCCCGGAACGATTTCAGAATTGGAATCCCTAGCGATTCGACAAAATCCAAAGCACTGTTCTTTTCTCCCATCAGCCTTATATTTTCAGAAGAAGGACCAATAAAAAACAGTCCGGCATCGGCTACTTTTTGAGCAAATCCGGCATTTTCCGATAAAAATCCATAGCCCGGATGAATGGCTTCTGCTCCGGAATCCAAAGCGGTCCTGATAATTTTATCCTGATTAAGGTAAGTTTCAGAAAGTGTTTTTCCGGAAAGCGAAACAGCCTCATCAGCAAGCGAAACGTGAAGCGAATCAGCATCATCGGCCGCATAAATTGCCACCGAACGTATGCCGTTCTTTTGTGCCGCCCGAATAATTCGAACTGCAATTTCACCCCGATTGGCTATGAGTATTTTTTCGAATTGCTTCATCCTGAATACTTATTACTGCGACTGCCTACTTTTCCATTCCGGCTTCCGCTTTTCAAAAAAAGCATGAATACCTTCCTGCCCGTCAGGAGCTAAAAGCGCTTCAGCTAAAATTGTTGAAGTAGCTGTGGTATTGGTAACTTCAATGCTTCCGGACACCACATCATTGATCAACTGTTTTGCCCTTTTCATGGCGGACGGTGATGCAGATTCGAACGAAGCCATTAATGCTGACAGTTCGCTTTCAAGGTGTCCGTCGTTATAAATTTCATCGACCAGTCCGATGCGGTGTGCTTCGTTAACCACAAAAAGATTTCCGGTTAAAATCCATTTCCGGAGATTTTGAACAGATAAACGATTCGCTACAAAAGGCAAAATGGTGGCTGGTAAAAGTCCCAACTTCACTTCGCTAAACATGAAACGGGTATTCGCTTCGGCCAAAACAAAGTCGCATGCCGCCATTAAACCAATTCCTCCACCAAACACATTGCCACGAACAGCCGCAATGGTAATCTGAGGTAATTGGAACAGTCGGAGCAACAAATCGGCAAGGCGCTTGTACTGCGCGATGCTTTGCTCTTTTGTGAGTTCCTCCGAACTGTAAAACCAGTTCAGATCAGCTCCCGCACAAAAAGATCGGCCATTTCCGGATAGAACTACAAAAAGGATTTCAGTCATTTCCGAAACCTCTTCCAATGCCTGATCCAGTTCGGCAATCAACTCCAAAATCAAAGCATTGTGCCGTTCAGGGCGATTCAGGTTAATCCGGGCAATCGGCCCTTCAATATTAATTTCAACGAGGCCTCCCCCCAACCCCCTCCTAAAGAGGGGGCTTGAAGAATCGGTATGCGTAGGTATATGCTTTTCCATTATATGCCGTTTAATAAAAGTGGTAATTTTCAAAATTTTCACTGTCTGACTCCCTTCCCCTTTGGGAAAATCCCGATAGCTATCAGGATGAGGATGGAACTTTTGTTTTTCAAGCCCTCCACTTCGGGGAGGGTTTGGGTGGGGCTTCCTTCTTACATCCGAAACACCCCGTATCCCGGTTCACCAAACGGACGGTTTAGCGAAACAGATATGGCCATAGCCAAAACTTTTCTCGTATCAGCCGGATCAATGATGCCATCGTCCCACAGACGCGATGAGCTGTAATAGGCCGAACTTTTCTCGTTAAACTGTTCAAGCAAAGAACCGGAAGAACCATTGCTGCCAATGCTTTTCAGGACTCCGGAAGCCTGCTCGCCACCCATCACCGAAATGCGCGAATGAGGCCACATAAACAGAAAATGCGGATCGAAAGCGCGGCCAGCCATGGCGTAATTTCCGGCGCCAAAAGAGCCGCCAATTACTACGGTAAACTTCGGAACCGCAGCATTAGCCACAGCATTGATGAGTTTAGCGCCATCGCGGGCAATTCCACCATGTTCGTATTTTTTACCGACTACAAAGCCGGTGATATTCTGCAAAAAGAGCAACGGAATTTTACGCTGCACACACAACTGAATGAAATGAGCGCCTTTTAGAGAACTTTCTGAAGTCAGGAAGCTATTATTGGCTATAATTCCGATCGGAAATCCCCAGATTCGGGCAAAGCCTGTTACCAATGTTTTTCCGTAGTTTGCTTTAAATTCCTGAAATTCGCTTCCATCCACCAAACGATCGATAATTGCATGAGCGTTGATTGGCTTTTTCAGGTCAACAGGCAGCAAACCATACAATTCTTCCGAAGAATGAAGAGGTTCTTTCACTGGCTGAACATCCAGTTTTTGTTTCTCCTGAATGGGAAGTCCGCCTATAATTTCGCGGCAAATCCGCAAAGCATCCACATCGTCTTCAGCAATGTGATCAGCCACGCCCGAAACTGAGGTGTGAACTTCGGCACCGCCCAGCTCCTCAGGAGTCACTTCTTCTCCTGTAGCTGCCAAAACAAGTGGTGGCCCGCCGATAAAAATGGTTCCCTGATTGCGCACCATAATGGTTTCGTCGCTCATCGCCGGAACGTAAGCGCCGCCAGCTGTGCACGAACCCATCACTACCGAAATCTGCGGAATTCCTTCGGCCGACATGCGTGCCTGATTGTAAAATACCCGGCCGAAATCAAATCGATCAGGAAAAACATGAGCCTGTTCTGGAAGGTAAATACCGCCCGAATCGACCAGATAAATACAAATGAGTTTATTTTGGCGGGCAATTTCCTGTGCCCGAACGTGTTTTTTTATGGTTTCGCGAATATACGTTCCGCCTTTGACGGTGGCGTCGTTGGCAATAATCAGGCACTCGCGACCTTTCACGACGCCGATTCCAGTAACAATTCCAGCGGATGGAAAAGTATTTTCGTATTGATTGTATGCTGCAAAAGATGATAGTTCGAGAAATGGCGTATTCTGATCGACCAGCAAATTGATGCGTTCGCGAGCCAGCAGTTTTCCTCGCGAGCGGTTTTTTTCAACCGCTGCTTCGCCTCCATGAGAACAGACCAAAGCCAGCTTTTCACGAAAGCGTTTCAGTATTTCAGCGTAATTCCTGAAATTCTCCTGAAATTCGGGAGAAGAAGTCCGCACATCACTTTGTTTAATTTTTGTGGTCATTTGATTAAACAGAATTGTTTCAATCCATAGACAAAAAAACTAATCGTTTAGTTCACCAAACAAGTACATATTTTCTCCTGTACCCCGGATTTCGGTCAATTGAATGGTGTGAACAGTATTTTTTTGTACTCCGCCCGCTTTAAAACGAACCGGAATGTAATGTTGTCCGTACCCGTTGGCAATGCCCTGAGTAATTTTCTCAACCAAGACTTGCTGTGTTTTGCCTATGAATGAAGTCAAATATTGCTTTTTATTTTCTTCGGAAAGTTGCCTGATTTGTGCCGATCGTTCGGTTTTAATTTTCTCCGGAATATGATTTTCAATCCGTTCGGCACGGGTGCCTCTGCGAACTGAATATTTGAAAGTATGCACATGACTGAAATCGAATTCCTTCACGGCATCAATCGTTTCCTGAAATTCTTCATCCGTTTCGCCCGGGAAGCCTACGATGATATCGGTGGTGAAATTAAAATCAGGATAAACTGAGCGGAATAGATTGACAGTTTTGCGAAACTGTTCCACATCGTACATGCGCCGCATCCGGAGCAAAGTCTTTTCTGATCCGCTTTGAAGGCACAAATGCAGATGCGGCATTAGTTTCGGATGGTTGAACAATTCAACAAACCGGTCGCCAAAACCATCGGGTTCGAGCGACGAAATACGTACCCTAAAATCGCCCGGAACCTCCAGAATCTGAGCCAGCAAATCTTCAAAACGAGCCTCTCCATCTTCGTATCGGCCAATGTTCACGCCCGTAATCACAATTTCCTTAAATCCGTTTTCAATGGTTTTACGCACACTTTCCAGCACCTCGGCAACTGGACGCGAAACGGCACGTCCGCGAACCATTGGAATGATGCAAAAAGTACAGAAATTGTCGCATCCATCCTGAATTTTGACGGCACTGCGGGTATGCATACTTTTCTGAACAGGTTCGTATCGGAAAACGTCTTGCGGTAATTGGTTGGGATGGAGAATTTCACCTGAAAAATGAGCATCAACCAATGAAAGAATCGAACTTTTACGGTTGTTCTCCACCACAAAAGTAATGTTGTCCTGAGATTCGAGCTTTTCCTTTAAATTATTGGCCATACAGCCAGTCACAACCACAACAGCATTACTATTAGCTCGGGCGGCCTGACTGATTGTTGTTCGTGATTTTTGGTCGCTTTGATTGGTTACCGTGCAGGTATTGACCACCACCACATCAGGCGATTCGTCGAAATTAACAAGTTGGTAACCAGCCTTGTCGAAATCGGTGACCAACGCATCGGTTTCGTATTGATTGAGCCGGCAGCCAAGGGTTTTAAAAGCGACTTTCTTTGTATTGTTTGGATTCACTATTCTATTTTCAGGATTAGGATTTACATTGCGGCGCATACAGCATTTCCATTTCAAATTTGATGGGTAGATGCGCCTTGTTTTCTTGTTATTTTATGTCCGTCACATAAATGTGACGGCAAAGAATATTGTCGAAATGATTTACTGATTACTGAGACTGAACACTTCCTGAAGCTCTCCACTCATCGAGAAATCGGCAGCTGTGGTGATTTTCACGTCAACGATTTGTCCCATGAGTGAATGATCCTGTCGATCGAGCCGAACAATAAGTTTGCCCTCAGTCAAGCCAGTTGAAAAGCCCGTTTTGCGGTCGGCTCCATTGATTAAAACACGAACGGTTTTGCCAACCAAGGTTTTGTTGTATGCTCTGGAATGGTCTTTCAGCACTTCAGAAAGCCGGTGCAGACGGTCTTTTTTATCTTCAGAAGAAACTTCGTTTTCCCAGCGGTAACTGGCAGCTCCGGGTCGTGGCGAATACATAGCAATGTAAGCCATATTAAACTGGAACTCATTCATAGCAGCTACTGTATTCTGAAATTCGGCTTCTCCTTCGCTCGAAAAACCGACAATGATGTCGGTGAATAAAGTAGCCTGCGGAATCAGTTCGCGAATATCGGCCACAATGCGACGGTATTTGTCCATCGAATGGCGGCGGTTCATTAATCAAAACATGCTCATCACCACTTTGCATAGGCAAATGAATTTGCTTTGCCAACCAATCGTATGAAGCAATTATTTCAATCACTTCGCGGTTCATATCCTGCGGATGCGGCGAGGTAAAATACACCCAGAATTCTTCTCCGGAAGTTTTACCATATTCGCCAATCTGTCGTAGGAGTTCAGCAAAATTGATTTCTTCGCCATTTTTGTCGAGTCCGTACGAATTAACATTCTGACCTAAAAGGGTAATCGATTTGTAGCCTTGATTGACTAAGTGGCGCACCTCATCAATAATTTCAACGGAAGGGCGCGAAACCTCACGTCCACGGGTATAAGGAACGGCGCAGAACGTGCAAAATTTATCGCATCCATTCTGAATCGGCACAAATGCTTCGTAAGTCGACTGGTATTTGGGTTTGATGTGCCACATTTCCGCAATGTGCTCGTTTTTGGGCATCATTGGCTGTGGAGCTCTCAGCCCGGCAGGTGTAACCACACCATATTCACGAATCATTTCGGGCAATTGCGCCAATTCGCTCATCTGGAAAATCAGGTCAAACGATTTCAGGAATTTCTCTTTATCGGCGGGCAAAATACATCCGGAGACGAAGGTGACCACATTGCGTTTGTTTTTCCATTTGTTCCACTGGGCGATTTTGTTGTAAACCTTATCGATAGGTTTTTGCCTCACCGAACAGGCCAACATTCCAAGTAGACTGGCTTCTTCCTCGTTTTCAGTAGGCTCGTAGCCCATACTTTCAAGCACCGAACTCACACGTTCGCTGTCGGAAAGATTCATCTGGCAACCCAAGGTAATCAGGTGATATTTCATTTGTTATATATGCAACTCATCCGATGACTTTGAGTCATCGGATGAGTATGTTCTTAAATTTTAAAAATAAACTTCACAGTGAATTTGATCGCGTTCGAAGCCTTTGTCTTTCAGGATTTCGAGGGCATCAAAAATCATATCGCTGTTTCCGCAAAGGTAAAAATGTGTTTCAGGAGAGAAGGTACATCCTTTTAAATATCCGGTCAGTCGCCCGTGATATGTTCCTTTCTTATCGCGGCTCGAACAAAGAATGTATCGATCGGCCGCGTATTCATGCCTGTCGTAAGCTTCAGTTGATTGCCGCACGCCGTGAATCAAAGTATAATCAATTTCAGGATAAGTGCGAACCATGCTGCGGAATGGCGCAATGCCTGTGCCGCTTGCAATGAACACGAATTTTCCGGTTTCGGCATCCATGGGTTCGATACCAAATTTGCCAAATGGGCCGTGTATTTCAACCAAATCACCGGCTTTCAGCTTCCGGAGTTTCGGAGTGAAATAGCCGTTCTCCACTTCTTTCACCAGCACTTCGAGATTTTCATCGTCGGCACCGCTATAAATCGAGTATTCGCGACTTTGGTAATCGCCGTGAATTCCGAGCGAAATGTGTTGTCCGGCTTTAAATGTAAAACGGGCTTTGGGTAATTTCAGCGAAAAGGTTTCGCTGGTCAATTGTCTGATTTCTTCAACTTTGTAAAAACTTTCGTCGATCTTTATCTCGTGTCTAATTAAATTCATCATGGCATTCAATTTTGGCTGCAAATTAATCATTAATTTCTATTTCGGATACAAATGTCTTTTATTTTAACACTTTAGTAAAGAAACCCATACTGCCCGGTTTTGTTTGATTAATTAACAAAAAACAGGTGAAAAATCTGAAAAATCATGACAAATCCGAATGATTGGTTGATCCGATTTCCTTAACTTTGAAAGGAAAGCAAAAAAACAGAAGCATGAAAACAATCATTATTTACACCTCATCAAATAGTTGTACCGAAAAAGCGGTAAAAGAACTATCGCAAAAACTTTCGGGAGAAGTTCAAACGATCGACTTGAAACATCACCACTCTCCATCATTGGACGAATTTGACCGAATCATTATTGGTGGATCAATTCATAGCGGAAAAATTCAGCAGCGGATTAACTATTTCTGCCTGACACACATGCATTTACTCCGGACAAAAGAAATCGGATTATTTATTTGCTGCTCGCACGAGCCCGAAGCCGCTCACGAAGAAATCAACAATGCTTTTCCTGAAGAATTGCATCAAATAGCAAAAACTGAGGCAATTTTTAGTGGAAAAGTGAACCTAAATGAAATGAGTTTCGTGAAACGTATTCTGGTAAAAAAAGTAGCAATGGTTCGCGAGCGGGCTTCCAATTTAGATCCTGAAATCATCGACCGGTTTGCTATCCGGATGGAAAAAACCTATCATCCATTTATGTTCCTGGTATAGAACCAAGGCAAAAGTATAATGGCAAAAGAGTGGCAAATCTCGAAATTTTAGATTTGTCACTCTTGCTTTTTTTAAGCACTTAAAACTTCAGGTAAAAATCTTTTGTAAGTACCTTGTATTCCGGAGTATAATCGTGGTGTTTTTCAAATTCAATCATCAGGTTTTCTTCCTGAATTGTGCATTCCTCATTGGTCAATTCAATCAATATCCTGAAATCCGGTTTCTGAGGATTGGGTTTTACCCGGCACAATCTCGAAATAAAAAGCTTGTTCGAATCAGCCAACTGCGTTATCTCCGGAAGACTTTCGACTGGTAAAACCAAAGCGATTCTGCCATTTTCGCGAAGCAATCCGGCTGCTCCTGAAATCAAGATATCCAAAGGCAAAGAATCGGAATGCCTTGCCTGCGCCCGGTTTTCGACCGGAGCTTTTACTCCATTGGTGAAGAATGGCGGATTGCTGACGATCAAATTATATTTTTGAAGCGAGCCTTCTGCAAACTCCTGAAAACTGCACAATTCCGGAGTAATCCGTTCGCTCCAATGTGATTGCTGAATATTTTGAACAGCCTCTTTAAAAGCTTCCGGATCAACTTCAATGGCATCAATTTGTGCCAAGCTGTTTTTTTGAGCCATCATCAATGCAATCAAGCCGGTGCCGGTACCGATATCGAGAATTCGTTCAGAACCTGAAGGATCAGTCCACGCTCCCAGCAACACGCCGTCCATGCCCACTTTCATGGCCGACCGCTCTTGAGTAATCCGGAATTGCTTAAATTGGAAATAGTTGTTACGAGGCATAATTAAATAATCAGCAGTGTTTTTCCGATAGCATCCCTCAGCTCAGACTCAACTTTTACCTGTTCGGCAAATTCGTGCCACCTTGAAACCACTTCCGAAATTTGGCTGATAATTGCCGGAGCCTTTTTTACGTTCATCTGGCGGCCAACTTCTAGTAAATCATCACGCGTAATTCCTTGCCGTTTGCCGTTTATGCTGAGGGCATGTTGGCTTACCCAGGCACTTCCTGGGCGGTAAGCATGACAAACATCGTAGGCCGGAGCCAGCCGCCATTCGCCCTGTGGGTTCATCATAAAAGCAAAATTCTTGGTATGGTCATCGCAGTTTTGGGCCATCACATTAAACACCATCCGGCGAAACATTTGTTCAGCTTCAGGGTAAGTCAGCCGCAGCATTCGCATAGTTTGAAACAGTTGCTCGTAGCTATACGAATAAATGTCGTTAAAATCGTAGTGCATCAAGCCACAAAACGTTTGGACGTGCAACTTTTCGTTATCAGAAGGGCGGTCGAACCGTTGGGTCATAAAATGAGCGCGGCCGTTTTCCTCGATCAATCTGCATTCAGTCATTTCAATACCGCAATCCAGAGCCATCAGGTGGTAAGCCATCTCAACCCTGCCATAGCCCCAGGTTGCTCCAAACTGACTATCGTCAACCCCATCGAACTTCAGGAGCCATTGCGTAAAACCTTCAGGAGCATCGGTCTGACCAGATCGGACTTCGCCCGTTTCAGTGTTCCAGGCAACAATCGCTTTTGCCCTGGCACCACCTGCTGAAGTTCCTATCTTCAGAATATCTGATAGAGATTTCTGTTCGTCGTGAGATAATTGAGACTGAAACGATTGCCTCCCGGTCAGGATTTGCTGCGCCACATCAACTAAACTTCCTATTTCCACAATGGTTGCCTGATTGGCAGATTTTGGTACTACCGGTTCGAACTCCAAGGCTCCCATTCCACGTTTTCCTATAAAGCAGAGCATTTCAACCGGATTCATACTTCCTGAAGGGCGACCAACTCGGGCAAGCCAGGTATTAATAAGCTCGTTCCCATAACGATCGGGCAAAACATCGGCCAGCAAACCTGGCAAACCCTTAAATGTTTTGCTTCCGGCAAGTTCGCGAAATGAAAAAATATTATCTGAGGCTTCTCGGATTGGCATTTTTAGTGGTGACACATCCAATCCATACGGGGAAAACGCCGGATCAAACTCAAAATCAGCAAATCCCGATTCTGAATTCCAGTGAATAGCGCCAATTCGTTTATTCCAAATATTTATGAAAGCATTTTCAATCATCACCAATCGGGTAAAGAATATGGTTTTAAACCATCAGTTTTTGGGGTTCGAGCCCGCCTGCGCTTTTTCACTTCCAGCTTCGCAAGATACATGGGGCTAACTTTCTCTTCAACCTGAAAAACTTTCAGGAACGACATTTGATTGAGCACTCTCAAAATCTGGATCAGCGAAAGGAGAGTTCCTCCACGACCGTTTTCGACCTGACTCAAGGTACTCCGATTAACTCCGGCAGCATCGGCCACCTGTTGCTGACTCTTATTCTGACGAAGGCGTGTTTGCTGAACAAATTGGCCAATCTTTTCAAGCAATGCTCCATCGCTTAATTCATTCCAATTAATGTCTGCATTTTCCATCATTATATTGTATTTTAATAGTTATTGATGGTTTTTATATACAAATATAATATTTAATTGGAAATTGAACAAATCCCATCACTATTTTCACATGTTCAGTTGGTTTTTTCCAACATTAATGCCTTATTAATTTATTTATGTCTGTTTTTGACAACATTAAAAAATTTCAAAATATAAATTCTTAAATTTTATCATCCGCCCCAATTCTCCCGATCCAGGCTCCGGTATTGAATGGCTTCCGATAAATGGTGACTTTCGACCCGATCATTCCCTTCCAGGTCGGCAATGGTACGCGAAACCTTCAGTATTCGGTCGTAAGCCCGCGCCGACAAACCTAGTTTTTCCATGGCATTTTTCAGCAAACTGCTGCTGGCTTCGTCCAGATCGACATGTTGACGGATCATCTTCGACGACATCTGGGCATTGCAAAATACCCCTTCGCTCTTCGCAAACCGCTGCGACTGAATTTCACGGGCACGGATTACTCGTTCGCGAATGGCGCTGCTAGGCTCGGTAGCCGCCTGCTCCGATAATTTTTTAAACGGTACCGGAACCACTTCCAGATGAATGTCAATGCGGTCGAGCAGCGGTCCCGAAATTTTATTGAGGTACTTGGCTACCATTCCCGGCGCACAAACACACTCTTTGGTGGGGTGGTTGTAATAGCCACATGGACATGGGTTCATGGAAGTCACCAACATAAAACTGGCCGGGTATTCGACCGAAAATTTGGCACGCGAAATGGTGATTGTTCGGTCTTCTAACGGTTGGCGCATGACTTCGAGAACCTGTCGCTTAAATTCGGGAAGTTCGTCCAGAAACAAAACACCATTGTGCGCCAGGCTAATTTCTCCCGGTTGCGGAAACGCCCCGCCACCCACTAATGCAACATCAGAAATCGTATGATGCGGGCTGCGAAACGGGCGCTGCGTCATCAATGAAGTATCGCGATCAATCTTGCCAACTACCGAATGGATTTTAGTAGTCTCCAAGGCTTCGCGCAAAGTAAAAGGCGGTAAAATAGTCGGAATTCGCTTGGCCAGCATGGTTTTTCCGGCTCCGGGAGGTCCGATCATGATGATGTTATGCCCGCCTGCAGCAGCAATTTCCAAAGCTCGTTTCACATTTTCCTGACCTTTGACATCAGAGAAGTCAACATCGCACTCGTTGACCTTCGAGAAAAATTCTTCCCGTGTGTTGACGATCGTTTGCTCCAATTCAACTTCATCATTGAAAAAAGCAACCACTTCGCTGAGACTTTCTACTCCATATACTTTCAAAGTATCAACAACTGCTGCTTCGCGAGCATTTTCCTTTGGAAGGATAAAACCTTCGAAGCCTTCTTCGCGCGCCTTGATGGCAATGGGCAAGGCACCTTTTACCGGCTGCAGATTCCCGTCGAGCGACAATTCGCCCACCATCAGGAAATTCGAAACTTTATCGGATTTGATCTGCTCATTAGCGGCCAAAATACCGATTGCAAGCGGTAAATCGTAAGACGAACCTTCTTTCCGGATATCAGCAGGAGCCATATTGATCACCACCTTTTTGTGCGGCCATTTGAAGTTATTCAGTCTCATGGCCGATTCAATGCGCTGCTGACTTTCTTTTACGGCACTATCGGGCAACCCAACCATATAAAATTTGATTCCCTGGGAGATTTCTGTTTCGATGGTAATCGTAGTGGCGTCGATACCATGAACGGCACTGGCGAAGGTTTTTATCAGCATACAGCGAAAGTTTAGAAATTCGTTTCCCTTAAATTTACAAAGACCTGATCATTAAACCAAATTATGATGAATATTTTAGCGGTCAGGAATAGTATAGTTTCCCCGATAAAGATAGAAAAGGGTGAAATTTTCATTCCACCCTTTGCATATTTTGCAGCAAACCAGCTTACTTCTGCATTACTTTGGTCCAGGTGTCTTTCAACTGAACGGTACGGTTAAAGACGAGCTTTTCCGAAGTGAAATCTGTATCAATATTGAAATAACCCAGGCGTTCGAACTGGAAATGATCCAATGCTTTGGCATCTTTTACAAAAGGTTCGATGTAGCACTTTGGCAGAATCTGCAATGATTCTTTATTCATGAATTCCTTAAAATCAATGTCTTTGTGACCATCAGGTTCTTCGTCGGAGAACAAGCGGTCGTACAATCGCACTTCAGCTTCTACATTTTCGGAAGCAGAAACCCAGTGAATAGTTGATTTCACCTTGCGTCCGTCGGGCGAATTTCCACCACGCGAAGCCGGGTCGTAAGTACAATGAATTTCAGTGATCTCGCCATTGGCATCTTTCACCACGCCGGTACAGGTAATGAAATAGGCATACCGTAAACGAACTTCTGTTCCGGGCGAAAGCCGGAAGAATTTTTTGGGTGGTTCTTCCATGAAGTCATCGCGTTCGATATACAATTCGCGGGTAAACGGTACCAGCCGGGTTCCCATTTCAGGGTCTTCCGGATTATTCACTGCTTCGAGTTGTTCTATCTGCCCTTCCGGGTAGTTGGTGATAATCACTTTCAGCGGATTTAAGACACCCATCACGCGTTGTGCCCGTTTGTTCAGGTCTTCACGAATGCTGTATTCCAGAAGGGCGACATCGATCACACCATCGGTTTTTGTTACCCCAATGCGTTCAGCAAAATTACGGATCGATTCAGGCGTATAACCGCGGCGGCGCAAGCCACAAATGGTAGGCATACGCGGGTCGTCCCAGCCTGTCACATGGTTGTTTTTCACCAGTTCGAGCAGTTTGCGTTTGCTCATTACCGTATAGTTCAGGTTCAGCCGGGCAAATTCGATCTGACGCGGACGATAATCCGAATTTTTCAGCTGATCGATAAACCAGTCGTATAGCGGGCGGTGAACTTCAAATTCCAACGTACAAATAGAATGGGTAATTCCTTCCCAGTAGTCACATTGTCCATGGGCAAAATCGTACATCGGATAGATGCACCATTTGTCGCCAGTACGGTGATGCGGAGTTTTCATGATCCGGTATAAAATCGGGTCGCGCATGTGCATGTTGGTTGAAGTCATGTCTATTTTGGCGCGAAGGACACAATCGCCTTCGCTAAATTCACCGGCTTTCATCCGCATGAAAAGACCGAAGTTCTCCTCAACCGACCGATTGCGGTATGGACTTTCAGTTCCGGGGCGGGTTGGTGTACCTTTTTGAGCACTGATGGTTTCGGCGTCCTGATCGTCAATGTAAGCTTTCCCTTCTTTGATCAGTTTCACTGCAAAATCAAAGAGCTTATCGAAATAATCGGAAGCATAATATTCGCGGTCGTCCCAGGTAAAGCCCAGCCAGCGAACATCTTCCTTGATTGAATCAACATATTCGGTTTCTTCTTTCGAAGGGTTCGTGTCGTCAAAACGCAGGTTGGTTAATCCGTTATATTTTTGGGCTGTTCCAAAATTCAGGCAAATCGATTTGGCATGACCAATATGCAGGTATCCATTGGGTTCCGGGGGAAAACGGGTATGTACGCGTTGGTTATTTTTACCGGTCTTAAGTTCTTCTTCAACAATCTGGTGAATAAAATTATTCGATTTCACCACATGATCATTTTCCATCACATTTTCACTCATATCCTTCTATTTAAAAATCACATTTTTATGAACCGCATTACCGACAAAAGTATAAAATGATTTCAGCTATCTGATATTGATGAGTTTGAAAATTGAATTCCGTCACAATAAAATTAATTTTGCTTTCTGAACGAAAATGCAAAAATAATGGCGCTAATCGAACTTGAAGGAATGGAATTTTATGCTTTTCACGGGCATTTTGACGTGGAGAAAATTGCCGGCAACCGCTTTTCGGTAAACTTGAAGATTGAAGCCGATCTCAGCAAAGCCGGACAAACGGACCGGCTGGAGGATACGCTTGATTACCAGAAAGCCTATCTGGCCGTGAAAGAAGAGATGGCAATTCCTTCGGATTTGCTCGAACATGTATGTCAGCGCATCATCAGTCGCATCAAAATAGAATTCCCGGGAACACAAAAAGTGATGGTGACAGTTTCGAAAATGAACCCGCCAATGGGGGGACAGATTGAAAGGGTAAGCTTGACAATGGAAGGATAGAAGACATGGCAAAAAATAAAAGTAAAAAGTTAAATCCACCGGGGTTTCCTTTTGACTTTTGCCTTGGGTTCTGTATCTATTTCACTTTCGAGAATCGCACCAAAACTGAAGCATGAGGCTCAACCGAAACTGTAAATTTATCGGTAACTGAACCTTTATCTTCCTTGCTCCACAAGTCTTTTACTGAATACTGACCTGAAAACCCCAGCTCAGCTAGCGTTACTGAAATTTCAGAAATCCCGGCATCGTTGATGTTAAAGAAAGCCACATATTTATCATCAGCTCCCGGAACATCAGCCGTCCAAACAATCAGTCCGCAGTCCTCTTTCAGTTGTTTGTTTTTAGAGCTATTCTGGTTAACAGCCAGTACTTCGTCATTGGTCAGGAGCGATAGCGTAAACTCATCGTTGGTAGGCAAATCGCCGCCAAACATTAGAGGAGAGCGAAACATCGCCCAAAGATTCATCAGGGTATATTGCTCCGGCCTGGTGAAGCCAGTCATGCGATCGTTGCCACGTTCGGCCCGCAAAGCGATATGGCCGAGAGGAAGCATATCTGCATCGGGCCAGTGACCTTCACCTATGTATGGAGCCCAGTTGGCGCATCGTTTAAACTGAGGTTTCAGCATTTTCCAGTTGTCCCAAAAATCGTCGCAAATGCGCCAAAGATTGGCATGACTCATCACATGGTCAGCTTTTTCGAGCGGAGTTGCTCCCGGTGAAGTTGAGAAGACCATTGGACGACCACACTGATCAATCGCTTTGCGAATCAGTTCAATTTCGGGCTGATGATACGGCTTTGACAGGTCATCGACTTTCACATAATCAACTCCCCACGAAGCATACAAATTAAAAATAGAATTGTAATATTCCTGTGCCCCTTCCTTTTGAGCAACAATGGTATACATATCGTGCAACCAGCCACACTGCAATTCCGGAGAATATATTTCCGAAGCTTTTACCTTACTGCCGGAAACAGGTAAGTTTTGTTTCACGGCAAGCACCGGAATGCCCCGCATCAGGTGAATTCCAAATTTCAGGCCTTTGGAATGGATATAATCAGCCAAAGGTTTTAACCCGTTTCCGTTGGCGGCCGAAGGAAATTTCTTTACTGCCGGCAAAAGTCTGCCGTATTGGTCCATCGAATAAATCGGGTCGGTTTGATTGTAGCCGCCAGCCTTATCATTCTCAACAAACCATCGGATATCCACCACAATGTATTCCCAGCCGTGCTGCTTCAGCTTTTCAGCCATGTAATCGGCATTTGCTTTCACTTCGGCTTCGGTAACAGTGGGCCCGTAACAATCCCAGCTATTCCATCCCATTGGCGGAGTTTTGGCATAATGCCAGAATTGTTGTTTTGCCGGTTTCGCCGCACAGGACGAAATTAAAAAACTCGCTGTACACACCAGAAATAAATTGGTCATAGTTTTCATTTGCAACGAGATATGGGTTGAATGATGCTGGTTTAAAAGTGTAAATATAACGGTTACACAACGGCTACCGAAACATCGGGTTAAAGTATTTTCAGCACCGAAGTAATTTAATCCTTAAAAAAGCACGCAACCATTTGGGCCGGAAATAAATCTTACCGTTTTAACCATGAATATAAACTTTAAAAGAAAACAAGAATGAAACAATTATTTTATTTACTCTTGCTGATTAGCCTGGTGGCTTGCGAGAATGATACCGATGAACAAGAGCCAACTTTGCAAACAATTACGGTATCCCCAATCACAACCGGGAATAGTGAAACTTTCACTGATATATCATTCGGAACTACAAAAGTCGGATATATCTGCGGATCGATGGGAACGCTGCTTAAAACTACCGACAGCGGAAATACCTGGGTACGGATTCAGTCGAATATCCAGCCTAGTCTGAACTGCATTCAGGCACTCGATGACAAGAATGTATACACTGCCCGAAACGAGCTTTATCACACCAAAGATGGCGGAACAACCTGGGAAACTGCCGGATTGGAAAATGTCGGATCGGGTATTTTTGATCTGCATTTTGTGAACTCAAGTACCGGATTTATTGCTAAAAATGGCGTAATGAAATCAACCGACTCAGGAAAAACATGGACCCTGAAATTTGATCCGGGAGCCGACATGGATTACTATGCACTAAATTACAATCAGTTGCAATTCTTGAACGCAAATGTGGGTTATTGTGCCGGAGGAAAAACTTACGATGGCAGCACGATTGGCAACATGGTCAAAACAACCGATGGCGGCGAAACATGGACCAGCCTGAAAATGACAATGAGCCAGATCACAGCGTTTCATTTTCTGGATGCCAATACCGGATTTGTTTTCAACTTCAATCAGGAATTGTGGAAAACTACTGATGGCGGTTCAACCTGGACGAAAATTAGTTCCGGAATTCCAGAAAAATATCCCGACTGCTACTTTGTAAATGCATCAAAAATAGTGCTACGGACATCAAAAGAGATTTACCACTCGATTGACGGGGGAGTAAGCTGGATTAAAGATTATAATCTAACCGCCGGTGACGGACAATTAACCAATATGAAATTTACTGATTCCAGAACTGGTTATATTATTGGCAACAATGGGTTTCTGGCTAAGTTAACGCTCAACTAGGAACAATGAATAAAGGTTACCATTTCTGGTAGTCTTTATTGTCAATTGCATAAAACTGATTTCTTAAGAATCTGGCAAAAGGTTGTCTGACTTTTGCAGCCTCGTTCAGGCGATCATTAGTGACATCACGATAGTCCAAGATTACAGTACATCTGAGAATATGGAAATTTGCCCAATGGGTCTCTGATAATCTGGGACGAAATCATACATGCCCGCGTGAATTACGACAGCCGATTGCAGTAAAAGATATTCATTTGAAACAGCTGTTTTTGCTTGCAGGTTGAAATAAAATTTTGTTATCTTTGCCCACCCCAAAAGGGAAATATACAATGTCGGTCGGTTGGCCGAGTGGCTAGGCAGCGGTCTGCAAAACCGTGTACGGCGGTTCGAATCCGCCACTGACCTCATATTCTTACTTTTTTAGAATTTCTTATTACTTAAAACCTCTGATTATCAGGGGTTTTTTGTTTTTGTAGTTTCAGGAAATAAAGAAAAGTAAAGAAAAACAAAGAAAATACCGCACCCCTGACCGCACCTTTCATTTATTTGTTGTAAATTGTCATACCTTAATAATCAAAGATATGGCAACAATTACACCGATTTTCAAACTTAAAAATTCAGAGTCAATAACACCTACTCTAATTTATTTGAAACTTTATTACAATAAAGAGAGGTTTGTCTATTCAACAGGTTTGTCTATTCGCCCCGAGTTATGGGATAAAACATCTGACCGCACCTTTCAGAAAAATACCGCACCCGAAGGTTTAATCCTATCAAAAGAGGACATTAAACAGGCTGCAATAATTGACAATGAACTAAACCGATTTAAAACCGAAACTGCCCGAATTTTCAACTATTTCAATTATCAGGTTATCCAACCTACCAACGAACTGTTAAAGGCTGAATTTGACAAAGTATTCAGGCCAAACGCACCAGAGAAGAAACCAACAGAACCGGAAAAGATCAATCTAAACCAATACATTGAACAATTCATTCAGGATATTAAGACCGGAAAACGTACAACAGAGAACGGAACACGCTATACTGAAGGAACAATAAAAAACTATTTAGGGTTTCAATCAATGTTTAATCAATTTCAGTTAGACCCTAGAGATAGGCAAAGTTCAGAGGAACGGAAGAAACGGAAGGATAATAAACCCAAAGAACCAAAATTCAGAAAGAAATTTTTCGATTTTCAGGATATTACAATTGACTTTTACGATAAATATGTGTCGTTTTTCAATGCGATGAACTATTCACCTAATACCGTAGGCCGTCACATTAAAGCATTGAAAGTAATAATGAGAGCCGCCAAAGAAGAAGGATTGACCGACAATAAAGACATTGACCGCAAAAAGTTTAAAGTTATCACTACGGAAGTACACCCCATTTATTTAACACAACAGGAAGTTGAAAACGTTTATAATCTGGATTTATCAGACAATAAACCCCTAGATATTGCAAGGGATATTTTTCTGATAGGTTGCTATACCGCCCAACGTTTCAGCGATTACAGCCGAATAAACATCCAACACATTAAAGAAGTGAAAGGCGGAAAATTCATTGAACTGATACAAAAAAAGACCGGGGAACGTGTCACCATACCAGTAAGGCCGGAACTGGAAACCATATTGAGAAAATACGATTACAACCCACCACGAACACACGAACAAAAGGCCAACGAACGGATAAAAACCGTATGCGAAAAGGCCGGAATTATAGAACCGATTGAGATTGAAGAAATCAAAGGAGGGTTAAAAGTGACCCAACGGAAACCCAAACACGAATTAATAAAAACCCACACCGCCCGGAGAACAGGCGCAACCCTTATGTTTTTGGCCGGAATACCCACTATCAGCATTATGAAGGTAACCGGACATAAGACCGAACGTGAATTTTTAAAATACATACGGATAACCAAAGAAGAAAACGCCACTTTGTTAATGAATCACCCCTATTTTAATACCACACCTTTAAAACGTGTGAAATAGTATAAAACACTAAAACAAAACACCATGACTAAAAAGGCAAAATTAAGTATTACTAAGTCAATTGATTTAATTATAAGAACTTATGAACCGTATGTTGATGGCCTTTCAGAAGATGAGGTAAGAGATATTGATCAATTAAAGGAGTGTTATAAATTACTTTGTGGTGAAAATATTTCATTTACTTCAAGCATGCTAACTTACATTATCAGAATAATTCGCTAAAACCTTTAAACGATTAAAGAATGTCACACTCTTATTTTATTGGTACGCCTTTAAAACTCGCAAATAACATAAATAACTAAAAAAAATAATGCAAAAGACTTTTAATGATTAAAAATTATCAAAACGGTTAAATAGAAATAGCACTGAAATACAGATCATTAAAAATACCTGATTTTTTCTAATTGAAAATTATCATGTTATTCAACATGTTTTTTACGATAAAATTCAATACGATTTTAAAAAAAATGAAAGAAATTTCGGCAAATTTCATCAAAATGCAATAAAATGAAATAAATTGCACAATAATATGCAATTGAATGATAGATAGATACAGAGAACAATTAAAGTAAAGATTGATTAAATTTGTAGTCAAACAATTTATAAAATTTGACTGCAATGGAACAATTTTTAATGCAACTTACTGTTGAGGAGTTTGACAAACGTCAAGACGAACGTCTAAAAAAGTTCGCTGAAACAATTCTGGGATCCAAAACCCAAAGTAAAGAACCTATCAGCCCGGAATACCGCACCCGGAAAGAAACATCAAAGAAACTACATGTATCGCTACCGACCTTAAACCGTTTCGATAAGGATGGGATATTAACCGCCCACAAGATCGGTGGCCGTGTTTTATATCTTGAATCCGACATTGAAATGGCATTACAACAGGATCAGAGTTTAAAGTATAGGAGGGTAAACAATGGCCGATAAATGGAAATTGCCCGACTATAAAACAATCAGGTACAACCTGAACACCTCAACCAATTGGTATCAAATACAATCGAAACCAGAGAGTTTTAATAAATTACCTGAAGAACTAAAGGCGCGGCCTGTTATTTGCCCCAGAATGAAGAAACAGGCCAAAAATCTGATTGAAGGACACACGTTAAACAAACGAAAAACATTTTTCACCGGATTGTGTGCAACGCACTATCAAAACCTATTCTTTGGCGACGACGGTTATAATCGACCCCCAAAGAAAAGTTTTATCCTGTTCCACTTTCCACCAGATACACCTTTGTTAATCTGCTATCATTTTAACGACTATACGCCCTCGGCAAAGATGAGGCGACATTTTATAGACTCTTTCAGACAATCGTTAAAGGGAACAAATGACTGACTTTCTTAAAATTGCCATATTTGATTTAATTCTGATTGATCGCATTTGGAACAATCCACTTTTAGAGTATTGTGAAGAAAATAAACGAAAGAGTACTGAAGGGGAAATAATTACAAAAAAATCAAGAACATATAAGAACCTGGTCTTTGAGAAACACGCCAACGTACTATTTATAAAGGGCAGTATTCACTATTTGTTTAATGATGGCATTCACAATGCGAATGATTTTAGTTTCGTCAATTCGATTAAAACCGTGTTGTATTTGGCCGATAAATTTAGTCTGGATTTAACGAAGTGTATTATTCAGAACATTGAATTTGGTTTAAATATCCTACCAAAAGAAGATGTTAAGAACATTGTTACATGGTTGAAATACCACGATAAAAATGAGTTTTACAAAGATACAGACTTCCAATACTCAAAAAAAAGTCTTAAATATTCGAGAGAATGCAAGGCCAACTTTTATAAGGTTTTAAAGGCATACGCCAAAGGATTGCATAAGTTTGAAGGCAGAACCTATGCAGACCCTAATACAATACGGATTGAAGTAAAAAGTAAGGAAACAAAGTATTTTAAACCTTTTGGAATTTACACGCTCGCAGACCTGTTAAAACCTGAAACATATCTTACATTATCGGATGAACTGATAAAAGAATGGGATAATGTACTGATATTGGAAAAAGGATTGAAGGGCAAAGAAAAGAAACTTGACAAATTTCTGGATGGTGATTTTTGGGATGATTGCCTGAATGAATACCGGAATAAGTTTGCAGCCGAAAAAAAGAAGTATTCAAAAATCGTAAATCGTTATCCTGAAAACATACATTCAGAGATAAAAAACAAACTCAAATCAAAGTTAGATTCATTCGCCAAAGAGTTAAAAAGTAGTGCAATTTCCACAGGTATTGAAAAGGCAGAAGTAGTGCAATTTCCAGAATCTATAAAGATGGAATCTGCACCAATTTACAATCTATGTTGTGTAACCAAATTACCTATCCGCAACCAACACAACAAAACAGTTAATCTTACTGATAATGGTATCAAGTGGTATTATGAGAATGAACCGGAAACGTACAGAACCAAACTTGCAATTTTATTAACTCGCAAATGGTTGAATAAAAACGAACATTCAACGATTGATATTTATTTCAGTGAGATTGCCCACCAGATCAGGAACAGAAAATTAAACCCAAATAACAACTATTTCAATCGTTATCTGAATATTGAAAACAAAGGATTGAAACTATTTCCAACACTTGATTTAATACCAACAGAAAAACAGAATCTGATAAAAAGTAAAATGGTTAAAATTTAGTTATTCATTTTTTTGCCTTAACTCATTTAAAATATCATTCAACAACCGATTGTTTTCTATTTGTAAATCAACTTTTTCATTTATCCTGTAATACCACAAAACAAAGTTTCTTAAAATATATACTAAAACAATCGCAGTTAGGACAATAAGGATTAGAAGTAAAAATGATTGAAGTGGTGTCATAGTTTTGATTATTTGATGTTGTGGCCATTTCTAAGGTATTCAGATTTCAATTGTTCCAATGTTTTACCATTGTCGTTTTTATCACAAACAGGACAAAAATCATAACTTGTCTTAGATTCATACCCGCAATTCTTACAATATCTATATGAGTCTAAAATCCTTTTGATTTTACCAACATTTGATGCTAAACTCAAAATTGCAATAAACATAATAACGCCTACAATAAAACTAAAGAAGCTAAAGAATGCTAATGTATCAGCCATAGTATTAAGTTTTAAATTATTCAATAATGATTTTTCTGGTTTCTATCATTTTCCCATTGTCTGAAAGTTTGATGAGGTACAAACCTTTATTAAATCCCTGAATAGATAGTTTTGAATTGTTGTTTACCAATTGATTCAATACTTGTTTGCCTGTTATATCGTAAAATTCAACATTCATTTGAGGCTGATTTCCTGACCAATTAATATTTAGATAGTCTGATGTTGGATTTGGGTATATGCTAACTTTTAACGCTAAATTGTCAGTTATTCCGGTGACTTGCATTGGTGAATAGTAGTATTTTTTTAAAAAGTCATAATACGACTGACTTGTCACCATACTTTTAAGTTTAAAATCCGTCGGTAAAATGCTCCTATTTGTGAAGTAATAAAAAGGCACTAGCAGTTGATCTATCGTATAGTTGTTGTTATATTTTAATTCAGAATTTTTTGTCTCTAAAGCCCAATAGCTAGAAATTGATGATGAGGTATCCCATAAATAACTATTTATAGTAATAACATTTCCGTTTGAATCATAGACAAATTCCTCTTTTCCACCTTTTACCCAATTATATGATATATAAGCGTAAGAGATTACAGTAGTCAAATTACCATTTGTATTGTATGTATATTCATACTTTTGGGTATATAATCCATTTGTAGAATTAGTATATATAATTACTCCGGATAGTTTTCCACTTGCTGCATAGCTATTTACATAGTCAGTTTTTACTTTTAAAATCCATTTATTATCTGAACTACTCCAGTCAAATTCATAGCTCAATAAAAGTTGATTATTCTCATCGTAACTAATGTCTGTTTTTGTTGTTATTACCCATTTATTTAATGTTTTATCCCAAACTGAATATTGATCTAAAATGCAACTTTTATTCGCATTATAAGAGTATTCATGTATTGTCACTTTCTCATATTTCATTAAAGTGCTTTTCCAATCGTATAAAGTTTTAGTGTTGTTATTTCCCTGTGTGTCATAGGTGTATTGATATTTAGATGTACTTCCAACATAAATTACACTATCTAGTCTTTGTTTAATGACATTTGCTGATTTGGTTTCATTCTGGGCAAATAATGACATTCCAAAGATTACGAATAATGACACTAAAATATTTTTTTTGAGTTTCATGCGTTGATTTTTATAAACAGAATTGCTCTGTTAGTTGATTCTGAATAAAGTTAAACCATTTGTAGTGTTAAATTGCCATTGATTTAACACTATTGTTATTCGAATTTATCTATATCTTTGTGTTGTTATTTGATTTAATCTATTTACATGACAAAATCAACTATCAATACCAATCTTTTGAGATGTGATCTTAAAACGAATAAAAACAGGCAAAAACAGGCGATTGAACCAATTGAATTAACACCAATGCAAAAAAGGTTATTGAACCTCAACAGAGCCGGAACACAAAAACTCTTTACTCCGGTTCAATTGTTACAAAATGTTACCCTGTATATCCAACATTGCAAAGACAATCCAATCCAATCAAGTCAGTTACTTACCGGAGGGCAAAAGGCCGGAACAGTTACCGTAGTTGATAAACCCAGAATGTTAACTATTGAGGGTTTTTGTTTGTTTTGTGGTGTCAATACAAAGTACTTGAATGAGTTAAACGAACAAGTAAAGGATAAAGAAGATGAAATTTCAATTCAATATTCCTACATTATAAGGTACATATATGATGTTATCCGGTGTCAACGCCTTGAATTAGCTGCTGCAAATGAGTTGAACGCCTTGATAGTTAGCAGAATAGAGAACCTAAATGAGAAAATTGAACATTCAGGAGAAGTTAAACAGACAATTACACAAATTAATTTCATTCAGCGTTCAGTTGAGGACACAACCTATAAAGAAGTATCAGAAATGATTGAAAATCTTTAATACAAATATACTTTAAATTTCTGATATTCAATACTTTATAATGGTGTATAGTCTTGCAAATCAAAAGTTTATTTCTACTTTGGCCTAACAATAATTACCAAACCCCTTGAATTTATATCCTGACCAAAAACAGACTATTGCCCCCCCCGGTGGGTAAAAAAATCAGTTTGAGAGCTAAAGTATGATTCTGGAATATAGTTTCTCCATAAAATAGACCCATCAGTCCGCCGGAAAGAAATTTAGATCATGTGTTTGGAAGTGGTATATAAATATATACCTTTGCAATGTAATTTAAACAACTCAAAATTGAAGTATTCAGAATTTCATCGAAAGATTGTAAAAAATGGGTGGAAATTTAGCCATGCTGAAGGCAGCCATTATTTTTATCTAAAAGATGGAATTTTATCCGAACCTGTACCGTATCATGGAAGTAAGGAAATAGGGGAAAGTTTGAGAAAGAAAATTGCAAAAAACATGGGTTTAAAATAACCCGAAATTTATAACGCTATGGAAAAGTTAATTATTCAAATTGAGGCAAGTAAGGATTTCTTTGATGGGTTTGCCGTCAATGTTGATGGTATTTCAGGCGGAGGAAATACCATTGAGGAATGTAAGGTGAATATATTGGAAGGGTTAAAACTAATGATAAAAAATAGTGATGTAAGTTACTGCAAAGCCCCCCAATGGTTAATCAACGGAGATTACGAAATTGAATACAGGTACGATACACAAAGTATTTTAAACCATTATTCAACCGTATTTACAAAACCAGCATTGGAAAAGTTAACCGGAATCAATCAGAAACAGTTACACCACTACGCCACCGGTTTGAAAAAACCACGTTTAGAACAACGAAAAAAGATTGAAAACGCCCTTCACAATCTGGGTAATGAACTATTGACCGTTCAACTATAAAAACGATCAAAACCGCACCCCTGACCGCACCTTTTAAGTATAAAACATCTAACTATCTGATATTCATGTATCAGTTGAGATACGCCACTGACCTCAACCTGCGAGAGACTCCTTGATTATCAAGGGGTCTTTTTTGCGTTTATGGCAGATTTTATGGCATTTATGTCAAAAGGCAAAAAGTAAATTATTACTGAAATTTAATTAAAATCGTCCAAACGAGTAACATCTCATTAAATAATTTCTTTACTATCGCTAGTTTCTTGATTTTCCGAATTTATTGAGTTAGAGCGATAATATTCTACCATTGCAGCCGCATTTTTCAATAAATCTGAACTCACTTTTTCTAGTTCCAAATTTCTTCTTGTTAGCTTTTTGATCGTTTCTATTGAGTTTTCATGTTCCGTAACTAATTTATTAAATTCATTATACAGCTTTGTAAACTCCGTTTCCTCCGATTCATTAAGAAACATATCTCCCTTACCCATAAACAGGTAAATCGGATTTACATTCAACCTTTCGATCATAGTTAAAATGGCTTTGGTTGATAGCATACTTTTACCTTCCAAAGTGTTGTTTAACTGACTGGTTGATGTATATCCAATTACATGGGCAATTTCAGTTGTTCCCATATTGTCGTCTTGCAGAGTCCGAATTATTCGTGCAAAATTTTGAATTAAACCCAAGTTTTCCATTTGGTAATGATTTACATTGATAATATACGAAAGTACGAAAGATTAAGTAATTTGTTGCTTTTTGTAGATGAAATAAATTGAATTACTCAAAAACGAAGCGTAAAGTTGTAACTTTTTCGCTTTTTTAACGTATGATCAAATAATATTGGGAATGTGTTGAGGTTTGAGTAAAACACATTTTTAAATCAAAATAAATTTCGATGGCAGGTATTACCTGCCATCGTTAGTATAGGACGGAACAACAATTATTAATTAATATCTTTTTTAAAAAATAAAAATATGCAAAAACTAAGAATAAATATTGGTCGCCAGTACGGCTAACGATAAATCACTATAAATATCTTATAACTAATTAAATACAAAATCCATAGTTTGTATAATGGAATTTGTATGCCTAAAATGGAAGTATTTGAGTAGCAAAATGACCCAGTCGTTAATTGATTGCTACGATAACAACTTCTCAATGTATCTTTTTGTGTTTTTAAAGCACACTACACCATAAAGCAATAAAATCTTAAATAATTAAATGATAAAATTCGATACTATAAAGTTACTCACTAAAGCAAAATACATACATGACTTAAATCTTAGTCTGGTTGACCAAATTAACAAGCCTAACACAATAATCCTGAAGAAACCTTATAACCTATTTATTAAGTTAAAACCACAGTCAGGAGATGCCATAATAGAGTTTTCATCAAAAATTTTGCTTGATGATTACTCCAAATTAATTTCAAAAGATACGATTGATCAATGTCTGGAAATGATTTGTAAAGGTGGTTTTTGTAGATTAGACAGGCAAAACATCATTGCAGACAGTAAACTTTTGTCAGGTGATGTAACGAATGATATTGAGATTAATAACCTTCCGCATGAGTTTAGAACTGTGTTAATTGCTACACTAAATGATGTCTCTAAATTTTATATCCAGAAGTATGGGAAATCTGGCTATACCATAAGTAAAGAAGTGAAAACTAATTCACGGAAAATACGGTTGTCACTATATGATAAGCTTAAAGAATTAAAAAAAGCATCAAATAAACCATTCATTGATATGCTAGCAAATCCTGATTTACTTATGAGTTATTTTAGTGGTAAATATAGAGTTGAAGCAAATTTCAGGACGTTTAAACAAATTTGCAAATATTGCCAAACTAATGATAACTCATTGCTCAGTGTATTAAATAGTGATGCAAATCCATTGCTAAAAATATTTGACACCGTATTTCAGGAAATCCCCGCAGGCGATTGCTTCAAAGCAACCGAGATACCATCAATTTATGACTACAAGGACATGGAGCAATTAAGAACTGCATTAGTGTTAAAAGCTTGCAATAATGATCTAAAATTGGTACACGAACTTGTAAAAGTGTATTATTCACCTAAAACCAACGCTAAGAGGATATTGAGAGACTACGAAGATTTTCTATTTTCTTCGCCTCAACAAAGCCAAAACAGATTGGTAATTGGTCAAATACGGAATAAATTGAGTGTTGCATAATAGAACCCATTATAACTCGTTTATACGTACCATAACCCTTGTTTACACGTACTGTAAATGATTGTTGAGGCAATTTTTTGCAAATATAAAAAAAAGAAAAATATACAAGCTCCTGACATATTGCACATTAATTTGTCATATTAATGTATTTGTGTCATAAATAGTGCCTACATTGATTTTCTCAATGCTATTTCTAATTTTTTTTGGCAAAAGGGAATGAAACATGGAAAATATTGTTATTTAATATAATAATGCTCCTTGGAAGTATTTATATTTGATCAAATGATTCTAGTAAATAGATTATTTAGTTTAATATAAATATTGCCAAATGAATAACAATAATACCGAACTAACAGATGACAAAATACATATAGGTAAATTTTCTCATGAATTTGCTAGATATTTAAGTTCCACTCGCACAAATATGTATTATCATTACATACAACTTATTGATGATGTATTAGAATCAAACATAACTAATGATGAAAAAGTATCAAAAATGAGAACTATTTCAAATAATTATCATATTAACTATGGTTTTAAAACTTGGGATAGAAAGGTTCAATCAATTTTTGATTTGCTCAGAATAAATGACGATTGCGCCCTCCAAATATAAAGGTAATGACATATATACTTTATTCTCTTTTAGATTGTGATTCTTTATCAAGGATGAAATAGTTGAATCCAGATTATCTAAACTAACTTTTATTACAAAAATATGATTATAAGTCAACTTAGGTATCTCATTGAGATATTTATAATCAATTACCATGATATACCAGTCAATATTATCGGATTTATTATTATTGATATGGTTATCAACTAATTCTTCAATAATGTTACGATTAGTCTCAAAATCTAAAAAAGTTAATGTTTTTGTTTTCATTTAATTGACAATTAAAGTATTAAAAATATTATTCTCTCAAAATATTAATATAAACCTAATAGTCCTTTAGGAATATATAATTGTAAATATTAAAAGCATTATTGTCATAATCTCAAATATTATCCTATTTTTACAAAAAAACTTATCAAAATTTTATGAAAGCTTTTATATTGTCTTTAATAATTTTAATAATTCTTGTAACCTCGTGTAAAAAAACTGAAAATGTACAACCTATTACTGCAAACCAGTTTTTAGCAGGGAAATGGATATTAAAAGAATGTAAAACTAATGAAAAAATAACACCTTGTGGAACAATTCTATACCCATTTCCTCAAAACCCAAATGTGGCAAGGACTATAAAGATTTATAGTGAATTACAATTCAGTCTTGATGAAAAACTTTTTGTAACAGATTGTTCAAATAATTCTAAAGAACTTAAAGGTTATCAAGGAGCAGGATTTAGTAGTGAAATATATGGATCAGCACCAGCATTTAAAAATAATGAATATGGCGAACTGCAATTTTCGAGCAATGGTTTGTTTGATGAAGGCATGACTACAAGGTTTACGACTGATGCCAATAACAATAAAATAATAACTCTCCATTTGCACCAATCATATCTGTATGATCATGGTTCTATATACACAGTAAATTGGGAGTGGGTTAATTATACTCACGATTGCCTGTTTGAGAAGGTGACTGAAAAATGATCTCGTGTATAGTTGTAGATAATAATTATTAAATCTACATCTCAATTATTTTAATTTTAAGTGAATCAGTCCGTGCTTTTGAGCAACACGCTTAGTTTTAATAATGGTCTTATTGCTTGCACTGGTGATTTTACTGATTTCACGAATGGTTCTAGCTTTGTTTAGGTATTTAATGATTTCTTTGGTTTTATCCTTTTCAAGAAATTCCTTATCATTTTCGTTGCTGTTCTCTGGTCGTCCAAGCTTGCCCCCTCGTTGAACGAAAACCACTCTTCCAGCCATTGTCCGCTCTTTAATATTTTCTAACTCCATTTCATAAAGACTTGACATCGTTGCACTTATTAACTTCCAGATAGGATTTTTTTTGCTGTTAGGGCGGCTTTGCAAACCTAAATTTAAAACATTAACATTTATCTCGAATTGTTCTAGCCATTCTAATGTTTTAATGACATCGCCTGTATTTCTACCTAATCTGCTGAACTCTTCAACAACTAATTCCGATACTTTACCAGCCTCAACCAATTTCATTAACTCTTTCCCCTTTTCTCGTTCTTTGAATGGGACTGTTCCAGACACTTTATCGAATAGTACCAAATCATATTGTGTCTGATCAAGAGAGAAGCGGTCACCTGTTTGTTGTAAAGTTGAAACCCGATTGTATTTTACCTTCATATCAATGTTAATTTGTTGTCATTTAAATCACACATTAATAATACACTTTTATATCCATATAACCAAAGAAAATGCGATAAATCTTGTTGCCCTTTTAGTTAAGATTAAACAGGCAACACAAATTATGAAACATTTCTGCACCCTCCCCGACATGCTCCCCGTGGGGATGCCTCAACGACCGTATCCTGAATGTCCGAAAACAGTATTTGATAGGGTTATATCTGGAAAGGGTGCAGCATAGGTAATACTTTGACCATGCAAAATTTTACAGAAAAAATTTTCGGTTTAAGAAATTTAACCTGCCCGCCTCAATCTGTTCATGTATCCTGAGCGCAAAATCATCATCATCAATGCGTAAATAGTGCATTGTATGTCTTATTTCTTTGTGTCCAAGCATCATTTGTATGTCGCTGATATTTATTCGGTAATCGAAAAAATATACACTGGCGAAGGTTTTTCGTGCCATTTTTGAGGTAAGCATAAAGTCAAAACCTACCAATTGACTAATTATCTTTAAATTTTTGTCAAATTGGTTCAGCGATAAATTCAATGGGAAGTTTGAATTTGATTTGACGCAATACTCCCGAATCAATGTCTTTCCTATGAAACAATCATTATCGACCAATGGAATGCCCTTGCAATAACTATTGTTTTTTGCCCTTCGATATGAGATATATGAAAAGTTGTTCTTACTTTTTAAAGTGAACCCAATTTTGTTAATATCAGACACATACATGCCCACCGAACACATAAATAAAAAACAGTCAAGTGTTTTCTTTATGTTCGCTTCTTTCATAGCTTTTTGTACTATTTGCAGCTTCTCTGGGATGGTCTTTGTTTTCTTATAGGCTGGAAGATTAACTCCTTCATTTTTGAAAAGGTTTCTCAGATTAATTAATTTATACATTTCATCAATTGATAGTGATCTATCTTCCTCCTCAGTTTCCTGATTGTCGTATTGTTCCGTGAAACATGAATCAACGTAAGTCTTATCAATTGCGAGACCCTTATTCACCGAAAGGTATGAAAGGAACTCTTTCAAGCGGCAATGTAGTTTGACGCTATAATTATGTGACAATGGCTTCAACGAATGAAAGTAATCGTTTAAAGTGTGAGAATTTACATACTCAGGCAATTCACTGCAACGATTTGTTGCAAGAAACTTTTTAAAGTTATCAATTGCCTTAGCGTATGAATTAATTGATGAAGAGGATAAATAACGATTAGTTTTTCTGTTTAATGTTTTGCGTTTCATATCGACAAATTCATCTTTAAAGTTGAATATCGACCCCGCATGTTTCATTTTCACAACATAGTCATTCACATAATCTTGTGCAGTCTCAAAAGTCACCGCCTTACCGTTAAAATACTGTTCAATATCCTTTCTAATATCATTCAAGTATTTTTCATACTCGGATAACGAACCTTTGCCCACATGTTTGCGGACTCTTCCTTTAAAATCCTGATGCGAAATGTAAAATTTCACAAACCCGTTTTCTTCAAATGCTTTAATTGCAAATTTCCTAATTTTTTGATTGTTTTGTTTGTTCATACTCAGTAACCTTTTTGTTTAGATTATACGTTAAACACTAAAAATAGGTTACTCGTTTATGACAATTTAATTACCTTAATTTACAATAACAACACGTTGATATAGAATTTAATGTAACCTAATATGATATTAATTAATAATGATAGTAATTGGTTACTGAACGCCACTGACCTCAACCAATTACAGACTCCTTGATTATCAAGGGGTCTTTTTTGTGTGTATGGCAAATTACGGATCATACAAATACCTCACCATGTCAAATCTGTTGAGAAAACCCAGGAACTGTAATAATTTTCAGGACTGAACTTTCGACTTCCCAAAATTTGTGTATTTTGGGGTCCGATATAAATGGATGGATATGCGTGTGGTTTGGATGCGGAATTTTACTCTGGTGGCTTTGTTGTTTGTGTTGTGTAGTTGGGGTGAAAAGGTTCACCGGAAAATAAATTCATCGTGTGTCGGGTTTTTTCCAAGAGAAATACAACAACTGAAAGAATGGGCTCCCATTTTGGCCGATCACGGATCGGATGCCGACCGACGAAAAAGAACTGACAAAACTGAATTTGTAAAACACTTCATCGATATTGACCTTTACGACGACTTCGTTACCAAACACCAGATTGAAGAAGTATTTGATAAGGTCTGCACCAAATACGGGAAAGAAAAGCTGATCAAAAACGGGACTTTGCCTTGGGTGACAGATTCGACCTACCGGGCATTGGTGCAAAATTTCAAAGCAGGGGATTGGAATCAGGCAGTTCTCACGGCCGCAGATTTGGGCCATTATGTAGGTGATGGTCACATGCCACTGCATATCACTGCAAATTACGACGGCCAACTGAGTGAACAAACGGGAATTCACCGCCGTTACGAAGAAACCATGATTGACCGCTACATCGACGGAATTCAGCTAAAAATTTCAGGGATAAAAAAGATAGAACAAGTGCAGCCCTATATTTTCAAATATCTGTATGCCAATCATTCATACATTGGGTTACTGCTACAGGCCGACAGCCGCTCATTCGATCAGACCGGGAAACAGTACAACGACGACTATTACAAATACCTCTGGGAAAAAGCCGGTTTATTCACCACCGAACTGATTGAAGATTCGGCAAAAACGCTGGCCGAATTAATCTACACTGCCTGGCTGGAAGCCGGGAAACCAAAGATCCCGGAGAATCTGGTCAAAAGTTAAAAATCGTTCTTCTTTTTGATAACAATCTTAGGCTTTTCCTTTCTTACAGGTTCTTTTTCCTGAAAGGGTTTGCGCTCCTCTCCAATCGGGCCGCGCATAAAAATAACTAGTCCATTCAGAAAATTACGAAGAATCTGATCGCCACATTCCTTGTAATTCGGGTGATCTTCGGCACGGAATAATGCATTGACCTCGCTTTTGGTAATCGTAAAACCAACCAGATTTAAAATCTGAATAATGTCTTCGTCACGAAGTTTCAGCGCCACACGCAGTTTTTTCAGAATATCGTTATTGGTCATCGGAATAAATTTGAAAAAGATCGGTCAAAGAAACGAAAAACTTCAGGAGAAGCCATCGATAGAAACAATTAGTCAGAGCCTCGTTCGTGAAGAGGCTCTGACTGGAAAAGTCAAAACTTATTTAATGTTCCTTTTTTCATCTCCCCACAGCTTACTTTTTTCACCATTTTCAATCCGCCAGGCATCGCGCCATTTGTGAATTTCCGAAGCTCCGATGATCGGTTTGTGGACACGCTCTTCCTTGTTAAATGATCGCGGCAGTGGTGATGCTTTATCCTGATACCAGTAGGCTACTGAAGCCAGATCGAGCGTCAGGTTGTTGTTGTGCCCATGTTCGATGGTAAACTTGCACGACTTGTCGAAATAAACCGGATCGGCAATAAAGAAGCGGTAAACATGGGTGTGCCCAAGCCATCCTGTCTCGTTGTTTACGCGAGGATAACCGTAATACGGATGCTGAAACAGTTCCTTCGGACACCACGAAGTATTGAAAAAATCTTCGGTACCTGTGCCGTTTAAGGTTGGGTTGATATCGCCGTCGATAAACACCATTTCGTCGCCTTCACCATACCACATGGTCGACGGGCAATTCACATAATAATTCACGCCTACAAAATGACCTTTCCCTTTAATATCGGCAAATATATAGTTGCCTTCGCCTTTCGGATTTTTCCCGGTTTCACCCAGCAATCCCCATTCGTTTTCGCCATCGGGGAGCGCTTCGGTAATTTCATGGTTGTACCAGGCATGAAATCGTCCGGTATTTTCAGGCAAGGCTGGCATTTCGGTATATTCGATGTTAAAGTAAAAGGAGTTAATTTTTTCACCGGTTTGGTTTTCAATTTCAATTTTGGCTCCGTTGGCAAAAGGCATGGCAAAATAGCTGACATACGACTTTCCCCAACCGGGAGAAACAGAAAGTGGCATGCTCACAAAATTGTAGGTTTCGTTCCAGCCGTTTCCAAAGAATGGGCCGATGGGAGATTCGACTGAAGGATAAGTGTTTCCGTCCCAGTACATTCGTAAAATGATATCGTTTCGGCTGGCTTTGGCTGCTTCCGGAGCAATGGTGATCCAGATGTGATCAATGATTCCGGCACCTTTCACATCCATGATCACCCGTTTTTCACCGTCAGCTATTCCGCTTAGGCAATCGCCGTTGCCACCGGTCTGATCGAAGCTTCCGACGCGTTTGGTCTTTACATTTTTTTTGATCTGGATAAGCGATTGCATTTCGCCACCTGAATTTTGAGAAAACAGAACACTACAGCTAAAAACAAGGATTAAAGAAATTAGGACTCGCTTCATAATCGTTAGATTTAGGTTTTATGATTGACTCAGGTTAAATTTAGCACTTTATCTTATGGTACACTTTTCTGAAGCCTGTTTTTTTGGTTATTTTGTTCCGATTTAAAACGAATTATTTATCATGAGAAAAATACTCTCCTACTCCCTCACACCCATCTATTTACTGACCTTCGGCCTTTTACTTCTGATTTTTCATCCCATCCAGGTAATTACCCGGTGGATTTGGGGCTACCCGGTTCGTAAAAAAGCTGTCGATGTATTGAACTATGGCTTACTGTACAGCTTGAAAATCATGGGTTCAAAAATTACATTCCGGGGCTTTGAAAAAGTGCCTCAAAATCATCCGATTATCATTGTGGCCAATCATCAAAGCACCTTCGATATTCCTCCAATTGTGGTTGGCTTCCGTAAAAATCACCCCAAATTTATCTCGAAAATTGAGTTGGGAAAAGGCATTCCAAGCATTTCGTATAACCTGCGGTATGGAGGTTCGGTACTGATTGACCGGAAAAATCCCAGACAATCGGTAAAAGATATTTTGATGCTGGGCAAACACATTGAGCAAAACAACTACGCTGCCTGCATTTTTCCGGAGGGAACCCGCAGCAAAGATGGCCTCATGAAACCATTTGCACCCGCGGGAATTGCTTCACTGATCAAGACAGCGCCATCGGCATTGATTGTCCCGTTTGTTATCGACGGCAACAGTACGTTGATGAAAAAGGGCTATTATCCGCTTACGTTTGGAGTCCACCTGAAATATACTGCACTTGATCCCATTGATCCGAAAGGAATGGACAGTGCGGAGTTGACTTTGATGATCGAAAACAGGATCAGGAAAGAACTTGGGCAGTAAGAAGCTTACATTAGCTGGAGTTAGAACGCAGTAATAAAAAAGTCCGAAGTACTTGCAAAAAACAGTACTTCGGACTTTGCTATTTAAATACCGGATTATTTCCAGACAGGTAATCTTCCTGGCGTCCAGGGTGCATTAACCTTGTTCAATGCGTTTTCAAGCGCCGGAATATCTTTCTCGACCAAAAGTTTTAATACTTCAAGTACAGGCGGAAATTCTTCCTCCAAAATGGCCAGATCAGCTTTTTCGCTGGCAGTGATTGCTGAGGTAGAGCCGTAATGCCCATAAGTCAGGTTACCCAGCCGTTCCATGATGGGGACCTGAGCCGGTGGAATTTCTTCCCAGCTGGCTTTGGCTTGCAAACCTTCCATCTTAAACTTCAGTTCATCCAGTTTCACGGCCAGTTCGCGTGCGGTATTCATCAGTTCTTGGTCTGCATCAGGTGCAGCATAAATGGCTTGTTTAATGTTTTCAAGTTTTGAAATCAGCTCGTTGGTCAGCTGATTGGTGCCAATGATAGCAGCCGAAAGTCTGGTTACTTTCTTGCCAAAAGCTACTACTTCCTGGTAATCGGGTGCAGGTAACGTAGCCAGATTGAGTTTCTGACAGGTGAATTCGACCGGAGCCGCCAATTCTTTTTCCTTTCCTTCGAACCATAAGCTCATGCTGATTTTATATTTCCCGGGCATCGCCAGAATGCTTCCGCGTGATTCTTTTACCGGATCGAACTTACTGCCCTGAGGGGCGCGGGTTCCGGCATAGCGCAAATCCCAGGTCAGGCGACTGATCCCTTTTGATGGCGCTTTGGTCATGCGGCGGACTACATTCCCGGATTCATCGGTGATGGTAAAAATCAGGTGAATTGGTTCTTCCTGAGCTTCAAGCTGCAAGTCGCGCCAGCTGGGTTGAGGAATTGGCTTACCTTCTTTAAACAGTTTCTTTTCGGTTTCCTGTCTGATTTCTTTTTTTGTCTTCGGAACTTCTTTCAGGTAATAAGTGAAAGTGGCGCCAAATTCAGGATTCTTTGCCAGGTAATAAGTGCTTCCCTGATTGTCTTTTGAAGAAGTCTGAATATACATGTTCGCATTTTTCACTTTGAAAATATGGGCTTCCTGATCGGCCAGTTCGTGCGAAAGCTCGCGTAAAGGGCTATAATTATCAAGAACATAAAATCCGCGGCCAAAAGTCGCTACCACCAAATCCGATTCGCGTGCCTGCAGGGCCATGTCAAACACCGGGATTGTCGGCAGGCCCGATTTCATCTGCACCCAGTTTTTGCCGCCGTCGATGGTAAAGAATACGCCAAATTCGGTTCCTGCAAACAACAGGTTTGGTATCAGGTAATCCTGTTCGATGCAATGAACCGTTCCGTTGACTGGCAGATTTCCGGCAATGGATTCCCAGGTTTTTCCCTTGTCGGTACTTTTCATCAGGTAGGGTTTAAAATCGTCGCGCTGCAAATTATCAAAAGAAGCATAAACCACGTTCTCGTTAAAACGGTCTGCTTTCAGGTCGCTTACATAGGTGTACTCCGGAATTCCGGTGGAATTTTTAGTTTGAAACCAGTTCTTTCCGGCATCTTCGGTGACTGAAATAACGCCATCGTCAGTTCCGGCATAAATCAGGTCGGCTTTTACGGGCGATTCCTCCAGCGATACAATGGTTCCCCACTGCGAAATTGAAACATCTTTGGCAACAGCATCGGCACTCCAGTATTTACCCATCACCGGGAATGAATTACGGTCGGTTTTGGTGGTGAGGTCGTCCGAAATAACCTGCCACGAATTACCGCGATCGTCGCTCCTGAAAACTTTATTAGCCGCCGTGTACAAACGTTGCGGGGCATGTTTGCTTACAAACAAAGGTGCATTCCAGTTCCATTTGTAGGCCAGTTCGTCTTTACGTTCACGCGGTTTGATGCTGATGCCTTCGCCACTTTTCCGGTCGAAACGCGCCATGCCTCCATATTGTGATTCGGTATAAATGATGTTTGGATCATTTGGATCGGTATCAATCCAGAAACCGTCGCCTCCGGTGGTTATAAACCATTCGTCGTTGGTTACCCCGTCGTTCGATGTGGTTTGCGACGGGCCACCCATTGAATTGTTATCCTGAGTTCCGCCATACACGTTATAAAACGGAGTGGCATTATCAACATTGACGCGGTAGAACTGCGTTACCGGCAGGTTTTCCTTGAAGTCGTAATTTTTACCGCCGTCAAACGATTCGTACAAACCACCGTCGCCACCAATCAAAAAATGCTCAGTGTCTTTGGGATCAATCCAAATGGCATGGTCGTCGACATGGCGCTTGTTGTTGCCCAATATGGTCCAGGTTTTACCACCGTCAACAGTAAATTGACTTCTCGTTTCAGTAGAATAAACTTTATCTACGTTCAGCGGATCACATACTATTTCATTATAATACTGACCGCTGGCCGTGTAATCACTCATTTTTTCCCAGCTTTCGCCTTTGTTGGCTGAACGGAAGAAACCGCCTTTGCCGAACTGGGCTTCCACAATCAGGTACACGATGTTCGGATTGACCGGTGAAACATCGATGCCCATGCCGCCAATATCAACTTTGGGAAGTCCTTCCATAATTTTGCGCCAGTTCTTGCCCCCGTCGGTCGATTTGTAAACAGCCGATTCGGGTCCTCCGCCAATCTTGGTAAAAATATGGCGGCGACGTTGTTCGGAAGTTGCGTACATGACATCCGGATTTGACGGGTCGATTACCACATTGTTGATGCCGGTGTTTTCGCTCACATTCAGTACTTTTTCCCAATTGGCGCCTCCATCGGTTGTCTTGTAAAGGCCGCGGTCGCCACCGGGTCCCCAAACCGAACCTTCGCAGGCCACAAATACCGTGTTCGGGTTTCGCGGATCGATGACAATGCCTCCAATCTGGCGACTTTCTTTCAGGCCCATGTTTTTGAAGGATTTACCACCGTCGACCGATTTGTAAACACCATCGCCGTAGCCCAATGCACGCTGGTGGTTGTTTTCACCAGTGCCCACCCAAACCACATTGGCACTGGTTGGATCAAGTTCAACGATACCAATCGAATATGCACCGTATTTGTCGAAAACAGGCTCCCAGGTTGTGCCGCTGTTGATGGTTTTCCATACGCCCCCACTAGCCACTCCCACATAATATTCCCTGGAATTTTTCGGGTTAACGGCTAAATCTGCGATTCGGCCACTGCACCAGGCCGGACCGATACTTCTGAATTTCAGCCCATCAATCAGCGAACTGGTGATGATGGTGTCGCCTTTGGCTTTTTCTTTCGATTTGTCTTTGTCGTCGGTTTTGGCCTGAAGCGGTAGTATACAGATTACCAGAGCGGCCATCAAAAAAGCAAGTGATTTGATTTTCATAGAATTTTATGATTTGATTTTGGTAGGTCAATTCTGCTTTGTCTAGTTAGTAGAGTTTCCCTCAAATATACATGATTAATTGCAGGGAAGCGTTATTTGTTTATCTATATGATTCTATTTTCCGTCAAGTAAATTTGCTCCCACAAACTGCTCAATCCAGTCCATCTGACCGTAATCTTTTTGCATAGATGCCCTGAACGCTTTGGCTTCATCAGTTTGGTTGGTTTCGTACAAACCTTTCAGGATAAATGCACGAAGCAACATTTTTTGCCAGGTACACTTCTGATTCCCGACCGAGTCCATCAGTTTCAGCGCTTTCCGGTAAAGCACCAACGCCTCATTTTTGTCACCGCCAAAAGCTGCCGGACGGTATAACAGCGAATTTCCTTTTTCGATATAACCCATTGGTTCAGCCGGATTAAGCTCAATGGCCTTTTCGATATGCGAAAGACTTTGGGGTCCCAGAAACGGAGCTTTATAAAAGCTAAGACTTATTTTGTAGCCACAAAAAGCTCCGGCCAGACTATGTAATTGTGCATTACGTGGATGATCGTCCAGTAGTTTTTCGAGATAGATATCGGCTTTATTGATATAAACACGGGCCATATCCTTGTTTTTTATGCCCAACTGATAACCCACATAACCATACATGGCCTTCACCATTTCGGTTTGCCAGGTCTGGTCTACCGATTTTGCCTTTTCCATTTCACTAATCAAAGCTGGCCATGAAGCCATATTATCTCCACGGTAGCTTTCGAATAAAGCACACTGGTAATAAGCCAGATCCTTTTTCTGTGCTTTAGCAATGAATACTGGCAGAATCAACAGAACAAGCAGTCCTAAAATCTTATTTTTTGTACTTACCATTCACTCTCCTTTTTAAACTGCCGATAAAGATGGTAAAAACTACTGAAAGAACGTAGTTCCCAGATTGCTGAAATACACCCAAAACCTGTTTCGGAATAGAGTACCGGGGCCTGAATTTGCCTGTTGGCGCTCATCTGAAAAATACGTTAAACCTTCTTTATTCTAAAGTAAATCTAATTCGGCAAGCTCCTCAATTTTTCCTATTTTCGTAGAATAATTTATTCTGAGGAATCAACATGTTCAAATTCTTCTTATATCCCATTTCTGCTATTTACGGGTTGATTATTTCGGTTCGGAACTTTTTGTACGATTATAAAATATTCCAGTCAACCGAATTCGAGATACCGGTTATTTCGATTGGTAACATTACTGTGGGCGGAACCGGAAAAACCCCGCATACTGAGTATCTGGTCGAACTTCTGAGGAAGCAATTTCAGGTTACCACGATTAGTCGCGGATACAAACGAAAAACCAAAGGATATCAGGAAGTTGAGGTAAATTCAACCGCAAAAGCCGTGGGTGACGAGCCTTTGCAAATAAAGACCAAATTCAGCGACATTCAGGTAGTGGTTGACGAAAAAAGGGTTCACGCGATAAAAAAAATTCAGGAACAAGGTATCGATCGTTTGCCCGATGTTATTCTTTTGGATGATGCTTTTCAACACCGCAGCGTGAGTGCCGGAATCAATATTTTACTCATCGACTTTAATCGTCCGATCGACAAAGACAGGCTTTTGCCAGTTGGCAGATTGCGCGAAGCGCGCTGGCAAATGCGCCGTGCAAACGTGATTATCTATACCAAATGTCCTCAGGAAATTTCGCCCATCACGCGTCGGATTATCATGAAGGATGTTTACCTCCGACCATACCAAACCCTGTTTTTCACGACAATGGTTTACCAGCCGCTTGCCCCTGTTTTCCCGCAGGAGGCTATCGGAACACCCAAACTGGCATCCGAAGGAGTGAGTGTCCTGCTGGTTACCGGCATTGCCAATCCCGAACACCTGCAAAAATACCTTGGCAATTTTACCGAAGATATTACGGTATTAAAATATCCCGACCACCATAATTTCAACGCTTCCAACATTCAACAAATTGAACAGAAATTTGACGGAATCGGGGCATCCAATAAAATTATCATCACGACTGAGAAAGACTCTATGCGGTTGAAGGATCTGGATTTATCGTCCCATCTGAAAACGCATTTATTTTACATCCCTCTGAAAATAAAATTCCTCGACAGTGAGGGAAAAAACTTTGACGATAAAATTGTGACCTATGTTAGAGAAAATAAAAGCAACCGCGAACTTTATAAGCGAAAAAATAAAAAGACCAATTGATGCCGGAATTATTCTGGGGTCAGGGCTTGGCGGTCTGGTCAAGGAAATCAGCATTGAACTGACCATTCCCTACGAAGAAATTCCTGATTTTCCGGTCTCAACTGTTGATGGCCATTCCGGGAAACTGATTGTTGGAACACTTGGGGGCAAAACGGTGCTTGCCATGCAGGGTCGGTTTCATTATTACGAAGGGTATTCGATGAAGGAAGTGACCTTCCCCGTTCGGGTGATGAAGCTCATGGGCATCAATACCCTGTTCGTTTCGAATGCTTCTGGCGGGTTGAATCCCGGCTACAAAGTGGGCGACATTATTATTATTTCCGACCACATCAACATGTTTCCCGAACATCCGCTGCGTGGGAAAAACATGAATGAACTTGGGCCTCGTTTCCCTGATATGAGCAAAACTTACGACGAGCATTTGCGCAACAAAGCCAAAGCTATCGCCCTGAAAAACAGCATTACAGTTAAAGAGGGGGTTTATGTTGGCGTATCGGGTCCAACTTTTGAAACTCCTTCGGAATACCTCATGTTCCGCCACCTGGGAGCCGATGTTGTGGGTATGTCAACCGTTCCTGAGGTAATTGTTGCCCGGCACATGGACATGACTGTTTTCGGTATTTCGATTGTGACCGACAGCGGCGTTCCCGGACAAATCGTCGAAATCTCGCACGAAGAAGTTCAGGAAGTTGCTATGAAAGCTGAGCCCAACATGACCCTGATTTTAAAAGAACTAGTTGCAGGGCTGTAAAAATTTCAATTCCAACGTTTCAAATTTTCAAGTTAATGAATAACCTACCAACCTACTCCGACATTGAAAAAGCGCACGAACGCATCCGTCCGTACATTCACCACACCCCGGTTCTGAGCTCGAAAAGCATTAATGAAATTGTTGGCGCCGAGCTGTTTTTCAAGTGTGAGAATCTGCAAAAAGTGGGTGCTTTCAAGTTTCGGGGAGCCTGTAATTCGGTCTTTTCGTTAACTCCCAAAGAAGCCAAAAACGGAGTCTGTACCCATTCATCGGGAAATCACGCTGCCGCTTTGGCTCTGGCTGCCCGGATGCGCGACATTCCTGCCTATATTGTGATGCCAAATAACGCTCCTGAAATCAAGAAAAAAGCCGTAGCCGGATATGGCGCTCAAATTACCTTTTGCGAACCTACTTTGGCGGCCCGCGAATCAACCCTGAAACAGGTGGCAGAACAAACAGGTGCTACCGAAATTCACCCATACAACTATTTCAACGTAATTTGCGGACAGGGAACTGCTGCTAAAGAACTGATTGAAGAAACCGGCACACTCGATGTCGTGATGGCTCCCGTAGGCGGTGGCGGATTGCTCAGTGGAACTGCCCTTTCAACCAAAGCCTTACTCCCGGGGGCCAAAGTCATCGCAGCCGAACCTGCCGGTGCTGACGATGCTTTTCGCTCGTTTTACTCCAAAACATTGGTTCCTTCGGTTGGCCCCAAAACGATTGCTGATGGGTTGTTGACTTCGCTCGGGTCGATTACTTTTCAGATCATTCTGAGCGAAGTTGACCAGATTGCAACCGTTTCAGAAGAAAGTATTGTCGCAGCCATGCGAATGGTTTGGGAACGTATGAAAATTATCATTGAACCTTCGTCGGCTGTTCCGTTGGCTGCCATCCTTGAAAATAAAGTGGATGTAAAAGGCAAGAAAGTTGGGATTATTCTGAGTGGCGGAAATGTGGATTTAGGAAGATTGCCGTTTTAACTACAAATTCTTTCATATCACTCCGGCGATATTTTCAACCGATTCATTTCAGATTAAAAATTATTCAGGAAGAAAAATTACAATTTAAATCAATCAGGATTATTTTGATTGAAAATTATTTATTTGTAAACTCGCAACTCCCGAAAATCAACCTCATCAACGACCTGCCTGGCAATCGATTTTTTGATTTGGTTTTGCTTCGGCCTAACATGAATTAATAAACCAATTTTAAAAAATCGTATGGAGAATTTTGATCAACTAAAAACCGTCAAGTTTTATAGCGGAGACGTAACGCCTCTTGAAATGCACAAAGTGCGCGTGGTTCAGAAGCTGAACCTTTTACCCATTGAAGAACGCAAGGAATCCATTTTTGGGGCTGGCTTTAATACCTTCCTCCTTCAAAACAAGGATGTTTTTCTGGACATGCTTACCGACTCGGGAACCAATGCAATGAGCGACAACCAAATCGCGGCAATGAGCCTTGCCGACGATTCGTATGCCGGATCGGCCAGTTACACCAAACTCGAAAAAGCCATTAAAGACGTTTTCAACCAAAAATATTTTCTTCCGGTACACCAGGGCCGTGCAGCAGAACACATCATTGCCAAAACTTTTTGCAAGCCTGGCACCGTTGTTCCGATGAACTACCATTTCACTACAACCAAGGCCCACATCGAAATGATGGGCAGTGCGGTTGAGGAAATTTATACCGACGAAGCTCTGAAGATCAAAAGCAGTTTCCCGTTTAAAGGGAACATGGACATCGACAAACTGAAACAAGTAATCCAGAAATGGGGAGCCGAAAACGTAGCCTACATTCGTTTTGAGGCTGGCACCAACCTGATTGGTGGTCAGCCGTTCTCGATGGCCAATCTGCGTGAAGTCTCAGCAATTGCCAAAGCTCACAAAATCATGGTATTGATGGATACCAGTTTGATTAACGAAAACCTCTATTTTATCAAGGTCCGCGAAGAAGGTTATCAGAACAAATCGCTCAAAGCAATCATGCACGAAATGTTGAGTTACACCGACTTCTCTTACTTTTCAGGTCGCAAAGTGAGTTGTACCCGTGGTGGTGGTATTTGCACCAATAACCACGATATTTACATGAAAATGCGCGACTGGGTGCCACTTTATGAAGGGTTCCTGACTTATGGCGGTATGAGTGTCCGCGAAATTGAAGCAATGGCTGTTGGGTTGAACGAAACACTCGATTTTAACGTGATCAGTCATTCGCCAACCTTTATCAAATACCTGGTTGAGGCGCTTGATTCAAAAGGTATCCCGGTAATCACTCCTTCCGGAGGTTTAGGTTGCCACCTCGATGCAAAAGCATTTTTACCACATATTCCACAAGGTCAGTATCCTGCCGGCGCTTTGGCTGCAGCTTTGTATATTGCTTCAGGTATTCGGGGCATGGAACGCGGTACCATTTCGAGCGTGCGCGACGAAAATGGCAACGATGTGCTTGCTGATGTTGAATTGCTCCGTTTGGCTTTTCCCCGCAGGGTTTTCACGTTATCGCAGGTCAAATATGCCGAAGACCGTATCCAGTGGCTGTATGATAACCGCAATTTAATCGGCGGCCTGGAATGGACCGAAGAACCACCGGTACTTCGTTTCTTTGTCGGAAAACTGAAACCAATCGGCAATTGGGTCGACAAACTGATAGCCAAGTTCCGTCAGGATTTTGGTGATAGTTTATAAGCAATCAGAAAAAATTATACACTCGAGTGGCCCTGTAAACATTGGTTTGCAGGGCTTTTTTTGGATCAGCAGCTACACGGTAGCCAAAAAATGGCAGGTTTTATTTCCCCTCCTGACCGATTCCAGAATTTTAACATCGATTGGCCGGCCAAGGGCGGTTTCGAAAATGGTTTGATGGGTAGCACGGGTACATTCGCAATGCAGGTCGTTAGGCTTCGCCGGACGATATCTGGCCGCCGGGCAATAACATCCCTGCGAAACCTCACCATACCGGATGTGAACCGTATTCCCTTCCTTCCATACTTCAAAGTTATTTTTATAAGCTTCAATCAATTTTTCAAGGTTGCCTTTCCCCTTTTCGGCAATATCACTCTTAAACTTGAAACGGTTGTAACAACCACGTCCGCATCCGGCAAGTAGCTTAACACGAGTAGGTTCGTCCAGTTCGGTTTCGATAGTCGAAATCAGATCAGACAACCAGTTTTGAATAAATTCCTTTTCCTGCAAAAGTTGCTGATACTTTTCATCTTCTTCAGGAAACGATTTGCTGGCCAACAGGCTGGTTCCCGACAGTACAAAAAGCATCCGGCACAGACACTTGTCGCCAGTGAACGAGTCCGGAAAAATTCTTTTCGGTCCATTTTAGTGATTTTTAGGATTTTCAAAGGAGACATTTCTTTGAAGATTTACCCTACGAAAAATCGACGAATGACGGATTTGAGAATACAAACGTAACAATTGAACTTTTTTTAAAGCATCGGACTCAGGATGCGGGAAAATGATTCTTTGATTTTGTTGATTCGCGGGCGCCTGATCCATTCTTCGAGCTCAACAACCTCGCTGTTATTTTGATCATCAATAAATTGATCTGTCAGTATTCCGGCAGTTTCTTCATCGTAAATCATGGCATTCACCTCAAAATTGGTTTCAAGGCTACGGAAATCGAGGTTTGCAGTACCCACCGATGAAAAAAGGCCGTCAACCACAATCACCTTGCTATGTATGAATCCTGCTCTGTAAAAATAAATTTTAACCCCGGCTTCGAGTAGTTCTTCGATATACGAATTGGTTCCCCACTTTGGCGTAATAGCATCCGAAAGGCCGGGGACAATGATCCGGACATCAATTCCTCCAAGAGCAGAAGTTTTCAATGCCGTCACAATATCCGCCGTTGGCATCAGGTATGGCGTCGAAATGTAAACCGATTCGGTTGCCGAAGCGATGGCAGCAAAATAGGCCTGCCCGATGCTCTCCCAATCCGAATCGGGCCCGCTGGCGACCATCTGCACCAGTTTGCCGTTGCCTGGTTCAAAGGGGTTGAAGTACTTTTCGCCCTTCAGAATTTCTTTTGAAACAAAATACCAGTCGGCCATAAAAATGATCTGTAAGGCTGTGGCCCCACCTCCGACTACTTTTAGGTGTGTATCGCGCCACGGACCAATTCCTTTGACTCCATACTGGTAACGGTCGGCAAAGTTCAGTCCACCTACAAAAGCAGTATCCCCGTCAACCACCAGAATTTTACGATGGTTGCGGTAATTCACGCGCGAAGTGAGATTTGGGAAACGAACCCGCATAAAACAGTCGACCTTCACGCCGGCATCGGTCATGGAGCGAAGAAATTTTCGTTTCAGCTCCCAGCTACCCACATCGTCGTAAATAAACCGAACCTCGACTCCTTGCCTGGCCTTCCGGATCAGCAGTTCGCGCAGGTAATTTCCAATGCTATCGTCCTCCACAATGTAATATTCCAGATGGATATGATGTTTCGCCTGCTCAATGGTTTTGAATATTTCCGGAAATGTTTCCTCACCGTTGCGCAATATCATAAGTTCATTGTTATTGGAAAGAATTGCATTCGAATTTGAAAGCAACAGGTTCATCAGGTGCTTTTTGGTATACAGCCTGTCATTCATCAGAAAATAATTCTTCGGAAGATTATCCAGTTGTTCCAGTGTCAGGTTGCGGAGTTTTTCAAGGTCCTTCAGACCCTTTCTTGAATACATTTTGGTTTTTCGATATTCCTGACCAAAAAACAGGTAAATCACAATTCCGACAAATGGCAGCAGTACCAAAATAATTATCCAGCTGATGGTTTTCTCCGGGTTACGATTTTCAAGAATAATAAGGATTGCAATGAAAACCACCGTCAAAAAATAAAGGATTGTGACCAGGTTAGGCATCGATTTCCATATATCAAACAAAATTCCCATGTGACGATTCGAATTGTTAGTTGAGATTAAATGTCATGAAAAATCAACATAAAAACAAACAGAAAGGAATTTCGTTTAATAAATTCTTCAGGAAAGAGTTGCTGATCATTTTTTCTTCAGCCATTTTTCCGAAATACATGCAGTCTGCAATCATCCAATATTTCAATGGCCATTGTCTCTCCGGAAATCATTGGGGCAGAAACACCTCGCCCGAAGAATTGGTTCCCGGTATAAACAAAGGCTTCATCCCACAGTTCATCCTGTATAAAACTGTTGAGCAAAACACTTCCCCCTTCCACCACCACCGAAAGAATATCGCGTTCGTAAAGAGCTGAAAGCAATTGCAGAAGAATATCCCGACTAAAATCAAGCCCGATAAATTGAATGTTCCCAACGTCAGGCCGAACTTGTTCCGTAAAAACCCAGGTCGGAACTTTACCGTCGAAAATGTGTAATTTTTGATCGAGCCGTCCAGTCCGGTCAATCACCATCCTGATGGGCTGATTACCTGTCCACTCGCGAACGGTTAAGGCTGGATTATCAAATTCTGCCGTATTTGTTCCGATCAGGATAGCAGATTCTTCGGAACGCTGCTTGTGTACCAGTCGTTTCGACAACGCATTGGTAATCCAGGTTGGATGCTGTGTTTCTGTGCGGTCGGTATCAATAAAACCATCAAGGGTTTGCGCCCACTTCAATAAAACGTATGGACGTTTATTCTCATGAAAAGTAAAAAACCGTCGGTTAAGTTCGCGACATTCTTTTTCTAAAACACCCAATTCCACTTCAATCCCGGCCTTCTTCATTCGCGCAATGCCCAAACCAGCAACCTGGGCAAACGGATCAACCGTTCCAATCACCACGTTGGAGATGCGTTTTTCGATGATCAGGTCCGAGCATGGCGGGGTTTTGCCAAAATGGGCACAGGGTTCAAGCGAAACATACAACGTTGATTCAGTAAGCAACTCCTGATTGTGAACCGAACGAATCGCATTCACCTCAGCATGAGCCTGACCAAACTTTTCGTGATACCCTTCGCCAATTATCAGTCCATTGTGCACAATCACGCAACCAACCATTGGATTGGGAGCCACGCTTCCCATGCCCAACCGGGCCAGATCAATACACCGCTGCATGAAGAATTCATGAATACTCATGGACTAAAAAATTAACTTTGTCAAAAATAGTAATAAATGAGAGCAGCCCTTGCATCCATCCGTAAAGAATTGGGCGGAATTTATTCGCCGGAAGAAACCGACAGCCTGATATTCCTGATTTTTGAAAAGCTGAAGGGCTACTCGCGTATCCAATTTTTGCTTGCAAAAAATGAAGTTCTTGACAAAGATGAACTCGAACAAATCCGGAAAATCGTTACCCGGCTGGCCAATCACGAACCTATACAATACATTCTCGGACAGACCGAGTTTTATGGATTACCCATTCTCACTATGCCAGATGTACTGATTCCTCGACCCGAAACGGAAGAATTGGTTCAATGGATTCTTCAGGAGAATCAACATTCGGCTCCAACCATTTTCGACATTGGTACCGGAACTGGATGTATTGCAGTTTCACTTCAAAAAAATATAGTGCAATCAACTGTTCTGGCCTGCGATATTTCGCCCGTTTGCCTCGAAACGGCCAGGCAAAATGCAACACTCAACAACGTTGAAGTTTCGGTTATTGAATACAATATTCTTTCCGGCTTGCCGCAAATGACTTTCCCCGAAATGGATATTGTCGTAAGCAACCCACCTTATGTCCGCGAAAGCGAGAAGTCCAGAATGGAAAAGAATGTTCTGGAATATGAACCGGGACTTGCCCTGTTTGTTGCTGATAATGATCCGTTGATTTTTTACCGGCGAATTGCTGATTTTGCCAGCATTCACCTCAAAAATAACGGTCGCCTGTATTTCGAAATCAACGAAGTATTTGGAAAGGATTGTGTGGAAATGCTTATTCAAAAGGGTTTTTCAGAAGTTATTCTGAAAAAAGACATTCACGACAAAGACCGCATGATTCGTGCAGTCCGGGTTCGATTTTTCTGAAACTCCACACTTCTGTACTCCTGGCTATTTTATATATTTGTAATAACCGCATTCAGATGAAAATGTAGTTGAACAATTAACCACAAGCCATTGAAACAATTTTTGGTATATACACTTTTGCTGCTGAACATCGTTGCCGTTGCGGGCATCGGCGTTGCCTCGGTATCTGTGTATATCAGTCCTGAAGAATTTTGGCTGCCGGCCTTGTTTGGAATGGCCTATCCGTATCTGCTGGTTGTCAACATGGTTTTCATGATTTTATGGATCATCATCAAACCTAAATTTACACTTATTTCGCTTCTGGCAATCCTGGCCGGATACAACCACATCAGTAATTATATTCAGTTATCGGGGAGGGAAACGGATGAAGAAGGAATCAGGGTAACCAGTTACAATGTGAAATATTTCATGGGAACTGACGAATTCCCCAACAAAGAAAATGCCGACCATATCATAAATTTTCTCCGGCAAAACAATGCCGACATAATATGTCTTCAGGAAGTCCGGTTAAACAAACGGCAGATTTTTGATATTACAAATACCAAGCTTCCGCAAATAAGCCACCTTCAGTTGGCCCATACCAGCTATGCCGGAGGGCCGCTCACCATGACACGCTACCCGATTGTTTACATGGGCGAAATTCGATTTAAAAATTCCGGTAACATGATTATTTACACCGATGTCCTGATTGATTCGGATACAGTGAGGGTCTATAACTGTCATCTTCAATCGTACCGGTTGCGGGAGGCCGAAATCAATTCGATTGACTCAATTGATTTTGAGAATCACATGAAAGCAAAAGAAAAGCTAAAAGAATTGAGCGTGAAGTTCAAAGATGCTTTGATCAAACGGGCAGAACAGGCGGCGACCCTTCGCGAACACCTGAACCAGTGCCGCTATCCGGTGATTGTTTGCGGCGATTTTAACGACACTCCTGTTTCGTTCACCTACCACACTGTGAAAGGCGATCTGGAAGATTCGTTTACCCAATCAGGAAAAGGGACTGCCAATACTTATAATGGAAAATTGCCTTCTTTCCGGATTGACTATATTCTGCATAGCCCCAAATTTGCCAGCTACAACTTTGAGGTTTCAAACCTGAATCACTCTGATCATTATCCGATTAGCTGCGTGTTATTACCAGCTGGCAAAAAGTAGGTAGTCGCAGTTTTCAGTAATCAGTAAAGCCTTTTTCGTTTCAGGAGATAAGTGAAAAGTATGTGCTTAAAATCCTCGTTGATGTCGGCTTCGGTCAGATCGATGTGGAACTGACCGCAACGTACCCGCATTTCCTCGAAGTAATCTGAAATAGCCCGTTGGTAATTCACTTTCATATCCTGGGGCAAAAATTTCAGGTGTTCCCCCGTTTCAAGATCGACAAACCGGTAGGGCTGGTTCCGGAAATCGAACTCGCGCTCGTGACTATGATCGGTTACGTGATATAGCAAAACCTCATGCTTGTTGTATTTCAGGTGCTGAAGGGCTTCGAAAAGCTGGTCGGCGTTTTCCTGCTCAATCAGATCGCTGAAAATAATGACAAGTGAGCGCTTATGAATGTTTTCGGCAATCATGTGGAGTGCGTCAACGGTGTTGGTTTTCTTGTTCAGACTGACTTTCTCCTGATTGAGAAGCCGAAGCCAACTGATTATACAGCAAATCAATGTGAACCGATGACAAACGGGCTTCGGAATGAAATTCAATTTCATCGGAAAACAGTGAAAGTCCAACTGCATCGCGCTGTTTACGGAGCAGGTAAATAATTGCTGCAGCTGAATATACTGAGAAAGCAAGTTTGTTCATTTTAGATGGTTTCCCCTTTTCATAAGGGAAAAGCATCGAGGACGAAGTGTCGATCACCAGTTGACAGCGAAGATTCGTTTCCTCTTCATATTGCTTCACAAACAACCGGTCGGTGCGGGCAAAAAGTTTCCAATCGAGGTGCTTGGTCGATTCGCCGGTATTATAAAGCCGGTGCTCGGCAAACTCAACCGAAAACCCGTGAAAGGGGCTGCGATGCAATCCGGTAATAAAACCTTCGACCACCTCTTTCGAAATGAATTCGAGGTTATCGAACTGCTGAAACTGCTGGATGTCGAGTAAATTATTCAAAGCCGGAAATTAGTCAGTCATTGTCATTTATTAGTCATAGTTGTCATTCAATGGTTCACGGGTATTGCATACACCATTTTTGACTTTTACCTTTAGACTTTTGCCTTGTTTTAATCTCTTTCAGAAATAAAAAAGGCATAAGAAAAACCGATTCCTATGCCTTTTCATTCCGGAAATATCTTTTAAAGAATACTGTCAACTTTGGAAGCCAATGTGGTTTTGGGAGCAGCGCCAACATGTTTTTCAACCACAGCACCATCTTTAAAGAACAGGATGGTTGGAATGTTGCGAATTCCGAATTTGGAGGCAATACCCGGATTGCTGTCCACGTCCACTTTTCCAACGACCAATCTTCCGGCGTAATCTTCCGAAAGCTCCTGAACAATGGGGGCAACCATGCGGCATGGGCCACACCATTCAGCCCAAAAATCAACCAAAACCGGCTTATCCGATTGAAGAACCAGTTCTTCAAAATTTGCATCATTAATTTCTAAAGCCATATCAAATATTTTTATGTGTGAAATGTATCAAACCCAAAATCGTCACAAAATTAGCCTAATTAATTTTAAAAACAAGATCGTCATGTTTTTCAAAATAGTCCAGTAACTCATTGGTAATCTCAATCCGGGTATTCCTTGAAAACAGATTGACTATCATTTTTGTTTCCGGGTCCCAAACATCAAATCTCAGAAGCGATTTACCCTTACTGTTTAAAGTCAGGTTGCTTAGTTCTGTCACCATTTCAGAAGTAATTGACGGAAGCGGAATTTTAACGGTAATACTTTTGAAATACTTTTCGCGGACTTCGTCCATCAACTCAATTTTGTTGACTTTAAATTCGAGCTGGTCGCCCCCATACCGGTTCTGTACTACACCTTTTATCATCAGATAAATCCCTGTTTTACAATATTTGCCGTATTCCACATAGTCTTTCGAGAAGAAAAACATTTTGTACGAATCAGTATAATCCGTAAGCACAATCTGGCTGTAGGGTTTCCCGGTTTTGCCAAAACTTTCGCGGGCCTCTGTTACCATTCCGATAAAAGTCATTTCACGCCCCTTCAGTGATTCAATGTTGTTGTTCAGGTCCTTCAGCGATACATCTTTGGAAGCCAGAGTTGCTATTTCAATTTTATATTTATCCAGTGGATGTGAAGTAAGGTACACGCCAACCAAACTCTTTTCCTTTTCGAGCAAAACCAGATCGGCCCATTCGGGAACCATCGACGGTTCGGGTTTCTGAACAGATTGCGTTGACATAACTTCCCCAAAAAGCGAAGGCTGCATATTGTTGCTCTCGTACTGCATTTTATTTCCGTAGCGGATTAGCTTTTCGATGAACGTCTGTTCACTGTCATCAGGTGCAAAAAACTGGCTGCGGGTGTGTTTCTTAAATGAGTCGAATGCTCCGGCCATAGCCAAAGCTTCGAGATTTTTCTTATTGACAGACTGAAGGTTAACCCGCTCCACAAAATCATAGATATCGCGAAATTCTCCTCCCTGGCGTGCTTTGATGATGTCCTGCACCGCCCCTTCGCCTACTCCCTTTACGGCAGCCATTCCAAAACGGATATTTCCGGCCCGGTTTACGGTAAACTTGGCGTAACTCTCACTCACATCAGGCCCCAGCACATTCATCCCCATGCGCTTACATTCTTCCATCAGTTTCGTTATTTCAGTAATGTTGCTGAGGTTTCGGCTCATGTTGGCAGCCATGAACTCGGCCGGAAAGTGTGCCTTCAGGTAACCAGTCTGGTAAGCCACATACGCATAACAAACTGAGTGCGATTTATTGAAGGCATAACTGGCAAATGCTTCCCAGTCTTTCCATATTTTTTCAATCAGCTTATCCGGATCTTTTCCCCCTTGTTGGCAGCCATCCATGAATTTGGAATTGTTCATGCACCCTTCGTGGAATTTCAGCTTCAGCTTATCCATCATGTAGATCAGCTTTTTACCCATCGCCTTGCGGAGTGAGTCGGAGTCGCCCCGGGTAAAACCGCCCAGCGCTCTCGACTGAAGCATCACCTGTTCCTGGTAAACCGTGATTCCGTAGGTATCGTTTAGGTAAGGTTCCATGAGTGGATGGTCATATTCAATTTTTTCCTGCCCATGTTTCCGCTTGATGAACGAAGGAATGTATTCCATCGGGCCCGGACGGTAAAGCGCATTCATGGCCACCAGGTCTTCGAAACGGTTGGGTTTCAGATTGCGGAGATGCTTCTTCATCCCGGGCGACTCAAACTGGAAGATGCCAGTGGTATCGCCGTTGCTGAAAAGCTCAAAAGTAGCCCCATCATCCAGCGGAATTCGGTCCATATCAATTGTTATTCCTCTCGAAAGCTTTATGTTTTCAAGTGTTTCTTTGATAATGGAAAGCGTTTTCAACCCGAGGAAGTCCATTTTCAGCAAACCGATGTCTTCCACAAATCGTCCGTCGTATTGGGTGGTTAACAGGTTCTCATCATCCTTGGTGGGCATCACCGGAATGTGGTCGGTCAGCGGATCCCTGCTAATCAGGATTCCACAGGCATGAACGCCGGTCTGGCGTACCGATCCTTCCAGTGTCTGGGCAAATTTGAGTGTCGAGCGCACCAGTTCGTTGTTTGATTCCAGTTCCTTTTTCAGCTCCGGACTTTCCCGAAATGCGATTCCGAAGTTCATCTTGGGCGCCTCCGGAACCAGCTTTGACAAACGGTCGGCTTCGGATAAAGGCAGTTTCAGTACCCGGGCTACGTCGCGGATAGCCAGCTTGGTCGCCATCGTACCGAAAGTACAGATATGGGCTACCTTGTCCTGCCCGTATTTTTTGGTCACATAATCGAGTACTTTCTGGCGGCCATCATCGTCAAAGTCGATATCCACATCAGGCATCGAGATACGTTCGGGGTTCAGGAAACGTTCGAACAGAAGGTCGTATTTCATCGGGTCGATGTTGGTGATACCGACACAGTAGGAAACAACTGATCCGGCAGCCGATCCGCGCCCCGGACCCACCAGAACGCCCATCTTTCGTGCTTCGTTGATGAAATCCTGTACAATGAGGAAGTATCCGGGAAAACCCATCGTTTTAATGGTGTTCAACTCAAACTCGATGCGCTCCTGAACTTCATCGGTGAACGGTTCTCCATACCGCGGTTTTGCCCCATCCCATGCCAGGTGTGAAAGGTACTCAGACTCGAACTTCACCCGTAAGACCTTTTCAAACCCACCCAAGCGGTCCCAGGCTTCCTGCCCGAATTCTTCGAGCAGCATTTTTTCGGTATACCGGGCCTGGTAATCTTCTTCTTTTCCAAAATCTTCAGGAATTGGAAATACCGGCATAATTGGAGCTGAACTGAGGTTGAAGGCCTCAATTTTATCGGCAATTTCCTGGGTATTGGCTAAAGCTTCCGGAACATCAGAAAAAAGAGTATTCATCTCGGCAGTCGTTTTGAACCACTCCTGTTTGGTGTAACGCATCCGGGTGGGGTCGTCCAAATCTTTGCCAGTGTTGAGGCAAATCAGCAAATCGTGGGCATCGGCATCTTCCTGATTGATGAAATGGATGTCGTTGGTACAGATTACTTTTACCTCGTGTTTTTGGGCCAACTCCAAAATTTTGGTATTGACCAGTACCTGATTCTCATAAACATTTCGGCGCAGTTCGGCCAGTTCGGAAGGATGGCGTTGCAATTCGAGGTAAAAATCATCACCAAAAATGGATTTGAACCAGCGTATCGTATCTTCGGCATCCTGAATATGCCCGGCCATGATGTGCTGCGGAACTTCTCCTCCCAGACAGGCAGAGGAAACAATCAGCCCTTCGTGGTAAAGCTCAAGCAATTCCTTATCGATTCGCGGTTTGTAGTAAAACCCTTCGGTGTAAGCGGCAGAAACCAGTTTCAGCAGATTCCGGTAGCCGGTTTGGTTTTTGGCCAACAAAATAAGGTGATAGCCCGAACGGTCGACTTTTGCATCTTTCTTGTTATGGCGCGACTGTTCGGCCACATAAGTTTCACAGCCAATAATGGGTTTGATCCCTTCTTTTTTACACACATCGTAAAACTCTTTGGAGCCAAACATGTTGCCATGATCGGTTAATGCCAAGGCTGTCATGCCATCGCCCTTGGCCTTTGCCACAAGGCCTTTCACGCTGGCAGCCCCGTCCAGAATGGAATATTGCGAGTGAACATGAAGATGTGTAAAAGGAATCATATCAATTAGTTATATCAAGGATTTATTTCTCCTGAAAGTGAAATTTCAGAAAAGTAAAGGTACCAATTTCGATACCTGAAAGTAGTATTGTTGATAAAAATTGGGAAAGAAGTTTGGATTGCAACTTAGTCAAAACCCGACAATCTTTCCCCGTTTTGAAAAGTCATCACCAGGGAACAATAAAAATAGTAAAGCAAAAGACTTTTGGGTCCGATTAATTACAAATAACAATCTTTGGTAACTTTACATCCAACTATTTAGCAAAGCTTCAATGACTGACAACAAATCAATTCCTTCTGCTGAAAAATCCGGGCTGCATCCGCGCAATCCGCATCGTTTCCGGTACGATTTTAAACAGCTAATCAACGTGTGCCCTGAACTGGAGCCTTTCGTAATATTAAATAGATACAACAGTGAGTCGGTCGATTTTGCCAATCCGGAAGCAGTACGGATGCTCAACAAAGCCATCCTGAAACAGTTTTACAATATCGCCGGTTGGAACATTCCGAAGAATTACCTTTGCCCACCCATTCCCGGACGGGCAGATTATATTCACCATGTAGCCGACTTGTTGGCTTCGTGCAACAACGGAACCATTCCTTCGGGGCCATCGGTTTCGGTGCTCGACATTGGCGTTGGCGCCAACTGCATTTATCCCATTATCGGGTATCAAACGTTCGGATGGCATTTTGTAGGTTCCGATATTGATCCGGTAGCGATCAAATCAGCGATACAGATCGTTGAATCCAATCCTTTTCCGAAAGATGTCATTGAAATCCGGCTTCAAACCCGACCTTCCAACTTGTTCAGCGAAATTCTGAAACCCGGAGAAGTATTCGATCTATCAATCTGTAACCCACCATTTCATTCCTCTCCTGAAGAAGCTTCAGGAGAAACGCAGCGAAAACTTCAGAATTTGTCTATCCGAAATAAAAAGACTCCCGCATTAAATTTTGGAGGGCAAGGCCATGAATTATGGTGCGACGGCGGCGAAGCTGAATTTCTGCGCCGGATGGTGAAACAAAGTTCCGAAATCCACGATCGTTGCCGGTGGTTTACATCGCTGGTTTCAAAAAAAACAAACCTACCCGGAATTTACAAATCCCTTCAAAAAGCAGGAGCCAAAGAGGTGCGGACCATCGAAATGGCTCACGGACAAAAACAAAGCCGAATCGTAGCCTGGACTTTTCTTTCCGTTGAGCAACAAGCCCAATGGAAGAAGAAATTCAATCCTTCCAAAATTCAATAATTCAAAATATACCCACTTTTAGGGATTTCAGACATCAACGGCTGCATATACTTTTGGCGGTATAAAAACTTATCTGAAAAAGTATATGAAACGAATCTTATTTTCTGCCACGCTGGTGTTGGCAACAATCTTTTCACAGGCCCAAACACCGGAACAAACAAAACCTTCATACCAAAACCTGGCCGATAAACTTTTATCATCGGATAACAAACTCACCATTGGTGGCTACGGCGAAGTACATTATCACCAGCCACTGAGTTCTGAAATCCGCCAGAACGGCGAACTCGATGTTCACCGCATGGTCATGCTTTTCGGCTACCAGTTCAGCGACCGGACCCAGTTTGTGACCGAACTTGAATTCGAGCATGTTTCGGAAGTGTATGTCGAACAGGCATTCCTTCAGCATAAAATCAACAAATTCATCAACTTCCGCGGTGGTTTGCTTTTAATTCCGATGGGAATTGTGAACGAGTACCACGAACCAACCACCTTTAATGGCGTTGACCGTCCGCTGATCGACAATAAAATTTCTCCGACGACCTGGCGCGAAGTCGGTTTTGGATTTTCGGGGAACATTCAACCTGCATTCCTGAAATATCAGGTTTACCTGGTTAACGGCTTTAATGGCTACGACGGAACTGCCAGGTTGAACGGGAAAAGCGGCCTGCGGGGTGGTCGTCAGAAGGGAGCCGAATCGTATATCAGTGCTCCCAACTTCACAGGGAAACTCGAATATTATGGAATCAGGGGATTGAATGTAGGCTTGTCTGGCTATTTTGGCGATACGCAAAGTAAGCTTTACAATGGAGTTGCCAAAGACAATAAAGCGGCCCTGGCTAAAGCTGATTCATCGGTCGTGGGTATTTCGATGATTGGCCTCGACGCCCGTTATACGCTGAAAGGATTGCAATTACGCGGCCAATTTTATCGCGTTAGTCTGTCAAATGCCGACCAATATGACAAGTTCACCGGCAAAAAGGGTGGTCCGCTTAACGATCTGGGCAGCGCCATGACAGGCTATTATGCGGAAGCCGGGTACAATGTTTTCCGTACATTTGAAAACACAAAAACCGAACTGGTACCTTTTGTAAGGCTGGAAGGATACGATACCCATGCCGAAGTTCCGTCGAATATTACCCGGAACAAATCGTACAAAAACGCTGTTATTACGACCGGCTTAACTTTAAAACTGGCACAGGGCGCCATATTAAAGACCGATCTGCAATTTGTGAAACCTGACGGCGCAAGCAGCTACAGTAAAGTATTCAGTGCCGGACTGGGAGTCATGTTTTAATAAGTCAAAGACCGATGTTCAAACTGTTTATTATAGTATTCAGCTTTTGGGTGACAACAGGACCGTTGCCACCCAAAAGTCTTGATTTTGAAGACCGGACTCTCCGGAAAGAGCTTCAGAAAATCAGCGGGACTGAACATCCGGAATGGAAAGAACTTGCAATTCCGCCTGCATTTACTCCCGGCTATGTCCTTCATGGGAAATACATGACACTTTCCGGAACGCCTGACAATCTTAAAAAATACGTTTATATCGGACGGGTGAACAGCTGCCGGCAGGGAGGTTGTTCAAATCCGACAGAAACCATTGGCATTGAAACTCCGGAATACTTTGATTACCTGATTTTATTTGACGCCGGACTGTCGGTTCAACTGGTGAAAGTGTACAATTACCAGGCAACGCACGGACAAGAGATCACGAACAAGGGCTGGCTGAAACAATTTCAGGGATACAACGGAAGCCGGTCGCTTACTGTCGGTAAAAGCATTGATGCCATTTCAGGAGCTACCGTTTCGGTGCAGGTAATTACTGCCGATGTTCAGGAAAAAACACAATTACTGAAAAAACTAGTCGCCAGGGAAAATTAGTCGTCCCTGTTTGTAGATGCTGAAACATGTTCGGCACGACTTCCTATCGTGAAACTTTTTGCGTATTTTTCTGCGAATTTTAAATCCGGATTCAGCCATGCGCATTGTTGTTGCACCCGACTCGTTTAAAGAATGTTTATCGGCCATACAAGTGGCCTTTGCCATTTCCGATGGCATCAGGCAAATCATTCCTGAAGCCCGGATTACCTCAATCCCAATTGCCGATGGCGGCGAAGGAACCGTTGAAGCCCTGGTTACGGCTACCGGCGGGCAAATCATCAAAACCAAAACGGTCGACCCGCTCAGTCGCTCTATTCAGTCGTTTTACGGAGTCTTGGGCGACGGAGAAACAGCGGTCATCGAAATGGCGGCTGCTTCGGGCCTTGAACTGCTTTTTCCGGAAGAACGCAACCCGCTGGTCACCTCCACTTTCGGAACAGGCTTACTTATCAAAACAGCAATGGAAGCCGGATTCAGAAAAATTATTCTTGGAATAGGCGGTAGCGCTACCAACGACGGAGGCGCCGGTTTGGCTCAGGCTCTGGGGTTTGGATTGCTCAATGCCAAAGGAAAATCAATCGGTCCGGGCGGAGGAGCCCTTTCCGAGCTTCATTCCATTAGCAACACGCACGTTCATACATTGCTTCGCAACACAAAAATCACTGTTGCCTGCGATGTCCGGAACCCGCTTTTGGGAATCAAAGGAGCAACCCGGATTTATGGTCCGCAAAAAGGAGCAACTCCGGAAATACTCGACCTTCTGGAGACAAATCTCACTCATTTCTCACAACTAATTAATCAGGAGTTTGGAACTGACTGTACCGACGTACCGGGCGCCGGAGCTGCCGGTGGTCTCGGATTTGGGCTTCTGAATTTTTGCCGTGCTGAAATTGTTCCCGGTTTTGAACTGATCAGCCAACTGACCCGGTTGGAAAATCATATCAGCCAGGCATCGCTTGTTTTCACCGCCGAAGGAAAAATTGATTCGCAGACGGCTTATGGCAAAACGGCGAGCGGAGTGGCCCGAATGGCAAAAAAACACCAGGTTCCGGTAATCGCTCTGGCAGGCGCTGTTACCATTGATTTAGCCGAACTTCATGAGCAGGGGATTACTTCCGTATTTGCCATCGGGGATCAGCCAATGAGTCTTGATGAATCGAAAGCCCGCTCCGAAGAATTACTTTGTTCAACTGCCGGACAAATAATGCGGCTTATTTTGTCTCAAAGAAACTGATGAAACAGGTAGTTGTATTTTTCCCTATTTTTATCCAACATCTCAACCGAAATATAAAAACCTAAATAATCCCCGACATGAAACGATTTATTCTTTTTACATTTTTCTTCAGCTTGGTATTATCAGCAGTTTTCGCCCAGAAAACCGTTGGACTCGACAACTGGTTTAACCACGAAACCAATGTAAAAACCGGGAAAATTTACCATTACACCTGGGACGACAAAGAAATGAGTGGATTTTCGGAGCTTGGCGACGTGTTTAAAAGTCGTGGAGCTGCGTTGAAAACCATTACGGGCAAGCCAACCAGCCAATCGATGAAGGGAATTAACGTGTATATCATCGTCGACCCGGATACGACGAAAGAGAACCCGACACCGAATTACGTGGATGCCGCTGATGTCAAATTTCTGAAAGAGTGGGTTAGCAAAGGCGGCGTATTGCTGTTGATGTCCAACGACGGACCAAACTGCGAATTCACTCACTTTAATGAGCTTGCCGAAACTTTTGGGTTCCGTTTTCAAACGCAGTCGCTGAACCCGGTTCTCAACCGCGACTGGGAAATGGGCGCCGAGATCAATCTGCCCAATCATCAATTGTTTGCCGGAGTGAAGAAAATCTATATGAAAGAAGTTGGCCCTATTGTTATCTCAAAAAATGCGAAGCCAGTTTTGTTTGATGGAGACGGGAAATCGGTTTTTATTGCCGAAACTCAGTTTGGCAAGGGCTATGTGCTGGCCGTCGGCGATCCGTGGCTGTACAACGAATACATTGACCACCGGATGCTTCCCGAGAGTTTCGAGAACCTGAAAGCCGCCAACAACCTGGTAGATTTGCTTCTGAATAAGGTTGTGAAATAAATAATTAAGATTTCCCGATTTCAAGTTTAAACCGACGGTCAGGATACACCCCTCAACTGAGATTGAATGTAATCAGTTTAGGAGGTGTTTTTTGATCCTGAAAATAAACGAGATGAGCATGAATTCAATGGAAGATTTTATCGCCGGATTACCAAAAGCGGAATTACATGTTCACCTCGAAGGTACTTTCGAACCGGAGCTAATGTTCCGGATTGCGGAACGAAACCACCTGAAGCTGAAATACAACTCAGTAGAAGAACTGGAGGCTGCCTACAATTTCAATAACCTTCAGGAATTTCTGGACATTTATTACAGCGGCGCCCGCGTGCTCGTTGAAGAACAGGATTTTTACGACCTCACTCAAGAGTATCTTGAAAAAATCTATTCCCAGAATGTGCTGCATACCGAGGTCTTTTTTGATCCGCAAACTCACACTTCTCGCGGAGTTCCGTTTGGCAAGGTAATTACTGGTATTCACTGCGCCCTGGAAGATGGTCGTGAAAAACTGGGAATAAGCTACCGGCTGATCCTGAGTTTTCTGCGCCACCTCAGCGAAGAAGATGCTTTCCGGACCTTGGAAGAAGCCCTGCCTTACCGGTCATGGATTACAGCCGTTGGACTCGACTCGTCAGAAAAAGGAAACCCTCCATCAAAATTCGAACGGGTTTTTGCCAAAGCCCGCCAAATAGGATTACTCACGGTGGCTCATGCCGGCGAAGAAGGTCCATCCGAATATGTATGGGAATCACTAAATCTGTTGAAGGTTTCGCGTATTGATCATGGCAATCACTCGCTCGACGATCAGCTTTTGGTCGACGAACTGGTCCGACGAAAAATGCCGCTGACAGTCTGCCCGCTTTCAAACCTGAAACTGAAAGTGGTTCACGAAATGACCAGCCATCCATTGGCTGAGATGATACAAAAAGGATTGATGGTTACCATTAACTCCGACGATCCGGCATATTTCGGCGGGTATCTGAATGAAAACTATCTGGCAGTTGCCAATGCCCTGAATTTAAGCAGGGAACAATTGCTTCAACTGGCTAAAAACGCTTTTGCAGCAAGCTTTCTGGGGGAAAATGAGAAGATCCGGATGATACAGAAAGTTGATCTTTTCTTTTCGCGAAAAGATTGAAGCAACCGGGGTCCACTTCTCGCAGTTGATTTTTTGAGTTGATTTTTAAAAGTTTTAAAGAAGGATTGGATTGAAATCGTATCTTTAAAATCCTGAAACAACATCTATTGACCAGCTAACCCAACCTGATATGATTGCATTCAACCGCCGCGACTTTATCAAATCAGCCGGCATGGCTTTCGGAAGCATCCTTTTGTTTCCGTCCTGCCTGAAACGAGCAACCAACGCTTACCGCTTTTTTACTCCTGAAGAGGCCAACTGCATCATCGCTTTCTGTGAGCAAATTATCCCGAAGGATGAGTCGCCCGGAGCTACTGATGCCGGTGTCATCCATTACATCGACCGACAACTTGCCGGTGTCTTTCATTACGATCAGGAAACTTACCGAAATGGGATAAAAAGACTTCAGGATTTCTGCACTAAAAACCACGGAAAAGCTTTTGAGAAACTCATCTTCGATGAGCAAACCAAAATTCTGAAAAAGATGGAGTCGAACCAACTGATTGCGGCAGAATGGCCTTCGGACAAACCGGCCGATTTTTTTAACCTGGTTCGTTCACACACCATGCAGGGATTTTACGGCTCACCAATTCATGGCGGAAACAAAGATTACATGAGTTTTGAAATGCTGCGGATTGATTATCCGTTGGTCATTGGACAAAACCGATATCGTTCCTGAGAATCAAATTCATCAGACAAAAAAAATGAACCTTCAATCCTTCAATTCTTCAGTAATTCAATCAATACCAAAACCTAAATCACAATGAAAACAAAAAACCTGCTTTTCCTAACTGTTCTAGTGCTATTTGCATTGTTTGTTTTCTCCTCATGCGCCGATGTACAACAGGTTGAAGCCTGCAAAACAGGACACACTTATGGCTTTTGGGGTGGGCTATGGCACGGTATCATTGCCCCGGTTTCGTTTGTCGGAAGTCTTTTCATCGATGACATTGCTGTTTGGGCGGTCAACAATAACGGCGGTTGGTACACTTTCGGTTTTTTAATTGGAGTTGGCAGTCTGGGATTTGGCGGCAGTAAAGCGTCGAGATAACAAAGATTAGTATGGCAAATAAACATGTAAATGCAATTGTGGTTGGCGCTGGCGCAGGGGGCGGAATCGTGGCAAAAGAACTGGCGACTGCCGGCCTTTCGGTGGTGCTTTTTGAGCGCGGCGAAAGGCCAAATTACGATGAACATCCAAACGATGAATTAATTTCGCAACGCACCGAAGTTCTGGGCTCTCCTTTTGGACCCGATCATGTCAAAAACCCGCGGGTGATCGTTCACAAAGGTGGCTACCGGCAAGTAGTCACTCCGATCCGTGGCGGCTACAGCAACAATGCAGCCTGCGTTGGTTCCGGAACAGTAAGTTATGGCGCCATGGCCTGGCGATTCATGGAAGAAGACTTCAAATTAAAAACGACTTACGGCCATCTGGAAGGATCGACCCTCGACGACTGGCCCATTACCTATGAAGAACTGGAGCCCTGCTATGAAAAAGCCGAATGGGAAATCGGCGTTTCGGGCGACGATACCCAAAACCCGTTTGCCCCTCCCCGGAAGAAGAAACAGCCCATGCCTCCGTTCGAATACAACCAGGAGGCTAAAGTATTGTATGAAGCTTCCAAACGACTTGGATTGCATCCGTTCCCGATTCCCATGTTGCGGAATTCGATTCCATATAACGGACGTGCCGGGTGCATCCGGAACCGCACCTGTTGCGGATTTGCCTGTCCGGTAGACGCCAAAAACGGAAGTCAGAACACAGTCATTCCGGTTGCCATTTCGACGGGAAACTGCGATTTAAGAACCGGCTGCAAAGTGGTTGAAATCACGATCGACAACCAGGGAAAAGCAACCGGGGTAAAATACTTTGACCAAAATGACAAACCACAAATACAAACTGCCGATTTGGTCGTAGTATCGGGCGCCGCCATCGAAACTGCCAGATTGCTGCTCAATTCCAAATCAAAACTGTTTCCGAATGGCGCCGGAAATAATTACGACTGGGTTGGTCGCAACCTGATGGGACATGCCTACACCGGCGCTTATGGACTATTCGATTACGACATTCTCGATTTTTCAGGACCGGGAGCAACCATGGCCCTGTGCGATTTCAACCACCATAATCCCGGCATCATTGGCGGCGGATTGCTGGCCAACGAATTTAACCGGCTTCCTTATTTATATACCAATATCCGTCCACCCGAATCGGCACGCTGGGGCAAAGAGCACAAGGAATTTCAGCGCAACATGTACCACAGAACCGCGCAGGTAGTTGGCCCCATCCAGGAGATGCCAATGTTCGAATCCAAGGTTACCATCGATCCTGAAGTAAAAGACTTCTGGGGAATACCGGTTGCAGCTTTATCCGGAGAACGGCACCCACTCGACTATGAACATTGCAAATTTCTTTCGTCGAAAGCTGAAGCCATCCTGAAGGAAGCTGGAGCCCGGCAAACCTGGCAAAGCGTTGGCGGGCAAGGCGGACCAAGCGGAGGACAGCACCAAAACGGAACCGCACGGATGGGTAATGATAAAACAACTTCGGTCGTCAACAAATACGGTCAGGTACACGAGATTGACAATCTGTTTGTGGCAGATGGAAGTGTTCTGGTCAACGGCGGTGGGTTCAATCCCGCATTGACCATCATGGCCATTGGCTTTTGGGTAGGCGGATACATCGCGAAAAACTTTGCCGGAACGAAGTTCAGATAAAAACAAAATATAACGGCACCCGAAACCTAAAATTTGCAACCTGAAATTTATTCTGTATGAATCTGAAAAAAAACTTACTGATAGTTATTCCGATAGTACTTCTCCTGGCTTTTTTGTCTGGTGGCTATACGCGCTGGAATTCGGCAAACCCGGATAAAACCTGTGCAAGCTGCCATGAAATCAGCCCATCGGTGAACGATTGGCACAGTTCGGCCCACCGGAATATACGCTGCACCGAATGCCACGGAACTGCTCTGAGCAACGGCATCCACAGTCTGAAAGAAAAAGCCGTAATGGTATTTTCGCATGTTGGCCAAACCAAAAATCCGGAAGATATCCGGATGACTGAAAAACAGGTGCTCGAACTGTCAGACCGATGCGCCAAATGCCACCAGTCGGAATATGCCAAATGGAAGTCGGGCGGGCATTCGGCCACTTATGCCGATATCTTCCTGAACGGAAAGCATAACATGGACGAACAACCCTACTGGGCATGCCTGCGATGTCACGGGATGTTTTACAGCGGAACCATCAAAACCTTGCTTGAAAAGCCTCAAAAAGCTGATGGAACCTGGAAGTTAAATGATCCGGGCAAAGCGTTCAGTCCAACTATTCCCTGCCTCACCTGCCACCACATTCATTCCGAAAATGAAGCGCTTGGCTCACCATCCAGGCTCGACATCCCCCGTGAAATTTTTTATGGAAGATCTCCCCGAAATCCATCATTAGCTATGTATGTCAGGGACAACAAGCAACATCTCCGGGCTGATAAGCTGATGAAAATTGCAATGTTCGATAAGGATCGACCTGTGAAAGTTTCGGATGATCCGGCCAATAAATTGTGTATGCAATGCCATTCACCAAATTTTGCACACCAGGCGGGAACAGAGGACGACCGTACTCCAACCGGGGTACATGAAGGAATTTCGTGTACGGCCTGTCATACACCTCATTCAAACGATGCCAGGCAGTCGTGTAAAACCTGCCATCCGGCTATTTCAAACTGCAAGCTCGATGTCACCAAAATGAACACAACATTTGCTGACAGAAATAGTCCGAATAACATCCACCGGGTTCGTTGCGAAGATTGCCATCCCGGTGAAAAAGGGAAAGAACTTATTCTCCGGAGTAAAGGTCGTGTTGCTTTGAGCGGGAAAATGAACTGAAATGTGGAGGAAATGTCAAACTCGTCTGAAGTCCTGATTAAATGTAATCAGCAATAAATTTTAGTCCATCCAGGGTTAGATTCTCGTCGAATAACTGAATTTTACCTGAAACGCCAGCCAGAACAGATGAAAGACCGCCTGTGGCAATTACGGTCAGCGGCTGTCCCAGCTCTTCTTCCGTCCGACTGATGATCGAATCAACCAGACCGGCAAATCCAAGAACAAGACCCGACTGAATGGCATGAATGGTATTCCTTCCTAAAACCGATGGTGGAGATACCAGTTGAACATCAGGCAACTGTGCTGTATTTCCGGTAAGAGATTTCAGTGCAGTACGCAAGCCTGGAGCAATAGCAACGCCCAATATTTCACCGGAATTACTAATGGTGGTAAAGGTAAGCGCTGTTCCGAAATCAATCACCATACACGGAGATTTGTATTTCAGGAAGGCTGCAGTGGAATCAGCCACCAAATCTGCTCCGATTTCATACGGATTCAATACCTGAATTGGAAGTTTATCGTAAATCGAAGGTTCAATCAGCGTTGGCGAATGCCCCAACAAATTATTTAACATCTCGCGGAAAGGCCTGACCAGACTGGGAACCACACTACTCAAAATGGTTCGGGTAATTTCAGATTTGCAAATTTTCGAACTGTTGAATAATGTCCGGAAGATAACTTCATATTCGTCGGCTGTTTTTGAGGAATCAGTTTGAATACGCCATATTTTCAGCCATTCATTCTGATCGGATATTCCAAATACGATATTGGTATTTCCGATGTCAATAGTAAGTATCATCACATTGAAATTATTGTTTCAGGTTATTTTCCTGTTCCCTTTAAAAGCTCTGGAAAACCTGTTTAAAGATGTAAAAATATCAATAAGTCTGTACCAAAAATAAAAAACAAACGTTCTAAAAATGACTCTTGATTTTATCAGGTTTTTTTTTCTAAATTTGATTACTTTGTAAAGTCGTTTTAATTTAGTTAAAAGCCGGGTTTTGGGATTTACAGAAACCCAATAAACGATTCGGTAAAAAAATACATTTTCAGTATGAAAAACACCAAGAATCCACTGATATTTGTCGTTGAAGACAATCAGATGTACAACAAACTGGTAGTTAGTTATCTCAAGACTAACAAATTTACCAATGTTGAATCGTACCTTACCGGAGAAGATGCTCTTCAAAACATGCACAAAAGTCCAGACATCGTGATTCAGGATTATCTGCTTGAAGGAATGACCGGTATTGAGGTACTCATCAAAGCAAAAAAGTCAAATCCGGATGTAGAATTCATTTTCCTGTCAGGTCAGGACAGTATTGACATCGCGATCAACAGCATGAAGTATGGTGCTTACGATTACATTGTAAAAGACCAGATGGCCTTGCAAAAACTGGTCAACAAGATTCATAAAATCAACTCGGTGACTGAGCTTGTCAAATCAAATAAACGGTATAAAGTTGGAGTTGTCCTGTTTTTTATCGGCCTCGGCCTGCTTATTATAGCCACGCTTACATTGGCTCTTTTGTATCCGCAAGTATTTGGCATGTAAAAATAAATCATACCACTTAAATAAAAGAACCCGGCGCAGTTTCCTGTCCGGGTTTATTTTTTCTAATTTTTTGGCCTTTGCCTTCCAGCCTGATACTAATTAGCCTTAATCACCCTGCCAGCATCAAAGATGGCAGCATAACCATCTGGTTTATGGAGAATATCCAGCGCTTTTCTGACATCTGAATCATCGCGCAAAGCAGCCTTGATGGCGCCTTTCTGGTAATAATACCGTGAAACGATTTCGTCGGCCAGTAATTCTGAAATTTCAGGTTTGAAATGCTCCATATCCTGATCGATGTTGTGCCCAAGTTTGGTTTTCAGCTTTTCAAATTCTTCTTTCGAGAGGTCGTAATATTTTTCCTTTTTAGCTACTTCAAGCAGATTATCCAATTCTTCTTCTGTTTTCGACTCGTATTTGAAATCCTGATTTTTAACGAATTGAATAAAATCAGTATAAACTTCAGGAGAAACGGTAAACTCTTCCGGCGAAGCTATCTTTTCGGTTTTACTGTTGAAGTAAGTTGCAAAATCAAAAACCACCGACTTGGTAACCAAGTTCATCGACAAATTACTGAGGGTTTCGTCTTCAACAGTTACATCCGGAACCACGCCACCGCCATCAAAAACAATTCGTCCTTTTTTGGTCGTAAACTTTGAAATCAATGAATCAGGAACGACCCCGACACTGCCGTCTTCATTCCGGTGGGTATAGTCGAGCGCCTGGATGCAACGTCCGCTGGGAATGTAATATTTGGCGGTAGTAATTTTCAGTTTGGTATTATAACTCAGGTCGCGGGTGGTTTGAACCAGACCTTTACCAAAGGTGCGCGTACCGATAATCATGCCCCGGTCTAAATCCTGAATGGCGCCAGCCACAATTTCGGAAGCCGAAGCCGATCCGCGGTTTACCAAAACGGCAATTGGCATAACGGTATCAATCGGATTCTCAGTAGCAGTGTAAACTTTGTCCCATTGTTTTACTTTGCCTTTGGTGCTCACGATTTCCTGCCCTTTCGGGATAAACAGATTGGCAATCCGCACAGCTTCCATCAGCAAGCCTCCGGGATTTGAACGCAGATCGAGGACAAGCGTTTTCGCTCCTTGTTTTTCTCTCAACTCAATAAAAGCCATTTTGACCCGCTCGGTACAGTCAACGGTAAAATTCGACAATCGGATGTAGCCTGTTTCTTTATCCAGCATTCCGTAATAGGGCACCGGGTCGATCTGAATTTTTTCGCGGATAATTTCAACTTCCATCGGTTTTTTCTGTCCATACCGCTGAATTTTCACCACTACCGCTTTGCTGGCCGGTCCTTTCAGCAAGTTGCTCACATCTTCGGTCGAAAGTTTTTCGGCCGATTTTCCGGCGACTTCGAGCAACACATCGCCGGCGCGGAGTCCGCTTTTTTGTGCCGGGAAACCTTCGTAAGGCTCGGCAATCACAATTTTACCGTTTTGCTTACTGATGAGTGCACCAATTCCGGCATACTCGCCGGTGGTCATAAACCGGAAATCTTCCACATCATCTTCAGGAATGAAATTGGTGTATGGATCAAGCGATTCGAGCATCTTGTCGATGCTGGTTTTAACCAGTTTGTTCGGATTCACATCGTCGACATAAAACAAGTTAAGCTCTCTGAAAAGGGTGTAATAAATATCCAGGTTTTTGGCTATTTGGAAATTTTTATCGTCTTGCTTAAAGCTGTAAAAGCCAACTACAAAAACAAAAACCCCGACAATCACTATCCCCGCTTTTTTTATTTTGGAAAGTTTCATCTCTTTAAATGTTGTTAATTTTATCAGAGAACAAAAATAGCAAAAGCTTTGTTTTAAGCGGCCTGCATTTCAGGCTTATTCGTTAATTATTCTTAAAGACTGAACGGAACGTCCGGGTGAGGTTGTCGGCACAAACATTCAACTAAATTCCCTTTTCTTTTTTTATTATTTTGCACCCCCATATTAATAAGCCTATCTACCATGTCAAAACTTCAGATTTTCAAAAAATACCCATCTATTTTCTGGATTTCAAACATCATCGAACTGTTTGAGCGCTATGCATGGTATGGCTTTTACATGGGATTCGGACTGTTTTTGGTCGGATCGAAAGAAACCGGTGCGATGGGATTTTCACCCGTTGAACGAGGCACAATCATGGGAACAGGATCTATGTTGTTATATTTCTTACCGATCCTGACTGGCGCCATAGCCGATAAAATCGGGTACAAAAAAGTATTATTATTGGCATTCCTGATTTACGCATCCGGTTTTTTCATGATCCAGCATTTCAACAGTTTTGAAATGGTTTTTGTATCATTCATCTGGATTTGTGTGGGAGGCGCCTTTTTTAAACCCATCATTTCGGCCATGATTTCAAAAACGACTACCGAAGAAACTGCTTCCATCGGGTTTGGAATCTTTTACATGATGGTGAACATTGGCGGATGGATCGGTCCGTTTGTGGCCGGAATCGTTTTAGGCAAAGGCTGGAATTTTGTGTTCATGCTTTCGATCGTTTCCATTGCCATCAACTTCCTGATAACACTGCTGTTTTTTAAAGAACCCAAGCAGGAGAAGCAGTCGGTACCTTTACTTCAGGCGATTGCGCAACCCTTCAAAAATATATTTTTCACCCTGATCAACTGGCGGTATACCATGTTTTTGCTCATCATGTCAGTTTTCTGGGCAGCCTTTAATCAGTTGTACTATACGTTCCCCAATTTTGTGGAAGACTGGGTTAATACTTCCAAGCTATATCAGGATATTCATTCCATTTTGCCTGCTTTTGCTGAGCTTATCGGGACCAAATCAGGAACCATTTCGGCAGTTACCATAAGCAGCATGGATTCCTTTTTTATCATCATGTTCCAAATTGCTGTTTCGGCTTTTGTGATGCGCTTTAAAGCACTAAATGCCATGATGGGCGGAATTTTGGTTTTGTCAGGAGGATTTTTCCTGATGTATGGTGTTCAGAGCGGATGGCTGGTGATGTTCGGGCTGCTTGTTTTCAGTCTGGGAGAAATGAGCAGTTCGCCTAAGTTTACCGAATATGTTGGAAACATTGCTCCAGCCGATAAGAAAGCTTTATACATGGGATCGTCGTTTTTAGCCATCGCATTGGGTCATCAAATTGCCGGATTTATGTCGGGCGCTCCTTACGAGAAAGTGGCTGATAAACTTTATTTGCTGAAAGCTGAAGTTGTTAAACGAGGACTGACTCTTCCTGAAATTGGTGATAACTTTACTAAAACCGACTATTTTAATGAAGCTGCCAGGCAGATGAATTTCTCACAACAGCAACTGACTGATTTTCTCTGGAACAGCTATCATCCGCAATCGATCTGGATTATCTTCAGTTCGCTGGCTTTAAGTGCGGTAGTTCTGTTATTTTTGTACGACCGTTTTATTCTTCCGAAAAAGAAATAGATACCATGTGGAATTTTTTTTACCTATTCAGCTTAATTTTGTTTGCAATCCAGGTTAACGCCCAGTCGCTTTCCGATCTGAATTATCATTACAAAAACCTTGACACTTCAGAAGTAAAGATGCTGAATTTCAGAGTGGAAAGCATGAGCTTTTTTCACAATACCGAATACATGGGCGATATTGTTGACGGATATACCTGGACAGGCGCCTGGTTTCGGCCCAAACTGAGTTATACGTTTTCCGACAAACTAAAGCTGGATGTGGGCGGACACTTTTTAAGATACCACAGCCGCGACGATTTTACTGTTGTCCGTCCCTGGTTTTCGGCTCAATACCGTATGTCCAATCATTTACAGGCAATTTTTGGAAATCTGAACGAGAATAACAATCACGGACTGGTCAAACAGCTTTGGGAACCCGAACGAATGATGACTGATGCCCCGCGCGAAGGAATTCAGTTTATCTACCAGTCGAAATTCCTTGAACTGCAAAACTGGATGAGCTGGGAACAATTTATTTTACGCGGCGATCCATACCAGGAACATTTCACCTTCGGGCTTAGTGGCCGCGGTCAGCTTTACTCCAATTCCACGACTTCCATTCGCATCCCCCTGCAATTGCTGGTTTATCACCAGGGAGGAGAAATTGATTCAAGCCCGCTGGGCGTGGTGACGCATTATAATTATGCTACCGGACTTGAAACACAATTTAAGGTAGGCAACGGATTCCTGAAAAACATGGATTTGAATTTACACTGGGTGGGTTATCAATGCCCCGATGGCCCGGCGCCTTATGGCTACGACAATGGACATGGCTACTCGGTAACGGTAGCCGGAGACACCCGTTTTGGAAAATTCTCGTTCGACTACTGGAATGCTTACCAGTTTATTGCTCCCTACGGAAAACGGATTTACATGTCGATATCCGACCGGGATATTTCTCTTTCGCAGCCGGACCGCTCGCAGGCAGCCTTCAATTATATGCTGAGACAACACATCCTGAAAGACATTGAATTTGCCTTCCAGGGCGAAGCTCTTTACGACTTCCTGACTACCAAATTTTCGTTTGCTTTTGGTTATTACCTGATTATTAATCAGGATTTTTTGCTGAAAAGGTTTTGACTCTTACAAATAAAACCGCCACATCTTATTCGCCCACTCTTCGCCGGAATATTCAATCCCAATTCGTTTTGAAGTCCGGATTTCGAAAACCGGCTCGGCGTCTTCGAGCCAAATTCTGGAAGAATTAATCAAACTTTCGCCATAAAACGAGCGGTCAAGCTGCAACTCACGGCCTACACGGCCCGGTCCCGGGAAACCTTCAATCCCCCGAATAAGTACTGCTGAGGCATCACCTTCGGTTCCGGTTACCAAATTGAGTAACCAATACTGTCCATAAATCAGGTAAACATACACGGCTCCGCCTTGTTGAAACATGACTTCGGTGCGTGGAGTACGTCCTTTGCTGGCATGACAGGCACGGTCTTCAATACCCCGGTAGGCTTCAACTTCGGTAATCCGGTAGCGTTCAATACGACCATCGCCAAACTGACGAACCAGTAATTTACCAATCAGTTCAGGAGCCACTTCAAGTACATCGCGGAAGAAAAAATCGGGTGAAAGACGAGAAGCCTCCCCCAACCCCCAAAAGCCTCCCCCTGCCCCCTCCGAATGAGGGGGTAAAGAACCGGTATGCGAAGATTTACTTTTTGACATTGGGCATTTATTTATCAGCTAAAACGTTCAGAATATTTTCTTGCAACTCCCTTCTCTATTTTGGTTAAGGGTCAGGGGTGGGTCTCTGCCACGTCTCCCCGTTGGGGAGATTTAGTGGGGTTGTACAGATACAACGGATAGAAAAATACGAAGAATGAAATGGCATCGTGATTATTCAGGGTATCTTCATTCAGAAACGAAATCACCACAATCAGCAAAAAGACCATTAGCAGGTAACTCTTTTCCTTTCGCTCCATAAATACCGGAGCAAAAAGGGCCAGACAAATATAAACTAATCCAACCAGGCCGAAGTCAATCCAGTAACTCAGGAACATGTTGTGCGATCGCTGCCGGTATTCCTGATCCTGAAAAAATCGGTTTTGATCATATTTCTCCTGGTAAGCCTGATAATAACCACCCGTTCCGTGTCCAAACCAAAAACGCTCTTTAATGATTTGCATCGCCATTTTATAGTATTCAATCCGCTGGGTAACCGAATGCCCGGAAGGATCACCTCCTCTCAGGTACACATCCAGTTCCCAGATAATCGGATAAATCCGGTTGTAAAAAGTTGAAGAATTGGCAAACCGGTAATTGGTCATCCCATTTTCAATATTCCGGATGTCTTCGCCGGTAAGTTTTTCAACTCCTTCGGCATCTTTTCGATAGCCTTTAGAAGTCAGGTACCTGATCAGGACAAACCGGTTAAATCCCGAGGCGGAGGTGCTGTCGTAAGGCAAACTGCTACGTTGATTCCAGGCTTCGCGCAACTCGTTGTCGTTGAGGTATAGAAAAGTGTAATTCCCGTTTTCATGTTCTTTGTTGATAAAGTCATGTGAGTAACGGTTTCCTTTGCGCGTTAGTTCAGTTTGAATATTTTCAGGAACTGGCTTTACAACGTAAAATGATTTGGCCACATAAGCCACATATCCCAACGGTAAAAGAAAAAGGAGCAGCAATCCGACAAAAAGTAATACCCGCCAGATCGGCTTTCTGATCCGAAGAACCTGGGAAAAGACGATAACCGATAAAACCACCAGAAAAACGACCCAACCTGTTGCAGACTTTAGGATAGCCAGAAAAATGCTTAACCAGACGATGCCAGCGCCCAGAAATGCTTTCCCGGCATAATTCTTCGCCCCCAAATTAAAAAAGTAATATCCCAGTGAAAAGATGCTGATGTTGATCAACAACGCAAAACGGATATGTGAAATAAACAGCGATATTTCCCTTAGATCATGAATCTGCTTCCCGGAGAATCCGAGCAAAACCCAAATACTACAAAACGAAGCAATAATAACTGCTGCAGAAAACACATAGACTATCCGTTTAACCTGAAGCGAATTTAGCGAGACTGACGTTCCGATAACCAGTGGTAAAACCAGTAAAGGGAGCTGAATCTTCAAATCGTGCAGGCCCCATTTCATACTGTTGGTCCAAAGCAGGCCAATCAGATACACGAAAAATACAGAGATAAATAAAACAACAGATTTTCGTTCTTTCAACCATTGTAGCTTTTGCTCAAATTGCCCTTCGGCCAGCCAATTCACCATCAGAAAACCGGGAACAATGCTCATCAGTGCTTTCGACAAAGGCAAACTGACAGCCATGACCAACAACAGGTCAAAATAGATTTGCGTGTGATCAGGCAAATGTCTTCGCAAAAAGCTCGTCATTCCGTTTATTTTGTGGTATAAACTACAAAACTAAACGAAAAAATAGCTTAATCATTGTTTCTAAACAAAAACAAAAATGATGGACAACATGCAGACTAACGATAAGAGAAAAATCGAAAGAAAAGCTTTTCTAATCTGGTTCTCAAAAATGTATTCAACGCATTTCCCTGCAACAAACAACGGGAAAGCAATAGAGGCAACAAAAATAACATCGACTGATAAATGATCGTTACCGGAGACCATGATCAATAAACCGGCAAATACCAGCACCATCACCACCAGCATCAGACTAAAATTCAAGCGTTTGATAAAAGTTCTCATAAGTTCTGTTCGTTTTTGGGGTTTTATCAGAATAGATCGTTTTCACTTTTCATGAAATTAATTTCCACAATGATTTAAACTTTACTGGTATAAGTTACGACAAACAGAGGATAGAATTCTGCTTTTTTGACAAGAATTATATGAAATGCATGGTTTTTTTTATGAAATGACCAATTGGACGGGTGAACCGCACCAGATTACACTTTGAAAATCTTTGCGTTAATTTTAAAAAACCTCGCTTTTAATGTTTGCAAATTTGAAAAAAGAGAATACTTTTGCAGTCCCGATTATTGTCCGTACTTGCAGTTCTTGTAAACAACTGAAAATGTTTGGCGTGTAAAACTTATCAACAATTCCGGGTTGATAACCAAAAAACATCTAAATAGTTGAAATTTAATTTATTGCGAGTTAGTGTCTAATTTATTAAAAACAAGCAAGTGGATACACTAAGTTACAAAACCGTTTCAGCCAACAAAGCTACGGTAACCAAAGAGTGGGTTTTGGTTGATGCCACCGACGTGGTTCTCGGACGTTTGGCCAGTAAAGTTGCCAAAATCCTGAGAGGTAAAAATAAACCAAGCTATACCCCTCATGTTGATTGCGGTGATAACGTGGTTATCATCAATGCAGAAAAAGTGCGCCTGACAGGAAATAAACTGAACGACAAAGTTTATTTGAGTTATTCAGGATATCCGGGCGGACAACGGATCCAGACCCCAGCCGAATTATTGAGCAAATATCCGGAAAGACTGATTGAAAAAGCAGTTAAAGGGATGTTACCCAAAAACCGTTTGGGAAGCAAAATCTATGGAAACCTGAGAGTCTATGTCGGTTCGGAACACGAACAGGAAGCTCAGAACCCAAAAGTAATTGATTTAAATACAATTAAATAGTAACTAATGGAAGTAGTAAACGCGTTAGGTCGCAGGAAATCTGCAGTTGCCCGGGTTTATGTGAGCGACGGCAAAGGAAAGATCACTATTAACGACAGAGATCTGAAAGAATATTTCACCACCGGAATCCTGCAATATGTTGTTATGCAACCGTTGAATCTTTTAGGCGTTGCTGGTCAATATGACATTAATGTAAACCTTGACGGTGGTGGTATCACCGGACAGGCTGAAGCATTACGTCTGGGTATATCTCGTGCACTCATCGAAATTAATCCTGAATCAAGACCTGCATTGAAACATGCCGGCTTCCTGACCAGGGATCCTCGTGAAGTAGAACGAAAAAAACCAGGCCAGCCAAAAGCACGCAAAAGATTCCAGTTCTCAAAACGTTAGTATTTTTAATACAAAAATATTCTGCTTTGGATCTAAACTATTCAGACTTCCGGTTTTGCCGGAACTACTCGGTAGTTGCTTTTCAAGGGATTATTTTTTAAAAAAAGTAAAAAGATGCCAAGAACAAATTTTCAAGAATTATTGGATGCAGGCGTTCACTTCGGACACCTGAGAAGAAAGTGGAATCCAAACATGGCTCCGTATATTTTCATGGAGAAAAACGGGATCCACATCATCGATCTTCAAAAAACAATTGTCAAAATTGACGAAGCTGCCAATGCAATCAAACAGATTGCCAAATCTGGCCGCAAAGTTTTATTCGTTGCCACAAAAAAACAAGCTAAAGATATTGTAGCTGATTTAGTAGGTGGCGTGAACATGCCTTACGTTGTTGAACGTTGGCCCGGTGGTATGCTAACCAATTTCCCGACTATCCGGAAAGCGGTTAAGAAAATGATCTCTATCGACAAAATGACCAAGGACAGCGCCTGGGACAACCTTTCAAAACGCGAAAAACTCCAGATTAGCCGTCAGCGTGCCAAACTCGAAAAAATGCTCGGAAGTATTGCCGACCTGACCCGCCTTCCTGCAGCTCTTTTCATTGTTGATGTATTGAAAGAAAAGATCGCCGTTCGCGAAGCACAACGTCTTGGAATCCCGGTATTCGCTATGGTTGACACCAACTCCCAGCCGGAAGGAATCGATTTCGTTATTCCGGCCAACGACGACGCCTCGCAGTCAATCAGCCTGATCGTAAAAGCAATGGCCGACGCCATTCGCGAAGGACTTTCGGAACGCAAAGTGGAACGCGAAAAAGAAGGCGACGACAAAGAACCCATAAGAAAAGTCAAAAAAGGAAAAGTTGCTGACGACTCTGATTCACCAGCTATCGACGAAGATGAAGAAGACCTGGATTTAGAAGATCTGGACGAAGACGAAGATCTGGATGAAGAAATTGAAGATTAATCGTACAACAACTCATTAAATTAGAAAACAATATGGAAATTAGTGCCGCAGATGTAATGAAGTTGCGTAAAGCAACCGGTGCCGGTATGATGGATTGTAAAGTTGCGCTGGCTGATGCTGAAGGTGATTTTAACCGTGCCATCGAAATTATCCGCGAAAAAGGCAAACTGGTTGCCAGCAAACGCGCTGACCGTGAAGCTCACGAAGGCGTTGCCCTGGCTAAAGTCAATGCATCCGGAAAATCAGGCTCGCTGATCGTACTAAACTGCGAAACCGACTTCGTTGCTAAAAATGAAGCATTTGTTGCTTTTGCCGAACGCATTCTCGACGCTGCCATTGCCAGCAATGCAGCCGACCTGAATACAGTAAAAACATTGACAATTGACGGTCGCACCGTCGAAAATCATGTCATTGAACAAACCGGTATTATCGGCGAAAAACTGGATTTACCATTCTACGCTAAAATTGATGCCGAAACTGTAATTGCATATATTCACCCGGGGAATAAATTATCAACCCTGGTTGGATTCAACAAAGCTGGTGTCGAAACTCAGGTAGCCAAAGACGTGGCTATGCAGGTTGCCGCCATGAATCCGGTAGCTGTTGACAAAAAAGATGTTCCGGCTGAAATCGTTGCAAAAGAGCTTGAAATTGCCAAGGAAAAATTCCGTCAGGAAGGTAAACCCGAAGCAATGCTCGATAAAATTGCACAGGGCGCTCTCGAAAAATTCTTCAAAGAAAGTACCTTATTGAATCAGGCGTTCATCAAAGAAAGCAAACAAACTGTTGCTGAATTCCTGAAAAGCCAGGATAAAGATCTGTCTGTAACAGGTTTCTACCGCTACAATTTGGCCGACTAATAAAATCGTCAGATATATTGAAAAGCCTTCCCTTATCCGGAAGGCTTTTTTTATTTAGAAACTACGGAATAAGCAACTCTCCAGACACTTCCATCCTGACCGGAAGCCCACATAAAGTCGAATAAAATTCAATCTGCCATAATCCTGATTAGAAAGATTGTACTATCTTCGCAAGCGTTAAAATGGGCTTAAAATGAAATTCTCACGCACTTATGTCCTTTTTGATTGCCAACGACATCACGTGAGGATTCCATCACTCCAAAACAAAATAACTATTGTGTGATGAAAAACTTTAAACAACTGAACAACATTGTTGGCTGGCTAACATTCCTTGTTGCTGCCGTAACATATCTTTTAACCATTGAACCGACGGCAAGTTTCTGGGATTGCGGCGAATTCATCACCACCTCCTTTAAACTTGAAGTTGGCCATCCTCCAGGCGCACCATTCTTCATGATATTGGGCCGGTTCTTCACCTTGTTTGGAGGGAGCCCTTCCAATGCCGCCGTGATGATTAACTCCATGTCGGCACTTGCCAGTGCATTCACCATCTTATTTCTGTTCTGGACCATTACTCATCTGGCAAAAAAATTAGTTAAGACAGGAGGAGAATATACAACAGGCCAAACCATTGCTATTTTAGGAAGCGGAGTGGTTGGCGCATTGGCCTATACTTTCTCTGATACGTTCTGGTTTTCGGCTGTTGAAGGTGAAGTTTATGCTTCTTCCTCATTGTTTACCGCCCTTGTTTTCTGGGCTATCCTGAAATGGGAAAATTCAGCTGACGAACCTCACGCCAACCGTTGGATCATCCTGATTGCCTACCTGATGGGCCTCTCCATCGGGGTTCACCTGTTAAACCTGCTGGCCATTCCGGCAATTGTTTTTGTATATTACTTCAGAAAATATAAAACCACACGCAACGGAATCCTGATCAGTCTGCTGGTGGCATTGCTAATTCTCGGCGTAATTATGTATGGCGTTATCCCGGGAGTCATAACGCTTGCAACCTGGTTCGAACTGATGTTTGTCAACGGCATGGGCCTGCCATTCAATACCGGCGTGATCATTTATGCCTTGCTTTTGATAGCAGCTATTGTTTACGGAATCATGTACCACAGTTCGCAAAAAGCTGATCCTTTGGAATACTGTTTTACTAAGTTTTGTGGTTATTGTGATCGGGTACTCATCGTTTGCCATGATTGTTATTCGCTCATCGGCCAATCCTCCGATGGACCAAAATAGCCCCGACAATGTTTTCTCATTGCTTGGCTACCTCAACCGCGAACAATACGGAGATCGCCCGCTGGTTTACGGACAGTACTATAACACTCCCCTGGAAAAATATGTGGACGACAAACCCTTACTATATCCAGAAAAACGGCAAATATGTGGTCGCCGACATGCGTCAGAAACCTGTATTTGATTCAAACCTGAGCACCATCTTTCCACGCATGTACAGCCGTGAAGATGCTCACATCGACGGCCTATAAACAATGGGCGGGCATTAAAGGCCGTAAAGTTACGGTTACTGATGAAGAAGGGCAATCCAAGACGATACAGGTTCCCACCTTTGGCGAAAACCTGACTTTCTTCTTCCGGTATCAGGTCGGGCACATGTACTTCCGTTATTTTTATGTGGAATTTCGCCGGGCGCCAGAACGACATTCAGGGACACGGCGAAATAACAAACGGAAACTGGATAACCGGTATCAATGCCATCGATTCCATTCGGTTAGGAGATCAGGCCAAACTTCCGCAGGAATTTAAAAACAAAGGCCGGAATGCCTATTATATGCTGCCATTGATACTTGGTATAATCGGTATTATTTTCATGTACAACCGTGGAGTTGAAGGAAGACGCGACTTGTGGACTGTTTCCCTGCTATTCATCATGACTGGTTTAGCCATCGTAATTTACCTGAACCAATCGCCGCTTCAGCCCCGCGAGCGTGACTACTGCTTATGCTGGTTCATTTTATGCCTTTACAAATCTGGATCGGAATCGGGGTATTGGGCTCTTTACGAGGGGCTGAAAAAATATATTCCTGAAACTGTCAGTGCCAGCGTGGCCGGCGGATTGGCCCTTTTGCTGGTTCCGGTTATTATGGCTGCCGAAAACTGGGGACGACCACGAGTCGCTCGAACCGATACACGGCACGAGACTTTGGGGCCAATTACCTAAAAAACCTGTGCTCCCGATGCAGTCATTTTCACCAATGGCGATAACGATACTTTCCCGCTTTGGTACAATCAGGAAGTAGAGGGCGTTCGCCGCGATATCAGGGTTTGTAACCTCAGCTATTTCCAGACAGACTGGTACATCGACCAAATGAAGAGCAAAGCTTATGAATCAGCTTCGCTGCCAATAAGCTTCACCCACGACTTGTATGTGCAAGGCAAACGTGATGTGGTTTACCTGATGGAAGACCCCCGGCTGAAGGGGTCGGTTGAGTTGAAAAAAGCACTCGATTTTGTAAAGGATGAAGACAAACGGACCAAGCTTGAACAGGCTGAATATGCCGCATATATTCCCTCAAAGAAACTTTATCTGGTGGTTTACAAAGCTGCTGTGATCAAAAACAAAGTAGTTGCACCAGAGGATTACGATAAAATTGTGGATACCCTGAAAATTGACTTTGGGAACAAACATTACATCACCAAAGACGAGCTGATGGTGCTCGATATGATTGCAACCAACAACTGGGAACGCCCGATCTACTTCGCAATTACCGTTGGCCGGGACAAATACCTGAACCTTCAGGATTATTTCCAGCTTGAAGGTCTGGCATACAAACTGGTCCCTATAAAATCACCCTCAACAGACGGACTCGACATGGGCCGTGTTGATTCCAAATTGATGTACCAGAAGGTGATGGACGAGTTTAAGTGGGGTAATATGGAACGTCCGGATGTGTACATCGATGAAAACAACAGCCGGATGATGATGAATATTCGCAACACCTTTAATCGTTTAGCCGAATCGCTGGTGGAAGAAGGTCAGAACGAAAAGGCCACCCGGGTGCTCGACCGCTGTGTTGAACTCATTCCGAACAAAGTTGTACCATTCAACTATTTCTCGATGATGATGGCGGAAACCTATTTCAAGGCAGGACAACCCGCAAAAGGGAAAGAAATTATCAACACCATTATGACCAGTTATAAAGAACAACTCGAATACTTCTTCAAATTGAAAAGGCCCATGCGAAACTCGGTTGACGAAGAAATCCAGCGAATTCTTTATTTCATGAGGGAAATGAGTATGATTTGTACCCGGAACAAGCAAACGGAATTATTAAAAGAGGTTTCCACTGCATTTAACAGCTATCTCGAAAGATACAGTTCATTGAAATAATGAAACGTTTTGATCCCAGGGTACGCCTGCCCGGTTTTTTCACTTCTCTTTTCAAAGAAGCTGTTTGGAGATTTGATGAAACCGACCGGACCGTTTACCTGACTTTTGACGACGGGCCTATTCCGGAAGTGACCCCCTGGGTACTCGAACTCCTTCGGAAAGAAGACATCCGCGCCACATTTTTTTGTGTAGGCGAGAATGTAATGAGGTATCCCGAAGTTTATCAGCAGATTCTGAACCATGGACATTCTGTGGGAAACCACACCTACAACCATTGGCAGGGTCTGAAAAAAGGAGATTTGGACTATTCTGCCAATATCAGTAAAGCGGGTGAATACATCCATTCCGATCTTTTCAGGCCACCCCACGGATGGATGAAAAGATCGCAGTACCACCGCCTGAAAAAGTACTACCGGATTATCATGTGGGACCTCATTTCGTGCGATTACGATGTCCGGTTTAGTCCTGCAGAAGTACTCCGGAATGTTACCGATTTTGTCCGTCCCGGATCAATTATCACGTTTCATGATTCAATCAAAGCCAAAGAAAACCTGATCGAAGCGTTGCCCGCCGCTATCAGTTGGATGAAAGAGCAAGGCTACCGGTTCAAGGCAATACCATACAAGAAATTAAATAACAGGCAGTAAGGAAACTTCTGCCTGTCAAAATTTTTACAAATGATGAATGTTTTAATTATTGGCTCAGGAGGAAGGGAACATGCAATGGCCTGGAAAATCAGGCAATCGCCACAAGTTGGCCAAATCTTCTTTGCTCCCGGTAATGCCGGAACTTCGCTCATAGGAACCAATATTGCAGTTGGAGTTTCAGATTTTGAAGGATTAAAAAAAGCCGTTCTTGACAATCAGATTGATTTAGTTTTGGTTGGGCCCGAAGTTCCATTGTGTGAGGGGCTGCACGACTTTTTCAGTGCTGATGAGCAATTGAAACACATCAAATTTGTGGGACCGCATCAATTGGGCGCTCAACTTGAAGGGAGTAAAGATTTTGCCAAAGAATTCATGGTTCGCCACCAGATACCAACGGCCAGATATTTATCGGTGACTAACGAAAATCTGAACGAAGGGCTGTTATTTCTGAAAACAATGGAAGCACCTTATGTGCTGAAAGCTGACGGACTGGCCGCCGGGAAGGGTGTTTTGATTATCGGTGAACTCAATGAAGCCGAGTCCTCACTGAAAGAAATGCTTGACGGGCAATTTGGCGCCGCCAGCAGAAAAGTGGTGATCGAAGAATTCCTGAGCGGAATTGAATGCTCTGTTTTTGCAATCACCGACGGAAAAGATTACCGGGTGCTGCCTGTTGCGAAGGATTACAAACGCATTGGCGAAGGCGATACCGGCCTCAACACCGGTGGCATGGGAGCCATTTCGCCAGTTCCTTTTGCCGACGAACTGTTTATGCAAAAAGTGGAAGACCGAATTATCAGGCCAACAGTACAAGGCTTACAAAAAGATCAGATTCCTTACAATGGGTTCATTTTCTTCGGACTAATCAATTGCGGAGGCGATCCTTATGTGATTGAATATAACGTTCGCATGGGCGATCCGGAAACTGAAGCAGTCATGCTGCGTATCAAATCAGATTTTGTTGACCTGCTGGTTGGCGCTGCCGAGGGTACTTTAGCTGAAAAAACCATCGAAATCGACGAGCGGACAGCCGCGGCAGTCATGCTGGTTTCGGGTGGTTATCCAAGTGCTTATGAAAAAGGAAAAGTTATTTCAGGGCTTGAATCAATTGCTGAAAGCCTGGTTTTTCATGCCGGAACTTCCCAAAAAGGAACCCGGATTTGTACCGACGGAGGTCGTGTACTCGCGATCAGTTCTTATGGATCAACCATGGAAGAAGCCCTGGCCCGTTCTTATCAAAACGCACAGATGATTGAGTTCGACGGGGTATATTATCGAAAAGATTTGGGCTTTGACCTGTAATAAACAAGCATTTTCTGCAATCAGATCAAAAATAAAGTGCAGGAACAAGATTAAAATTCAACCAACCGAAAATATTAACGGGCATGTTGCTGAAAGCTCTAAAATCAAATCAGGCGTATCATTTTTTGCTGATCCCGCTTATTGCTATCGCTTTATGGACTAAGTCGTTTCTGAATCCGGTCAGTTTCCCGTTTTATGCGGGAGAAGATCAGATGTTGCTTTATCAGCCTATCCAATACTTGCTTGGAAACAGCCCGATTGCCTCCCACATTGTGGCCTTGGTTTTTATAATCCTGATTGCTTTCCTGATCCTGAAGCTGAATGTTCAATATTCCTTTATCCGTGTCCGTACATTTCTGCCTTCCAGCCTGTACATCCTGATCACCAGTGGTCTGCCCGAACTTCATTCTATTCATCCGGTTTATCCGGCTTCGCTGTTCCTGATCCTGGCAGTTGACCGGATATTTAATTCTTATGAAAAAGAGATCATTCATTCCAATGCCTTCGATGCCGGAGTATTCCTGTCTCTTGGTTCACTTTTTTATCTGAATCTGGCTTTCTTCTTTCCAATTCTCTGGATTGGCTTCATTATTATCAAACCGAAAGTTAACTGGCGCGAATACATCCTGACTACACTGGGTTTTATCTTACCCTGGCTTGGCGCACTGGGTTACTACCTGGGCACAAACCAAGCCGATAACCTGTTCCATATTCTTGAAACAAATTTTACCTTACATCAGACTTTTTTGAGGGAAAATCTTACCATACAGATTTATATCGGATACCTGGTTTTGCTTACTTTGCTGGGAAGTTTTTTCCTGCTGGGACAATACGACGGCAAGAAAATCAGTTCCCGAAAGTTCTTCAAAGCATTTTTCTATATTTTCCTGATTTCGACCATTCTGATTATTGCTGTCCCGGCTGTTTCACAGGAAATCATCATCATTTTAGCCATTCCGCTGACTTACCTGATTTCGAACTACCTGATTTTTATGAAGCGACAAACCTGGGGCGAGGCATTTCTCTACTTGCTGGTCACAGCGGTTGTTATCCTTCAGTTTGCCTGGCAACTCCCCAAATTGTGGTAAATCGGTAAATCAATTCTTCTGTCAACAAATCCTTCAGGCCTTGATCTCAGAACCAGTTTTTCCATTTAAAGAGTAAAATTCCGGCTAGAGATAAAAAGATTGAAATAGCAATAACATAACCAAATGCAAAGGGAGAATTCTCGAAACTGTTTGGTACATTCATTCCAAATAAACTGGCAATCAAAGTCGGGATCATCAAAAGAATGGTTACTGAAGTGAGTTGTTTCATGATCACGTTCAGGTTATTCGAAATCACCGAGGCAAAAGCATCCATCATCCCACTTTGAATATCGCTGTACACGTTTGCCATTTCGAGGGCCTGCTTGGTTTCGATAACCACATCCTCCATCAGGTCTTCGTCGTGTTCAATGCCCTGCATATTGCGGCTGTTACGCATTTTTGCCAGCACCATTTCATTCGATTTCAGCGAGGTAATGAAGAAAACCAGGCACTTTTCCATTCGGAGCAAGCGGTGTAATTCCTTATTTTTGGTTGCATTTTCCAGGTCCTTTTCAATCAGTGCAGTCTGAACGTTTATCTCTTTCAGAAACTGGAGAAACCAGACTGCTGAAATCAGGAAAATACGAAGTACATAATCAAACTGATTACTGATGGTGATTTTGTTCTCGTTGACGGCTTTGAACAGAGAAGAAATGATTTCTGTACGCCGTGAACAGACAGTAATAATTTGGGTTCCCGAGATGATGAGCCCTAATGGAACGGTAATAAAGGGAATGCCATTATTCTGATTGTTGAGAGGAACGCGAAGAATGATCAAAACTTTATCTTCTTCGACTTCGATACGCGAACGTTCGTCGGTATCTAAAACGTCCATGATAAAATCACGGGGTACGTTGTATTCGCTAATTAAGACTTCAACTTCTTCGTTGGTAAGTTCCTGAGAGCTGACCCAGCAGTTAGGCTGGTATTCATTCAAACGGGTAAAGGAAGCACCGGTTTCCCAATAAGTAATCATAGAATCTCCGTTTTTAGGCAAACAGAGACTATGATCCGCCCTGTTTACCGGATTAATAACTGAATTAACTTTTCCGAATGATAATCGTCCATTTTGGATTTATAATGATTTCGGTGCAAAGGTAAATGAATTGAGCTAAGAATATCCGAAACAGGTAAAAAAAATCTGATTTTATTCAGATTTAAAGTTCAATTTTAAAATTGCATAAAAAACCCGCCGATTTGCATCGGCGGGTAAAACTAATATTACTTGCGTTATGAGTTGTAGCTGTTCCAGTTATCTTACAACTCAATGGGTTGCCCATTATAGAAATCCAGAATTTTAGTTCTGAAAATGTACTCGTATTTAGCCTGAAGCAAATCGCTTTGGGCTTTGGTCAGATTGTTCTTACTTTGGTTGTATTCAACAGAGTTGATCATTCCTACATTGAATTTTTCTTCGGTATAACGAAATGCTTCAGTTGAAGAAATAACTGCTTTCTGATTAGCAATATAACGTTTAAATGCTGCCAGAGCATTGGTATATGATTGTTCAATATCTTTCCGAAGCAAGTTTTTGGTGTTTTGCAATTGTAGCTCCGTATTTTCGAGCTGAATTTGCGCATTACTCACACCGGTTCTGGCTTGAAAACGGTTGAAAATTGGAATGTTCAGGGAAACTCCAAATCCATAAGACCCATTATTTTTGAGTTGTGATTCAAATGGAATCATACCTCCGGTTCCGTAAGGCGGATTTGGATATGCATATTTATTGTTATAACGGTTGTAGTAGTTTCCGCCTAACGAAAGGGTTGGCATCCGATTCCCTTTGGCAATGAGTAACTGACTCCGTGCGCTTTCAAGTTTAAACTCTGCACTTTTTACTGCAGGTTTAAGTTGAACTGCATTTCTGAACACGTCCATCGAATTGAGAAGAGTCTGGTTTGCACTAATTTCAGGCAAGATTGGTTTTTCTATCTTGAAACTTTCGGTCGATGGAACTTCAAGAAGCTGATAAAGTGTCAGATAAGCCAGTTGCAACCTGTTCTGAGCGTTTACCACATTCAGTTCTTCGCGGGCATACTGAGCTTCAATTTCTAACAAGCTTCCTTTAGCCAGGCTTCCTGCTTCAACCAATTTACCAGTCCTGTCGAGTTGAAGTTGTGTTATTTTTAGCAGATCTTCAGAAACTGTGACCAACTCATCGGCAAAAAGGATTTCGAGGTAGGAAGCAGCTATGTTGAGCATGATGTCGTCTTTTGCTTTTTGCATGTCTTCAAGACTGGCTTTCAAGTTCATGTCAGCTAAAACAATTGAGTTGGTCAAGATAAAGCCATTCCAAAGAGTGACATTGGAACTTAGGTTTCCGGAGGTTGTGTTCGAATTGAAATTCGAATAGGTATTGTCATATCCGGAAGTCCGGCCATAACTCATGTTGTTTTGAAATCCGGCATTCAGGTTTGGTAGCCGGTTAAATTTGGCCTGCCCAAGCTGATTGTTGTAATATTCTGAATTCAGCGCCTGCTGCTTGATCTGAATGTTGTTCTGCAGCGCATAATCTATACATTTCTGTAACGACCACTTTTCTTGCCCCCGGGCACTTGTAAAAGCAACAAGCATTATAGCTGCGGCAAATAAGCTGTAAATTCGTTTCATTCGTATATTTTTAAATTTATTTCTATTTAAGCAAAAGGTTATAAGGACTCCATATTCGGAAGTGACTTCTTATGCTTTTTTCTTTTCCTCTTCGTTTACTTTCTTCGGATCAATTTTTGCACCTTTCACCTTATCGGTTTTGGCCAGCCCTTCGGTAACCTCAATGTTGATGCCATCAGAAATGCCGGTTTTAACTTTACGCTTTTCGAATACCTGGGGCGTAGCGGTCTCAATTTCAACATACGACGAATCTTTTTCAAATTTGAGCATTCCTTCCGGAATAACAAGTACGCTGTCTTTCTTTTCGAGTACAATGTTGGCGTTGGCACTGTATCCGGCCCGTATGAACTGATTTTCTTTCAGTACTACGTTGGCTTTAATTTCAAACTGTATGGCGCCATTTTCTTCTTTCCCTTTAGGTGCAATGTATTCGAGAATAGCTCCAAATTTATCTTTTTCGATTGCCCCAATCTCAAGTTCAATGTTCATGCCTTCCTTGATTTTGCCCACTTCAGTTTCATCAACCTTGCCTTTAAAAATCATATCCTGCATGTCGGCCACGGTACAGATGGTAGTTCCATTGTTAAAGGTGTTCGATTGAATGACCGAGTTACCTTCTTTAATCGGCACATCCAGCACCATTCCGTTTACTGTTGAACGAACCAGCGTATTAGTCGCTGTTTGTGCCTTTTTTGTTACACCGTTTTTAATTAAATCCAGATTATTTTCTGCTGCCGATAATTCTTCTTTGGCTGCATCGTAGCTCACCTTGGCATTTTTGTATTCTTCGTACGAAATTACTTTCTGATCGTACAACTTTTGCTGGCGGTCGTAATCAATTTTAGCATCGTCGAACCCTAATTTTGCACGATTGAGACGGGTTTCGGCATTGTTCAGGTTTACCATGTCAGGAATAATCTTGATTTTGGCAATTACCTGATCTTTTTTTACAAAGTCGCCGGCAACGATGTACAATTCATCAATAATTCCCGATACTTGCGGAACAATATCAATTTCTTTCCGCGGAACCACTGAGCCTGTCGCAACAGTTTTGCGAACCACATTGGTCACAAACGGGTTTTTTGTTTCATATACTTCAGGCGCTTTTTTCGATTTGGTGTAGAGGAAATAGATTGTTCCCCCGAAAATCCCCACCAGGATTACAATTCCTAAAATTCTAAAAAATTTTCTCATGATTTGGTCTTTTATATGTTTCTGTTTTCTGTATTTTCAAAATTCCAAATTCCAAACTAATGTAAAATCGTTAATCTGAAATCTATAATCCATTTTATCCTTCGTCCCTGATCGCATCAATTGGTTTAATGCTTACAGCACGTTTTGCCGGTATTAATCCCGCAATAATTCCAGCGACCACAAGCACAGCCAGAGCCGAGAGAGCCATTGTCAGGTTTACTTCCGGGTTACGAAAAAACATTTTATCACCTGCCGATTGAAGTATCCGGTTCAGAATTTCGAGCACCCCAACACCCAACGACAGTCCAATATATCCGGCCATTACAGTAAGGAATACGCTCTCTGCAACAATGTGTTTAATGACAACCACCGGTGTGGCACCGATAGCCCGTTGAATACCAATTTCCTGCGTGCGCTCCTTGATAATCACCAGCATGATATTACTGACTCCGATAACTCCGGCCAGAAGTGTTCCGATTCCTACAATCCACGTAAGGACCTGTATCCCGAGGAACAAAGCTGAAAATTTGATGAATTCCTTTTCGATGTTGAACGACCCAATGGCCTGAAGATCTTCAGGAGCAATTTTATGACGATCTTTCAATATCGTTTTTAATTTTTCCTCCAGCTCGCTGACCTTGGTCCCTTTTTGTGATGTCACTGAGAAAAAATGAACAACATTGCCGTAATTATAGGCCGTTTGCATGGTTGAAAATGGGATGATGATGGTTTCTTCTTTCTTTCCTCCACCAATATTGATACGGGTTTCAGCATGAATAACCCCAACTACCTGAAAATAGACACCACTGATTTTCAGATATTCTCCAATCGGGTCTTCGTCTTTAGCAAACATCACTTCAACAACGCGCTCACCAATTACACAAACTTTACGTTCTTTGAGTATATCAATCTCATTGATTAATCGCCCTTTAACTACCGACCATTTATCGATTTTAAAGTAGTCGGGATAATCACCGAAGGTCTGGAATGATCCCGTGCGTTCACCCCGTATGGTGTTGTCGCCACTTTGCTGCCAGCCAAACAATCGTGGCGATAAATATTCTACTTCTTTTACGTTGTCGCGAATGTATTGAATGTCGGTATTTTCGTAGTTCCAGCGGCGTCCGCGCTGAAAACCTGCAAAAGGTACACTGGTGCGTTCGGTCCAGAAGAAGGCCGAGTTCGTGGCAAAAGCCTTTACTCCATCCAGCACCCCGTTTTCGAGAGCCTTTCCGGCACCCGACATGATAATGAGCATAAAAATTCCCCAGAATACACCGAAAGCAGTCATAAAACTACGAAGGCGATTTTTCTTAAGGGCGCTTATTATTTCATTCCAAAGGTCTAAATCAAACATAAGAGCCTCCCCCCTGCCCCTCCAAGGAGGGGTGATAAAAAGATTCGCAATTATTTATATTATTCATATTTGTTTGCTAATTATCTATAATCTAATTCAATGCATTTTTATAGTCCCCCCTTTGGGGAGGTTTGGGAGGGGCTCCTATTCGTCGCGCAGGGCAACAATGGGTTTAATGCTGGCCGCACGTTTGGCGGGAATGTAACCTGCAATAGCTCCTGCAACGATTAATAGTAAGGTTGCCGATACGGCAATATTAATGTCAACCGTCGGATTCATAAAGATAGAGCCCTGTGGATCGGGCGTTGCCCCGGCAGATTGCACCATGAAGTAGTTGATCAACTCCATCAGTCCGGTTCCCATTACCAGGCCAATGTATCCGGCAACAGTTGTAATCATAATAGCTTCGAGCAGAATCAAACCTATAACTGAGGCAGGGCTGGCCCCGATAGCCTTTCGAATGCCAATTTCCTTTGTCCGTTCCTTTACCACAATCAGCATAATGTTACTGACCCCCACAATTCCGGCAATCAAAGTTCCGATCCCGATGATCCAGATGAAGATTTTGATGGCCTGGAAAATTCTCATCGTCTGAATATAATTCTCCAGTTTATTGTACAGCCCGATCGCGCCTTCGTCTTTCGGATCAAACTTATGTTGTCTTCCCAGCGAATTTCTGATCTGCTCTTCGATGGCCTGGCTCTCTTCAAGAGTCTCGGCATTGATGGTAAGGGCCAGATTATGCAACCGGTTCGAGCCGTTAAAAATCATTTGTGCCGTGGATAATGGCATATAGGCATTTCGGTTTCGGGTCGATCCGGGTTCGGTACAAATGCCAACTACTTTAAAAGGAACTCTGTTAATATTCACATACTCGCCCAGCGCAGTTGAGTCTTTGAAAAGAGCCGTTTTGATATCGGCACCCAGTACCACAACCTTTCTGTTTTGCAAAATGTCAATTTTATTGATGAAGCGTCCTTCATTCAGAATCAGGTTTTCTACATCCTTTAATTCAGGCTGACAGGTAACAGTCGTATATTCTCCCGATTCCTTGTGGTATGAATAGCGGGTATTTCCCATAAAATAACGACCGGAAGAAACTCCAACACCTGACACTTTCTGCACTATTTTCTGATCCTCATTTTTAAACTGAATAGGCCTTCCGGTTTTCATACCCTGATAAGGAATGGTGGTTTCTCCGGTCCATATCCACATGGCATTTACGGCATCATTCATAAAATTGGAAGAGACGCCGTTGCTCAGTCCATTTCCGGAACCCAGCAAAATCATCAGCATGAAAATCCCCCAGGCAACTGAAAACCCGGTGAGGAAAGTCCGCATCTTATTTTTTTTGATTGTGGCAAAGATTTCCTGCCATTTATCGATATCAAACATAGATTGAGGATTAAGCGGTTTCCAGCTCTTTCATGTAGCTTTCCCGGAACTGTTTCAGTTCGCCATTGCGGATAATCTCGTGGATTCGTCCGTCTTTCAGGCGGATGATCTGTCGGGTCATGGCAGCGATATCGTGTTCGTGAGTTACAATAATTACGGTGATTCCGGCTTCGTTAATTTCTTTCAGTATTTCCATGACTTCATACGAAGTTGCCGTATCTCAGTGCTCCGGTTGGCTCGTCGGCCAGAATAATTTTGGGTTGCGAAATCAGGGCACGGGCAATAGCCACCCGTTGTTTTTGCCCGCCCGACATTTCGCTGGGCATGTGGTTCGCCCATTCTTTCAGTCCGAGTTTTTCTAAGATATTCCATCGCAATCTGATTTCGTTTTTTTCGGGGGACCCCTTTGTAATAAAGCGGAAGTGCCACATTTTCCATAGGCATTTTTAAACGAAATCAGGTTAAATGATTGGAACACGAAACCAACCATATCATTACGGTACTTGGCTGCTTTTTTCTCACTCATGTTGGCAATCAGGTTGCCCGATCAAGATGGTAAGTTCCTTGTCGTAATTATCGAGCATCCCCAAAATGTTCAGAAGAGTTGACTTTCCGGAACCTGAGGAACCCATGATAGAAACAAAGTCTCCCTGTTCAATCTGTAAGGTCGATGCCTTTCAGAACATGGAGACTGTTGTTGCCCATTTCATAGGATTTGTGAATGTTGTTTAATCTAATCATGGCTTTATTTTCTGCTAGTTTTCAATTCAAAATTCATAAATAATGTATGCTCAATTCTACTTTTTTCGATGAATGGCCGATTTTGCCCTGTAAAGTGGGCAAAAAGTCAGTTTTACTGGGACCATGCTCACCAAAATAGAGATGAATGTCTTTCTGTTTTCGGCTTCTGAACTTTCTTTACAGTGGAATAGGACGGTTGGCTTGTCAATTCGTTACAACGGTTAACATTTTTTGGCAAAAAAAAGCTCCGGCCTCCATCTGAACGGAATGGCTGAAGCGATCTAAAATACTCCATAATTAAGCACTTCAAGATTTCGAAAACCTTGAAGGTCTTAATTCATTATCAGCTAAAAATTCAGGTTAACTCCGGCAAAAACAGTTGTCCCGGGCATGGTGTAATATCTGTTTTGTTCGTATTTCTGGTTCAGAAGATTTTCGCCACTGATAAATACCTCAGCATACCTGCAAAATTTTTGACTGACTTTTGCATTAACCAACGTGTAACTTTCCTGATAAACTTTTTCGGAAGGATCAGTGTCCAGATTTACTACCTGCTGCAAACTAAGCATAAATGTGGTTTTATTTAACCGGTACCGCGAACTGATGAACAACTGATGTTCGGGCGTGGCATATACCGGTGCTTTCATATTGATATAGCTGTAAGCAGCATGAATATTGAGTTTGGCCGATGGATTGGCATCAGCCGAAAATTCCAGCCCTTTATTTGAAATTTCTCCGGCATTTTGAAGACCTTTCATTGGGACTGTAATAATCAGGTTATCCCCTTTGACAAGGAATCCAGTCAGTTCCAAATTCAGTTTCCGATGGAAGAATGACCTCAATATACCCGTTTCGTAATTGAAAACAGTTTCGGGTTGAAGTTTTGGATTTGGTCCCCAAAGGAACAATTCCCGAATGGTCGGACTACGGAATCCTTTCGAGAAAGAGGCTTTCCACGTTGTCCGTTCACCAGCCTGCCAGGCCAAGCCTGCCGATGGAATCCATTCGTTTCCGTAAACCGAATTGTTTTGAAGGCGCAAACCTACATTCAGAGTCAGCTTCCGGGCAACGGTTTGCTGCACAAAACCATAATAACCAAGTTCGTATACCGAAGTATCAGCAAATACAATCCCTTTCCCGGCCATTGCTTTCAGATTTTCAGCCATACCTCCATAATTAATATAATCGATACCCGCCGTGATTGTATTTCCTTTAAACAGTTTCAGCGATTCAAAAAAATTCAGGCCGTAATTGTGATCGGTCGAATGAAATCCGTCAGTGATATCGTGTTCTCCAAAATTGTAGAAAAGTTTGGCCGATCCGGATATTTTGTCAAACTCATTTTCAACGGTAAATGCGCCGTAACCACGGGTAATATCGATGGTTTCGCCTTTTTTTGCCAAAAGGGTATCAGGTCCCGGATCGGAAGATTTGAATGCTGCCAGACTAAAATCACCACTCATTTTCAAGTGAGTATTTAGACGCATATCCTATTTTAGCGTATATCCATTGGCAATTTCAAATGCTGAGTTGGCGCGGTGTCCATCGGTTTTGTCCCGGTTTCCTGAAACAAATACACTCAGTTTATCCTTTTTATAACCACCAGATGCCATATACTTTTGAGTATTGTACGAACCATACATCAGGCGGGCATTGCCGTGAAATCCATCTTGTGTCTGCTTCTTTGTGATCAGGTTAATCACACCGCCCATTGCATTTGAGCCATAAAGTACCGAACCCGAACCGCGAATGACTTCCACCCGTTCAATGTCCGAGGCAACATACGAATCGGGCAGCGGATGACCCATGATACCCATAAACTGTGGGTGGCCGTCGATCAACATCAAAACTCCTGTAGTCGGGCTACCGCCGATTCCGCGAATTGTAATTTGTCCGGCAGATCCGGCAGAAACACCGAAGCCGGTAATCCCACGCTCGGTCACAAACAGCCCTGGAATGCAGCCACTCAAAACCGGCAACACAGCTGACTCACTACTTTCGTTGATTTGTGCGCTGGTAACCACCGAGACCGACATTGGCACATTATCGCGATTTATCCTGACCGGGCTACCGGTAACTACTACTTCTTCTATTTTTACCGTATCCTTAATTGTATCCTGCGCCTTCAGGGAGCCAATCAGTGAGCCGCAAACCATGACAGGAAATACAAATAGAACGAGCGATTGATTTTCTCATTTCAAAAAATTTAATTGATCATCGTGCTATCTTTGTATAATTTCGTGTTACGCACTAAATAAAAAAAATTATTCTGTCCGGCTCATAATCAATTTGCCGTGTTTAATGCCTTTAAGACTTACAAGTTTGTCCGACAACTCCGTCAACCTCGATGAAGTTCCTTTTACCGCGATAATCTCCATACAATTTTCGTCGTTCAGGTTAAACTGCTGAAGTCCGATTACCACATCGCGGTACTGAAACTGAAGTTCTGACGATCGGGTTCTGATTTCGAATTTCTGACAACTGTAAACCATCACAACGGCGCCTGCAACCAGATTGTCGCACTTCCATTTCTGCTCCACCAGATTCTTCTCGATTAGGAACCGAATGGCCTGTGAGCGGTTGGCAAAGTTATTTTCGGTCACATACCGATCGAGCGCCGACAGCAATTCTTCTTCCAGAGAAACGCCAAAACGGGAAACTGACATGTGCTACTTTTTTACTGATTCGTGTTATCAGAAAACGAAGATAAAGGTTTAGGAGAATTTTACAAGAAAATATTTCAGATGAACTACCCCGCTGCAAGCAGACGGGGTATCAGATGAGCCGCAACTGCGTAGTTTTGTGCAAAACTTTGTATTCTTTCTCAATTCCTTGATCCCTCACATATCTTGATATTGTATTTTCATCGCCATGTTTACTTACTGTACTTACATAATACCCATCAGTCCAAAATTCACCTCCCCATAATTGCTTCTTTACTTCTGGTTGAAGTCGAAATATTTCTCTTGCAGTTATACGCTTCAACATTTTTATTATACTCGTTGGACTTTTTGTCGGCACTGATTGAAGTAAAAAATGAACATGGTCTTTGTCTGTTCCTATCTCCTAAAAAATACACATCATAATGTTTTTCGATTTCTAAGCATATATTTTTTAGTGACATGTCAACAGACTCACTGAAAACAACTCTTCTATACTTAGCGGGACAAACAAAATGATATAAAAGAACCGTAACATTATGGGATTTGTGTATATATCGACTCTCTTGCATACACAAAAGTAAAAAATTAACGCTGCAAGCTGCGGGGAACTAACCCCAAAGAGATTAGACAGTATAACTACAATTACTATTGGACAATAGCCAAGATCGTATTTCATATTTATGAACCAGCGTTCATAATTTGTGTTGTACAACTCATTGAAAAATTTTATTTATGAACGTAGGTTCATTACATTTGGAGAAAATCCAGAGTATGAAAACAGCATTTATTTTTAAAATGGTTGTTGTACTTCCTTCATTATTGTTTGTCAGTTATGTGCTTATGACGATTCTGGGATGCACAGCTTGCCTGTTCGGATTAGGTGACAAATTTTATTGCGGGCCATATTGTTTTATCGGTCAAATACTTTTGGGGTTGCATGGCTGTCTTCTTTTTCTTTATTATTTTTCCGGATATTAGAGAACTTTTAAAATCCAGGGAAAATGCCTCGTCCACCAGAAAACAGAAAAATTTGTAATCCTCCCCCAATGGGTGGATTTAAACCATTTGGGTTGCCACTGTGCAAGATTGAAAGCATTCAGTTAACTTTCGAAGCATACGAAAGTTTAAAGCTGATAAACTATGAAATGCTTTCACAAGATCAGGCTGCAGAGCAGATGAATATTCTCGAGACCCACCTTTACGCGCATTTATAACAAAGCGCTGAAAACAATAGCCAAGGCATTTGTTGAAGGTAAAGCAATTACAATTGAAGGTGGAAACTATGAACTTGTCAAGGAATGGTTCAAATGTAAAAAGTGCAATAAATTGATTCAAGGAATTGACAATCATGTAAGGTGTGAAAATTGCGCCATGTTTGGAACTGACGAATTAGTCCCCCTTAACAAATTGTTGATCAGCAAATTGCCAAAACAAACCAGACTATAATAAAAAGGCAAAGAGAAAATATTTTGAAATAAAATTAAAATTAAACCAGCATGAAAATTGCAGTACCAAGTACAAAGGATAACCACGTTGATGAACATTTTGGTCATTGCGAATTCTACAATGTCTTCACAATTTCTGAAGCAAACGAAATTATTGATATTCAATCTTTAAAATCGGCCCAAGGGTGCGGGTGCAAGTCAGGTATAGCTCAGGTACTTGCTGCACAGGGAGTTTCGATGATGCTTGCCGGGGGCATTGGCAATGGAGCAATTAATGTTTTAAACGCTGCAGGTATTAATGTAGTCCGTGGATGTTCAGGAAATACCTCGGAAATAATCAATCGGTACCTGGCTGGTAAAATCTTAGATAGTGGCCTTTCCTGTCAGCATCACAATCATGATGCAAATCATGATTGCTCACACGAAAATTAACTACCAGTTAAACACAATCGTCTGTTTCAAATCCGGATGTACGCTCAACGGAACAGGGCTGATACCGGCCACACTTTCGATAAGTCGCTTTTCTTCGTGAGAGTAGTCCTTCCGGGGAAAATTAAATTCCATAATAACTTCAGCAACCCTGCGAGGATCGTTGGCCATGATTTTAGTGATTTCGATTTCAGTACCCTCCAGATCAATTCCGTTGTACATTGCTTTGATGCCCATAATGGTCATGATGCAGTTGCCCAATGCTGTGGCCAGCAAATCGGTTGGGGAAAAGGCCTCTCCTTTTCCACGGTTGTCGGTTGGAGCGTCGGTAATGATTTTACAGCCCGATTGTAAATGAATATTTTCGGTGCGTAAATCGCCTAAATAGGTTGTCTTAACTGTTGCCATAGTCCTAAATTTTAATGCTAAGATAGAATGTTTCTTCCCAACTTGTTACTCCATCCGAAACTTGTAACTTCGCATCGAAATTTAAAATTAAACGAACATGTTTTCAGGAATAGTTGAAGAAGCCGGCAAGGTAATTGCCGTTCAGAAAGATCAGGAAAATGTACATTTTACGCTCACCTGCTCGTTTGTCGATGAGCTAAAAGTTGATCAAAGCCTTTCACACAACGGGGTTTGCCTTACCGTTGTGAAGCTTGACCGCGAAGCCAGAACCTATACCGTAACTGCCATCAAAGAAACCTTGCTGAAAACCAATCTGGGAAAGCTGGTTCCCGGCAGCAAAGTTAACCTGGAACGGAGCATGATGATGAACGGCCGCCTGGACGGGCATATTGTTCAGGGGCATGTTGACCAGACTGCAACCTGCACTAACGTTGAAGAAGCCGATGGAAGCTGGTACTTTACTTTTGAATATCCATTTGACATAGAGAAAGCGAAACAAGGTTACATGACCGTTGAAAAAGGTTCGGTGACCGTGAATGGCGTAAGTCTGACCGTGGTGAATTCAAAAGACAATTCGTTTCAGGTGGCTATTATTCCGTATACCTACAACGAAACTAATTTTCACACCTTTGAAGTTGGTACAACCGTCAACCTCGAATTCGATATTATTGGGAAATACCTAAGCAAACTGATGACTTTCAATTAGTGAAAAGTGTTCCGCCGCCGGTCTGCACTTACTGAATTCTGTGACGGAACACTTTCTTACCGTTTCATCAGGAATTTGGTTGTCCCGATATTATTCCCGTCTGCAAAAATATCGACAGTATATTCGCCGGGTAAGAATTCGGCGCCTTCGTTGTCCCAGAAAATATTCACCGGCAGTGCATTCCCTTCATAAGTAACCTCACGTTTGGCTGAGAACGGGATTTTCAAATCTTCAAATTCAAACAGATCGTCGGGCGATCTCTGCAATAAAATCTGGTTGGGCTTTTGGATTCGAACATAAATCATTTTATTTCCGCGGGGTGCGGTGATGTTTTTGCTCAACACAAAACTAATCTTGATTTGCTCGGCCCTACGGGCACTTTCAGCATCTTTTCCACGAGCATTAATCCCTACAGCAGCCAACTCAGTTGCTTCAAGCTGGGCCGCCATTTTTATCTTTTCCTGAAGGTGTTCTTTTTCCTGTTCCAATTGCTGATTTTTTGAAGACGTCTGAGCAATTTCCTGCTTAACCTGCACATTTTCATCCATCAGCAGTTGGTTCTTCTGATTGAGCGAGTCGATCTGGATAATGTAATTCTTCATGATATTGCGCATGGTGGTCACTTCCAGACGGTATTGGGCAATCTGGTCGTAGCTTACTTTTTTGACCTGCCCCACTTCGAGCAACAAATCTTTAACTTTAGTTTGTGCAGTCACCAATTCGGCCTGAAGCGATTCGTTGTTGGTGTGGATCGAATCGTAATTCGTCATCATGGTGCTCAGTTCGTGCTGAATCGACTCCTTTTCGAGGTTCAGAGCCTGCATAATCTTCTTGTTTTCGTTGTGCTGAACAAAGAAAATCACCACGACAACAAGCAGCAAAGCCGACAGCATGATGATGATCAGGTTGTTTCGTCTTTCCTTATCTGTTTCGCCTAGCGAAAAACCTTTTTTCTTTTTGCCAAATTCATCCATCCTGAGTGAGTTTTACAGATAATGTCAAAAGTAATATTTTTCGGGCCAATCCTGAAACAATCTTTGGGCCCGCAATAAAAATGATTTCTTCTCATTTATCTGAACCCTTGCGATAATTTTCCTTCACTCGCCTAACAAAAAAGCAACCGGAGGCAGGTGCTTTTAACATCCCGCCTCCGATTGCTTGAGCTTCATTCAGGTTTATTTGCCTGAATAGAATCGGTTTCTGATCGCTTATTTTCCTTTTGTTATCAGGGTCTCTAATTTCCCATAGCCTTCTTCGACCCCACCAATCAGGGTTTTAGCAATGTTATCGTAAAAACTTTTTACGCTTTCCGATTCATCTTTTCGTTCAGGATGATTGGCCAGGTTGCGCAATTCATTTCTCAAAATCAGGGTTCCCTGAACAATCTCAAGCGTTTGCTCATCATCCGGTTTCTGAAACAGGCTGGTATAGGTAAAACAATCCATAATCAGGTCAGATACCATGTAATCAATCTCTTTTTTTAATCTTCTTTTGCTTGCCATAGTTATTTTATTTTATTCGTTTTTGTTCGATATAACATGTTCGTTTCAGAAGTTAGTGGATATTTTAATGACTTGGTGTCGAGCAACAAGGCCTTGACTGATCCTACCAGAATCTCCGTTTCGACCTGAACGGGCAAATGATTCTGATCGTCGGTAAACCATACTTTCATGTATTCGCCTTCGGGGAAAAAATCGCCTTGCAGTAAATATACGGAAACTTTGTGACACCGAAACTCTTTCCCGTTACGGGTTTTCACATTCTCTATTCCCAGGTAGCGAACGTAAAGGTCATCAATCTTGCGGTCGACCAACATACGGTACGGCACTTTTTGCCCGATAAATAATTTGCTGAAATCAAATTTTCGGAAGCTATAGGCGGTAGCCAGTAAATCGAAGGTATTTTCCTGAATGGGTAAACTGGCCGAATATACGGATTGCCTCCCCTGTTTGATCCGGGTAGAAATCTTTCCTGAAGAATAATCGAACCAGTACTGATGCAACGAATTTGTTTGGGCATGATGCATTGCCCGACGCGAATAGATGGGCCGGAAAGTATTGTAATTACTGAAGGTTTCGAAGGTGTCGCGCACGGTATAAAGCAAATCGGACGCCGGGAAAGTTTTTCCAACGGCTTTTAAATACCAGGCCTTTTGCTGCTGATATTGCATGGTATCAACCCTGAACTCCACCACACCATTCTGCATCCAGATAAAATGCCAGTTGTAGTAAGCTCCGTAACGGGCATACTCACCCGGGGCGAAAGGCAGTCCAGTGGTTTGGGCACCAATCCATTCAGTAGAAAAAACGAGTATCATCAGGATCAACAAATACCTGAACTTATTTTGAAACCGATTTTTCAGCCTTTTTAGCCTGCTCTTTCTTGCGGGCTTTTTCTTTTTCAGCTTCTTCGTCAATCAATGATTTTTTATAATTCGGTTCGTAGTCGATGGCCCAATTTTCCTTGTATTCGAAGTTCGAACGTACTTTGATGATTTTTGGGAAATAGACCACTTTTTCGGGTTGAAGGTTTCCGGCCAGAAAACCGGTATCCCACTTCCCATTTTTGTTTGAATCCAAAATAATCCGGATGATGTACTTTTCGGGTTTCAGAAATGGAAACTCTATTTTACCATCTTCCAGAATCTGAATTTTCTGCAGAATTTTTTCGTCTTTGTCGTTGGCCAGAAGCTGAACAATGGCAGGGCCGTTAAGCCCGGTAATGTTAAGGTAAATTTTTCCGTAATAATCTTCCTTCTGTGTCTTGAATTTTTGCTCAACCTTGTTGCTCGGATAGCCGTAAATATTCCGGGCTGCCCCCGAATCAATCTCGAAGACGTAATTGGTTCCAGGATCCCAATGGTGCTCAATGTAATATTTCCGGATCGAATTGGTGTCTTTCTGAACCACGATTGGAATCAGTGTTTTCACCGTATCCTCAAATTGGAAAAGTCTCACTTGGGTGGTGTCAAATGAAGCTAGTGGTTCGGGCGCTTCAATCTGTATCCGTTGGTATAAATCGTGTGCCGACGCGTTAATGTTGTTTCCCAATGTAATCGATGGAATTGCCGGCACTTCTCCCTTTTTGCGTTTGGGCCTGGCGATTTTGGGAGCCGCATAAATCATTTCAACGGTATCCAGTTTCGAAACCATCTGGTTCAACGAATCAAGGACCTCATATTTTAGCTGAAACTTCAGGGTATCGCTATTGCTGATCAACGTGTCTGTGAGCCAAACAGTGATCGAATCGCGCTTCAGGTTCGACTCGATGAACTTCCATTCTTTGTCAGTTACTGGCTTTAGCAGATTAATCTGAAAGGAATCGCTGAGTGACTCGGCAAAGTAAAAATCACATTTGTTGGCCTGGCTTCTTTGCGAAGCGTCCAGATACTGATCGAACTTTTCCTCCTCAAACAACATCAGATAGCGGGGACCAGGCAGATAATCCACATGACCGGTAACCACCATTGTATCGAGTCCTTTCACCACCGTATCGAGCCTGGCCACATAATTGGCCGACGGAACAACGAGCGAATCAGCAAAGGCTATCATTTCGGAGTTTGAGTTGTAGGTCAGGCTGTTGTCGGTATCGGTCAGGGCGTAAAGCCGATATTCGCCTTTAGCCACATTGTCGATCATAAAAAGACCTTCTTTGTTGGTGGTTCCAATGTAATCGGGCACACTGTCGATGAAAGCCGTATAGTCGTGTTTCCGGTAGAGCAACACCAGCGCCTTCTCAACCGGTTCCTGATTCAGGGCTTTCTTGACATACCCCGCCACCCGCAAACTATCGAATGAAGCTCCGGTACTAAATGAAAACCGGAAATCTTTGATCGGATTTTTTTCGTTGTTATCAGCCACAGCATCTTTGAAATCCATTGAATAGGTCGTCTCTTTTCTTAAATCTTCCTGAAATTCAATAATCAGGGTTTTTCCTTTCATCTTGACCATCGCCTTTTTCTTCATGGGCGGCGAAATAACCAGCTTTTCGCTGATTTCATCGGAGACGATGTATTCGTCGAACGTGAAACGAACATCCGATCCGTTGAAGTTGGTGCCACGCAGTCCCGGAATTGTTTTAACAACTACCGGTGGAATGGAATCTTTGGGACCTCCAGACGGGCTGCCAATGTTGGCGCAGGAAGTGTAAAAAATCAGGTAAAAAAGAGAAAGTCCGATTCCCACCGGAATCAGGCTTTTCAGTCTGAAAAAATTCATTCGTGATTGAATAGATAAATTTTGCTGCGGGCAGTTGCTATGGTAAAAATCAGTTTGTTTCATAATGGTATAATCCGTGCAAACTTACAAATTCCTGAAAACATAGGGCAATCCACTTAGTTAATTTATCTTACCGACCAACCTGATCACTAAAAAAACAAAACCGGCGAGTTAGCCGGTTCATAGTATTTTTAACTTTTGACTTTCTACTTCTGACCTGAACTAGCGCTTCATCACCCCATAGCAAAGAATCTTCACAATGTTGTCGACACTTTGTTCCAGAGTTAACTTTGCTGTAATCGCCTGCAGCCAGAGGCATTTCCAAGCCCTTAATAGCTGTGGTTATTCCGGTGGCAGCCAGGGTGAGGTCGTAAACCTCGAAGATGTTTTTGCGGACGCCTTCAATCAGGATGCGTTTGATCATGCGAATTTCTTCCTGCTGATGACGGTGCTTGATGTTCTCGATGAACTCGATGGCCGTCACATCGTTTTCGAGGGCATTGTAAAAGTTGGCCATACTTCGGAAAGTCGTCAATTTGGTCAGAATATAGTCGCGCAGTTTATCAACCGGATCGGTATTGCGGTTAACCACGATATCCAGTTCGCGGCGCAGAATGTCAACTTCTTTTTGAATAACGGCCTGAAAAAGGTCTTCTTTACTGGTAAAATAATAATACAGTGAGCTTTTCCCCTTGCGGACCGCGTTAGCAATATCGTCGAGTGTCGTTTTTTTGTATCCGTATTTGCTGAAGATTTCCTGAGCAATTTTCAGGATACTTTCGCGGTTTGCGTCTTTTTTATTCGACCCGTTTTCCAAGTTCATCGCCATAACCAAAGGTTTATTCAGTCAGTTGAAATTGTGTTTTGTGAAATCAGAGAACCTCTCATGATAGCACAAAGAAACTCCACATTTTCTAATTTTTATAATCTTCGCCCCTTTTTTTTACTTCCGGAGTGAAAAAACTGATTTTTGACTTCGTCGGTCTTCTCTTTTACCAGCCTGAAATCAAGCTGTTTTTTCTCCAGATTCGCCCGGGTTATTTCGATTTCCACTTCATCGCCCATCTGGAAAGTCCGGTGCGAATGACGTCCAACCAAACAATAATTTTTCTCGTCGAAAATGTAAAAATCATCGTCCAAAGAGCTGATCGAAACCATTCCTTCGCATTTATTTTCGAGTTCAACGTAAATGCCCCAATCGGTAACTCCGGAAATAACCCCCCTAAATTCCTGTCCGATTTTATCCTGCATAAATTCCACCTGCTTGTATTTAATCGATGATCGTTCGGCATTGGCTGCCTTGTTTTCCATGTCGGACGAGTGTTTGCACATGTCTTCCCACTTCTGGGCATTCACTGTTTTCCCGCCTTCCAGGTAGCGCTCGAGCAGGCGGTGAACCATCACATCGGGATAGCGGCGGATAGGCGAGGTAAAGTGCGTGTAATATTCGAATGCCAGCCCGTAGTGACCAATATTCCGGGTCGAATACGCGGCTTTGGCCATAGTGCGGATGGCCAGGGTTTCAATCATATTCTGTTCATTTTTACCTTTTACGTTGGTCATCAACTGGTTCATCGATTTGGAAATCTGGCCAGGGGTTCCGAGTTGTAAGCCATAGCCAAACTTATGAATAAAATGATTGAAATTCATCAGCTTATCCGGATCGGGTTTGTCGTGAATACGGTAAACAAAAGTACGGGGCGTTTTCTTTTCATCAGTTTTCCCGATAAATTCAGCCACCCGTTTATTGGCCAGCAACATAAATTCCTCGACGAGCTGGTTGCTTTCTTTTGCTTCTTTGAAATATACCGAAAGCGGCTTGCCATTTTCGTCGATATTGAATTTAACCTCGATCCGCTCAAAGGCAATAGCTCCCCTTTTGAACCGGGTCTCGCGAAGTTTTACGGCCAGCCTGTGCAGCGTGAGGATTTCGTCTTTCAGCTCGCCTTCGCTGGTTTCGATGATAGCCTGGGCATCTTCGTAAGCAAACCGTTTGTCCGAATGAATGATTGTCCGTCCGAACCATTGCTTCTGAATTTCGGCCTCATCGTTAAGCTGGAAGATGGCCGAAAAGCATAATTTATCTTCGTTGGGGCGAAGCGAACAAACGCCGTTCGACAGTTTCTCGGGAAGCATCGGTACCACGCGATCGACCAGGTAAACCGAAGTTGCCCGTTCGTAGGCTTCATCGTCGAGAATAGTTCCAGGTTTCACGTAATGCGAAACATCGGCAATGTGAACGCCAACTTCCCAAAATCCATTATCGAGTTTACGAACCGACAGGGCATCGTCGAAGTCTTTGGCATCAAGCGGATCGATGGTCAGGGTGGTGATTCCGCGCATATCGCGACGGCGAAGAATTTCTTCTTCTGAAATTTCATCCGGTATCTTTTCGGCAGCTTTCAGCACATTCTCCGGGAAACGAAACGGCAGATCATATTCGGCCAGAATTGCGTGCATTTCGGCATTGTTATCGCCCACGTTGCCCAGTACTTCAATAATTTCGCCAAACGGATTTTTGGCCCGGGCAGGCCATTCAGTAATCTTGGCAATCACCTTCTGCCCATCTTTGGCCCCGTTCAATTTTTCTTTCGGAATGAATAAATCGAACCCAACTTTTCCGGATGGTATGAAAAACGCAAAATTAGGAGAGCAGGAAACGGTACCAACAAAAGTTGATTTAGCCCGTTCAACAATTTCACCAACTTCGCCTTCGGGCTGATGTTTTTTGCGCAATGCATACAGGTGAACTTTTACCTTGTCGCCTTCCATCGCGTGGTTCAGGTTACGGCTCGACACCAAAACCGGTTTGTCCAGTTCGTCGGAAATGATGTAAGCAAAACCCTGCGGTTGTATTTCGACAATTCCAAGTATGGTACCGCTACGTTCTTTCAGGCGGTATTTGCCGCGCTGAATCATGGTCAGATTTTCGCTTTCAGTCAGTTCTTCAAGAACAACAAAAACCAGTTTGGTAATCTCGGGGTCCTTTATCTGTAAAAGTTCTGCTATTTGTTTATAATTGTAAATGCGCTCGGGATGATCGTAAAAAACTGTGAGAATGGCATTTTTAAGCCTGGGCTTGTTAAATGATTCAACCAGCTTGGCTTTTTTATTCTTTTTCTTTTTGGCCATGGCTTGAATATTAAAATTTACCGGAAGTTAGGAAACATTTTCCAAAACCTGTCTTGCCGGCCCAGTTAAATCAACTGAAATAACCCCAGATTTAACTTGATTAACAAAATTTCAGATTCTTTTGGATTTGTTGAGACTTTTTGACATTGTTTCACAGTAAGGGAACGTACCTTTGAGAATCAAGATCAGAAAACAGAACACGTGCCGGGGAGTTTGCCTGTTAGCTTTCCCGGCTTTTTAATTAACGGCAGTTCGATGTAATCGTTCCCCGGAATCAGGAATGTGAATAAATCAACTCCGGAAAATCGTATATTCGTAAAACAATAAACTGATTTTTCCGACTATGATCATTCTCTCATTCAGGCGAATATGCTTGATTTTATTTCTGATCTTTGTTTTTCAGTCGGTACTGGCGCAGGCTCCCGATCCGGATTTTACAGACAAAACAGCACTCCGGGAAAGACTGTATCGTCAAAAATCAGCCAGCTTTATTGAATCAGCCGACTATGCTTCAACCGACCTGATTTATCAGCAATTGAATGTGACTGTTGACCCGGCCAGTAAATCAAATTTCAGGTTCAGTTTACTCTTTGCTTAAAATCAAGAACGAGCAGGTTCACATCCATCCATTTTGACCTGAATAGTTCACTGGTGGTTGACTCGATTCAGTACAATCAAAAAAGAATCGATTTTCAGCACACCAACGATAAAATCAACCTGACTCTTTCGGCTCCAGCCTTAAAAAACAGCATCTGCTCCGTTCAGATTTACTATCATGGGTCGCCGCCTCAAAACGGCATGGGTTCGTTTACCATTTCGAAACACAACAATATACCGGTACTCTGGACGCTTTCTGAACCATACGGAGCCAAAGATCTGGTGGCCATGCAAGGAAAGTCTGGCCGATAAAATTGATTCACTCGATGTTTTCATCACCTGTCCAAGCCAGTATAAAGCTGCCAGTAACGGGAAACTCATTTCGGATGAAATTACCCTGAATAAACGAACCGCACACTGGAAACACCGCTACCCGATTGCAACTTATTTGGTGGGCATCGCGGTGACTAACTACGAAACTTATGCTGAGTTGATGGATTTGCCCAATGGGAAAAAACTTGAAATTCTCAATTACATTTATCCTGAATACCTGACGACTGCCCAGTCAAAATCGAATGAAACGCGCGACATCATGAACTTTTACTGCCAGAAGTTTATTACTTATCCCTTTGCTTCAGAAAAGTATGGGCATGCCCAGTTTGGCTGGAATGGCGGCATGGAACACCAAACGATGAGTTTTATGATCAATCTCGATTTTGAACTGGTTGCCCACGAAATGTCTCATCAATGGTTTGGCGATTACATTACTTTGGGCAGCTGGCACGACATCTGGCTGAACGAAGGTTTTGCCACTTATTTAACCGGCCTGACTTACGAAAATCTTATGAATGGTGTTTGGTGGCCAATCTGGAAAAACAACCAGCTGACACGAATCATTTCATCAGCCGGAGGATCGGTTTATGTAGCCGACACAACCGATATTGACCGGATTTTCAACAGCCGCCTGTCGTATTCAAAAGGCGCTTATTTGCTTCACATGCTCCGCTGGGAATTGGGAGATTCTTCGTTCTTCAAAGGCCTGAAAAACTACCTGAACGACCCGGTCATTGCCAATGGATTTGCCAGCCAGACTAAATTTGTGAAACACATGGAAACAGCAGCTGACACGTCGCTGACCGAATTTTTCAACGATTGGTATTATGGCGAAGGCTATCCGACTTTCACGTTGACCTATTTCCCCGATCCGGTCAATCCGCTCAGGCAAAAACTGCGCATTAGTCAGGCCCAATCGTATCCTTCGGTCAGCTTTTTTGAGGTGACTGTTCCGGTCAGAATCTGGAAAGACGGAAAATCGAAAGATATCCGGCCAAAACTCACCCGGCAAAATCAGGAATTTGATATCTCCAATGAACCTTTCGACTATCTGGAATTCGACCCGGATAAATGGCTGATTGCCAAACTGGATAAGATTTCACCCGTACTTCATGTTTCTGAAATTAAAGAAATTCAGATCGTTCCTGAATCTTCCCTGAAAAAAATATGGGTCCAGATTCCTGATTTATCAGGAGATGAAACTCTCCGGAATAATGGATTTAAGTGGCAAGGACAATCATCAACATACAGCACTCCGTGAATGAAGATTCGTGGGTGGATGTCAGCAGTCTGAAAAGTGGAATTTATCTGGTCGAGGTCCGAACAAAAGACCAACAAAAGACCGCAAAAATCCTGGTAAATTAAACATACCGAAACAAGCAATGGCGACCTTTGAAAGGAACCGGTTTTAACAAAATCAAGTCTCCTGAAAAGATAAATCACACTGTAAAATACTATTGATTTATAAACTAATTTTCACCAACTTGGGTGCCCGGCTTATCAAACTAAACTACCTGAAATCATGACTAAACCAACACCAAGTAAAAAGGCAAAAGACAAAAGGCAAAAAGCCTTTTGGAAAAGTTATCTGATTGTCGTTATTTCCTTGTTTTTTGTCAATCCTTCCATTTCGCAAACTTCAGTAGATAAAACACTGCCTGTAAGAGGTTTTTGTATTGGCGCTCCCAACACCAGTGAAATAGATGCGTTTGTCAAATTCATCGCGGAAGAACTGGCTCCCCGAAAGGTAAACACGCTTATTTTGAGGGTCGATTACAATTATGAATATGAGAGCCATCCCGAGTTGCGCGATTCGTCTTCTCTCACCAAGGCCGATGTGAAAAAGCTGGTGGAGGTTTGCCGGAAAAATCAAATCCGGATTATTCCACAAATCAATTTGTTGGGGCACCAATCGTGGGCCATAAAAGTGAATAACCTGCTGAAAGTTTACCCGCAGTTCGACGAAACACCGTACGTAAAAATGCCCGAAAAATATAAATGGCCCAATGCCGATGGTCTTTACTGCAAAAGTTACTGTCCGCTTCATCCTGATGTGCATTCAGTCGTTTTCACGTTAATTGACGAAATTTGCGATGCCTTTGAAACCGATGCTTTTCATGCCGGGATGGACGAAGTGTTTTACATTGGCGACGACAAATGTCCACGCTGTTCGGGCCGGGACAAGGCAGAATTATTTGCCGGAGAAGTGAACCTGATCCGTAATCACCTGGCACAGAAAAATCGGCAACTCTGGATTTGGGGAGACCGTCTGATTGACGGCAAAACCACAGGCATGGGAATGTGGGAAGCCAGCATGAACAATACCCACCGCGCTGTTGACTTGGTTGCCAAAGATGTGGTGATTTGCGACTGGCATTACGAACGTCCCGATTTGACGGCTATTTATTTTGCCACCAAAGGATTTAATGTAGTTACCTGTCCGTGGCAAAATCCGGAGAATGCTGTAAAACAGACACAGGATATGTTTCGGTACCGGGCATCTGTAACGCCACAAATGAAAGAGCGTTTTCAGGGAATGATACAGACCGTTTGGTCAGGTGCCGGACAATTTATGGACGAATTTTATGGACGGAAAACCGATCTGAAAGAAACGAAGAATACGCAAGCCAGCTGCTTTAAAGCGTTATTCAACGAAATTGAAGCACAGTCGAAACCTTATTAAAGGAATCAGGTTCCAGTCGCAGGACACAGAAGTTTGAACCTGAGTTCTGTCATTTATCTTCAAACCAGCATGATCACCAAATCCATGATCAGGAATCCCAATAAAAATCCGGCATAAACCTGCAAGTTCGTATGTTTTTCCAGGATGAGCCGTGCCGTGCCAACGATACCTCCGATCAGCAAAAGCAGGGATAAAATCATCAGTGGATTTTCATTCAGGCGAAACGACAAAGCCAGAAAACCGCCAGTCAATCCGCCAATAGCAGCCGAGTGTGCACTGATTTTCCAACGTAGTGATATGATCACCAAGACAATTTGCACCAAAATGGACGCCACCAGGAAAAAGTTGTAAACCGGGAAAACCGGCATTCGCTGCAAAATGAGATATCCTATGTAGGAAAACAGTGAGCTCAGGATAAGCGGTAAAACCCGGTCGGTACTTTTTTCCATCCGGATATCAAACCGCTGATTCAGCGAGAGAAGTCCGATGCTGAGAGCTGGCAAAACACAGGTTGACAGGAAAACGACCATCAGGATAAACCGTTTCAGGCTCCAAGGCAAAATGGCAAAATAAAATCCGGAGTTAAAAAGCAATAAGAAACCCAGCGTTGGAATCAGCAGTGGATGAAAAATGATTGAAGTGGCGCGGGCAGATTGATGGAGTATATTCTTCATTTTAAAGTTCTTTTCTCATTCGGGCAACCGGAATCCCGAGTTGTTCACGGTATTTGGCCACAGTCCGGCGGGCCACGAGGTACGATTTTTCTTTCAGAATCAGGGCCAGTTTTTCGTCGGTTACCGGATGGCGTTTATCTTCGCTGGCAATACATTCCTGAAGAATTTTCTTGATTTCACGGGTCGAAACTTCTTCACCGGTATCGGTTTGCATTCCTTCCGAGAAGAAATATTTCAGAGGGTAAATTCCGAAATGGGTCTGAATGTATTTACTGTTCGATACGCGCGAAATGGTTGAAATATCGAGTCCGGTTAAATCAGCAATGTCTTTCAGGATCATCGGCTTGAGCTTGGTCTCATCCCCCTCCTCAAAAAATTCCCTTTGAAATTTGATAATTTCAGACATGGTCATCATCAGGGTTTGTTGCCGCTGACGAATGGCGTCGATAAACCATTTGGCCGAATCGAGCTTCTGTTTCATAAACATCATGGCCTCTTTCTGATCTTTGGATGCCATATTTTTACTTCCCGAATACGATTTCATCAGGTCGAGGTAGGTACTGCTCAGTTGAAGATCGGGCACGTTCTTTTGGTTCAGACTAAGCTGAAGGTCACCTTCCAAATTATCGAGCAAAAAGTCGGGCACAATCACCTGACTCGACTTATTCATCGGGTTATTGTACGAACTGCCTGGTTTGGGATTCAGCTTCAGAATTTCATCAATGGCTTCTTTCAGTTCTTCTTCCGAAATATCGAATTTGCGGATGATCTTGTCGTAATGCTTTTTGGTGAATTCCTCGAAATTGTTCTGAATGATTTTGGCAGCCAGACAAGTGGAATCTTTCCCTCTTTTACGCATAATCTGAAGCAACAGGCACTCCTGAAGATCGCGCGCACCGATACCGGGCGGATCGAAGTCCTGGATGATTTCGAGGTACCGTTCCATATCTTCGAGTTTGACATCGATATTACGGTGAAAAACCAAATCGTCGGAAATCGAAAGCAGATCGCGGCGCAAGTAGCCGTCTTCATCAATGTTACCAATAATGTATTCGGCGATCATTTGCTCCTCGTCATTCAGGTCAGTCAGTCCGAGTTGCTCGATGAGCGAATCGTGAAAACTAATTCCGGAGGAATAGGGTATATCAACCTGTTTGTCGTCTTTTGAGTAATTATTGGCGTTCAGCCGGTAGTTAGGAACGTCTTCTTCATTAAGGTAATCTTCAAGTGAAAATTCGTCACCTTCCGGAGAATCTTCGTTCCCCTCTTCCTCATAAGTGTCGCCCTGATCTTCGGTTTCATTCAGTTCGAGAATCGGGTTTTCTTCCAGTTCGCTTTTGATCCGTTGTTCGAGTTGCATAGTCGGAATCTCAAGCAATTTGATTACCTGAATTTGTTGCGGTGAAAGCTTTTGCAACAACTTTTGCTGTAAAGAGATTCTTTGTTCGGCCATTTCGATTCAACTTTCCCCAAAATTAAGATTTTTAATCGAACCATTGGCAATCAGAAATTCTAAAATCCAATGATGGGTTTTTGGAGTAACGCGGATTTGTTATTTTTATTTTCTGATTACCTGTTTGTAGTCAGTCCGTTAGTTCGATTTGATTTCCGTTTTTTAGGTTGATAAAAGGGGAACTCTTCTAACAATGAACCATTAGAATTTCGGTTGGGAAACAGGTAAAAACAAGTGCCGAACGAAAGATTCGCATATTCTGAAACCGATGGCAACAGGAAAGCCATAAAATTATCGGAACCTACATAAATTTGTCCGAATTTTTTGTTGATCAGGAAAACCAGTGGAAAATTGATGCGCGAACTGCCAATAACCGAGTATCCCGAACCTATGCTTAACGAAGGATTCAACTCATAATTCACGTTGAGGGAAAAACTGTTGTAATTGAGGTCTTTCAGGGAAACATACCGATCGACAAAACTCAGCTTTAATTTGGGGTTTGCCTGGTAATTTATTCCGGCAAAAAACGTCACCGGGAGATTTCTCGAAAAAGTTGACCGCATGTAGGTTACGTCAAACAGATTGGATATGGAATCCAGGAAATTGCTATTTTCGCGTATTTTCGAAATAAATTCTTCTCCTTTATCATTGAACCAGTTCGTAACACTTGAACTTGAAAAGCGATACGATCCGTCCAGGTACTTCGAATTCAGATTTGTTTTCCAGTTGATCTTTCCCATATCCATCATACTCAGAGAGAACGACAGGTTTTTCATAACTTTCCAGTTGATCCCCAGATCGACTCCAAAGCCCGGATTTCCCGTGTTCGTAAGGTATTCAATAAATTTTGAACCTTCAAAAAGCGAAAAGCTGTTCACTTTTCCGTTTTCAGCAAGGAGTGTACTTTCCGGGACCGACATGTAAACCATACCTCCGGCTTCCAGCTTATAGTTATTGAGTTCATTTTGAATCGATCCTGAAATTTCCGAATGGAAGGAAGACTTTCCCAAATAAACTTTGGCGCGGATTCCTGCCGAAAAATTATTCCGGCGTGATGACAGCGCATAACCCAGACTGTATTCCCGAAAATGGGTTGCCTGAGCCGGTAATTGCTGTAGCTGATTTACCGCAACACTTTTAACATCTTTGTCTGAAATAAAATTGGCAACAAATCCACTCACTTTGGCCAGAAAAAATTCATTTTCCCTGATCCTAAAATTGAAATGACCAACCCGCGTCCTGAAAATGATATTCAACAAATTGCTTTCAATGCTTTGGGTAAACATCTTCCGGCTAACCATACTCTGAAGGACTTCCTTGTAATCCTGATCAGTAGTGGCCCCAGTCAAAAATTTCGAGACTAATTTCCGGATTGTCTCCTGATTATTGTAGCCAATATTAGTTCCGCCAATCGGGAAAAAGCTGATCGTAAATTTATTCTGAGAACTTAAAAAAGCGGGATTATAATTAGATGAATTAAAATGATTTTCAAGCGAATAAAACGAAAGTCCGGATTGTGCCTGCCCCTGAAAAAACACGATCATGCAGGTTGACCATACAACCAACATGCATTTAATTCCGGGTATGAGCATTCTGTCTGCCATCAATTTTTCCTGTGTTTATTCAAAAATGTTCTGCAAATAAACAATGAAAAAAAACAAAGCAGGAATAGATTTCTATTCCTGCTTTGTTTTGAATGACTATTGGGTCGTCTGATAATTAGAATTCGGCGTTTTTGGGAGTTCTTGGAAAAGCAATCACGTCGCGGATGTTGCCCATTCCGGTTACGAAAAGAAGCAAACGTTCGAACCCAAGACCGAAACCTGCGTGAGGCACAGTTCCAAAACGGCGGGTATCCAGGTACCAGTCCATTTCATGAACCGGTACTCCCATTTCATTCATCCGTGTAACCAGTTTATCGTAGTCTTCTTCGCGCTGCGATCCGCCGATGATTTCGCCAATTCCCGGGAATAAAACATCCATGGCAGCAACAGTCTTGCCATCGGAATTTTGTTTCATGTAGAATGCTTTAATCTCTTTTGGATAATTGATCAGGATCACCGGTTTTTTGAAGTGTTTCTCGACCAGATAACGTTCGTGCTCGCTTTGTAAATCGGTTCCCCATTCCACCGGGAACTGGAATTTTTTCTTCTTGTAATGGTTCGAGTTTCTCAGAATTTCAATAGCTTCGGTGTAAGGCAAGCGGATAAAATCATTTTCCAGCACAAAACGGAGTTTTTCAATCAGTTCCATCGAACGCTCGTCAACCGGTTTATTTTTTTCTTCTTCCTGAAGGCGTTTGCTCAGAAATTCCAGATCGTCCATGCAATTGTCAAGGGCATATTTGATCAGGCTTTTCAGGAAATCTTCGGCCAAGTCCATATTGTCCTGAAGTTCATAAAACGCCATTTCAGGCTCAATCATCCAGAACTCGGCTAGGTGACGGGTGGTATTCGAATTTTCGGCACGGAAAGTTGGTCCAAACGTGTAAATTTCGCCCAGCGCTGTTGCTCCAAGCTCGCCTTCTAATTGGCCGGAAACGGTCAGGTTGGTTGGTTTTCCGAAAAAATCCTGAGAAAAATCGATACTGCCATCTTCCAGAAGTGGTGGATTCTTGGCATCAAGCGTCGAAACGCGGAACATTTGTCCGGCGCCTTCGGCATCCGATCCGGTGATGATTGGAGTGTGCAGATAAACAAAACCATTGCTGTTGAAGTAATTGTGAATGGCAAAAGCCATGGCATGACGAATGCGGAAAACCGCACTGAATGTGGCTGTACGGAAACGCAGGTGCGCATTTTCGCGAAGGAATTCAAGACTGTGTTTTTTGGGTTGTACCGGGTATTTGTCCGGATCAGCTTTTCCGTAGATCACGATATCAGTTGCATTCAGTTCAACGGCCTGGCCGCTGCCCTGCGAGGCAATAAGTTCACCGGTAATTCCCAAAGCCGTACTGGTGTTAATGTCTTTCAATAATTCTTCGCCAAATTTTTCAACATCAGCAACTACCTGGAGATTGTGAATGGTAGAACCATCGTTTAAGGCAATGAAATTGACATTTTTGCTACCACGTTTGGTACGTACCCAACCTTTAACAACCACCTGTTGTCCGATTAATTCTCCTTTCAGAATCTCTTTGATTTTCAGTCGTTTCATTTTATTTGTTATTTGCTGATTGTTTTGTTATCGTCAATTTTAAGGATTACAAAAGTATGTTTTTCTGCCTGAAAACACCGAAGCGCCCGGTAAAAATGGAAGGCTTACGATTAAAACTTAAGATTATTTTCAAAAGCGATTAACCCAACTTAATCAATTCAATTTGAGGAAGAAGCCTTTGCCAGGTTTCCTCCGGAATTTTGGCGCCAATCACTTCAACCACGTTCCCGGCCAATAGTGATCCGATTTTCCCTGCTGTTTCAAGGTCAAAACCTTCGGCCAACGCATAAAGAAATCCCGATGCATAAATATCGCCGGCACCGGTCGTGTCAATGCTTTTGGCTGAAATAGCTTTGATCCTGATCACGCAGTTCCCGGTTTTTATTAATGATCCCTGTGCTCCAAGTTTGACTACCGCGATATCGCACATTTCAGCAATGGCTGATAATGCGTCTTCCGGTTCTTTTCCGGTCAGCGCATGGGCTTCTTCTTCGTTGGCAAAAACAATATCAACATATTGCCGAATAATACGGTTTAGAAACTCGATGTTGGCAGCCACAATGTTAAAGCTTGCCATGTCGATCGAAACCAGGAGGCCATTTTCTTTGGCTGTTTTCATCGCCGATTCGATCAGGTCATGATTTTGAACCAGGTAGCCTTCGATGTGCATGATTCCATATTCCTGAAATATTTCCGGGAGCATTTCTTCTGAGGTCAATTCCATGGCAGCGCCCAAATAAGTGCCGAAAGTACGCTCTGAATCCGGACTAATTAAGCCTGTGGCGTGGCCGGTACCAGTTTCACTGTAAAAAAAGTGGGTATTAATATGATTGTTTTTGAAATCTTCGAGATAGAAATTGCCAAATTCGTCACCCGAAATTTTCCCGATATAACCGCATTGTCCGCCCAGTTTTGCGATTCCGTGAACTGTATTGGCAGCCGAACCTCCGGTTTGAATGGTCCGGTAGTTATTTTTTGTCTCTTTTTTAATTTTAGAAGAGAGAACTGCATCAACCAAAGTCATACTTCCTTTTGGAAGTCCAAATTTTTGAAGAACAGAATCATTGCTGATATTGATCAAAACATCGATGAGTGCGTTGCCAATTCCCAGAACAGATTTACGCTTGATTTCCTTGCCAATAAATGATTTCATGAAATTTTTTTCTGCAAAAATATTTTTTCTTTTCGGAAAAGCTATTATTTTTGCCACGCTTTTAACGCAAACGTTCACTCAAGAAAGCAATAAATTCCCTAGTAGCTCAGTTGGTTAGAGCGGCGGACTGTTAATCCGTAGGTCGTAGGTTCAAGTCCTACCTGGGGAGCAGAAAAATACAAATAAACCCCTGTAAATTAAATGTTTGCAGGGGTTTTGTTTTTATCAGCTAAAGAATAACTAAAGATTATTTCACTTTTTGTCATTTTCTTAATGGTTAATTATTCTGGCCTGAAAATACCTTTCTTACTTCCATTTCTATAAAATTTAGGGTTAAATTAATCGGGAATGCCATTTCACGTTTGAACAGCGATTTTTCATGTATTTGCTTCATTTTCCCGGCTTACAGGTACAAAGCCCGGAATTCAACAAAGCCGTAATCATCACTCACCTCTCCCGCTTGGGTACTTAAAATCACCAGTCCCATCCAGTGAACCGATTCTGCCCATTTTTGGATGCTTTTTCGTTGCTTTGTGGGGCGCGTGGAAGAATGATGGCTTAACATCAAATAATCGATATTTGCCATGGTGAAGGCCGTATAACGCGATCGCATTAACTCCAGACAAGTTACTGCCTCTTTTTTCGCACTAATGATTAATCCGCAGCACGCATCGTAGAAATTTCCGGATCCGCATGGACAAGGTTTATTCATAATTGAAAATTTTTAAAAGGATGAATCGACATTTCGTGCTAAAGTTTATTCAGTGCTTCATAAAGCGGGTAATCGGCCAATAATACTTGCCCTTCCCTGTAACCGGAGAGAATAGCAACCGACTGTTCGGCCAAGGCTTTGCGGACAGCACGGCGTTCTCCCTTTATCCGGGCTATCTTCAGGTTATCGTATGCTGTAGTTTGATGTCGCATCCATGCCAATACTGCCAAGGAAGCCCTTTCTTCAATGGGGATCATCTGTGTTCGGGCCACCGTTCCACTACCCACTGGAATAGCATGAGTAGTGACGGCTCGGGCAAGTTTTTTCTCCATGTCTTTATAATCATCGTGAAAATTCAGGAAGGCTTCAATTTCCTTGCAAAATTCTTCTTCGTATTGTCCTTGCCGTTTTTCCCTTCTTTCAAGTTCAGAATTTCTTTTCTTCTTATAGGCTTCAGTTAAACGAATCGTTCTAACTTCTTCCTGTGCCCGGGAAATCGTTTTTGCAGGTGCCCAAATCCCCAAAGAGATCGTCCTTCTTCCTTTTTTTATTTCAACCCTCCAAAACAATCCTTCAGAAGTAACCTTCCGGGTGATTCCGGCATCACCCGAAGGCAAAAAATCCCAGCCTGCCGGAGGAGCCAGTGATTCACCGTTCTGGTCGATTAAACTTCCATTACTTTTCTGTCTTACGATTCGCTTTTCTGTCTCCATAATCTGCATCTGCAGTTGTCAAAAGTAACGATTCACATAATTCAGGGAGAAGTTGAGCGGTAATAAACTTTTGAACACGTCTTAATCCCAAATCAGGAAGTCAAATTCTCGTACCAGCCGGTAGGCGCCTATACAATATTGGGAAATAAACTCCATGAACTTAGTCTCATGAATTAAAGTTAACGAATCCACCAGTTTTTATGATTTGATGAATAGGCTATCCGGAAGATAAACATAAGGTTTTTGACTGAATTTTTATCTATAGCTCCACATATAATGCAAATGTGACTTTTGAATGTTGTTTCCAAAGATTATTTGTCAAGTTAAAGCATAAAATGAACCCCATTAGCAATCCCGATTTGAAATAAAATGGAGAAGAATTACAAGCACAAACGATAAAATCTAGTTCAACCAGATTGCAGTTAAAATTGGATCAGACAGAGAAAATTTGAATTAAATTTCACGATTTTTTTTATTTGTGTGATGCGAACGACGAGATAGGTAAAATGGGGCAATTTTTACCTGAAAATAACACCTGAAAAAAAAAGCAATAACTCGTTAATGCAATATAGACTCGATCATTTTTTTAGTGTCAAAAAAATGCAGAGAAAAATGGGTTTTCAACACAGAAAGCAGGTGATTTTCCATTTTTCATGAGTTTTTTTTGATTTTTTGACACAGCTATAACGGAGGGGATTATGTTAGAACTCGTCTAAACTTTTAACAAAATAATGTCAATTATTAAGAAGAGCCATTTTCGTCAAGAAAAGTCATGAGCGTCAAATCGGAGTAACAGCATTCTAAGCTGTCTATCCATGCAAAACAACGTTCATTGAAAAATCGCTACTTACTCTTAGGTCGAACTCACGTCAATTAAACGTTTTCATAAATTAACTTTGTTCAAAAACAGGAAAAGTTAGATTTTCAAATTATTGTTTCCAAATAAATTTAGTTTTCTAAATATTCTTAGTTTTGTGTTCAACTAACGAACTTAACTTGAAGGATCTTTTTATTTTAGAAGGCCTAAAACGAAGAGAAAAGGAAGTATTTGACTATATTTTCAACTATTATTATTCTTCGCTTTGTGCATTTTCTTTCCAGTATATCAGGGACCGAAATGCTGTTGAAGATCTTGTGCAGGATTTCTTCGTCTCCCTTTGGATGGAAGCACCGCGCTTGCAAATCGCCTCATCATTAAAATCTTACCTTTTCACGTCGGTTAAAAACCGGTGCCTTGATCTGCAAAAACACCAAAAGGTTATCGAAAAATATCGGACTTTTATTCTCTTTTCTGTCGAAAATGAAGAGAATCCAGGTGATCATTATTTTGCCGAGTCGGAACTACGCTTAACCATTCAAAAAAGCCTCGAAAAATTGTCTCCCCGTTGTCGTGAAATTTTTGAACTGAGCAGACTTCAGGGATTTTCAAACCAGGAGATATCCGACCAATTGGGAATTGCCAAAAAAACGGTCGAACTTCAAATCAGCAATTCGCTGCGAATCATCAGAAGGGAACTGTCGGAATTCCTTCCGTTTTGGCTGATTGTCTGGTTAATCGGATAATCTAAAAAGGTTGAAAAATCATATCTGGAAGGGAAACAACAATTCTTCATGCTCCTTTGTCAAAAATATGCCTAAAGATATAGGTGTGCATTTGCCTTTTGTCGTCTTAACATCAAACGGGTAAACCCACAAGTTTTTTTTCATAAAATATAGCTTAAACAGATGAATAAGAGTTTTAAAGAAATGGAAGAGTTGTTTCCCGGACATTTATCGGGCGATTTGTCTGATAAGGAACGGGAAATAATTGCTAAATGGAGAAAGGATTCGTCTGAACATGAGGCATACTATCAGGAAAATAGGAAAGCGTGGGAAGCCTTACCTTTATTGAATGAAATGGAGCAGTATAATTCTTTTGAAGCACTAAAAAAAATTAATGCCAGATTATCAGAGCCAAAGTCCGCAAAATGGCTGGTTACCTTTCAACGGATTGCTGCAATTCTGCTCCTTCCTATGTTAATTTACTCCGGTTATATTACCACACATACCCTATCATTAAAAAAACTTCAGGAAGATCAGGTAGTTATGCAAACAATCTCCTCTTCACAGGGGATGGTTTCACAATTTGTGCTTGATGACGGGACAAAAGTATGGTTGAACTCGGGTTCTGAATTACAGTTCCCTACACGGTTTAACAGGGAAATCAGAGAAGTGAAGTTGATTGGAGAAGCATTTTTTGAAGTGGCAAAAAATGAAAAACAACCTTTCCGGGTGAATGCAAAGGAGCTTAATATCGATGTCTTAGGAACTAAGTTCAACGTGATAAATTATGACGACGACACTCAGACCGAAGTAATCCTTGTGGAAGGAAAGGTCAAGTTATCCTTGGAAAAAGGTCAGATCAGAAAAGAATATGGGATGATGCATCCGGGGCAACGAACTGTTTATAAAAAGAATATTCAAAAAGTTTATGCTGAAGATGTTGAAGTTGACAAATACATTGCTTGGCGTGATGGGAATCTTATTTTCCAGAACGACAATATGGAAGATGTCGTGAAACGGTTGAGCCGTTGGTTCAATGTCGAAATTGTTATCAATGATCCTGATATTAGAAGTTACGCATACAAAGCAACATTCAGAAATGAGAACCTCACTCAGGTATTGAATTTATTAAAGATTTCTGCACCGATCGACTATAAGGTTATCGGAAGTGAAGTGTTGCCAAACGGAGAATTTACGAAACAAAAAGTTTACTTGATGAAGAAAAAGATTTAAAAAATACCGGGGAAGATGTTTGCAGCATCAACCCCGACATAAAACCGGTTCACTTTTTTGCCGAAGGTAACCGGGATAACTAGTTATTAACTAAAATCATTGCAAAGTTATGGAAAAATTGTTCCGTTTAATGTGGGGGTGCAAGAAAAATGCACATCTCCGAAAAATCTGGATGACTATGAAGTTAACGTTGGTTCTATTCTTTCTAACCATCATCCAACTGATGGCTAATGAAACTTACTCTCAGAGTACCCGAATTTCTCTTCATCTAAAAGATGCCGCAGTTAAAGAAGTACTCAACCAAATCGAAGAAAACAGCGAGTTCAGATTTCTTTACAACAGCAAACTGGTCAATGTAGATCGTACAGTTAATGCCGAATTTAACAACCAAAAGATTGCTGAAGTACTCGAAATACTGTTTCAGAAAACAGACGTTGCTTATACTATTGTTGACCGTCAAATTGTTCTGACGAACAAGGCAGATCAAACTAATTTTTCGGGGCTGAATGTACAACCTGGGCAAGCTGTTGCAGGGAAAGTCACCGACTCTTCCGGGGCTCCGCTACCAGGTGTAACAGTGGCAGTTAAAGGGAAAACGATCGGATCAATCACAGATGCTGGCGGACATTACTCTCTTACCGGTATTCCTGAAAATGCAACTTTGCAATTTTCATTTGTGGGAATGAAGATGCAGTATATTATTGTTGGCAACAGGACCACAATCAATGTAGTTATGGAAGAAGAAACCGTTGGCATTGAAGAAGTGGTTGCCATTGGGTATGGTACGGCTAAAAGGAAAGATTTGACAGGTTCGGTGGGTAGCGTAAAATCGGCAGAACTGATGCAACGGCCTGCAACAACGATTACTCAAAGTCTTGCCGGAAAAATTGCCGGCGTAAATGTATCAACAAACTCAGGCAGACCCGGTGGAAATCCGATTATTCGAATCAGGGGTTATTCATCAATCCAGGCAACAAATGAGCCGTTGTATATTGTCGACGGAATATCTTCGAGTATAAATTCGCTCAATCCAGATGATATTGAAAGTATCGATGTCTTAAAAGACGCTTCGTCTACAGCTATTTACGGAACCAGAGGTTCTAACGGAGTAATTGTTGTTACAACTAAACGTGGGAAAAACGAAGCTCGTGTTAATTACAACACCTACCTTAGCATTAATCAGTTAGCCCGAAAACTTGATGTGTTAAATTCATCAGAGTTTCTATATATCGAGGAGCAGGCCTACGTAAATGCACAGAAATTTGATCCCGTTGGATTTGCAAGTGGTAAATATTTGGACCCGATTGTAAAACGTAAAAGGTATATTGAAGGGAATACTTTTGGTAATCATGAATTATTTACTTTAGATGCAAATGGAGTCCCTCAACCGATCTACGATGTTGATTGGCAAGACATGGTTACCCGGAACTCGTTTAGTCAAATTCATAATCTGTCTTACACCGGAAGTTACGATAAAACCAATTTTGGATTTTTTCTCGGATATACTGATGATGAAGGTATTATTAAGGAAAGCAACCTTAAAAGATATTCAGCGCGAGCTACCATTGACAGAGAAATGTCAAAATGGCTAAAAGTTGGTGGAACATTAAGCTACTCGCTGACAAATGAAAGACGCATTGACACCCGACAAGGTTATAACAATGTACCACGAATGATGATCGAGATGGTTCCGTTTATTCCGTACAAGTATAAAGATGGTGTGTATGGATATCGGGGCGACTATTTAGGATTAGAGGGAGGGGATAACCCGTTGTCTCAGATCTATGAGAATGTAACTCCATACAATTCTGATGTTTTTAATGGCAACACCTATGCAAAAATCACTATTCTGAATGGGTTGGACTTTACTTCAACGTTTGGTGCAAATAGGGTAATGAATATGGAGCCTTATTTCAATAGTACGAAATCCGATATTGTTAACGGATTGGGTGGAAACCAGGCATCGGTTAATAACAGTCAGTCAACCCAATGGCAATGGTCTAACATTGTTAATTATGCAAAAAGAATCAATGAGGACCATTTTATTACCTTGTTGCTAGGAGCCGAATATCAGAAATATAGTTATTTCCAGTCGATGGCCGTTATTGACAAATTATCGGATGACTATTACCAATGGTATAACTTAGGAGCAGGTGCTACGCTTAAAGCTCCAAGTTCTTCTTATAATGCGGATCAAATGGAATCCTATTTTGCAAGGATGAACTACAATTATCAGGAAAAGTATTTACTTACTTTGACCGGCCGAATCGACGGTTCTTCCAAATTTGGGGCAAACAACAAATACGCTTTCTTCCCTTCTGCTGCCCTAGGCTGGAGAGTTTCTCAGGAAGGATTTTTGAAAGAAAATAAAACCATCTCGAATCTTAAGTTACGGGCAAGTTATGGATTTACAGGAAACTCAGGAATCGGGGCTTATAATTCAATGGCACGACTTAGCACAAATGCATTTCCACTGGGAGGAATCAGACAGTCAGGCGTTGGAGTAGGTACGTTAGCAAATCCTTTGTTGCGGTGGGAAAAAACAGGTCAATTTGATATTGGTTTTGACTTAGGTCTGAATAGCGAACGGTTCTCATTCATCGTTGATTACTACATAAAAAACACAACCGATTTATTAATGTCAGCTCCAGTTCCCTCGTCCAGCGGATATACAAGTATGACACGCAATATTGGAAGCATGCAAAACAGAGGATTTGAGTTTACATTCAATTCAGAAAATATTCATGCCGGTAAATTTTCCTGGATAACAAGCTTCAACATTTCCACATTGAAAAATAAGATTACCGCCTTGGGAGTAAAGAATGAAGACATAATTATGTCACCCAACAGTACAAATATCTTGAGGGTAGGCAATTCTGTCGGTTCGATGTTCGGTTATGTTTTTGACGGAATATGGGGAGTTGATCAGGCAACCGAGGCAGCAACATTTGGTAAAAAACCAGGTGATGCCAGAATTAAAGACATTAATCCAGACGGAAAAATAAATGAATCTGACCGGACTATAATCGGAAAGGGTGTTCCGGATCTTTATGGAACTCTTTCAAATTCATTCAAATATGGTAATCTCGATTTGCTAGTCGAACTTCAGTATACCTATGGAAATGATGTGCTGATGGATCATCTGGGTACGGCTGAGATGAGGCAAGGACTGGGAAATAGTCTTTCTACGGTTCTAAACGCATGGACTCCCGACAATACAAACAGTACACTTGAACAATGGAGACCTGTTGCTGCCGGCTATTCATCACTGAAAGATACCCGTAGAATAAAGGATGGTTCATTTATTCGTGGCAAGAACATCAGTCTGGGGTATAATTTTACTCAAAATGACTGTGAAAAACTTAAGATAAAGAGTTTGCGACTGTCACTTTCAGCCCAGAATTTATTTCTTATAACCAAATATCCAGGCTACGATCCTGAAGTTACAACCTATTCGGATCCCTTTGCACAAGGAATTGTATTCGCCGATTATCCCAAAGCCAAAATTTTTACATTTGGTTTAAATGTTAGCTTTTAATTATTTTAAACAAGTATTATGAAGACATTATTTAATACAATAGGAAAAGCGGCCTTATTAAGTACGCTGCTCTTCTTCAGCAGTTGTGCGAATTTTTTAGAAGAAGACAATAAATCATCAATTACACAGGAAAACTACTTCGCCAATGAAAATCAGGCACAAACTGCAGTCATTGGAGTATATACTGGATTAAATACATTTACCATGAGGTCCAATTATGGTGAATCTCCATTCATCTCATTGGAATTACCCGTTGGTCATTCGAAAACTCTTGGGCAAAGTGCTCACAATAACAACCTGATAGGCCAAAGGAATTCATCGGTTGAGTTACCATTTAAAGATGTGTGGGTTGGTTTCTACAAAGCAATTGCCAATGCAAATCAAGCCATAGCAAAGATTCCAGGGGTCACGATGGATGAAAACAAAAAGAAATCATTGCTTGGGGAAGTTTATTTTTTACGCGCGTTCTACTATTATCATCTGGTCAGAATTTACGGGCAAATTCCTTTAATTACCGACATTATGACTACGGCAAGCTCTGATTTCTATCCCGAACGATCTTCTGTAGAAAAGATATATGAATTGATTGAGAGTGATTTGCAAATTGCAGAGGCCTCCGGATTGCCAAACTACGATGCGAATGGCAGAGTATGCCAGGGAATGGTTAAATCGCTGATGGCAAGTGTCTACCTAACCATGGCAGGATTTCCGTTAAATAAAGGTAATGCTTACTACACACTTGCGGCAAAAAAGGCCGAAGAGGTAATTGATGGCGGGTGGTATGCTCCTTTATTTACTGATTATGCCTACCTGCATGACCGAGCCCATAAACTAAAAAATGAGTTTATTTTGCAACTTCAGACCTTAATCGGAACAAACGATGTTGGAACGAGCGGTATTGCACAGCTGATTATTCCTGAAAAATCAGGGATTTCAAAATTTGCAGATGAGTACGGTGCAATGACTCCCATAAAAGAGTTTGTAGCTTCTTATGAATCGGGTGATAAACGGGCTAAGGAAAAGCAATTTTTCTTTACTAATTATGTGAAAAACGGAACTACTATAACGTTTGGAGGATATGCTCTTTACAAATATTGGTTGGAAGAAGCTGCAGGACAAAATGGAGACCAGAAATCGGATGAGAACTGGACACTGCTTCGCTTACCAGAAATAATGCTGATTTATGCCGAAGCGACCAATGAAGTTAGCGGTCCAACAGACAAAGCACTGAGACAGTTGGTTACTATTCGCAATCGGGCAGAATTGACTACACCTGCATTAGGCACATTTACAAAAGATTCTTTCCGAGAGTTTATTTGGAAAGAGCGCTATCATGAACTGGCGTATGAAAATAAAGCGTATTTCGATATTCAGCGCACCCATAAGGCTTACGATTTGAAAGGTGGAAAATTTGTGGACGCATTAACTTTTGTAAATGAAAGTGGCGTGACATTTAAAGAACAATTCCTTTTGTGGCCTATTCCTTCTGATGAAATCAATACAAACCCGAAGTTAAAACCTCAAAATTTAGGCTGGGATTAATTGTTTTGTCTTGTTTGCGATTTGATATTTTCTGATCAGCAACCAATATAATTTTTAAATCAATTTATTCCGATAATTCTTCGGGATAAATTGATTTAATTTTTAAAATTCTAAATTCTAAGACAATGCCAAGCGCTGAAGTTTACAACAGCAAAAACGATGTAAAGCCTTTGAATGAAAGACATGAATGTCTGATAATCAGAGGATCTATGCCTGCTGACCTTGTCAGTTTGTTCTGTTGAAATAAATCGGATACATTCTAATCTTAACCAAATGAACCTCTTAAAATTCAAAATTCCGGTTGCTGTAACTTCTTTTTTTATTTTATTTTTCATCGGAATTTATTCATTATCAGCGCAAAATAACCTTGAGTATTGTAATGCTGTACAAAACAGGGTTGGGTTAATCAGGTATCCGATAGGAACAATAGCGGCTACATCACTCAGCTATGGCGAGACAGCCGACGCAATGACTTTGGTACCACGAATTTACCCCTGTGTAAATGAAGTGGTCGACCGGGGAGGTAACAATGAGTGGCGTGCATCCATCAGTGGCGACCCTTCAATTCTGAAAATTAAATATCAGGCTGGTAAACCTTCCGGAGCTTCTGAGACTGAAATCACGGTTACTCCGCATGTATCGGTTTTCAAAATTACCTTTCCCGAAAAAGTCAGCAGCAGGTATGTTGTAATTGATTTCAGCAAATATAAAATGGATACCTGGGCTAAATTGTACAAGTGGAATGAACGGTCGATAACCCGGATTGACGATAAAACGATTCAGGCTGTTGTTTGCGAACCAGGCAAAAAGGGTGCTTTTTATACTGTCAAATTCAGTGAGCCTTGCACTGGCTTCGGAATTATTGATTCTACCGGAATTAAAGCAGATCGGGCACAGATTTCCGGATTAAAACTGGCCATGTATGCCCGGTTTGACGCCCCTTCAGTAACGGTTTCGGTCTCCGAATCGTTCACCAGTATGGATCAAACCCTTGAATTTCTTTCGAAAGAACCGGCTGATTTTGAACCAGCTTACCAGCAATGTAAGAAAGCCTGGGAAAATACCATCAACGCCGTTCAAATGGAAGGCTCCGAAAACAGCAAACGGATGGCCTATACAGCTTTATATTCCATGCTGGTCAATGTGATTAATGGCAGCGAGGGATCTGCTTATCTGAAATACTATCCGCGGCCATTGTCAATTGCCTCCAGCGCTTACTGGCAGTTTATTGGCGGATTTCAAAGCTGTTGCTGGGATAATTATCGTACCGCCTATCCTTTCCTGATGTTGGGTTATCCGGAAGTCATGAAAGATGTGGTAAATACCTACTTGTCCAGATTCCAGCGTGACGGGTGTGTTGATGGAAACATTTGTTTGTTCACGGGCCCCACGGGCGAGCATCAAAACATGAGATTTAGTCCGGTACTTGTTGAGGAAGCCCTGCAAAGCGGAATCAAAGCTGATTATTCCGGACTTTTTAAAGCGCTGAAAAGCAATTTTAATGATGATAGATTCTTCCCCTCAACGATTTCGACGCTTGGGTATGTAACGCAACCAGCCAAAGGAGGAAAGGCATGTTCCGAGACGTTGGAATTTTCCACAGGATTGCATGCTTTGGCGATGCTTGCCAAAGCCGAAGGCGACAAGGAGGAGATGAACAGGGATTATAAATTAAGCAATTCCTACAAAAATCTTTGGGACAGTGAAAATCTGCTGTTCAGGGTAAAAAATCCTGATGGTTCCTGGGGAATCATCAACAATAAAAGCATGACCTGGGATCCCAATCCGCAGGGACTTTTTGAAGGAACCAACCGGGACTGGATGTTTTCAGTTCCTCATGATCCGTACGGTTTAATTAATTTACCCGGACAAAAACAGTTTGCCGATAGAATTATTGAATACTGTGATAAAGATTGCTGGTTTAACGATTATCAATATCATTATCCGCTTTTGTTGTATTATGCTGATGCCGCTAATGTGGGCCAGAAGATTATCCGGACCACCTGGGTGCCTATGTTCAACGAAGGAGTTATGTATGAAGGCGTAAAACCACAGCCTCCACACAATGGTTGGAATACCCATTATACCAGTAATTCGGGTTGGTTGATTTGCTGTATGACCGGACTTTATCCTGTTCCATCGCCATCCGGGCAATATCTGATTACCTCACCATCACTGTCTAAAACCGTTATAAAAAACGGGAAAAAGAGCATTACTGTTCAGGCTGCGAATAACAGCGACGAAAATATTTATATCAAACAGGTTAAAGTGGACGGGAAAATCTATCCCTGCTACATGATTCCGGCCGAGAGGCTTGTTTCAGGAGTAACTATCGACTTAACCATGAGTAATGATCCGAAATGCAGATTAGGAAACCTTTACATCAGTTCATCCGATGGATTTGTCCGCAGTGCAGAGTTAATTTCTGATACTCATTTGAAATGCAGGATCGAAGCGGCCATAATCAATGCCACCACGAAGATATATTGTGGTTCAAAACCAATCAAGGTAACCAAGAATGGTAAAGTTTTGGAGGATGTCGATTTTGATCAGCCAAATAACATGTTAACAATTCAAAGTAGGGATGTAGCTTCTGTCGAAGTTTTCTTGAAATGAAGCCTGGAGATGCTACATCCTTCAATTATAAAATAAACTAATTAAAGCTTACAATAAATGAATCTGATATGAAAAGAAATTCCTATTTATTTATGGTTTGTTTTGTAGTTGCACAAATCTTTTTTTCGTGTAAAAACGAGAATATAAAAGATCCTGTGGACTATGTAAATCCAAATATTGGCACCATTGGCCATCTGTTGGTTGCCACCGAAGCGATGGTACAATTGCCTCATGGCATGGTGCAAACCGGGCAAAATCCTTATCCGGAAATTGGTGACCGTTACCTGGCTGATAAAATATCCAGCTTTTCCCTCCGGGCATTACCCAGATATGGAATTAAAACGGTTCCATCATGGATTATGGCAACAACTGGAAAAGCACGAGTAAACACAGGTGAAATCGCATCAACATTTGATCATGATTTTGAAACGGTTACTCCTTATTTCTCTTCAGTAATTCTCGAAGATTATCAAATAACTGTTGAGACAACAGTAACAGAACATGCTTCGTTTTACCAGTTCTCATTCCCAAAATCGGACGAATCTTATATTCTGTTGGGCAACAACTCAAAGATTAAGATAATTGGCAACAATGCCATAGAAGCTGTCGAGAATATAGGAAAAGGGCAAAAGGCATATTTCTATGCTGAATTTAGCAAACCATTTTCATCGGTAAGTACCTGGAAAGGCATTTCTATTTCAGTTCAATCCGAGCAACTTGGGGACAGTATCGGTGCGTTGGCTTCTTTTTCAACTGCTGAAGGTGAAAAGGTCGGGGTAAAAGTTGGTGTTTCCTATATCAATATCGAACAGGCCAAGCAAAACCTGATAAATGAAATTCCTGATTGGAACTTTGATCAGACTAAAAATAGAGCAAAAAGTATATGGAACCAGGCTTTAAGCAAAATACTGATTGAAGGTGGAACGGAGTCTGAACGGACCAAATTTTACAGTGCGCTTTACAGGGTCATGCTTGGCAATCAGTCGGTGAACTTAACCGAATACGGACGATATTATAGCCGCTTTGACAGTACTGTTCATTCCACTGATGGTCACGATTTTTATCGGGTAGCTTCAAATTGGGGGTCGCATCATTCCTTGTTCCCACTGTTCCTGTTGGTAGAACCGGACAAACAGAATGATATGTTGCGCTCGTATGTAAGAATGGAGGAACAGGGTGGCTGGCTTTCTAATAGCGGCGGCTATAGAAACATGATTGGTCGTCACGAGGTAGCAACAATTACGGACGCTTACCTGAAAGGATTCCGCGATTTTGATGTGGAGAAAGCATACTCTGGGATGAAGCGGAATTCTTTGGAAACAACCATGCTTTCCCGGCATCGGGGCAGTGATTTTGGGTTGACTGAATTGGATAAGGTTTATCTGGATAAAGGATTTTTCCCGGCGATACCATCCGGCGAAAAAGAGTGGGTTCCACAGGTCGGATTTGGTCGGCAAGCCGTTGCCATCACCCTTGAAAATTGTTATGATGACTGGTGCATGGCCCTGATGGCCAAACAACTCGGGAAAAATGACGATTACGCATACTTCTTGAAACGTGCTCATAATTACGAGAATGTTTTTGATCCGGCGACCGGATTTATGCGCCCAAAAACAGCCGATGGTAAATGGATTGAGCCTTTTGATCCGATCTGGTCAGGAGGTCAGGGGGGCCGTGACTATTATACCGAAAACAATGGATGGAACTACACTTGGTACGTGCCTCATGATGTGAATGGCCTGGTAAAATTGATGGGAGGTCGTGAAAAATTTGTTCAAAAATTAAATGCCCTTTTTACAACGACAGTTCCGCTTTACAGCAAATTTAAATTTTTGGGCCAGTATCCGGATATGACCGGATGGATTGGAATGTATTCCCACGGGAATGAGATTACATGGCATATCCCATACCTTTACAATTATGCGGGAGCACCTTGGATGGCACAACGTCGGGTTCGTCAAATCATGGATATCTGGTATGGTGCAGGCCCTCTTGGAATATGCGGTGATGAAGATTATGGCGAAATGTCATCATGGTATGTGCTAAGTTCCATGGGTTTTTATACAGTTTCTCCGGGGAGTTTAACCTACGATATTGGCAGTCCCTTATTTAATAAATCAATCATTGATATTGGCAATGGTAAAAAGTTTATGGTTGAGGCAAAAAATGTTTCGAAGCAGAACAAATACATCCAGTCGGCTGAGCTGAACGGCAAAAGTATTGACCGGCCCTGGTTTTCGCATGAGGAACTGATGCAGGGTGGAAAACTGATATTAAACATGGGGCCGCTTCCAAATAAAGCATGGGGCAGTTCAACTGAGGCAGTGCCGCCATCGATGTCTAGGTAGAGTATAATACACATTTGCGTAAATTGATAATTATGGTCCTAACTACAAAACATTCACTTTTAAAGTTGCTCAGTCTTGTATTAATTATAATAAATTTGAATACAGAGACAATCGCGCAACAACCAAAAGAACCGGATATCTATTTTGTGCCTTTTTCGCATCTCGATTTTTTCTGGGGAGGTACCCGGGAGGAGTGTCTGTCCCGTGGTAGCCGAATTATAACCCGGGCTATCCAGTTGGCCAATGAATCACCAAAATTCCGTTTCCTGCTCGAAGACAATGTCTTTGTGGCCAATTTTATGGATTCTCATGTCGGATCGACGGAAGCAAAAGAATTAAAACGGTTGGTTAAGGAGGGTCGAATCGAGATTGCCCCCAAATGGGCCGGGATTTTCCAGGGACTTCCCGACGGGGAAGTACATGCCCGGAATATGGCAATCGGTCAGCGTTATGCCAAGGAGGTATTTGGCGTAGAAGGTAAAGTTGCCCATTTGGGCGACCTGCCTGGATACACACCCCAGTTTCCTCAAATTTTGAAACTTTCGAGTGTTCCGTACGCAGTTATTACCCGCATGGGGCCTTACGATAAGTCCGTATTCAACTGGACCTCGCCCGATGGATCCAAGGCTTTGGCCTGGAATTCGCTGAACGGATACTCCTGGGGTACTTTCCTGACTTCCGCAAATACATCGATGGCCGATAAAAAAGTCCGTTTTTTAAAGGATTTGGCAGAAGTCCAAAAAACAACAAACGGACCGATTATGGTACATTGGGGTCTTGACCTCTGGTCACCGCCAGTTGATCTGGTGAGCCAATCGGAAGAGTTTTTCAAACAGCTACCAGCACACCTTACCATTTCAACACCTACGGATTTTTTTCATCAGCTGGAAAAAAGTTCTTCTATTCCCGATGTTACCGGCGAAATACCCTCCTCCTGGCCTAATATTGTCGCATCACTTGTACATATCTGGCCCGGGATCATCCAGGCCACCAATACGTTGCTTACGGCAGAGAAATTCGCAACGATCAACTATGCCCTTGGCTATGCCAGCTATCCGCAGCAGGAGTTTGATTTCCTTTGGAAAAAGCTGATCGAATCAATGGACCACAACCACGATGGTCAGGGAGGCACTATCGGGGATAACCGAAAAATTGAATACGATCAGCTGTCTGTTATCCGCGGAGGCGAGATCCTGCGGGACATGATGCGGAACATAGCTGAACGGGTTAAGATACCGGTTGCGCATAGTTTCCCGATCGTAGTTTTCAATCCGATGGGATGGCAAAGAAATGATGTCGTCCGCGCTCATCTTACCCTGTATGGCGATGTAGGTCCATGGGACATTGGTAATTTCAGAAAAGGGATGCGCCTGCTGGACGAGTCGGGCAATTCAATTCCGTTCTATGTCGAAGAGTGGAGTGAAAATATTTCGCGAGCTCTCCGGATTGTGTTTGTTGCCCGAGAGGTCCCTTCCATCGGCTACAAAACCTACTATCTGGTTCCTGCAGAGAAGTCGGATGAATTTTCTACGGTCTCGACCCTCAAACTCGATTCAGACAACGATAAGAAAGACCCGAGGCGTGAACTTGGGAGCGACGTTTTCGAAAACAAATTCTATCGGCTTTCGGTTGATCGCGCTACTGGCCGTGTCTCTTTGTTTGACAAGGAGCTGAATCATGATGTTTGCAAGGATATGGAAATAACTGCCCTAGAAGAACGGGGTGGAAACTACATCGGGAAAGAACCCCCAAGCGGCCGTACTTACATTAACCGGGTTTCGGAAATTGCGGTTATAGAGAACAATTCCGTCAGGACGGTCATCCAGATCAAAGGCAATGTTGCAGATATCCCTGTTAAGCAGCGTTTGACCCTTTACGACGGCCTCAAACAACTGGATATAGAGAATACGGTTGATTGGAAACCGCAGACCATGGGTTTTATGCGGATTCATCAGCAGTTTCCGTCTGCCTGGCATGATGCCAAAATTCATTATGGTATTCCATTTGGAGCCAGTTCTGCTGATAATCTTATGCCGGGAGCTGCAACCAAACGCGATGATGAGATAACCAACGAAGCATGGAAACGATCGCGGGAAGTTCACGACTGGATTAACATGGGAACCGACAAGGAGGGATTGACCATTGCTACTGACCACCAGCAAATCCGTTTGGGCGATGACATGATTTATGCCGAGATGGTCAGGGGTACCCGGTATGTCTCGGTAAAGGTTATGCGTGATAATGAACTTACCTCGGAAAACTATCCTCCGGCAGGAATTTATACTTTTCATTATTCACTTTCGTCAGGTCCCGGAGACTGGAAAGCCGGTAAAGTTTATCGTGCGGGCATGAATTTCAACAACCCGTTGCTGCCTGTCAGTGTTGCCGATGAACTTAGCGCCAAGACGCTGCCGTCCACTTATTCGTTCTGTTCGGTTTCGCAGGGGAATGTAGTGGTCAGCGCCCTGAAGAAGGCAGATTTAGGTTCATCCGTCATTTTGCGCCTGTACGAAATAGAGGGGGCTCCTGTCAATACTTCCTTGAAATTTCTTGACCATCAGGTAACTTTTAATGAAGTTAACCTACTGGAGGAAGATACTGACCACACTAAGAAGCAAACGCTGCTGGGTGGTGCCAATACGATCAAGACTGTCAAATTTAACACGAGGGCAACAGACAATAGTCAAGCAGTGAAGTCGCCCAAAGAATAAGCGGGTGTTCGATCATCAGTGAAACATTGCACAAAAATGGATGCCGGTTATGACCAAAAGATCTTGTTTATATTCATTACGGAAGCATGCAGGTGGACAAAGTGACTCGCCTCACTTGCCAGCATATCGGAGACAACTGTTACCGAACAAAATAGGTTTGTTCGTACTCTTTGTATTTGTCATAGCAACGAGTACCATTGCCCAGCGACATCCGGCAGATTTTGTCAATCCATTTATTGGCACAGCACCGCCCGAAGAAAAGCAGTTTTTGGGGAATAATCCGCCACCCGGAGAGGAGCTCTATTATGGCTGCGTGAGTCCGGCAGCCATGACGGTGGATCCGGTTGTCAAGCTAGGTCCCAATACCGGTTTCGATGGCATTTTTCATGTGAGAGGGTCTTCCTACCGATATACAGACACTTCGATCATGGGTTTTACCCACCTGCAGCATGAGTACAATCAGTATGCCAACATATTATTTATGCCGACCGTCGGCCCGGTACAAACGACTCCCGGGAGCCGGGAAAATCCAGAATCAGGGTACCGCTCTCCCAAAGATTTCAAAAGGGAAAAGGCCTCGGCTGGTTATTATGCCGTTTTTCTAACCCGTTACGGGATCAATGTAGAACTGGCTGCAACCAAAAATTGCGGTTTTCACCGCTACCGGTTTCCCGGAAGTTCGCAATCGCATGTGTTGATTGATCTTTCCATTGCTCAAACGAGTAATCCGGTTCAGGACGCTTCGTTGCAGGTGGAGGATGTAGCTCATGTCAGTGGATGGCAGCAATGCAAAGGGTTTACTGTTTACTTTTATGCAGAATTTAGTCAGCCTTTTACATCTTACGGAACTTGGAAAGAGGTGGTCATCTCTCCAGAATCGTCATCTAGTACCGGAAAGAATATTGGCGCCTATCTCAGTTTTGATACCCGGAAGCAAAGGGAAGTTTTGAGCAAGGTTGGGATTTCCCTGGTCAGTTTGGAAGAGGCGAAAAAAAATCTGGAGCAGGAAATACCGGATTGGAATTTCGACCGAGTGCACCAAAACGCTTTTGATCGCTGGAACGAAGTCTTAAAACGGTTCCACGTCGAAGGGGGTACCCGCGATGACAGGGTCAATTTTTATTCTTCGGTTTATCGGGTAGTTGCCTACGGTGATTTCTTGGGTTGGCCCAGGGCGCAAACCATCATGATCTTTGCCCGGGGAAAAAATTGGATCAACAATCAGTTGACCCGGATGAACTGGGTTCCGGGCACAGGAAGTTTCTGGGGAATAGGTCAAGCTTCAGGAGTGGCAGGAATGTTCGCCCGGGGATTTACAGATTTTTCAGTCGAATTGGCCTACGATGCTATTAAAAAAGGCGCAACAGAATCCTGGGAAGCGGTTGACCTCTACCGGAAATACGGTTTTATTCCTTTTACCAAACCATTCATTGATCAGCCGACCAGCGATTTGGGTAGGACGCCCGGCGCCGACTGTGTGAACCGTACTTTAGGCTATGCTTACGAGGATTATTGTATTGCACAATTGGCCAAAGCATTGGGGAAAGATGAAGATTACACTTACTTCTCCAGGTGCGCAAAAAATTACCAAAATCTCTTTGACCCATCTACCGGATTTATGAGGGCCAAACGTCCCGACAGTTCCTGGGTCACGCCATTTGACCCCAGTCAGACTTATGCCCAGTTTTTCTACCGCGAAGGCACTGCCTGGCACTATTTGTGGCTAGTACTCCATGATATCCCCGATCTGGTGAAGCGGATGGGAGGAAAGAGCGCTTTCGAACATAAACTTGATGAACTTTTTACCCTACCCTATTCCCCTCCTGCGCGTCCGTTGAGGGATATCACCGGAATTATCGGGCAGTATTGTCATGGTAATGAGACAGACCGCTATGTTCCCTATTTATACAATTACGCCGGCACTCCTTGGAAGGTTCAGCGAATGGTCCGTACCCTCATGGCCCTCCTGCACCATCCGACCCCTTCGGGACTTTGCGGCATGGACGACAATGGCTACCTCACAGGATGGTATGCCCAGAGCGCTTTAGGATTCTATGCAGTAAATCCGGCTTCAGGAGACTACGACATCGGTAGCCCATTGTTCAAAAAGGTGGCGATCCGGTTGGATGGACCGGAAGGGAGCGAATTCGTTATCCAGGCGAACAATGCCTCGCCCAAAAACATCTACGTGCAATCGGTAGCCCTGAATGGGAAGACGCTTGATCAGCCGTTATTCCATTATTCGGATATCAAGCCGGGCGGAAAACTCCTCTTTGAAATGGGCCCGGAGCCCAACAAAAAATGGGGAACACAATTAAATTTAACTGAACCCAAATAATTAACCAGATGAAGAATCTAAAACTTTTAGCCACCATTTGCCTGTTTTTCCTGGCTGTGACCGATTGGGCGCAACCACGAACGGCTCCTGCCGTCAATGACACCACCTATATGCTCACCTACGACCATGGCGGATTGATCCTGTGGGGAAGCGATCATTTTAAGGAACGGTTGAAAAACGCAACGGAGTGGCTGGATAAATATCCTTCCTTCAAGATAGGCCTCGACAATGAAGCACAGATTTACGACTATTTTGCCGGGCAAGAGCCGCAATTGCTGAACGAGTTAAAGACTCTTTTGCAAAAATACAAAGGCCGGTTTGCCATCGGATCCTGTACCTATGGGCAGCCGTTGTCGCAATTTATCAACGACGAATCCAACGTTCGGCAGATTCAGTATGCGTTGAATGCTGAGCGCAAATATTTCAATTACCGGCCACCGGTTTATTTGATGAGCGAACATGCCATGCACAGCCAGATTCCGCAGCTTATCAAAGGCTTTGGGTTCAGCGGGGCCATCATGCGCACTCATTTTATGATGTACGGCTACAATCCCACCTTCAATGTCCCGATAGGCTGTTGGGTCGGGGTGGATGGCTCAAAGGTTGCGACAATCCCCACCTACGTGGGGGAAGGCGCCGAATTTGGTAAAACGCCGATCGACAACTGGATTCTAACGCGCTATCCGGGCAATGACAGCAAGTTTTCGATGGAAGATTACCGCAAAAAGTTTGAAAATATCAAGCCTTTGCTGGCCTCACGGGCCGATGACTCCGGATTGCGGAAAGAGGAACTGGTCAGCGAATACGATAAAAAGCCGATGTTTCAGTGGGTTTTGCTCGATAAGCTAATGGACAAATATCCCCAACCTACGACCGACATGGTCACCCAACCCAACGATTTTGTGGTCAGGATGCCGTGGGGTTATTGCGGAAATGAAATCTGGAACGATTCGAGAAAAGCAGAAATCAGCGTACTCACGGCTGAACGACTCGCCGCTCTGGAAGCATTGAACGGCGGCCAATCGCACTTGGAAGAACTCGATATCTCCTGGAAAAAACTGCTGCTGGCGCAACATCACGATATCCAGATCTGCGGGTTGTTGCCCGAAGCCAGGAAATTATTGCCGGTCTCCATCAGCCAATCAGCGCAATCCATCAATGAATCGATGAACTATTTTGCAGCCAACATGAAAGGCGAGGGAATCAAACAAGTGACAGTTTTCAATCCGCTTTCGTGGAAGCAAACGAGGTGGATTTTTGCCACTGCCGGGCTCAACAAAGGGGAAGCCAAAATTTTGTAGTCAAATGCGGCGATAAGATCATCCCCGTCAATATTATCACTTCGAATAAGCTCTCCGACGGAAGCATTCTCGAAGCCCGTTTGGCCTTTAAAGCAGAGTTGCCTCCGTTAAGCCTGACCTCCTTTTCGATCGTAGCAGCTGCGGAGGCCGAAAAACCGGCAAGTTACCCGATTCGCATTGATGAGAAAAAACTGACTGCCACCACTCCTTTTTATGAAATCAAACTATCGGAAGAAGGTGGATTAAGTTCGATCAAAGATGTTAAAACCGGCCAATTCATCACTGGCGGAAGTAAACGCGCGCTCTTTTTTGAGGGGACCATCGAGGGAGCCGACTGCCAGTCGGGCGGCAAATGGGTGATCCAGAAATCCGGCGAAAGTACGCCGTGGGTAAAAATGGTGGAGTATGGTTTTATCTCCAACATTCCTTATCAGTTTGAGATGACTTTTTATGAGGATAATCCCCGGATTGATTGCAGTGTAAGGTTCGATTTCAATGGACAAAAGATCGGATTGCTGAGCGAAAACCTCCGCGATGGACATTCGCCCTTTGTACATGAAGAAAAGCTCCGTTTCAAATTCTTTCCCCGTGTGGATACTACAGCAGTGGGCATTCGTGATCTGCCTTTTGCCATTGCCGAAACCACCAATAAAAATGTGGAGGGGAATTACTGGACCGCTTTGTCGGACGGCAAATCGGGGATTGCCTTTTTCAACAAAGGAACGATGGGAAGCATCCGCGAAAAGGACAACAGTTTTTCGATCCCGCTGGCTTATGCCATGTATTACGTCTGGGGTACCCGGATGCTGACAGGCTCCTATACCTACGAGTTTGCACTTCTCCCGTTTACTGGAAACTGGAAAGAGGCCGATCTGCACCGGAAAGCGCTGGAATACAGTTTCCAGCTTCCAACCGTAGAGAGCAAACCAAATCATGGTAAGCTAGGTAACAACATCAAAACATTTGATGTTGATGCTGAAAATGACGTGATTTTAACCGGCCTTTATCCTGAAAAAGACAAGGTTGTTGCTCGTTTATACAAGGCTGGTGATTGGACTTCGGGTTCATCCATCCAGTTTGAAAAAAGAGGAACGAAAATGACTGAAACTACGCTGGACGGGAAATTGATGAAAGAAGTCAATGGAAAAATTGATTTTAAACCTTGGGAAATAAAGACTTTTCAGATTCAACTGAAACGCCCGTGATACGGCATATTTTACATCCAGATGAAATAGATTTTATTAAAAATGAGTAATAGCTGATCAGCAAAATTATACTGGTCAATTCTTTATAAAAACTGGCATTAATGGGAAAAAAGAGCTTTTGGGCAAACTGGGAATTGTTGATTATTTTATGGTTTGCTTTCTTTCTGAATCAGGCTGACCGACAGATATTCAACGTTACTCTCCCACTCATAAGGGGCGATATCAAGCTTTCGGACGCAGAGTTTGGTCTCATTGCATCGGCGCTGGTTTGGACGTATGGACTGCTGGTTCCAGTAGCCGGATTCTTAGGTGATATCTTTCCTCGTAGAAATATATTGGCCTTTTGCATCCTGTTTTGGAGTATTTCCACCTTCTTTACAGGATTTGCATCCGGACTGATCCCTTTTATCATTTTACTAAGTGTTGCCACTGGTGGTGGAGAAGCTTTTTATGCGCCTGCGGCTAATGCCATGCTGAGTGAGCGGTATAAAGAGAATCGTGCTTTCGCGTTATCGGTTCATCAGACGTCGGTTTACGCGGGGATTATTTTAAGTGGAGTTTTGGCTGGTTATATTGGCGAACACTTTGGCTGGAGACATTCGTTTCATGTTTTTGGTCTTGCAGGAGTTTTTGTATCCGTTATTTTTATGCTTCGGATTAAAAATCAGCAAACGGTAACAGGGAAATCTAATTTAAATATTCGGCAATCAATAACTGAGGCGCTTCATGTGTTCAAGAAGCCGACTGTACTGATGCTGACGCTTGCTTTTGCCTGTATGGTTTTTGTTAACGTGGGCTATCTGACTTGGATGCCACTCTACCTAGTCGAAAAATACAACATGTCAGTAACTTATGCCGGATTTTCGTCACTGATTTATCACCACATCGGTGCATTTTTAGGAGTGATGTTTGGCGCCCGATTAGCCGATCGAATGGCCAAATCAGATCCTTCCAAAAGGTTATCAGTTCAGTCAATGGCATTATTGGCCGGGGCTCCCTTTATTTTTCTCATGGGATATTCAGATAATCGGTGGATAACATATACCGCTCTGGCTCTATTTGGTTTTGCAAGAGGTGTTTATGATTCCAATATTTTTGCATCGCTTTACGAGGTGGTAAAACCCTCAATTCGCTCTTCAGCCACTGGTTTTATGTTGATGTTCGCCTTTTTGATGGGAGCCTTTGCCCCATTGATTCTGGGAATATTAAAGCCAACATTGGGCCTGGCCGCAAGTTTTTCCAGTCTTTCTTTGTTTTATTTGTCAGGCGCTGTACTTATTTTCATAGCCCTTAGATTTTGGTTTAAACTGGATTATGCAGGAGAAAAATAATGGTAAAAAAGTCAAATAAAAAGACATTTGAGATTCTCATTTTCCAACTGAATTTTCCGGAAGGTCCTGTTTTTGATCCTGACGGGAACTTGTGGTTTGTGGAGATCAAAGGGGGCAATCTGTCCCGTTGGGATGGGAAAAAGCTTGAACGCTTTGAAGTGGATGGCACACCAAATGGAGCAATGATCGATGCTTGCGGAAACATCTGGTTTTGTGACAGCGGACGTGGAGAAATCCGGGTCTTTAATCCTCGTCAAAATACTTTTGATACGATTTGCAGATACACTGACGAGGGTGCCCGGTTGAAACGGCCTAACGACCTGATTTTCGACACGGACGGGAACTTACTATTTTCAGACCATGCAGATGGTCGTGAAGACCCCTTGTCAACCATTTGTGTACTTCCAAAAGGTAGCAGTCAGGCTAAAGTAATTTCAAAGAATAAATATTTTACCAATGGACTTGCACTGAAAAGAGATGGGAGAACGCTAATTTTTTCAGAAACATTTCGGCAACAGCTCTGGATTGGCGAGTGGCATGCTGAGAACCTTGAACTCAGGAATGAAAGTCCTTTTGCAAAAGCAGGAAATGGCCCATGGGGCCCCGACGGAATTGCATTCGATGCACAGGAAAACCTTTATGTCACCATATTCAACGAAAGCAGGATCAATGTTTTCGGGCAGGATGGCCAGCTAATCAATTGGATTGAATGCACTGGCAATAGACCTACCAGTTGTGCGTTCGATCCTTTCGGTAAGTTAGGACTTGTTGTTACGGAAGCCGAACGTGGAGAGATCATCTCTTTCCCGGATATCGGTGAAGGATTACCAATTTATTACGGATAAAATAATGGAAATAAAAACTTATTCAACCTGAATGGAAAGACGGCTTTGGTTACGGGCGGCAGCCAGGGTATCGGCAAAGCTATTTCGCTGGGTTTGGCCGAGTACGGCGCTAACATAGTTATTAATTATCGGTCAGGGAAAGAACTGGCCGAACAAACCGCAGGCGAGCTCAACAAGATGGGCGTGAAATGTTGGTTGCTTCAATGCGACCTTGCACAATGGGGGTCTGCAAAATCTATCACGGGTTTTCTCAAGGACCAACACGTTGAAATCGATATCCTGGTATTGAATGCGTCTGTTCAGGTCCGCAAGTCTTGGAATGAAGTAACAGCCGAAGAATTTGAACTGCAAATCAATACCAATCTTCGGGCTTCTCTTTTTCTGATCCAGGAGTTGTTTCCCTATATGCAGCAGAAAAAATGGGGGCGTATTGTGACCGTAGGCAGTGTGCAGCAAATAGTGCCGCATCAGAAAATGATAGTCTATGCTGCCTCCAAAGTTGCCCAATCCAGTATGGTAAAAAACCTCGCCCCTCAGTTTGGGCCACACGGGGTTACCATCAACAATCTGGCGCCCGGGACAATTCTTACCGGCCGCAACGCAGAGGTATTTAAGGATGAGGCTTACAGAAGAAGCTTCGAAGCAAAAATACCGATGGGATACATTGGTGAACCTTCCGACTGTGCCGCAACGGCCCTGCTGCTCTGTTCGGATGCCGGGAAATATATTACCGGTCAGGATATTTTCGTTGACGGAGGACTTAGTCTGAATTTTTAATAAATTGAACTTCAAATTATTTAAGATATGAGTACAGAACAATTCAAAAAGGAAGTCGGGATGATGAACCTGGAGAAACTGATCGAATTGCGGGAAGGCATTTCCAATGTTTCATTTCCTATTCCCGATAAAGAATTACTGAGCCGTTTTGAACAGCTTTATACGGGAGCGGTAAACGACGTTTTGCGTGAGTTTTGTCTGCTGGAACAGGCTTTGCCGGGAAGGATTATCCCTTTGCGCGAATACCGGACGGTTGCCGGATTTGCTTTTACGGTAAAAAGTGCACCCAATGTAAAAATAAAAGGAGAGATGGAATTCCGCGTACAAATGCTTGATGCAATGCACGAAGATGCCTTTGTAGTTTGGGACACCAGCCGCGACAACAAAGCTACCCTGTGGGGAGGAGTAATGACCGCTACGGCAAAGGGCAAAAAACTCAAAGCGTCTTGTATAGACGGCGGTATCCGAGATACCCATCAAATCCTGGAAGCAGATTTTCCGGTATTTTACGAGTATCGTAGTTCCAACGGAAGTTTAGGACGCTGCCTGATTACCCATTACCAGATTCCAATCAAAATTGGCGATGTAACCATCAAACCGGGTGATGTTGTTTTGGGCGATGTTGATGGTGTACTGATTGTACCAAGAGAAATTGCATACGACGTGCTGATTCGTGCAGAAGAAATCAAAGAAAATGAAAAGAAGATTTTCGGATGGGTGCATGAGGGGCAATCGGCAAAAGATATAACCGAAAAGGGCGGATATTTTTAATTTTCACGAGTTTCTTGATTTTTAAAACGAAAGATTAAAAAACATCACATGAGACTTTCATTGCTTTTACCCCCGAAATACGATGAGCGTAAATGGACCTTGGCTCGTCAGATCGGTGTGAACTATGCCATTACCAAAGCCATGCCCGAATTGTCAGGCAAGGAGGCTCCCTACGATTTTGAATCGTTGAAAGCCATAAAAAACGAATTTAAGGAAGCCGGTTTTGAGTTGTATGGTCTGGAGGGAGATCAATTCGATATGTCACCCATAAAATTGGGATTGGAGAACCGGGATGAGCTTATCGAAAAGTATTGCCGGATGATCCGGAATATGGGGCAGTTGGATATTCCTTTGCTTTGCTACAATTTCATGGCTGTAACCGGATGGTACCGGTCAAAGGTTAATGTGCCGACACGTGGAGGCGCACTGACCAGCGAATTCAATCTAAAATCGATGGAGAACGATTTGGCTCCAAAAGAGGTCCGCATTTCTGAAGAAAAGCTGTGGGATAACCTTTTCTATTTTTTGGATGCAGTTCTCCCTGTCGCTGAGGCAAGTGGAGTGAAAATGGCTTTACATCCCGACGATCCGCCAATCAGCCCGTTTAGAGGTGTTGCCCGTATCCTTACTTCGGCAGCAAGTTTTGAAAAAGTATTTGCACATTATCCCAGTCCGAATAACGGCATGACTTTTTGCCAGGCTACGTTTAAAACTATGAATGAAGACCTGAAAACGGTTTCGGCCAAATGGATCAAAGAGAATAAAATATTCTTCATTCACCTGCGTGATATCGAGGGCGACGTAAATTGTTTCCATGAAACGTTTATAGACAACGGACCAACCGCAGTTGCTGAAATGATCAAACATTATGACGATTGCGGTTTTGACGGGATTATCCGTTCCGACCATGCTCCATCCATGTATGGAGAAGCACACCAGGCTTTTGCCAGCGGAATCTCAACCGGTTACGACATGCTGGGGCATGTTTTTGCCGTGGGTTACATTAAAGGCATCTGCGAATCGGCAGGGATAAAACTGGAATAAAATAAGAACAGTAACAGGAAAAGGGCTAGGGAAATGAAACTAGTTCAGGTAAAATGATGTGAGGGTGATAGAAGCTGGTGATTTGTAAAACATTCTAATATTTTCACTAATGCCTTAGATCATGAAGAATTCAGAAATTCATTTAAAGACCGATCGGCGTAATGCAATTAAATTGATTGCTGCAGGTTCTTCTGTTGGATTTTTAAGTCTGTTTGGAAGCCCTCTGGCCCGAGCCGAAAAGTATGAGACCCCTGTTTATGCAAAAGGGTTGGCTCCTGTAAAAATCAGGAGTGTGAAGGCTATTGCTACTGCTCCTGCTGGTTCAAACCTGATTGTAGTAAAAGTGGAGACTACTGAGCCGGGTTTATATGGTCTGGGATGTGCAACATTTACTCAGCGGGCAGAAGTGGTTGTTACTGCAATTAACAGTTACCTGAACGATTTTTGTGTTGGAAAGGACGTTGATACGATCGAAGATATCTGGCAGGGAGCCTATGTCAGTTCTTATTGGCGAAACGGTCCGGTATTGAATAATGCCATGTGTGGTTTGGATCAGGCGCTTTGGGACATTAAAGGGAAACGGGCCAATATGCCTGTTTACCAGTTGCTGGGTGGGAAAGCAAGATTTGCTGTACCCTGTTATACCCATGCGAGCGGCAAAACTCCCGAGGAAATAGTTGTTGCTGTTCAGAAGTTCATGGAACAGGGATTTAAACATATCCGGATCCAGCAGGGCGGCTATGGTGGTGTAGGAACTTTAGGCAACAATCCTGATTATAAAGAGGCAGGGTTTGGTGGTGAAACAGATTCATTTATGGATCAGCGAGCTTATTTGAATTCAGTTCCAAAAATGTTTGAAGCTGTTCGTAAAGCCTTTGGAGATGAAGTTGAACTATTGCATGACATTCATGAGCGTGTACAGCCGCTGGATGCCATTAATTTGATTAAAAGTCTTGAAGCTTACCATCCATTTTTCATTGAAGATCCATTTTCTCCGGAGAATATGGAATGGTTTAAACAGTTGCGGATGAGTACTTCCGTTCCGATTGCCATGGGCGAGTTGTTTAATAATATTAACGAGTTCAAAATGCCGATGGTGAATCAATGGTTCGATTTTATTCGGGTTCATGTATCACAGATTGGAGGCATCACTCCTGCCATGAAAATTGCCCGCCTCGGCGAGTGGTTCAATGTCAGAACAGCATGGCATGGGCCCGGAGATGTTTCCCCGGTTGGTCATGCTGCGAATTGTCACATGGATCTTGCCGTATGGAATTTTGGTATCCAGGAATCAGTAAGTTTTCCCGAGAAATTACAATCTGTTTTTTCAGGTTGCCCGACCATGAACAAAGGATATATGTCGGTCAACGAAGTACCCGGACTTGGGGTGGATATTAACGAGAAAGAAGCGGCAAAGTATCCGATCAGTATAAAGTCGAACTGGCAGGTACGAAAAAGCGACGGAACGATTATAAGACCATAATTATTAAAGGAGATTAATATAAAAACACACACTTTGAAAAACACTCATATTCAAGCTTGCCTGTTCCCATTTTTGATGATCAGTGCCGTATCTTCTGGAAAATTTCCGGAAGCGGAAATTACAAATGGATTAATACATGCCCATTTTTACCTTCCGGATTCTGATAAGGGGTACTATCAGGCAACTCGATTTGATTGGTCAGGTATCATTACAAGCCTTGAATATAATGGTCATAGCTATTATGGTCAGTGGTTTGAAAAATACAAATCCACAGCTCATGATGCTGTTATGGGGCCTGTTGAAGAGTTTGCACCGATAGATTACAATGAAACAAAGGTTGGTGCTAATTTTATTAAAATTGGCATTGGTTCATTATATAAACCAGATGAGTCAGCTTACAACAATTTTAAATTATATACAATTACAAATCCGGGTACCTGGAAAATTAGGAAAAGGGTTGATCAGATTCAATTTGCGCATGAACTGAATGATGCAGAATATTCCTATGAATACAAGAAAACCATCCGGCTGACTAAGGGCAAACCAGAACTGGTTATTGAACATACTTTAAAAAATACCGGGAAGAAAACAATTGAAACAAACGTGTACAATCACAATTTTTTGCTGATTGATAAAGAACTTACCGGACCCGCCTATGTGGTTAAACTTCCCGTTAACGTGGAAGGTTCCGGCAGAGGATTTGGAGAAATAGCTCAAATACAGGGGGATGAAATAACTTTTTTAAGAAAATTAAATATAGGGGAGTCGGTTTATTGTGGTGGATTGCGGGGATTGAATAACGAAACGATAAACTATAACCTGATTGTTGAAAACCGCAAGACAGGAGCAGGTGTTAGAATCAAATGTGATTGGCCAATTTTTAAATTGGTATTCTGGGCTTCATTGAAAACCGTCTGCCCTGAACCATATATTCAGATCAAAGTTGAGCCCGGTCAGGAGTTTAACTGGAAGATTTCCTACGAATACTATACGACAAACTAACTTATAGGAATATGAAAAACAATCGCCGTGAATTTTTGAGAAAGAGCGCCTCTGTGGCGGTGCTTTCCGTTTTTGGAATAACCCCGGTCCTATCGGAAACGACTGACCTATCTTTTAAACGTGAAGGGCTAACGGGAAAAAGCTCCCCGTCCAAAAACTACGTCAAAGACGCCGGTATCAAAATGTGCTTTGCCTATTTTGGAGGACTTGAAGCTGAAAAAAGAAAAGCCGAATTTGGCAAACAGTTGAATGTACTTGGGGCTGTCGGTAAAATCAGCCCTCTGGTTTCGGGAAGCCAGACTATTAATCCATGGGAATATGAGGCAGTACTGGCAGAAAAGAATGCCTGGGAAAAATTTGGTTTGAAACTGGAAGTCATTGAAGGTCCTCCTGCCCTTTCCGAGAAAACCAAGCTGGGACTTGAAGGCAGAGATGAAGAAATATCCAACTTCATTACCCTCATGAAAAATCTTTCGAAAGTAGGTATTGATACGATTTGCTATAACTGGATGCCTGTGATAAGCTGGGCACGCACCACGATCGACAGACCCGGCAGGGGAGGAGCGCTGATGACTGCTTTTGATTATGAGGACATCAAGGACAAAGAGCTTACCAAATATGGTGAAGTTTCAAAAGAAAGCCTTTGGAAAAACCTCGAATATTTTCTGAAAGCGGTTGTTCCCGAAGCCGAAAAATATAGAATTAAACTGGCTTTGCATCCTGACGACCCACAGGTTGACAGCATCCGGGGCATTTCGCGCATCATGACTACTGCCGATGCTTTCCGGCGTATGGCCAATATTTATCCGAGCCCATATAATGGACTAACCATGTGCCAGGGAAACTTCTCACTGATGGGTGAAGATATTCCAACGCTTGTTAAAGATTTTGGAAAGAGAGGCCTCATCCATTTTGTACATTTTAGAAATGTCAAAGGAGGTAAAATGAATTTTGTTGAAACATTTCATGATGAAGGGCAGATTGATATGTACGAAGCTATGAAAGCGTATCTTGAAATTGGGTTCAAAGGACCTTTGCGTCCCGATCATGTTCCGACAATGGCAGGCGACAGCAATGAACGTCCGGGATACAGTGCTTTGGGTAGTTTGTATGCAGCAGGATATATAAGGGGACTGATTGAAGCTGTAGCAAAATCTACGATGTAAATCAATCATTCTTTGCAGAATACCTCCGGGTTTTCTGTAAAGGATATCATTAATGATGTTTATTTTAAATAACAGCATCGAAGAGGAATATGCCGAGATGCATTAATTTCAGAAAACCTTATGAACGAGAAAGAGAAGTTTGATATATACAAATTGAAAGGGAAATTAAGTACGATCAGAGATTGGATGGATAAACATCATTTCCCGCCAAAGTTGTTGTTTTTCCTGATGGGTATCATATCGACCATCTGGTTTTTGATCCGGGTAATACCCAAACCCTCCAGGGCCGGATATCCATGTATGCAAGTTGCGGCTCCATTTATGTCGGGTTTTATTGTCTATATAATCTCCCTTGGAGGAATTACGCTTGCTTTGCGCAAAGCCAGACAGAATATTTTACGTGCAAGGTATGTAGCAGCAGGTTCTTTTGTCCTTATTGCTTTGACGGGACTGGTCATTTCGCTTCCTCATGGTACTTTGGATTCCTATGCTGATGGCTCGACTAAAACGGGACCGGATGACGGTCCAAACCAACCAATTGGCAAAGCATTGGGTGTATTTCCCGGTCGGGTTATCTGGGCTTGGGACAAAAATGCAACCAATGAAAATTGTACAAACAGTTTTGATAATAAAGATTGGTACTTTAAACCGGAAAACACGAACCAGAAAGCTGTCGGCAGAATGTTGAACGAATCAGTAAAAAAGCTGGGCGGTAAAACGACCATATCTGAATCATGGGATGCGTTATTCCGTTATCACAATAATAAAAAGCATCGGGGTAACAAGGGATATTCTCCCGGTGAAAAAATATTTATCAAGATAAATCAGACCACTTCCAGGGGAGTATTAAGCCAAGAGGATAAAGATAACGGTTATTATTATCCGGCAGTTCTAAAATTAGCTGAAAGTTGGAAAGGAACAGGTTTGGGGACTGTTGAAACCACTCCGTCCGTTGTTCTTGAACTGTTGAGGCAATTGGTGAATGAAGTTGGAATTGACCAATCAAATATTGCCATTGGCGATCCGCAGAATCCTATTTACGGACACAACTACGATGCTTGGTTTGCCGAGTTCCCCAGGGTGGTTTACCTCGATAAAGTTTCGACCATACACGGAAGGACACTCATCCATGAAACTTCAAACGATCTCGTTTATTACTCCGATAAAACACAGAACGATAAACTTTTTGATGTCATTGAAAATGCCGATTATCTGATTAATATGGCCAACCTGAAGCCCCATGCAATTGCAGGTATTTCACTGACAGCCAAAAATCATTTTGGTTCTCAATCAAGAAAATCGGCCAATCATTTACATTATTCACTGATGGCTCCCTATGTAAAAGGCAAGCCTACCAATACGGGATATCATAAGTATCGTGTACTTGTTGATCTGATGGGGAGCAAATATCTTGGTCAAAATACGGTACTCTTCGTGGTGGATGGTTTATATGGAGGCGGTGCAAGCGAGTTGCTCGGTCCTGTAAAATATTTTATGCCCCCTTTCTGTAACGACTGGAGTAGTTCAATATTTATATCGCAGGACCAAGTTGCTCTTGAATCGGTTTGTTATGATTTTCTCCGAACTGAATGGAACGGTGTAAATAATCACGATGCTTCCAATAACGCTTACAACATCATGCCAAACGCTAATGGAGTGGATGATTATCTTCATCAGGCTGCTGATTTCTCCAATTGGCCGGAAGGAATCCTGTATGATCCGGATAATAGCGGGAAGCCATTATCCAGCTTGGGTGCACACGAGCATTGGAATAATGCCGTGAAGAAACAATACTCACGTAATCTTGGCTATGGCAAAGGGATTGAACTGGTTTCCATTCCTGATACATTGGTCAGAAATGAAGGTTCTGTAGGCAAAAGCAATGTAATTAATCACGCTTCAGATCAGGGAATTCCTGCCCGGACTTTTTATTCGGCTATTGTTGATAAAGACAACATCAAATGGTTTTTAACTGAAAACGGAGTTGTCAGTTTTGATGGGAAAAAGTGGATGTTACGGAATAACAACCGAAAGATTTCAACAAAAAATCTCAGAGGATTTGCTTACGCAGTATCCGAATATGGACCTGAAGTTTATATCGCAACATCCGAAGGTGCAACGGTTGCTTCTCTTCCGATTGATGCCCGGTCAGGCGCAACCACATACCACACTGGAAATACGCCTATCCTGAGCAACAATGTAATTGCTGTAAATATTGGAAAGAATCCTCTGCGCTGGTTTGGAACGGATAAGGGAATTTCAGCGTTTTATGATCACAAATGGCTTGCCCATTCCTATCAGAAACAATATCCTGAAGGTTTATTTAAAGATTTTCCCATTACTGCTTTGGGCACTAGCCCAAGTGGCGATACTTTGTATGTAGGTACCAAAGGCGCAGGCGTTGCCCGCGTTTTCCGGAATGATGTGGATGCAATATCCGGAGCTTCTGAATATGCCCAATGGGGACCAATTCAGATGCCATCCGATAATATTTGCAGTCTTTATATCTCTCCCGATGGAACACAGTGGATTGGTACTGATCAGGGAGTTGCAAGACACATCGGGTATAATACCCTCGAAAAATGGACTGTTTTTACAGTTAAGGATGGGCTAGTTAATAATTTTGTTCAGGCAATCGCGATGGACAAAAAAGGAAAAATCTGGGTTGGTACCAAGGGTGGAGTATCGGTTTTCGACGGATCTTCCTGGACCAATTTCAAGGAAGGTGACGGATTGAGCAGTGATAATGTACTTTGCATTGCTGTTGACCAAGAGGGGATTGTCTGGCTAGGAACCGACAATGGTGTCACCAGTTATTCCGACCAAAAATTCACCCGTTATAAATAATATTTTCTACCTTTCAATCAACTTTTTGTAAAGGAAAAATATCTAAACCAAAACATAAACTCTTAAACCTATTAAAAAAACGATTATGAATAAACTAATGCTTTTACTTGCCTCCTTCGTCTTTGCCTGTTTTTTCTCTTATGCACAGCATGTAGGCTCATCGCCCGAATATATTAAAGCTTTGACTCCTGAATGGAAAGGTGAACGATTTGCCGACGGAAGACCAAAAGTACCAGATGCCATACTCGAAAGATTGAAGAAAATCTCCCTGGAGGAAGCATGGAGCGTACTTCGAAACAAAGGATTTTTGAACCAATTCGAAGGTGACTGGACAATTATCAATCCGGACGAAGCCATGACTGGCCGGGTAGTAACAGCCCAATACATGCCTCTCCGGCCCGATCTTGAAAAACAGGTAAAAGAACAAGGTAAAGCAGAAGGCAGAGCTCAAAAGGGTGGGACCAACTCTTGGCCAATTGATATGCTTACCACCGGAGATGTTTATGTAGCCGATGGTTACGGCAAAATTGCAGATGGAACGCTTATCGGTGACAATCTGGGAAATTCAATTTATGCCAAATCTCAGCGAGGTGTAATCTTTTACGGGTCAGTCCGAGATCAGGAAGGTTTGTCCGAAATTAAAGGGTTTAATGGCTGGATCAAAGGGGCCGATCCTTCTTTTATTTCACAGATGATGCTAACTTCCATTAATGCACCAATACGGGTTGGACGGGCAACTGTGTTGCCGGGCGATGTTGTTCTGGCAAAAAAATATGGTGTAATCTTCATTCCTGCCTATTTGGTTGAAGATTTGGTTTTAACTTCTGAAGTTACGGCGCTTCGTGACCAGTTTGGGCATCAGCGCCTGAGGGAAAAGAAATATCTGGCTGGTCAGATTGATAGCGAATGGTCTGAAGAAATCAAAAAAGACTTTCTCAATTGGCTGAATAATTATCCGGATAAATTGCCAATGACAAAGGAAGAATTGGATAAATATCTGAAAGAAAGGAATTACTAGTGTCGTGTCAACTCGATTTTGTCAAGTCCCAGTCACCCCGAATTTATTTCGGGGTCTCATCCAGTTATGAGATGGCGAAATAAGTTCGGCATGACGCTCCGTCAAAATAAAATATTATTAACACAACACTAGCTGTTTTGAATGCTTTCATTTTATTAACCACTAACGGTATCAAACGATGAAAAATATTTTGCAGCAAATTATACAACAAAATAAGAAGATTGAAAAGGCTGAAGCAGAAACAGCAAAGGCAGAAATTGCGAATCCTTCAACCAGTAATGACCGTCGTAATTTTCTCAGGAAAACGGCGCTGGGAGGCATAGCTCTGGGTGGTTTAATGAAACTCTCCATTGAGGATACCATCGCGCAAACGACCTCAGGCGTATCTCGTGCTTCAAGTCCTTCCGAATTAAAAATTACGGATATGCGTTATGCGTTACCTCTGACGATATCAAACAATGAAAAATATTTTGCAGCAAATTGCACAATAAAATAAGAAGTTTGAAAAGGCTGAAGCAGAAGCAGCAAAGGCAGAATTGGAACGACAAGCGCTCACACGATCGGATTTTTAGCTAATTTAAATTAACAGCTGTGCCAACTAACCTTCCTTTCATGAAAAAAATTAATGTCTACAAAGTAGCACTCGGATTTGCTTCATTTTTTCTGATCATCACACTTGTTCAGGTTTTTCCAGGAAATCTGGCTAATGCCGGTCCTTTTCTCATTGCATTTTTTGTCGCATTGGCTATTGCAGTCAGAGGATTCGCCGCATTTAAAGGATTCTCCTATACGATCTGGATATTTACTGCAGTAACGGCATCCATGTTTTATCCGGAGTATTTTACTTCAGCCGGAAATTTTCAGTTTAAGACACTGATTGTACCGCTTTTGCAGGTGATCATGTTCGGAATGGGTTCACAAATGAGCATGAACGACTTTACCGGGGTAATTAAAATGCCAAAAGGAGTAATCATTGGCGTTGGTTCCCATTATTTGATCATGCCATTGGTTGCATTTGCCATATCCCGGATTTTTAACTTTCCGCCTGAAATCGCTGCCGGAATTATCCTGATCGGCTGTGTTCCCAGCGGACTCGCTTCCAATGTGATGTCGTACATTGCTCATGCCAATCTTGCTTTGGCGGTTACTATCGGGGCAATCTCAACACTTATTTCGCCGTTTGTTACTCCGCTGCTAATGAAGATGCTTGGTGGACAGTATATTGAAGTTAACTTCTGGAGCATGATGCTCGATATTTTAAACATGATTATTCTTCCGATTGTGGCCGGTTTTATTTTCAACCTGTTCAATGCATGCAAAGAAAAACTTCGGACAAAAGTGATGCAAATGACAATCTTTTTCTTCATCATTTTGCTGACTAACCTGGTTTATATGAAAGCGAAAGAAACGGATTTTACTGGTTTTATGATCGCATTTGGCAAATCGATGTCCTGGTTTTATTTCCTTCCCATTATTGGAGCGTTGCTACTTCGTCATTTTCTGAAAGAAGACAAACAGTTAATGGGGAAAATCCTGTCACTTTTATCCATGGTCGGAATTGCAGTTATCATTACCATCATTACAGCTACCGGCCGCGACAGCCTGCTAAAGGTTGGTGCATTACTCATTGTGACCAGCTTGTTGCACAATGTTGCCGGTTATTCGCTTGGATACAGCGTGTCGTGGTTGTTTGGTATGCCCGAAAAAGATCGCCGCACCGTTGCTTTTGAAGTAGGTATGCAAAACGGCGGACTGGCTTCGGGACTGGCCCTTCAGATGGGGAAGATTGCCACAGTCGGCCTTGCACCAGCCATTTTTGGACCGCTAATGAATGTGACCGGCTCTGCACTGGCCAGTTGGTGGCGAACGAAACTGCCTAAAGAAGAACCTGAAGAAGTTGAACTAGTTGCAGGAGTTCAAAGCAAATAAGTTGATTTTTAATTCGATGAAGTTTGATCTGATCTGACAAAAATTAGTGTTTTGGATAAATATCCCTTGTTATAATTGACTTGATTATAAATTTACCCTCGGGCATGTACCAAGTCTAATCGGTATAATGGCATTTGTTATACCAGGTGTCATTGAAAAATGATAAGTGAAATATGCAGTTTTTTTGTTTGGTCTACATGTAGTCATATTGGATTATTCAAAAATTTTCGGAATGGGAAAACACTCTCCCCCAATTTGGGGTTATGTAACCTGATACAGCATTATTTGTTTTTCCGAGATTAAGATGTATTGTTTGATGATTTTTCCCGATGCAAGTATAGTTGAAAAATATGACGACATCTAATTTGATTCTGAGAGTTTATATGCTTTTGAGACTAAGTGAAGAAGTCTAAATCAACCATTCTTAGCGCATTTTCTTCAACACTAACGCTGATCTATTTCATGAAAGCGCGTTCTGTTTTATGTCCTGTCAGTTTCATCATTTGGAGTGATGGAATGCCAATCATATTTTATGATCTTGTAATTGATAAAATCACCAGAATTTCTAACTTTACTTTTAGAAGTTCTTTGAGCAATATGCAAGAAAGAGGTGTGAAATTCGAGACTACAAAAAGCATAGATCGTATAAATAATTGATTTAAAGTTGTTTACGAGACAGGTTCAAGTCCTACCTTGACTTAATGCAAATGAGATGAATTACGAACTAAGTATTTTATTCTTCGTGAGAAGATCCCAAAAGGATAATGCAGGAGAATCTCCGATTTACCTTAGGATAACAGTAAATGGGAAACGAGCTGAAATTTCAACGAACAGAAAAGTTGAAGTCTCAAAGTGGGATTCTGACACTCAATAAAGAGTTGTTTTCACCTTTTTTTGAAAAGTGGCAATAATCCAACCAATTCTCTAATCCATCATATAAGTCATTGAGATATAAACTTTCATCCTTCTAGTTTGCAATGTTTTTACTGGTTCATTTTATATTTATAATATTCACTCAAAAATCGCATCCCAAAAATTGTTCCCAGGTCGCGGTTAATTAACCCGATTTTACCGTTCTTGACGCGCTGCCGGGTATCGAGGTATGCCCCCTGCAAATTAGGATCTGAGTGATTTGCAGGATATCTGTTCGTATAAACCCATTTGGCTGTCTTTTCGATACTTGAAATAAATTCATCCCCTTTGCCAGCCCTGACCAATTGAAGCCATACAATTCCGGCCAATGAAGCTGCCGAACCACAAATCGATTCGGGATTTGGCTTGCGCTTGTCGACGTAGTTTTTGTAATACAACGTTCCGTCAGACAGCTGAATTGATTGATAAAAACGAGCACATTTCAATGCTGCGTTCAGGTACTTTTCTTCCTTTGTCAGAAAATACCCATTCATCAAAGCCTCAGCATACCATAAATTAAAGCGTGGGTGAAGAGAACCATCTGCCTTGTTGTTAGGCGTAAAGTCCATCCAGAGTCCATTCTCGTACTGGGTTTTCACTAAAACCTCCATCTGGTCGACAAACCATTTCTTGTACTCTTCGTTGCCAGTAAACCGGTACATATCCAGGAAAAGTGATCCTTCTGCATTCGGACGGGCAACATCAGTGAGTGCCTGAACTTCTTTCTCCTTCCAAAAGCGACTGTGGGTTTTGTTGATTTCTCCGGAAACCGGGTCAACGCAATCGTAACTTAGTCCTGAAACCGGATCAAGCATATTTGTGTGAAGCCAGATTCCTGCCTGGGTGGCCACTTGCGCATATTTTTTCTCTCCTGAGACCTGCGATAAGTTGAAAAGGCCCGGTGTTCCATCTGTACAAGTTGCATAGACAATAACTTCGCCTATTTCGGCGCCATGAATTGACCGGATCATCCCATTCAGTTTCGGGTTATTTTTTATTTCAAGATTTGCCCACCAGTTTCCTGCCTGAACAGCCTTTTTCAGCAAGTTATCGTCTTTTAGGATCAGAAATGCCTGAACCAATGCGTTTATTGCCTGACCGGTGTGCCACGGAACTTCGTATGGTTCCCATTGAGAGGTAATGGTATTGTAATCGCAACGGGATTTCCCTTCACTATCAATCATCACATTAATCATGTATTTTCCACCAGAACGAAGAGCATTCTCAACCTGGGATTTTGTCAACTCATGCTTCGGTTGGGAAAACAAAACATAAGGAATGAAAAAATATAAAATGGGCAACAATAACAGATGTTTTCTCATGAAAATTAAGTTAAAAAAATAAAATGGAATCATTGGCAACAGCCGGACAAATGAAAATGGTGGGAAGAGTAGATATTCAGTATCTAAACTCCCCGCCACATCGTGTTTTACTTAAAAAAAAGACTATCGACTGTGGTAGTTTTCAAAGAGACTTAAAAAACGATCTTGCCACTTGCCATATTTTTAGAGCCATCGGCTGTATTACCTTCAATAACATAGATGAAAATACCCCTTGATAATTCATTCATTTTAACCAATGAACGGGTTTGTCCTACATTCTGAATTAAACGAGTGCTTATCTGTTTTCCATCAATTGTAAAAACCCTCAAATTAAATGACGATACATTGGGGGCATTGAAAATAACATTGAATGAATTTGTACTATGGTCAAAATAGGCTTTTACTTCATCATCTTTTAATAAGTCCTTTCTTTCAATAGCAGTTGCCAGACCAAACCATTTTTTATCCCCCATGATGTCCCCCTTCAATCCGGCAGTATAAGTAGAGGAAGTAGTAGAATAACCATAACTGAAAGGTACTTTCGGAGAGATTATGTCTCCGACATTCAAGGGATCTTCCACCGCATCCAAACGGTTATTGGCGGTTGGCGTATAACTGCTTGGCCAGTTATTCTGCCATTGGTACTGGACTCCTGCAATCATAAGCGGCGCAGGGTTGGTAAAAGTTATTGACTGATTTTTTATGGTATCTGAAATGGTGATCTGTTTATTTTTCAGAAAGACTCGTGCGGCACTGTTAAGAATACCCCTGAAATAGCGAGTAGTACCTGCTGGGGCAACCATAACAGCAGTATATTGTGGATCAGTAAAGAAAAGATTATTTCTTAGATCAAATGTACGGGTGGCATCAGCAACTGTACCGATTGAATCGATCTCAATGATTCCCAATCTTTTTGTAGCAGAACCGGCAAGACCACAGTTATAAAAAATATTGTTGTTGCACCGAACCTTCAGCGCTCTACCGAGCGACAGTCCATCCTGAATGTTGAAGCAGGTATTATTGACAAACACGATGCTGTCAAAATCAGATGTTGATGGCCTTATCATACGTTGGGATAAATTGTAGAAAGTACAATTTTTCATAATTAATACGAGGTGTTGTTTTGCGTCACGGGCATCGAATGCTCTGCCGTTTGACAAACCTGCATAATCAACCTCATTCCTGAATGTGCAATTATTGAAAATATAGGTGCAATTCTGAGATTCATTTCTGATTGAGGATGCATTATCCTTGTCAAACATGCAACCGATGAACTCAAACCAGGTTCCGGAATTCACACGAACGGTATTTTTATGCACAACCGCGTTCATATCCTCTCCGCTGAAATAGATATTTTCGAACTTAATATCAGACGAAACACGGATTACATTGTCTCCGGCAGGATATCCGGAGGTTGGGACACCGCCCATGATGACCGGACGCGCACCTGTTCCGGATTCAGCGCGAATTATCAGGGTTCCGGCAGTGGCAGGTATGGTATACATGCCGTTTGTCAAATAGATGCCACCACGCTTCAAAATGTATATGGCAGAACCGTTTGCAGCGATTGAAGTCTGCAATGCTCCGATAGAAGTACCTTGGTCTGGTTCAACATTCACTACTTTGGTTGGCCAGACTACGGCCCAGGTCAAATTTGCAATTAAAAATAACCCAGCGAATAAAGTAAAAGTTTTTGCTCTCATAATTAAAAAGTTTTATAGTGTTAGTATTTAAATAGTTATACTTAGAATATGTCATATTTTAATCCCAGGTTGGCTCCCATTCCGTAATATTCAACTGCCGTGTAGTATCCGGTGACTTCACGCACTGCCCGATCGGGGCAGTTAAAGATATTGGTCATGTTAAAGTAAATTTTCAGCCTTTTGGTGAGATTTTGTTTAATCTGGAGATCCCAGCGGGAGAAAGCCAGGGTCACTTCCTTATCAGCGCCATCAGGGCGTGTCTGTGGTTCATTCAGAATGTCAGCCTGGTAAGAAAAGGATAATCTTGCTGAAAATCCTTTCAAATCATAGCCTAATGAAACATTTGCCAACAGCGATGGTTGTTTTACTAACCTGTCAACATAGGCCGTATCACGGTTTACAAGTATATTTCTTCTTCGATCTAGATTCCCAGAGACAGGATCCGTTTTCCCGAAGTTCGGATTTGGAACACTTTTGAAAAGGGTTGCCTGGTAACTTGACTCTGAATTCATCAAGGTAAAATTGCCGTTTAAAACCAATCCCGAGAAAGGCTGTGGCGCCCACTTGAAAGTGGTCTGGCTTTCAATTTCCAATCCCTTTATAGTTGATTGGTCTGGATTATTTTTCGGATAAGTAATGGTGTAACCGGCAACAGTTGGAGGAAGTCCGAAATTCACCGGATCGGTATCTTTTCCAATAGTTAGAATAGCTGATCGTTTATAAATAAAGTTTTCTATATTCTTGCGGAATACCCCTGCAGTCAGTAACCCTAATTTAGGGCTGTTTAGTGAGATAATCAGATCGAAATTTTCACTTTTTGTTGTATTTAAAACCGGTGTAGAATAGTTCACTGTTCCGGTAGTCGGCGATATCTGTGTTCTCGGGGCCATATAATCATAATCGGGGCGCGAAAGAGTCTGCGTATAGGCAAGACGGACATCGAACCATGAAACCGGTTTAACTTTCAGATGAATCTGCGGCAGGAAATAATCTTGTTTGTAGTTTGCCCACTGCTGCTCTACCGGAGCATCAGGATTGGTAGAATCATAACTTTCTGGTATCGCGTCGCCTTTATATGCCATATAATCAGCGAAGGAATAATCATACCTGACCCCTGGAATGAAAGTGACCATCCTGCCAATATTGAATTCACCCATGAGGTACATCGCGTATAAATCCTCGTGTCCTTTGTAATCGTCCTTGATCTTGGCGACAGCAGTGTACTTGTACAGATTGGAAGAGGCACCCCTTTCGCCCGGATTGTTTTCATTGTAGAAATTACGTACCTTATTCTGGTCAAGTGCGTAGTTGATGTCCAGATATTGTCCTAATCCGTTTAAATACCTGGCTGTATGAAAATCAGGATCAAGAAAACTCATTACACCAATCCCTCCACTGGAGGATACCTCATATTTACCTCTGTCCACCATTGCGTTTAATCCATCTATTAGGTCCAAACGACGGCTCCACCGGTCGGTGTTTCTCTCCCTGTCTTTGAACCTGGCTTTGGCTCCTGCTTTAAGGTATCCGCTAATCTGCCTGTTGAAAAGGCTGAAAGGTATTTTATAATCAAGCTGGAGGCCCCATTCAGTCTCTTTATTTTGCGTATCAAGCAACACTCCCTGATAAAGATTATAAACCTTGATATTTTCGTTCAGGTTTGCGGGATTGGGAACTTCCAGGGGATCCATCAGGGAAACGGTCGCTGGTGGTTGAGCAAATCCGCCGGTGTGCCTGAATTCAAATGAATGTTCATTGGGGGAACGCGAATTTGTTTGGGCCCTGGAGATGCCCCATTTCAATTCTGTAATACCAAACAAGTGCTTTCCGTCCAGAGCATTGGATAACATCCAGGAGGTCTGCTGCATATCTGTCTGGGAAAATCTTAATTGGCCGTTATCGAATGAAAATGATTTTTGTCGGCTATTGCTTTCCCTGTCGGTCTGACTGTACATGTTAACCATTTTCACAGTATGTCCCTTAGCAATGGACCAGTCATATATCATGCTGCCATTGTACCGGTTTCGCCTTTCGAGGTTCGAATTGAGTTTTTCGTTGGTAATGTATGGCTGAACAAACGTCGCTGGAGGTACCGGATCGCCTGAAACATAGTAACTAACTTTAAGCTGGTCAGAACTTCTGTCATAGCTTTCCATATTTCCCGCCAGCATTACACCCAGCTTGTCCGCAAAATACCGGTCGCTGTAAAACAAAACGCCCTTGAAATTACTCAGTTCTTTTATTTGTCCGCTGTATCCACCCTGGGCAGATACATTAAACTTCCGGTCTTTGTCAGCTTCTTTGACAAGCATGTTCACGGTTCCTCCCATGCCATCAGCATCCTTATCGGCGGTATTTGCTTTCATGACTTCAATCCCGCTGATTATTTCAGGGGAAATAAGATTCATGTTTGTGCTTCTGTCAGTCGAACTGGACGAAGGTGCAGTAACCCCGTTCACAGCAATTGTACTGTATTTAGGATCAAGGCCGCGGATAATTACTTTTTCGCCTTCTCCACCGCTTCGCTGCACCATAATGCCTGGCAAGCGGCCTACCGCTTCGGCTGCATTCGCATCGGGCAGTTCCCTCATTTTTTCGATGGACACGATGTTGACAATCCCGGGGGCATTCAATTGCTGATTGATGGCCTGCGCCTGGCCTTTTGCCTGACCAATGATGAGAACCTCTTCTCCGCGGATAGAAATTGAATTCAATATAACATTCAATTCAATAGTAGCCCCAGCATTGGCAGAAATTGGAATCAATTGAGATTCATAACCCAGGTAGGAAAATTCAATTTGTTGATTTCCAACCGGAACCTTTGTTAAAGTGTATTTTCCATTTAGGTCAGTAATTGTTCCAATGGAGGTTCCTTTAATAACGATCGTTGCAGATGGTAATGGCGACTTATCTTCTTTATCTACAATCGTTCCGATGACTGTGGCGTATTGAGCCATCGCCTCGCCAGTCCATAAAAAACATCCAACCAAAACAAGGATATTAAAAATACCAAGTTGAATTTTAGTTCTAAATGTATTGCCCATATTCGTTTAATTATTGTTAGTTAGAAAAATTTGAATTATAATGCTAATGGCGGATAAGTTTTTCCTCATTGACAGTTACATTTATTATATTGATATTCTGTGTATTATTTATATTTGTGGAAATTTGCGCACTTTTCACATCAACACCTCTTATGATTACATTCTGAACGGGCAAGTCATTAAAACCCGTAATTGATATGGCTGTCCCTTCTACCGTTCCGGCTTTAACATTCTCAATAGTAAAACCCTTAAAAAGTGTTGGAAAATTGTACTTGCTCTCATGTTTATAGTCAGAATCAAATTTTATTAATGAAGACCTGACCAGACCGGCTGTAATGTCCCTGATATAAATATTTCTGATGTAACCACCCCTGTCGAGATTCGACTTGAAATAAATGGCATCTGTTGCCGATTTTATTTCAACATTTTCAACAAATACGTTCCTTACCCCGCCCGAGATTTCGCTTCCGATGCAGAGGCCATTAATCTTCGAATTGAAAACACAGTTGCGTATTATCACATTTTCGGTTGGTTGTCCTACCCGCCATGCGTCGTTGTCGCGACCCGACTTAATTGCAATGGCATCGTCGCCGGTTTGGAAATAGCAATTCTCTATCAATACATTCAGACACGATTCGGGGTCGCAACCATCGTTGTTATCGTTAAAGCTCTCGACGCGGACCCCACGAACAATTACATTTTCGCAGCATAAGGGATGAATGACCCAAAATGTCGCATCAATTACTTTAACATCTTCAATTAAAACATTGGAACACGATACCGGCTCAATGAAGGCAGGACGCAACAGATGTCCTTTTCCAAAAACACGCTCATAAACAGGGCGCACCTCTGTCCCCATCTTTCGCAACAATTGTTGATCTGGTTTTTGTCTTGACTTCCATGTGGCGATGTTTTTCGATCCCTGTCCATTCAAGGTTCCCTTGCCTGTAACTGCAATGTTTTTCACATTATAAGCGTAAATCAATGGCGAGAAGTTGAATACTTCTGTTCCTTCCCAACGTGTTAAAACGGCTGGCAGATAATCATTTTCGTCTGGGCTAAATAGAATTTCGGCTCCATCGGAAACCTGAAAATTGACGTTGCTCTTTAGCACGACCGGTCCCTTACAAAAGAACTTTCCGGCAGGAACAATTACTTTTCCGCCACCATCGTCACTGCAAAGGTCGATTGCTTTGCGAATTGCCGGGAGCGCGTCAGTCATTCCATCGTCAACAGCGCCAAATTCAGTGATTGTATAATTTTTGTCTGAAAACTTTGGCGGCATAATATTCTTCGCTATTTGCTTCACCATCTTCCAACCTTCCTGTCCAAACAGGGAACCGGAACCAACCAAATATGTGCAAGCAAAAAACAATATCGGGATGAACTTTTTCATTGTTTGTCGTTCAGTTAAAGTTTAGGAAAATTTCGCATTTTGCCTTCCAGTCGGGGATAAGTTTCCCAGATTTCAGGATTACTTCCGACACGGGTGTCTTTCGTTGCAATCAATTTGTCATTTAATAGTTTCTTCATTTGAGTAACCACCTCAGTGTTGGCCTTGTCGTTAACTATATTTTTCAGGCAAGCCGCATCCTTTGACAAGTCGAACAATTCAAATTCCGGACGTTTTGCAACAGCAGCCTCAAAAAATGGCTGGATGGCTGGATTTTCCCTGTTTCCAATCAGGTATGCTTTTGAAGGTGAATCATCAATGTCGTAATAGGCAAAACCGGAATCGGGTTCATTTTTTTCGTTCAATAGTTTAGGATCACCGGCAGGCCAAAGCTCGGGTTTGAAGTTATGTACCAGGATATAATTCTTCCAGCGAATTGCCCGCACCGGATATCCCAGATTGTTGTACCGGGCAAAAGAGTGCCTTTCACGTCCGGCGAAGATTGTCTCCACCTTGTAATCTTGTTTCTTTCCCTGCATCAGCTTAATCATGCTGATTCCGCTCAATGGATGGTTTACCTGAATTCCTGCAGCTTCAAAAATGGTAGGGGCAATATTAACAGAGCTAATTAAAGCGTCGATTACCTGCGAACCTTTGATGTGGCTTCCCCAGCATATTGCCAATGGAACATGAATCCCGGCATCGTAACAATTGGCTTTCGCATCGGGGAATGCCATCCCGTTGTCGGCGGTAACAATAATAATGGTATTATCAAGTTCGTTAATTCGTTCAAGCTCCTTGATACATTTCATCAGGTGCTTGTCAAACCATTCGATCTCGACGGCATAATCCAGTACATCTCCGCGAATCAAATCGGTTTTGGGAAGGAACCCGGGCACTTCTGCTTTGCCCAAAGAATAACCTTCTTTCTCCCAACTTCCTTTTTCAAAATCGCGATGCGGTTCGTGTGACCCCAACCAAAAGCAGAAAGGAGCATTAGCTAGTCGTTCCGACAGAAATTTTCTAAAGTTTGTTGTATAATCGATTGGAGAAATGCCGCTGTAAGGAGGAATGAGTTTGGCATCATTGTATTCGGGTCCGGCAGGATTATACGGACGGCCAGAAACTTTCCAGTTACCCGGAGCCCATCCTTTACCCGTATATCCGATATGATAACCGTTTTGCTTCAGAATATCGGGGAAACAAACGAATTTGGCGGGGAAGGAACTTGCGTGGGTTCCCGCTTCTTCGATTTGCCAGGGGTACAAACCTGTGAGAATACTTGCACGGGAAGGGCTGCATCCGGGCGAGGTGACATAAGCATTCGTGAATAGGCATCCTTTTTTTGCAACAAAATCGAAAGCCGGCGTTGAAATGCATTTTGAGCCATAAGCCGATGTATATGGATAGGACTGATCGTCGGCGATGGCAATTAAAATGTTAGGCTTCACTGCAGATGAAACTTTTTCATAAGCAAATGAGGTGAAGGCAGGACAAAACGCGATTAGGGTAATCGTTTTATTGACATACATTGGCATTAATTAAACAATGAATTTTCTAATCCAAAATTAGTACAATACCCCCAGAACCAATAACTGAATAAATTGCAAGATCATTCATTTTTACAGATGACTTGATTGAAACAGGATGTAAATCGGTCACTAATGTTTAATTTTCATGCATAACTGTTTCATAACGGCTATGTCCTGTGTAAAACAAATCATACCATCATCCCCAAAATTTTCAATAAAACTTCTAAATTTATGATTTGCAAATATCAACGCATTTATGAAACATAAACCATACATATTATTTTTATTCTTTCACCTTATCATTTTCAGGCTGGACGCCATAACAGTAACCGACTTTCAGGACATAACAGTTGGCAATCAACTGACAAACAATACAATAACTGCCATAACGAATGATGCTGACGGATTTTTGTGGATTGCAACTAAAAGTGAACTTGTTCGCTTTGATGGAAGATCGTACATATATCCAACCGGAGATGTAAACCGGACATTGTTCAAAAATGAAAACGTGGTTCAAAAACTTTATTTTCGAGCTCCCGACCTTTTATATATATGCAGTAACCGCGGATTGTTTCGATTCAACATCCGAAATCACAAGCTGAAGCCTTTGCAACCCTTTGAAGGAATCAGAATAAATTCCATTATTTTCACGAAAGGGGAGTCCATGATTGTAAATTCCGTGGAAGGATTGCAGTATTTCAATCCCGCGAATGAGAAAAAAGAGATGTTTGTCCCTTTTTCAAAAAGTAATGAATCGAACCTTTATCCTTACGGGACATCTGCTGCTGAAGATTCTTATGGTAATTTGTGGGTATATGCCAATAACCTGCTACTCCATCTAAGTCATTCCCAAGGCATAACCAAGAGGATAAATCAATTGCCCCCAGGTGAAATTCGTATTGACACACTTTTAGAACTGAAAACTCCCCACCAGCTTTTTATTGACAAATTCGATATCCTTTGGTGGTGGGACCGGCAATCGCTTAAGTCGGGACAAATCACCCCGTCTGATAAACTTGATTTCATTTCCACAAGCATCATGGAAGTTACATCACTTGGAGCACAGGGGAACAATTTAATTTTTTGCAACCGTGGCAAAGGAAATACGCTCATCAACAGAAACGCTAAAGGGATGGAAGTTGGTCGCCAGGAAATCCTGTTGAACGATCAGTTTGACGACCTAAGTAACACGGCTAATGCTTTCTACTGCGATTCAGAAAACCGGATTTGGATAGGCACGCGCGATGGATTATTCATGTTACGCACCGAAGAGAAGAGCCCTTTTCAGAACATTAAAAATGATCGGAATTCAGCCAATAGTCTCCAGCATACGACCGTATCGGACGTGCTTGTGGAGAGCAATAATGTGGTATGGATAGCTACGGCAAACGGGCTCAACCGTGTTCACTTTGTGGATAAGAGTAAAGAAAAATTTGAAATTGAAAGTTTTATTGACAAACGGCCTGAAAAAAACCCACTTGACGGGAATAAGGTTCAAAGTATGACAATTGACCGGTCTGGATTGCTGTGGCTTGGCACAAAAGACAATTTGAAATTCTTCAATCCCAAAACAAAACGGTTTATCGATAAACCTTACCTTTTAAAAAAGCTAAAAAAGAAAACCTTCGTTCGCGCCCTCTACCGCGACCTTTCAGATAATATCTGGATCGGGTTTGAATCGGGCGGAATTTTTCGATATGACAGCAAAACTGACTCTGTTTATCCGATTGACATTCAAGTAGAAAATCACAGGTTAAACGAGTGCATGACTATTAACGGAAGCACATCCGGCGAGGTTTGGATTGGGTCCCGCTATTCAGGATTGTTCCGGGCTTTTCCTGATAGAAACGGAACTTTCTATTCGTACAAGCAATACGAACTTACTGGCTCGAATAATGATTTGAGTCAATTATCAAATTCAATAACAGCTATCTTCACCGACCCCAACCACAACATCTGGATTGGGACAGCCGATGGGCTGTTTTTATACGATTATGAGAAGGACTCGTTTAAACGGATAATTTTTTCGGACATAGAAAATAATCCACAATATATAAGCGGAATTATCAATGATAACCGTGGTAATCTTTGGATTTCGACCCCTGTCGGCATTCACAAATACCGCATGGCCGATAACCGGAACTCATTTTTCCCTCTCTACAACCGCAATTTAACCCGGGTTAGCTTTCGGTTTACCTCTACCAAAGACAGCAGTGGCTATATTTATCTTACCAGCATCAATGGGCTGACCTATTTTGATCCGGACTTAATTACTTCAAAGACTACCACCTATAAATTGTTTTTTACCGATTTCAAGGTTCAAAACCAAAGTGTTCCCATTGGATCAGAGATTCTCCCTCAGGATATCAATTACATGGACCGGATCGTTTTAAAGTACGCTGAAAACCAGTTCTCATTCTCATTCTCTGCATTGACCTATGAGAAAATCGAAAATGTCAACTACGCCTATATGCTCGATGGTGTGGATAAAGATTGGATAAATAGCGGCTTCGGGACAAGAAATATTTCTTATGGCAACCTCCCCTGGGGCAAATATGAACTCAAAGTGCGATGTACCAATGCCTCAGGCGAATGGCAACCTGATATCCGGAAGATTCAGATAATTGTAAAAACCCCGTGGTGGGCAACCTGGTATAGTTTCCTGTTCTACACTTTTGTCATTGCAATAATAGCCGGAATGATTATCCGGATATGGCGCCTGCGCGCTGAGTTGAAGACCCGTTCGCTCATCAACAGAATGCGCCTGAAGTTTTTCACAAACATCTCATACAGTATTAAAACACCGCTCCTGCTTCTGCAAAATCCTCTTCAAAGTCTTATCAACAGCTATGAGGAATTTTCTCGAGAACAAATAAAAAACATGCTCGAAACGATGGATAGCAACAGCAAGCGGCTGTCAATACTCATTGATCAATTGGCCGAAATCAGGCGGATTGATCAGGGCAGAGTGATTTTGCAGATTGATGAAGACGACCTGGTGGCATTTGTTGCTAAAATATTTCACGCTTTCGAAAACACATTCCTTTCCAGCGGGATTGAGTTTACGTTTGATACAAATGTAGCCTCCAAAATGCTTCTTTTCGACAAAATAAAGATGGAAGTGGTTCTTTTCAATTTGTTATCGAATGCCTTAAAATTCAGTCCTTCAGGAAGTAAAGTAGAGTTGTCGTGCAACTACGTTTCGTCTGAAAAGCGCTTTTGGATCTCGGTAACCGACCACGGATATGGCATCGACAAAAAACACCTGCCTCACATTTTCGACCAGTTTTGGTCAAACGACCTCACCGAAAAAGGCCAGTTAAGTGGTGCAGGAATCGGTCTTTCATTGGCTAAAGAGTACATCGAATTACACCATGGAGAAATATTTGTTGAAAGCACCTTGAACGAAGGGAGTGTTTTCAAATTTTATCTTCTCCGGGGAAATGAACATTTCAAAGACCAAATGACAGCCACGGAAAATGCTTCTATCGGGCAAAAAACAGTAATTGAGGAGTACATTAAATCGATTTCCAACTATGGAATCAATCAAAAAGACATGGGGGCCGATAAACAAGTAGTCGTGGTGGTAGAAGAAAATGAAGAGTTGCGCACCCGGATCATGAACCTGCTCGAATCGCACTACAAAGTTGTCGCGTTCACCGATTGTGAAAGCGTTTTTAATGTTATTTCGGCCACAAACCCCAAGCTGATTATTACCAATTCAATTTTTGGGGGCGAGTCAGAAGGTTTATCTCTTTGCCGGATTGTGAAATCCAACCCACTAACCAGCCATATTCCGCTCATTGTTTTAACCTCACAGGCCAACGACAATGACAGGCAGGAAGCCTATTTACTTGGCGCCGATGCCTACCTGACCGAGCCGGTTGATATGGACCAGCTTCTGACACGATCAATTAACCTCATTCATTTGAGTGAAACCATTCGGCGCAAGCTCCGCCAGGAACTCATTGTGAGCCCCAAAGAGGAAGTTCTCCAGTCAATTGAGGACAAATTTCTGGCTAAGGCAATGGAAGTTGTCGAGCGAAATATTAATTCTGAAGAATTTTCAATTGTACAGTTTTCTGATTCTATGAATTTGTCGCCCTCGATGCTCTACCGGAAAATAAAAAAGCTGACTGGCCTTTCGCCCAACGACTTTGTTAAAGACATCAGGCTTACCAAAGCGGCACAATTGCTGGCGACCAAGGCTTACAATATCTCGGAGGTGGGAATGAAGGTTGGGTTTACCGACACGCGCTATTTCAGCGTTTGCTTCAAAAAGAAATTCGGCGTGTCGCCGTCAAACTTCATTTCGGGATGATAAATGACCATACCAAAATGCAATCTCTTCCTGAACATTTAAATCTGCAATGACCAAAAATTCCACATTTCTGCATTATTCTTCTCCCGTCTGGTACATTTTATTTTTGAACAGGCGAAAATCATTCATAATTTGCAGTCATTCATAAAATTGGGAAACGCATATCTTTGGTAATAGAAACAAAGATTTACTATGAATACAAAATGCTTTTCCGCTTTCACACTGTTTTTCTGTTTATCCATATCGATATTTGGCCAGCCATCGGTTAAGATTGAGATCCAGCAACCACATCCCCGTCTTCTTTTACTAAAAGGCGAGGAGAATTTGGTACAGTCAAAAATCAGGACAAACGATTTCCTGCTGAAGGCCCATACTCACATCATCGGACGTTGTGAGTCTATTATTGACGAACCATTGCTCGAACGGGTTCTTACTGGAAAGCGGTTGCTTTCGGTTTCGAGAAAAGCCTTGGAACGAATTTATTACCTCTCCTACGCATGGCGAATGACAGGCGATAATCGTTTTGCCGCCCGGGCCGAAAAAGAAATGCTAAACGTTTGCGCTTTCAAAGACTGGAACCCGGATCACTTTCTGGATGTTGCCGAAATGACCCTGGCCCTTTCAATTGGATACGACTGGTTGTTCGATTATCTGAGCGAACCTTCAAAAGAAACAATAAGCCGTGCGATTGTTTTGAAAGGGTTGAACGAATCGATGCCCGAAACAGCCGGAGACCCATCTCACTATAGTTGGCAGCAGAAAGTGAACAACTGGAACCAGGTATGCAATACCGGAATGGCGTTCGGAGCCATCGCTACTTACGAACAAAATCCCGAGCTCTCGAAAAAAATAATTACACGGTCAATTACCCTCGTGCGCGACAAAGGTATGCCCGAATACCTGCCCAACGGCAACTATCCCGAAGGATATACTTATTGGGCCTATGGAACTGGATTTAACCTCATGCTTATTGATGCGCTGGAAAAATGCTTCGGCAGTTCGTTTGGAATGACCGAAAATGCCGGATTTATGTCGACTCCAGAATTCATCCTGCAAATGACCACCCAGAAACTTGGATGTTTTGCCTTCTCCGACTGCAATCTTGTTGATCTCGGCATGTCGTTCCCGATGTTTTGGTTTGCCAACAGGCAAAACAATCCCGATTTGCTCTGGGGCGAACTGCAGAAATACAATTACATGAATTCAACCGGGCTCGAAGAGAAGGTTTTCAACGTGCGCTACCTTCCCTCGTTAATGATCTGGGCCTCGGCCGACGCCCTAAAAAATCCATGGCCACCTCAAAAAAGACTCTACGTTGGCCAGGGGCAAACCCCAATCGCCCTGCTTCGAAACCACTGGGAAGGTGACGATGAAATATTTGTCGGGTTGAAAGGAGGAAAATGTACCACAAACCATGCCCACATGGATGTCGGCAGTTTTGTGATGTACCGCGGCGGGAATCAATGGGTGAAAGATATGGGACTTCAGGAATACAATTCGCTGGAGCAATACGGACTGGAGTTGGGCGATCGAAGTCAGCGCTCCACAAGGTGGAATGCCTTACGGATTAATAACCGTTTGCACAACTTAATAACATTTTCCGATTCACTTCAACGTGTCGATGGCAAAGCAATCATCGACAACTACGGCGACAAGGGCGATTTCATTTTTGCAATGTCAGATTTGACGGCGGTAAATAAAGGGTTGATAAAGAATCATACCCGAGGAGTAGCTATCGTGAAAAACAGCTACGTAGCAATTCGCGACGAAATTACCAATATTGGTAAACCAGGTTCGATGCGTTGGGCTATGCTCACCCAGGCATCGGTGAAAATAGTTAATGACAAAACCGCTGAACTGACGCTGAACGGCGAAAAATTGCTGATGATTGTTGATGGGAATGACATTAAGATACAGACCTGGTCGTCGGCGCCCCAACATTTTTACGATGAACCAAATTCTGGAACCATATTGGTAGGCTTTACTGCCAGACTTTCACCATCAATGCAATCGTCGTACACGGTTTATCTTGTACCACAAGAGGTAAAAAGCGCCGTTACTCAAAACATTAAACCTTTGAAGAACTGGTAGAATAACCCAATAACCACCCAACATTTATGGAATACAAAACATTGTCATGCCTGGCGCTCACATTTGCCGGAGGTAACTTTTTGCAGGCGCAAAACCTCAAAGAACGGGCAAAACCAAATATTGTAGTCATTATCACCGATCAGCAATATGTCGGCAAAATGAGCTACATGGGCGATAAGTGGCTTTCTACTCCGACTATGGACAATATCGCCCGAAGCGGTTATACATTTACAAAATCCTATTGTGCATTTCCTCTCTGCGTTCCATCCCGGTTTTCAATGTTTACAGGCCAATATCCCTCATCATTCAATGTTAGGGTCAATCCAGACAAAGAAGAAAACGCAAAAATCGACCTGAAGGGAATTAATACAGTCGAACCGCTCATGCTTGCAAACTTGTTCAATCGTGCGGGTTATGATACTTATTATGGGGGAAAAGTACATCTGCCATCAAAGAAAAGTAATGAAGATGCAACAAAATACGGCTTTAAGAATGTTTATTCAGTAGAGCGACGGGCTGAGTTAGGCCGCGATGCCTCGTCATTTCTGGCCACAAAAAGCAAGGAGGGAAATCCGTTTCTCATGGTTGTTTCGTACATAAATCCACACGACATTTGTGAATTTGACGATTTTATCAATTATGACAATCTATCTCCGGCCAAACTCAAGACAAAGGCTGAGGGAATAAAACGTGTGCGGAAATATGTAAATATGGCCGGAAAATATCCGGAACAAAAGTTCTACAATGATATTTGTCCTCCTTTGATTGAAAATCATGAATTAACGACTCCCGGATCATCAGACTACCTGCCAGGAGTAATTGCTCCTTACACTGAAAAACAATGGAGAATGCGGCGCTGGGTATACAACAGGCTTACCGAAGAGGTCGATTCCAACATAGAACCTGTTATGGAAGCTTTGAAAAAAGGAGGATTTCTCGATAATACAATCATTGTTTTTACATCGGATCATGGAGAAATGGATGGCGCTCACAAGCATCAGCATAAAATTGTTCCTTATCGCGAGTGCCAGAACATTCCGTTCATTTTTTCAGGTCCGGGCATTTTAAAACAATATATCGACAAAACCAACGTGGTGAATAACGGGATTGACCTGTTGCCAACCTTGTGCGACCTGGCTGGGATTGCAATTCCGGCCAGTTATCCGGGGAAATCGCTGAAACCATTAATTTCAGGAGAAAAAAAGAAACTTGACCGTGAATATATATTTTGTGAAGGCCCAAACTGGTACCAGGTAATAAAGCAAGGACGATACAAATACACGATTTTTGAAAGTCCACGAAACCCGGATATGCTGATTGATTTGGAGAATGATCCGGGAGAATTGACAAACCTTGTCGGCAATCCCAAACAGGATGTTCTGAAAACTCAGATGAAAGAGATACTTTTCAAGAACCTTACTGAAAGAGGAATCAAACTGAATTCTAAATAACCATTAAACATGAAAAGAATTTGCATTTTTCTTATAATTTCAATTTCGACACTGAATTCTTTCGCATCGAATAAGAGCAAAAAACTTGACAAGGCTTTAATTGATAAAGTGGCGAATTGGCAAATAACCCACCTGACCGATACTTTTCCCAATAATCACTGGACCAGGGCTGCGCTTTACAGGGGCATGGTTGAATGGGCCGAATATACCGGGTCAAAACCTATTTACAATTTTTTACTTCAGGTTGGCGAAGGCTGCAGCTGGGACTTGCTTCCAAGAGTTTATGATGCCGACGATTTATGTATGAGTCAGACCTATATCAAACTCTACGAAAAATACCGGAACCCGAAGATGATCGAAAAGCCTGTCCACCGGGTATATTCAGTGATGGCCAACCCCATGACTATGGGCCTGAATGTGGCTCCGGAAGGTAAGTATAACCGTGACAGATGGGGTTGGTGCGATGCACTCTTCATGGCTCCGCCTGTTTATGCGCAATTGGCTAAAATAAAAAATGAACCAGTATTGCTCGACTATGCTTTTTCGGAATATAAAGTAACAGCCAATGCACTTTACAATCCGGATGAAAAACTTTTCTATCGCGACCTGCGCTGGGTAGGAATGGTAGAACCCAGTGGAAAAAAACTCTTTTGGGGACGCGGAAATGGCTGGGTTTATGCCGGTTTGGCTCTGATGCTGGAGTTTGTGCCTAAAGACCACGTTTCGTACAATTACTATTTAAACCTTTACCAGCAAATGACTGAATCCATTCTTGCCTGTCAGGACAAAAATGGATCGTGGCATACCAGTATGCTCGACGCTGAATCTTATCCCGAACCAGAAAACAGCGCTTCGGGATTCTTTGTCTATGGAATGGCTTGGGGTGTAAATCAAAGTATCCTGAAAGAGGAAAAATACAAAGCTGCCGCGACCAAAGGATGGGAAGCCCTAAAAAATTGTATTAACGCTGATTGCAAACTGGGTTACATTCAGCCCATCGGGCATGCTCCGTTCAAAAATCTTACTGCCGAAATGTCTTCAACCTATGGAGTTGGCGCCTTTTTATTGGCAGGTACCGAAATGTGCCGGATGAAAAGATGAGGAATTGAATTAAATGGTTTAAAACATTTAATATCAAAAAAATCGCATATATTTAAGAAGGCAATTTGAGCATTGAATGCTGCATACTCCTGATTGAAGATGAAATTATGAAAAAAATATACCCACGCACAGGTAAACATTATAGTTTTGTACTTGTAAAAGTGAGAAAGTCAATTGAACGTGACTTTTTCAGGAACTTCATCCAGTCCGTAGTATTGATGTTCAATCCGGTCATTAAATACTTTCACAATCCTCAAACCTGACGGGGCGCTGCCGAGCGGCCTCCCAAGTGCACTAGTGGTCACCAGCTGTATTTTTCCATACAGAGGTGTGGCATTATTGTGTAAGTGCCCCGAAAAGATGGCTTCCACTTTATTGTCAGAAAAAAGATCCAGGTATTTTTTACGTTCTTCCACCCCAATGTTTGAATAGGTCTCAGGCTCATCAAATGAGTTAATGAAAAAGGGATGATGGCAGAGAAGGACAATATGGGCAGCTTTCCTGCTTTTGGCAATTGTCTTTTTAAGCCAATCATATTGGGCTTTTTCAAGATTCGGGGTCTTGGACTTGATCAGGCAAGAGTTGAAGCCGATAAATTGACATTTTTTGTGCTGGAACGAAAAATGATCATATCCATAATCTTTCAGGTAAGTACTGACGCTCACGCTGTCTGCAACATTCCCTATGTCGTGGTTCCCGGGGGTGAAATAGACAGGAATTTTCGAATCAATGGTTGCCGTGATTCTTTTAAATTCGGCGATTTGTGACCTGTCTTTTGTGCTGTTTACAAAATCGCCAGTAATAACCACAAAATCAGGCCTCAATCTGTTTATGGATCGAACCGCTTTCTCGTACAATTTGGTTTCTTTTTCAAAACCTTTACCAGTATCCACAAACCCAAACTGTGGATCAGTTAACTGAATGAAAAAGAAAGGCGAGGTAACCTTTTTTCTTTGGGCATTGCCTGTTTCCACAATCAGGAGTAGTGAAAAAAGGAGAACAACTGAACTAAATATCTTCATATCTATGCGGTTTTTAATACATTGACGATGTGATTGTTAGTCTCATTTTGATTCTTTTTTGACGAGATGACTCAGAGTCACCCCGTCAAAAAAAGAAATATCGGGTTTTATTTTGAATTAATGATAGGCAGGTACGTTTTTACCGGCTTATCCTCCTGAAACAATGTTTTAAAATAGTTATAGGTAGGTGTATATGAACCATCCGCCCTCCTCAGCCAATAACCTTTGAATTGATTGTTATCATGAACCGCTATTCCTACGGGAGTTTTTTTATCCAAAATTTCATTGCAGTAGAGTTCCCAGTCAAAAACGTAGACCACGCCCCAATTTAACAAATATTCCAGTTGTGTTTTTATAGACACCAGCTGAACATTACCAGTCGAATCATTGACTGATACGTTGTGCGGATATCGTCTTTCTTCGTAGCCAAACTCACCAATCATCAGGTTGTGTTCCCCATACAACTTACTGGCCGGTGTTTTGGACCTGATATAATTTAGTCGCTCAACAATCGTATTTAACTTGTCCAGGGCTCTGCTTGAATAGGAGGAGTACGAATAAAGGTCATTGTGGGTGAATGGTACCACTACATCAATGGCATGAGGTGGAGGTGTCCAGTTGTCGTGGACCATATTCACCTCAAACGCATTGGCTACTACAACACCTTCCATACCCAATTCCTTGCGGGCACGTTCGACGGCATCCTGGCGGGTATTGGTCCAATCGATCATTCCCTGTATGGCAATTTTTGTTTCTGCTTCTGTGTGATTTTTAATCGCAAGATGACCATCTGCCTCCCAGTTCTGGAAAATAAAGGTTTTATGAGTGTTTTTATAGGCGGTCAACAAATACTTTGTTAGTGCATAATACTGATATGAAACAATTTGCGCTTCATCTTTCGAAAAGCCATCTCTCCAGGTTATTTTCATATTTCCATCTGTCATTTCCATGGAATAGACTTTGAAAGGCATTTCAAAAAGCTCTTTAAAGTAAGGAGTTCTGGCCAGGTCAGCATATTCCAAACTGTTGACGTTGTCGGGCCATTTGGAATTGTAAGGGTACTTGTTGGCTACATCATTGAACCATACTTTAATACATTTCGAGCCTAATTTCAGTATTTCGTCTGCTCCTTCTTTGAGAAAAGGTTTGTCTGTAAAATTATACCTGCCACTGGTGTGGGTGAAGCCCACTACTTCACTGACAGGCCTTGTGGTTTCATTGGAGGATTTGGACGCATCTTGCTCTTTCTTTGAAGCCTGTTTCATAGAAGTTAAAATAAAAAAAAGTGCGACCAAAAAGCAGAATACGGCAGTAATTTCATTTTTTTTCATCTGTTTATAATTTTTTTTTAATTGTCAGATGGAACTCGCCATGGATAATCATGCTTTTGTGTGAGAGTATCTCTCATGGCTCGTTTCATGATTAAATAATTGTTTAAGATTTTATTGATCAGATAGTTGTTTTATATTTTTTCTGATTGAGCTTCATAGTATTTGATTCATTCTAAGTTCCGGGTGTAAACATTTCCAAACCGGCCTGTAGCTTCTATTTATGCTATTAAAAAGCCAGATTTAATCCATGATTCAGTTTCGAATTGATAAACACGATTAAGCTTTACTTTAGTGAGCAATTTAAACCATCGGCCACAACCTTAATGGTGCAGCTTTTATCCAATGCAGGAATATTTATCATTATTTGCTTGCTTTCATTGGTTAAAAGGCTAAAATATCCGTCCGAAGCAAAGGCAGGTAAGATGATTTCTCCTGTCTGTGAATTTAACACGTTCAATTTAATGAAAGCTGCGATGTTTTTTCCCGTGTTTTTTATATCGAAGGTGATATTACTATCTTCTTTCCTGGAATTGGAAACAGAGAGGGTCGTAGCATCTATTTTTCCCAATTCAGACGGAGAGACATCGTATTTACCATTGAACCAGTAATCATTTTCTGATATAAGCTTACCATTACTGCCTATAAGAGTTAGCCTGAACAGTACCAGTCCCGCATTACTTTGAGGAACATCTGCTACCCACAAATCTGTTTTGGAATTCACAGGAACATTGACATTTTCTTCATGTTTCATCAGTAGTTTGCCATTTACATCAAAGACTTTCAATCGTGCTTTTGCATTTTTTATTTCCTTTAACGATGCATTAATTACGACAACTTTGTGATTATTCAAATTCCATTGTATGTGCTGTGGTTCGCATGCTTTTTTACTTCCGTAAAAAGAACCGAAAGTTTCGTAATCGTAAGAATAGGTCTGCCACATCATACTGGGCCAGGCAGGATGCGACATCCAAAGCAACATTCCGCTGGTTGTATTCCACATTTTGTGGTTCCAGGCTTCAAACATAGCGCGATGATTATTGAAATTTAAGATCTGTGCACGTTTGCAAAAATCCTCGGCATTCTGACAACTGTCTTTGCCTAAAGCATTAACGCGCCTGATATATTCTTTCCAATCGTATCCGTTTAAATGCAGGTCATGATAGTACCAAACATCCCCGATAGGCCATAAATCTTCTTTTGGTATAAACTTTTTCAATGTTTGGTAGGTTGGGACAGATATGGTTCCAAACTCGGTATTAAATCCATTGGCAATGTCGTTGTAATATTTGACCGGATCAGGAAAAAATTGATGGGGACCGCTAATCAGCATATTAATAACCACAGAATTGCCAATATAATACCTGGATCCATCTTCTTCAGCAATAAGTTGTTGAAGTTTTTCTTCCAGTCCGGCAGGAGCGTAACCTTCATTTCGAGGACACCAAACCGCGATGGAGGGATGATTCCTGAATCTTTTTACGATATCCGTGGCATTTTCCATAAACAAATCATTGTCAGCAGGATTCAGATTATAACTCCCGGTCGAGATAGCAAAGTCATTCCAAACCAACATGCCGTATTCATCGCACAAATTGTAGAACTCTTCTTCGGTACTTTCGCCTGTCCAGTTGCGGATCATGTTAAAATTCTCATTTTTATGTAATTGGAAATAGGGTTCTAAAAATTCACGTGAAGAATGTTTCATGGCATCGTCCATCCCCAGTTTCCTCCTTTACAGAAGATCGGCATGCCATTTACTTTAATTACCAGATATGGATTGCCCGTCTGCTCAACTTCAGTGAAGTTATTCATATCAATTCTGCTTCTAACTTTAGCGATTACTGTATTTTTATAATTATTTCCCAGTGCCCTGCAATTTGAAAAATCGAACAATGGGATATTTTTCCGTTTGACATTGGTTGGTGTGTACTCAATTCGCCAGTCTTGTCTATTTTCGGTATCGACCATAAATTCATAAGAAAGCTCTCTGATTCCGAATCGAACAGTTTTTGAAGCCATTTGAATTCCATTATTCGAAGCGGTGATTTTTAGCGTATATAAAGATTGATTTCCATACCCGTTGGGCCACCAGAGGTGTGGATTCTTCCAGTTTAATTCAGGAAATTCGTTCGGAGAAAAAATGATTGTTTTATTCTCTTTCGGGGTCAATGTCACCTTTTTCTGAATAGTGACGCCTTCTATGTCACACGATAAATCAATAGTCCTTTTTTCATTTGAAGTATTCAGGAGAGGTGCCTTGATGGTTATTTTGACGGATGAAGTATCCGGCAAAGGTAAATCGGTGATAACCTGTGTATCTTTTATTTCGACATCACTGTTTATGCAAAGTCTGACATCCTGCCATATCCCAATATTTCTATCACGGATACCTGGCATCCAATCCCAACCTTCGGATGAAATAAAAGTAGGTCCGTCCAGACAAAGAACGCCACCATTCAGTCCCCACCATTTTTGATTTTCTTCGTGCGGAATCCCGGCATTATTGGGAGGAAAAATATGAACGGCCAAAACATTGTTTGAATTTCTGAGCAGATTACGTGTTTCAAAATAACCACGTTTGAATGCCCCTGCCATGTTGCCAAGCAACTTCCCGTTTAGCCAAATATCTGCTCTGTAGTTAATTCCGTTGAATAGTAAATGGGATAATTTATTCGTTTCATTTTCGGGCACATCAAACCGGACTCGGTACCACCAATCCATCCGACAAAGCGAATCAGTAATATATAGGTTGTTCAATCCATAATAAGGATTGGGATATATACCTTGGTTTACCAATGTTGTTAAAACAGTTCCTGGAACTGTGGCATTGTACCATTCATCCGTATTATAGGAATTATCAAGGATTGGTTGTGAAATAGTTTTATTTCCGTCGATCATCTCCCAGCCGGATGCGATAATATATTGTCCGTCTTTGTCATATTGGATAGAGCCTTTTATATTCTGTTTCTTCAAACGAACAGTTTGAGAAATTGGCGCTTTTGATTGGGGTAATTCCGTTTGAAGTTGCCTTTGCGCCATTCCAAAATTGGGTTTGAAGTTAAATTGCGCTGCAGCAGAGCAGACAAGCCCCAGGCAGATAATGGCCGTAAAAAATCGTTTATTCATCCTATTCATATTTTAAAATCAGACGTTTTTTTAATGTTCTTGTTCTTGAGTTTTTTAGGCATACCCCCTTCGTTTCCATTTTTCTAACCACATAGGTTTAAATTAAACCATGCTTTGAATAAATATGCCAATCATTGAGGTTAGGGCTTCTTATAAAATTACTGTTTACTTTTTGCCAGAATTTCTTCGAAATATTCTTGTGCCCAGCCCTTGGTTCCATCTGGGCGAATCAGCCAATTACCCCTCAACTCATCTCTGGTTTTATTTCTATCTTGTGCCTTAGTACCCACTTTGGGCTCGTTGCCATAGAGTTCCCAGTAGAAAATATAGGGGATATTCTGGGCAAAATAGACCCCCATCATCACATCGCAAAACTCACGAACAGATTCACGAGTGCGGTTATTTACGTTTTCATGTTCATTGAATTCTCCAATAAAAACCACCTTTTTACCCTTCATATAGGCTGTTGGGATCAAGTGCTGACGGATATAATCAATCCCCTTATACATTTTCAAACCATCTGGTGACTTGCCATCATACGCTGACCACGAAACCATATCAACTTGCACGTTTGGAAGAACATTGTCAGTAAGAGTGGGAATGCCCTCCATGCCATCAAAAATCCTGTTTACTTCTACCGCATTATAGACTTTGCATTTCGATTTTCTTATTTCATTTCGGGCACGATCTACTCCCTTTTGACGAGCCTTAACCCAATCAATCATGTTTTTTACACGAACAGGAGCATCGGCTGGGACTTCACCTTTTTTCCAGTGTTGAGTACCTCCCCGTAGCGTCCAATCTCCCTCCCACATCTCTAATATAAAGGAGACCTCCCTATTTTTATACTGGGTAAGAAAATATTTTGTCAGGTCATAAAATTCGTTTTCAATTCTATTTAACGTCTGAGTTTGATCTTCAGTCGATGCGCCCCCAAACCCTTCATTTATGTTCAGCGCGAGCACCTTGAACGGCATACTGAACACCTCTTTGTAGTAAGGGTGTTGTGCCAATTCCTTAAAGGTCATAGCCCTGGTTAATTTCCAATCTGAGTTGTATTTATACCCTTTTGCATCTCCATCGACCTTTGCAAACCATAGTTTCAGGATTCCATAGCCTAATTCGTTCATTTTTTTTGCACCTTCAACGATATAGGGTTCTTGGGTAAAACAGTACTGACCATCCATGTGGGTTGCACCCAGCCGATTTTTCAGATCACAAGGAATGATTCCTCCTTTCGAAGGCCTGCTTTTTTGTATCAGCATAAGTATCTGCTGATCTGTTAAATTACTTGAATTCTGATTCTGAGCATCAACAAAATACCCATGTATGAAGAAAATCAAAATAAAAAATAACGTTTTCATTCGATTGAGTTAGTTAAGAAACAGGTGATGAAATTTGAAATGATCATAGTTCAGGCTATTCCTTTTAATAGATCGGGCGACTAACAAATGAGACATATTCACTCATCATGGCTGAATAATTGGCTTTTGAGATTTTACCTTTTTATTAGCATCAAAAAGGTTTTTAAAATAATTGTAGGTAGGAGTAAGAGACCCGTCAGGACGTATTAACCAATATCCTTTCAGATTATTATTTGCCAAATCCACTCCCCTACTTTCGGTGCTAAGTGATATTTTGCCGGTACTATCTATCTCTTCGTTACAGTAGATTTGCCAATAAAATACATAGACGACTCCCCAATCGAGCAAGTGCTTGAGCTGCTCCTGCACAGAATAAAGTTGCATTTGGCCAGTTATATCTGTGGCCGGTTTGTCATACGGCCAGGGCCCTCTCTCTTCATAGCCGAACTCTCCGATCATTAAGTTGTTGCTACCGTACATTTTGCTGGGTGGTATTTTTGTCTTGATATATTCCAACCTGCTTTTAATTGAGTTCAAGTCGCTAAATGCCCTGCTGGAGTAAGAGGAGTAGGAGTATAGGTCAGAATGGGTATATGGGGCTACAACGTCAATAGTATAGGGACCCGGATTGTAATTGGATAAAACAGAGTTGACCTCAAAAACATTGACTACCGTTACGCCCTGTGAACCAATATCTTTGCGAGCCTGTGTGACTGCGTCTTGTCTGGTATTCGTCCAGTCAATCATTCCCTGAATGGCTGTCGATAGAAGTGATGCCTGAATATTATAGGGAGCAAGGGCCCCGTCTCCTTCCCAATTTTGCAGAACAAATGTTTTTCCTGTGTTTTTATAGGTAGTGAGCAAGTATTTTGTGAGATCATACATACTGTTATAGACCGTAATTTTCTCAGCGGCAGACAACCCATCTTTCCAATTGATTTTTGAGTTGGTAAGCTCGAGCGAATATGTTTTGAAAGGCATGGAGAAAAGCTGCTGAAAGTAGTTGGTTTGTGCCAAATCAGCGTAACTATAGTTATCCACGTCAATGGGCCAGGTGGAGTTATACGGATATTTTTTATTTACATGTTCAAACCAGACCTTAATGCACTTTGAACCTAACTTGAGGATTTCTTCTGCACCTTCAATGAGAAAGGGTTTCCCTGAGAAATGATACTGACCTCCAACATGACATACGCCAACAACTTCGCTTACATTGATGGAGTCGAAAGGAACAGTCTTGTTCGGGTCAATCGTTGATTGATTTGGTTCAATTGCTGATTTGGAGCAGGAAGTAATAAAAAATGTAAATAAAATAACTACCCACAATAAAGTATCGATTTTACTGCACATAATGCTATGTTGAAGTGTAAGAAATATTAGTGTTTAGTAAATTTAATTACTAAACACTAATACTATTTGAGGTAATCCTCTTAAAGACTTTTAGAACTTTAAAGAGTTAGAGAAAGTTGAACGGGACTGGAATAATTCCATTTTGGAGTACTCCCCGGAGAAGCATCAGCTTTCAGAACTAATGCCCCTACACGGAACCAAAACTTTGTTCCGGTGGGATATTTAGTAAAATTATTACTTTGCTGCGACAGGTCTATTTGAAGTGTAAATGACTCCGATTCACCAACAGCTTTTTTCAAAGATAATGCAGTAGAACTAGCAATTTTAGAACCAAAACTGACTACCGGATCAATGTGCGAGAAAAGCTGTGCCTGATCTACCCTCATCAGATTATTATAAAGTGTTTTCATAGTAAATTTAGCAATCACAATTGTTCCAATTTGTTCAATACTCGTAACAGTTATTTTGATATAAGGCTCGACTGCAAAATTCAACTCATTATCACCTTCTTTTATAACAAAATTCTTGACCGTATCAACATCCAGAAAGTTCGCATCTTTTATAAAAAAATCGTATGTCCCCGGAAACATCAGATTGTTTCGATAGGTTCCGTCTCCTTTTAGTCCAATACTCTGCTTTTGCGGAGACTCAAAATTTCCTTGCTCAACATAAGTTATCTTAACACCCAGGCCAGAGATATCGGATTGAACAGCTTCTCCATTAGCATCTACAATCTTCCCATAAACAGAGGCGCTTGGTGAATCATAGTTGTCTAATTTACAAGAGTAGGCAAAAAGCAAGATTATACCGAAAAGAGCTAAATATAATTGTGTTTTCTTTTTCATATTCTCTTAAATTTAAAAGATAATTTAACTAATTATTTGGAATTAACCCATTAGATCCTGTGCCGGGAATTCCCAAATAGTATTCTCCTATTGAACCCAGGTAAGTCAAAAGGTTTTCAGTAGGAGAAACATCCCGATTGAAAAAATAAGTGGGTTTAGGAGTAGTGAGATCTAACATAGGACATAGAATTTTATGCTTGTACGAATTGTAAAGTACATGCATTTGCCGTCTTCTTATCAAATCCCACATCCCGATGCTACCTTCCATTGCAAGCTCTACCCTTCTCTCCTTCAATATATTATCAATACTTATCGGCACAGGAATCATATAGGTATGTCCAGCTCTCCTTCTAATGAGATTGACAGCCTGAGTAGCCTTATTCACTGCATCGTCAGCGGTATAACCACTTTCAACAACGGCTTCAGCATAATTCAGCAAAACTTCGGCATAGCGCAAATCAATAAAATCAGTAGTAATATTTCCTTTAGTTGGGAGAGGTATATTATTTTCTTTTATAAACTTTCTTATAAGAAAACCAGATTTCGAATGTTGTGCATCATTACCAAATCCTGAATATGAAGAAGCTGTAGATCCACCATAAGAGTAATAAGTTACGCCATCTTTCTGCCCACTTCCATCCGTAAGATACAGAACAGAGCCATCTGTTTTAACCATTCCAGCCTGAATGTGGATGGTTGTTTTTTTCCATGTTGACATCGGGGTTATTATTGTGGCAAACATTCTGGCATCTTTACCAACAAAAATATCTTGAGGATCCGCAAAATGTATGTAATCTGCTTGTGTTCCCTTTTTGAAAACCGCAGTACTTAGACTATTATCAAGTTTCGTATTGATTGGTACACTGGCGCCATTTGAGGTATATGTTTCATAAGTGTCGACTAAATCAAGAGTAGGATTCATTCTTGCTCCTGACGGAAAACCAGCATTTGTCTCGGCAGCACATTGGTATAAATCCCAACTATGGCCTGTTGTACTTCCAGGTAAAGTCCAGCCTTTTGCAAATATAACCTCAACTGACGCACTGTTCGGGTCTTCAAATAGCTTTTGATAATTTGCCTGTGCTTCTGCCGGATTTCCAGGTCTTGGCATATAGAGCCCGAATCCTGATGCTGCCACATCTTTAGTTGGGTCAACAATATGAAGCGAGGCTTCTATACATTTAGCGTAATATTGGTTTGCCAACCCGGGATACGAGTTTAAAGATGCAATTAGTTTCATGTCTACCGCTTGTCCGGTACCTGTTATCGGATACTTTGCCAGGGAAGCTGCATATAAGGCCACTCTGGATTGCAGAGCCCATGCGGCCCACTTTGTGGCTCTTCGTGGTTGCGAAGGCTGCAAATACTTTGCTGCTGTATCGCATTGATTAAGAATATAATCATAGGTTTCTTTCTCAGTTGCACGTTGTACTATCAATTGAGCAGGATCACCCCCATCATATTCTTGATTTTTTTCAATAATAGGTACACCGCCATATCTTTTTGCCAATGCAAAATAAACGTACGCTCTCATAAAAGCAACTTCACCAACCAAAGATTGTTTTTGAGCAACAGACATCACACTGGGTTTGATGTTGGGTATCTCGGCTGCAAGGGTATTGATATCGCGTATTAACACAAAAGCAGGATTCCAATATGCACCCCCGGCATCCCCGGCTTTATTATATGCAACATGCCATCCCTTAGAGTATAACGCATCCGCAGTAGACATTGGAGGGTACTTTCCATCATCTCCACCAAACACGTTAAATCCCTGATTCATTGTCTGATTAAAATCCTCAATTGGCAACTGAAAATATAAGGACGCTAAGTAAGCCTGGATTCCTTTTTCATCGCTGTACAAACCTTCGGCAGTAATCTTATTTTTAACTTCCAACTCCAGGAAATCGCTACAAGCATAACCTAGCAAGGTAATCGTACATATAATAGATAGATATTTTATTTTTTTCATAATCTCTTTGTATTAAAATGTTACATTCAAACCTAGATTGTATGATTTGGTCAAAGGATAGTCATACTCTGCTCCGTACGGGCCTTCACCTCTTTCCGGGTCGAAATATTTAAGGAGCTTATCGCAAAAAGTAAATAAGTTATTACCATTTACGTAGATTCTAAGATTGTCTATTTTTATCTTACGGAGTCCTATTTGTGGAATTGTGTATCCCAATTCAAGGCTCTTAATTCTTAAATAGGATGCATCTCTTCTCCAGAGATTATTTTCAAGATGCACAGAGCTTGCACTATTAATATCTCGTGTTGCGGGTAAAGTTCCTGCTATCCACTTGCTATCTTTATTAAATGAATCTTCTAGGTGCCAGCGGTTCATCATATATTCGGGAGCGTTGAGTTGTGCGTAAAAAGGAGTTTGATATGCTTCACCTAATCGGATGGTGTAATTTGCAGCACCTTGCAACAAAATATTTATATCAATTCCATTCCATGCAGCATTCATATTTATACCATACTGTAAGGGTGGTTGCCCTGACGAATAATCAACTGATCCACCATTTGCGGTTTGGCCCGTCCAAAACATCGGAGTCATGTCTTTTGAATCAATTAGCCCATCTCCATTTACATCCTTATAAATAGGGTCGCCTGGAAGTTGCTTTGAGTTTCCTGCACCTGCATCCATAAAAACCGGATAATTTCTAATCTGGTCCAAGCTCTCAAATTGACCAATTATTTCATACCCCCATATCATATTTTTATTTCGATACGATTTGTCGTTCTGCCATTTTGAAAATGTAGATTGAAACGGACCTTGCTCTACATAAAGTAACATGGATTGAGAAATATTCAAATTGGCATTAATTCCGTAGGAGAATTTACCAATTTTATTATTATGGGAGACAGAAAATTCAATACCTTTAACCCTATCAGAATTTAGATTTTCCTGAGGCAAGGTAGCCCCAAAAGTATTAGGTAACGAACCATTCCTGTAAGCCAAAAGACCGGTTCTGTCCCTTCGGTAAAGGTCAAAGCTAAAACCTAATTTACCTTTAAGAACATCCAAATCAAAACCAAGATCAACTGTTGTGGCTTTATACCATGTCAAATTCCTGTTTACAAGAGCTGGTGACAGTACATTTCCTGTCCAAAGACCTTCGGTAAATTCATATCCTGTTGTTGCACCCGTTCGGTATCCGCTCACATATTGAAAAGGAGATCCGGCATCTTCTCCTGTTATACCATAAGAACCTCTAAATTTGAGATTGTTTATAAAAGATAAATTTTCCTTAAAAAAATTCTCCTCCGAAGCCCTCCATCCTAACGATGCATAAGGGAAAAATCCCCACCTGCTATCCGGATTATACCGATAAGTACCATCGTACCGAAAGGCAAATTCAAGCAAATATTTTTTCGCATAATCGTAGTTTAGACGGCCAACATACGACATATTTGCTGTTTCCCCTTCACTTCCATCTGTTGTTTGATTAGTTATTCCTGCCTGATTAATTACATCCACTGTGTAAAAGTCATAGTTTCGTTGAGCTTTAAGCATAGAGCTATTGCCTTTTCTTTGTTCGTACAGGAGCGTTGCTGATATATTATGATCTTTTGCTATTGTTGTATTATAAAGTAGCTGAGCCTGTAAGCTAAACCTGTCATTATAGTTTGTTACAACGGATATGGTATTACTATTTGCTGTATTTGCAAAGACAGGTTCGCCGGTTGTTGGACTGGCTGTATAAAATTTAATAGCTCTATTGAGATATTTACTTGATTGAAAAGAATAATCATAAGCAACTAATCCTTTAATCTTAAGACCCTTAACATAGGGAATATCATAAGTAATGCCAATTGATGACTGTGTGAAATTCGTTAAAAATGCCTGATAACCAGCCAAATCTTTTCTAGTTAGGGCCACTGGATTTGAGCTTGAAGCTATGTAGGCGGGAAAATCTAAATCGTTGTTTATATAAGGTTTTTGAAATGGAGCTGCTGCAACTGTACCTTTGAAAACACCCATAAATCCACCGGCCACCTGATCGTTGTTTTCACGTCGTCCTGAAAGGTTTAAATCCATACTCAAACCCTTCGCAAGACTAACCATAATGTTCGATCTCAAATTAATTTGATTGTAATTAATTGCATCTGACTTCAACAAACCACCATCTTTGTTGTCGCCAAGACTAACAAAATAAGTAGATGCTTCAGTTCCTCCGCGAACAGAAATATTATGCTGTTGCCTTGCTGCAAATTGTTTCATTGTTTCGTCATACCAATTCACACTTTCATATCCTGAAAGATTTCCATCCTTGTATTTTTGTGTCTCCTCAATAGAATATTCTGTACCATTCCATACGTTTGCTCTCATTTCGTTTTTAAGATCGACCCAATCTGATCCGGAAACCATTCTGGGAACATTCGTTGGAGTTGACCATCCCGTATTTCCACTATATGAAACTGTTAATTTCCCTTTTTCTCCTTTTTTTGTCGTAACGATAATAACACCATTATCTGCACCAATACCATAGATAGCTGCAGAGCCATCCTTTAATACCGAGATGCTCTCGATGTCATTTGGATCAATACGCTGGAATTCAGCGGCTCCATCCCGAAGCACCCCATCAATTACAAAGAGTGGTGTTCCGAAACCTCTGATATTTATAGAAGTGGTGGAGGCACCTGGCATGCTATTGCTTTGTCTAATCTGAAGCCCTGCTACTTTTCCTTGTAAATTTTGAATCAAATTAGGATTCTTGGTAGACAAAATGCTCTTAGAGTTAATGTTAGAAATTGCACCGGTTAAAGTTTCCTTCCTCTGCGTACCATAGCCTACAGCTACAACCTCTTCAATTCCAATCGACTCTTCGACAAGTGAAACATTAATTATGGTCTTATTTTTAACTACTACTTCCTGCATCTTCATTCCTACAAATGAAAACTGTAATATCGTATTTTCGGAGATATTCGAAATTGAAAAATTCCCGTTGGAATCCGTAATAGTTCCGTTCGTAGTGCCTTTCGCCACAACAGAGACTCCTGGTAGCGAGAATCCGGAAGAATCGGTAACCTTACCAGAAATTCTGTTTGTTTGTTGGGTTCCAAAAACATTGCCGGTTTCTCCTTGTTTGTGAATAATAATCAATTTGTTATTCACAGTATAAGTGAGTCCTGAATCAGCTAAAATTTCATCCAGAATTTTGTTTACCAACTGGTTATCGGCTGCGATATTAATTCGTTTGGATAAATCAAGCTGATTAGCGTTGAAAAAAAAGGAAAACTCTGACTGATTTTCAATTTGGTCAAGAATAGCACCAATTGTAAGATTTTGACCAACAATAGTTAGTCGTGTAGTCTGAGAGTACGTTGCTGCTGCAAGATGCATAACAGCGACAAAAAGGAAAAGCGTTACTAATTTCATGATTTTCATAATTAGAGGGATGTCAATCCAAAACTTACCCCTCGGATAATTCCATTTTTTTTTCATAGATTTGATGTGTTTGACAATTAATTATATTGATTGTTGTTAGAAGACGAGCTGTTGTGGCGACGGTTCGTCTTCGTTTTTCAGTTTTGTTTTATCGGTTTATAAATGAGTGTAAATTCTCTGAACGTTGTTTTCCTGTAATCGATGGGCGATATAAGCTTCAGGGCATCAAGTACCTGCCAGATGGTTTCCTGGTTTTTGAAGCGGCCGGTAAATTGGAATTGCTGTAATTCGACTCCGGAATAATCCAACTTCACATCATACCACCGTTCGAGTCGTTGCACGAGCTCAGAAAAACGAATTTTCTGAAAAATCAGTTCTCCGTCTTTCCAAGCTATTTCTGACTCAATATCAGTGTTGCCCAGTACATATTTCCGTGTGGAACGTTCAAGTTCAAACTTTTCACCAGGTTTAATTTCAAAAATCTGACTGGAACCACTCATTTCCAGATGAATATTTCCTTCCTCAAGGGTCGCACTCGAATATTTATTTTCTGGATATGAACATACATTAAATTGAGTACCTGTAACTTTTACATCAAAATCGGCAGTTCTCACTGTAAACGGGTGCTCCTGGTCTGATTTTACCTTGAAAAAACCTTCGCCCTTCAATTGTACGATGCGGTTGTTTGACGAAAAATCAGCAGAATAACGCAATTCACTTTCCGAATTCAGATTTACTTCAGTGCCGTCGACCAGCTGCACTTTTGAGCGAGAACCCAGTGGAACTGAAAATACCTGCTCATTTCCGAGAACCGATATTTCCGAATGTGGAATCAAAATAGAAATGATCAGTCCAATAGTTAATATTGCAGCTGCAGCAGTGGAATATCGAATCCAGAGCAACCGTGATTTTTTTGATTTTTCAAGTTGCTTTCTATAGAAATATGCCAATTGAATTTCACTACTGTCTCGCTGATTAAAGGAAAGATCCCAGATATCTTTAACCGCCAAAAATTCTTTTTTATTTTCTGCCGAATTTTCTATCCAGCTTTTTAACTCCTGAGTTTCTTCGAAGGAGCAATTCCCGTTCAGAAAACGGGCTATTAAGGTTTCAATGTGTTCGTTTTCCTTCATTAGTTTTGTCTCTCAATTTTTGAGTACTAATCCAATACAACTGAAGGCAGAAAACTACGTCATGAAAACCAGGTTATTTGTCAAAAAAATGTGAGCGAGTCTTTAATCCATTTAAATACAACAAAATAAGAAACGACTTTTGCGACATCTTTTCTTTTAGTGCCGACAATGCTCTGAAAATTCGGGTTTCTACGGTGCGGATAGGAATATTTAGTTTTTCGGCAATCTCCTGATTTTTGAGCCCCTCGAAGCGACTCAAAATAATGATCTCACGGTAAATATCGGCCAGATTATCAATAGCATCAGTAATTTGTTTCAGATTTTCATGCTCGATTAACGATTTTTCGCCAGACTGATAATAAATGGCTTCCATTTCCCTGATCTGAAGTGCGATATTGTGTTCAAATTTTCGAACAACTTTTTGGTGTTTCAGGTAATTTAGACAGCTATTTTTTACAGCCCTGAACAAATAGGATTGAACCAATTCCTCATTCTCCTTAAATTTACCATTCTCCCAAACTGCAACGAAAACATTTTGAACAATATCCAACGCATCGTTTTCACTTTCAACAAATTTGTATGTGTAAAGTAAAAGCCGCCGATGATATTTGCGGAACAAGGAATCGAAATCGTTCATTACTATTCAACTAAATTGTTTGCAAGGTAAAAATATTTAGAATCTTATTTTCTATTTTGATGTATTTTTGGGAATAATATTCAATAACAATAGGCTGAAATCATTACTAACTTTTCAATCTTTTGAACCATAATAATGGTTGCTTTTCGGTAATATTTTTAAATATAAGTCGCTATTTATTAGCTATTTTACATCCTAATCCGTTTCATCAACCTGCTTGTTTTGTCTCCATTAAACCCAACAAGGGGTTCATGTTTTTCCATTGATATTAAACTCGCCATGAATAATGGTTATTAAAACAGTTAAATCATCAACACTAAAGAAATCAATATCCTAGTTGTTGTGATTATTTTGCTTTTTGCCGTTGTGATTTTCTCAAGCGTCTTTCTTCCAACTTCTTTGTTTTCGAATTAGGGCAAATTCCAAATATCTTCATTGGAGGCTTTCCAATGTGTAATCACTTCTTAATGATCTTTTTCTTCGATAGATAGTAAAAATCAAAAGTGTAAGTTGCCATCATTGTTATAATTGACTTGATTATAAATTTACCCTACGGGCATGTACCAAGTCTAATCGGTATAATGGCGTTTGTTATACCAGGTGTCATTGAAAAATGATAAGTGAAATATGCAGTTTTTTTGTTTGGTCTACAGACATGTAGTCAGTATTGGATTATTCAAAAATTTTCGGAGGGGGAAAACGCTCTCCCCTAATCTGGGGAGCCAGACAAGACAAGAGGTCGTTTTCGACCTCTTGTCTTATGCCCAAACTTTTCAAAACTTTGCTGGCATTGATGAGCACGTTGATCGGTGTCGTGAACTCACAAGTTGCACCTCTTAATTCTTTCAAAACGATTTTTTTGAAAAGATGCAACTTCGTATCTTCCTTTTGGTCTTCCCATCCGACTTCCTGTAATATCCTACAAAGTTTTCTAACATTAAAAAAGGAGACTTGTAGTACAAAATCGTGTGAGTTGATTCCTTTGAGTTCACTGTGATTGGAATTATCTCAGGTATGATTAATTCACTAATTTCATAAAGGAATAATTTGTATTTGTTGATGAATTCTATTGCATCCATTTTCAGATGTTTGGGTTTTGGTAGTTATGATAGACACAAATTATGATAATAAATATATGAAGAATTAAAAACAGATCAGGGTAAGTTACCAACTTTTAAAATCTTACATCTTTTATTGTGAAAAACTACTACTGATGCGTTAAAATTGATCATTAAATAAATCATATTGTTCTTTGAAATTTTGATTGACTTCTAATTCAGTGATTAGCTCCTTTACAGGTGCTTTGTCAAATACAGATATGCCTAAGATTTGTATTATCTCATAAATAGACAGTTCGCTTTTGAGTGAATATTTGACATATGCGACAATTAGATATGTACAGATAGCTACCCAGATATGGATGGCTACCGCATTTTCTGAGTGACCCCAGAGTGTCTTTATCGTCAGATTTTGTTTTATCCATTTAAAGAACACTTCTATTTGCCAACGGTTACGGTACAGATAAGCAATTTCCATTGCCGATACTTCGAAGTTATTACTCAGGAAAACGAGCAATATTTTTTTCTCATCATCGTAATATTCAACCAGTCGAAGCATTTGGGGATAAAGCTTTTTAGACTTATACCCATTTAGGTTTATAGTCTTATCGCTTCTTAATCCGGTGTTTTCATCAATGTTGTAATTGCACTCAACAACCGAGTAATCTAATGTCACTTTTGCTCTTGTAACAAAGAATGCACCTGCTCTGTGAATAATGTATAAAGCGGCAAAATCAACATACGCTTTATCCATCAGATATATTGCTTCAGGGATGGGGACCATAATATCCAGCACATTGCTATCGTGGTATTTGCCATCTGTGATAAATATAAATGCAGGAATGCTTCCTCTTAAATCGAGTAATGTATGAATCTTTACAGCTCCCCGAGAGTACTTGCCTTTAGCCCAACTAAATAGCTTAATGCTTAAAGATATGGTTGTTGAATCAAGTGCAAAAATGTCGTTGTCAATATCAATATTTGAGATTCGACTGTTTGCATATAATGGTCGGACCAGCTCTATCAGGTACTCACCAAAATCAGCAAAAATCCTCCAATCTCTTCGCTCGTTTGCACGTGAAAGGGTAGACTGATTGACATTTTGCTTAATGCCCAAATGATAAAGTTTGTTTTTATGGGCTTTCAAGCAAGTACAAATATCTCTTAATGAATTCCGGGAAGTGAGTTGACCAAAGAAAAGTTGGACAAACTGGTTCCAACAGTTCAAATCCCTAACATGGTAATCTCCTTGGTAACGCTCGACACATCTTTCAAACTCGTATTTGCTGACAAACTGTAATAGCTGAGCGAAAACATATTTTCCTGAATTCATAATCTTGCACTTATAATGCGCAAAACTATAAGTCAATTCAAATCAAAAAACCAAAGAACGCTTGTATGATTTTAATATATAGCCATTTACACAAGTTTATGAAAAATTAACGCATCACCAGTAAAGTGAAACTTTAGAAATAATAACTGTAGGAGCTGATCTTATCGATGATATTTTAAATAAGAATATAAAGCAATTGAAATCTTTCCATTGAAGTTTAAAGCAGGAGTTTGAATAAACTTAAACCATTTGGTTGACCGTGGCATCTCATTCCGATATCTTAAACACCTGTCTTCAGAATTTAAATCAGATAGCAAAAGGAAACGGAATAAATAGCGTAGCGGCTTTATGCCGTAGTCTTTTGCTACCCGAAGGGCTTGTCTGGTTTAAATTGGGAAAACCTTTGTTTAGGATTTGGGAATAAGCTCTACCTTTACTGGATAGTTATTAAGAATGGGTATAAATTACTCCAGTTAAGAAATGAAAAATTGACACCATAATTGACATAATAGAAAATAAAACAGCTGTAAATTATTCATTTACAGCTGTTTTATTTATTTTATCGTAGTCCCACCGGGAATCGAACCCGGATCTACAGTTTAGGAAACTGCTATTCTATCCGTTGAACTATGGAACCAATTTGCTATCTTCTGCCAAGCACCCGATGTTTATCAGCTATCTTCTTTAAAGAGTGCTGCAAAAATATGCAAATATGCTGTTTATGCAAAAATGGTAAAGCTTATTTTGGACTAATATCTATCCCAAAAGACATTTAATTTCAATGTAAAATGAATCCATTATCGGGCATACTCCTGGAAATTTGTGCGTAGAAACATTATAAATTAGTTATTTTGCATTACATTTTATTGTATGTGATGCTTGTTAACTCTACTTTTGCTGGGCGAGTAAAATTAAATTTATTATTAAAATAAAAATCTGTTTATCTATGAGCAATTTACTGACTGCCTCTATCGGACGGAAACTCCTGATGAGCGTATCCGGTTTGTTCCTGATTTTGTTCCTTTTTGTGCATTTGTTCCTGAACTCATTCCTGCTTCTTGATGGCGTGTTTGGATTCGAACGGGGGCAGATGTTTAATGCCGGAGTACACTTCATGGGAACCAACCCGTTGATTAAAATCATTGAGCCAATATTGGCTTTGGGATTTATTCTTCACATTCTTTATTCACTAATTCTGACTTTTCAGAACATGAAAGCCCGTGGCAATCAAAGTTATGCGTCCGGGAAAAAAACAACTGGCGTTGAATGGGCATCTCAAAATATGCTGGTTTTGGGTGTTGTTATTGTATCGTTCTTGGCAGTACACATTCTTAATTTTTACATGAGGATGAAGGGATTTATCGCTTGGGAGCCGAAAACTGTAAGATTTCCATTTCTTGGGAATATGACTGAAGGAGAGGATGCTTACTCGCTTGTGAACGCTACTTTTAAAGTATTGCCGATTGTCATTTTATATGTTGTTGGTTCAGTGGCGCTCGCATTCCACTTGTCTCACGGTTTTTGGTCATCATTTCAAACCATTGGTTGGAACAATACCAAATGGATGTCCCGCTTGAAAGTAATCAGTACGGTTGTTGCCATTATTTTAGGTGGTGGTTTTTCTGTCATAGCTTTGGCACAATACCTGTTTTTCTAATTCTCTAAATAACTGAAACATGAGTAAATTGAATGCAAAGATTCCAGAAGGGCCCTTGGCTCAAAAATGGACCAATTATAAAGATCACCAGAAACTGGTGAACCCTTCCAATAAACGTAAGCTGGATGTCATCATTATCGGTACTGGGTTGGCAGGAGCTTCGGCAGCTGCTTCACTGGGCGAAATGGGATTCAATGTGAAAAGTTTTGCTATCCAGGATTCACCACGCCGCGCGCACTCTATTGCTGCTCAGGGTGGTATCAATGCTGCAAAGAATTATCCAAACGACGGAGACTCGGTTTTCCGTTTGTTTTACGATACGATTAAAGGTGGCGACTACCGTGCCCGCGAAGCCAACGTTCACCGTTTAGCCGAAGTGAGTAACGACATCATCGACCAGTGTGTAGCCCAGGGCGTTCCATTCGCCCGCGAATATGGCGGTTTGCTCGACAATCGTTCGTTCGGTGGAGCTCAGGTTAGCCGTACTTTCTATGCTAAAGGGCAAACCGGTCAGCAGTTGTTGTTGGGTGCTTACCAGGCTTTGATGCGTCAGGTTGAATTGGGTAATGTAAAAATGCACACACGCACCGAACTGGTTGACATTGTAATTGTTGACGGAAAAGCCCGCGGAATTATTGCCCGCGATTTGGTTACCGGCGAGTTACAGCGTCATTTCGGGCATGCAGTGGTTCTTGCTACCGGAGGTTATGGAAATACCTTCTTCCTTTCAACCAATGCGATGGGTTCAAACGGATCGGCTGCCATTAAAGCCTTTCAAAAAGGAGCCTTTTTTGCCAATCCTTGTTATGTCCAGATTCACCCAACCTGCATTCCGGTTCATGGCGAATTCCAGAGTAAACTGACATTAATGTCTGAATCATTGCGTAACGACGGTCGTATTTGGGTTCCAAAAAAGAAAGAAGATGCTGAAGCCATCCGCAAGGGAACACTGAAAGCATCACAGATTGCGGAAGAAGACCGCGACTATTATCTGGAGCGTCGCTACCCTGCTTTTGGGAACCTTGTTCCGCGTGATGTGGCTTCGCGTGCAGCCAAAGAACGTTGCGATGCCGGTTACGGCGTTGGGGCAACCGGTTTGGCTGTTTACCTTGATTTCAAATCATCCATTGAGCGGTTGGGACAAAAAACCATTGAAGCCCGTTACGGCAACCTGTTCCAGATGTACGAAAAAATTGTTGATGAAAATCCTTACGAAACTCCAATGATGATTTACCCGGCTATCCACTATGTAATGGGTGGGCTCTGGGTTGATTATGAATTGCAGACAAATATTCAGGGGTTGTTCTGCTGTGGCGAAGCTAATTTCTCCGATCATGGTGCAAACCGATTGGGCGCTTCGGCTTTAATGCAAGGGTTGGCCGATGGGTATTTTGTATTGCCTTACACCATTCAGAATTATCTGGCCGATGATATTCGTACCCCTCGTATGACGACCAATGAACCTGAATTTGCTGATGCAGAAAAAGCCGTTAAAGCCCGCTTCGAAAAGCTGATGAACATTAAGGGAAAACGTTCGGTTGACAACATCCACAAGGAACTGGGTTTGGTGATGTGGGATTTTGTTGGTATGGCCCGAAACAAAGAAGGACTGAAACATGCCATTGAAAAGATTGCCGCCATCAAAAAAGAATTCTGGACCAACGTTCGCATTCCGGGCGGTATGACTGGAATGAACATTGAACTTGAAAAAGCCAGCCGGTTGGCCGATTTTATCGAAATTGGCGACCTGATAGCCCGCGACGCATTGAATCGTGAAGAATCGTGTGGTGGTCACTTCCGTGAAGAATACCAGACCGAAGAAGGAGAAGCGCTTCGTCAGGATGACAAGTACGCTTATGTTTCCTGTTGGGAATACAAAGGCGATGACGTTGAACCCGAACTTCACAAGGAAGAACTGGTTTATGAAAGCGTAAAAATGGTTCAGCGTAATTACAAGTAATGGCTTTAAAAGAGATCAATCATGGAAAATACAATAAATATTACGCTTAAGGTTTGGCGTCAGAACGGGCCCAAAGCAAAAGGCCGTTTCGAAACCTACAAGGTAAATAAAGTTTCGACCGATAGTTCGTTCCTTGAAATGTTGGACATCCTGAACGAACAATTGATTAACGAAAACAAGGAACCGGTGGCATTCGACCACGACTGCCGCGAAGGAATTTGCGGTATGTGTTCGTTGTACATCAACGGTCGTCCGCACGGACCGGATGACGACGTAACTACCTGCCAGTTGCACATGCGCAAATTTAAAGACGGACAAACCGTGACCATCGAACCCTGGCGTTCGGCTGCTTTCCCGGTGATCAAAGACTTGATTGTTGACCGTCGCGCATTCGATAAAATCATTGCTGCCGGAGGTTACGTGTCGGTAAGTACCGGTGGTGTTCCTGATGCCAATGCAATTCCAATCCCGAAAGTGGATGCCGACGAAGCGATGGATTCCGCAGCATGTATTGGTTGTGGCGCTTGCGTGGCAGCCTGTAAAAACGGCTCAGCCATGTTGTTTGTATCGGCCAAAGTGAGCCACCTGGCTTTGTTGCCGCAGGGACGCGTTGAGGCTGCCCGTCGTGCCAAAGCGATGGTTGCCAAAATGGACGAACTGGGTTTTGGTAACTGTACCAACACTGGCGCCTGCGAAGTGGAATGTCCGAAAAACATTTCGCTATCGAACATTGCCCGTCTCAACCGTGAATTCTTAAGCGCGAAATTGCAGGATTAGTCTAATCACACACAATTAATATTGAAGCTCCGAAGATTCGTATTTTGGGGCTTTTTTTATGAATTCCGTGTCCCAATTTCTGTGCTTTTCTCTTACCGATCAGCATTTCAACAGGTCTGATTTTCAAAAACATGTCATATTTAAGCTAAATCTGGCTAGTTTATGAGTAATCGATTGTTAATATCTTTATAAATTTTGAATTTATTGCACTGATATTTAATTGTATACATCACTTTTTGAACAATTGCCTGTTGATTAGTTCTCGGGCGAAGATCAGAATAATGAATGGCTTATTTGTATATTCGCAATAGTGTACCTAAAATCCAATTTATGCCATACCGAAGGTTACCAAATACTGATGTGGCCAGGCTTCGAGCTATTGAAGCCGGACTGGAACTTGGTAAGAGAACTGCATTAAAAAATCTGGCATTCAGTCAGCAAACTCTGGAAAAACTGCAACTGTTTTATCCGCATTTTCTGGGAGCAATCCGCCAGCTGAATCTTTCTAAACAGAATCAGTTCGACCGTTCTAAAGAGTATGGAGAAATCTTCCGGAAAGCCAAACTTTACATTTCTCATTTTCTTCAGGTTGTAAATTTTGCCATTTTGCGCGGTGAATTAAAACCTGATATTGTTGAATATTATGGCTTGAGTGCGAATTCAAAAGCCACCCCTCCGCTTAATCTGGAAGCTCATGTTTTGACTTGGGGAGAACGGGTTATTGATGGTGAGCAAAAGCGGATAATGAAGGGTGGAAGCCCGATTTACAGTCCTTCGATTGCATTGGTCAAGGTACACTACGAAGAATTTAAGGAAGCATACCGGCATCAGAAAATGTTGCAGAATATTACTAACCGCGCCTCGATGAAAGTGGCCGAACTGCGCGAGCAGGCTGACGAGTTAATTCAGACGATGTGGAACGAAGTGGAAGAATCAATGCAGCATCTGTCGGATGATGAGCGTAGGGAAAAAGCTTCGCAATACGGAATTGTTTATGTATTCAGGGCTTCGGAACAAAAGAAGATGGAAATTGAAAGCCTTCAACAGAGTATTGTTTTTTCATAATAAAAATCAATCAATTCGTGGTGCCTGTGAATCATCTTGATTCACGGGCATTTTTATTTTACCCTGTTCGCGCCTGTAAATCAGAAAAAGTAAAAGCCCGGTCAATATCACGCTGATGATCACCAGCGAAACCTGTCCCGGACCCGCGCCCAATTCATCCACGTCTTTGGTTACAACTCCTTTATTGATCAAAAAGTAGCCCATTACGCCCATTGTATTGTTAGCCAGATGTGCAACAATGGGCACCCACATCGTTCGGGTCCAAACCAGCAAGTAGCCAAACATGGCTCCCAGCACCATTCGGGGTAGAAAGCCATAAAACTGCATGTGCATCGCGCTAAATAAAAATGCAGTGATCCAGATCGCCCAATGGTAATTTTTGGTCCAGTTCGTAAAAATGCGCTGGATAACTCCTCTGAACATCAGTTCTTCCCCCAGGGCAGGTAGCATGCCGATCATAAAAATATTAAAAAATAAACCGGGCATGGTTTCAACTTTCATAAACTTTTCGACCATTAGTTCGGCGGCATCTTCCATGGTTCGCATCCAGTTTTCGATTCCTGAAAGTGCTTCCGGTAACTTCATCTGGCTGTTAATTTCGCCAAGAAAATTGATGAATGGCAAAGCCATCAACAGGGCGCCTACCGCCAGCAAATAGGATTGCCCATTGGTGGTTCGGTCGATCAGGAGGTATTCACTAATGTTTCCATGATACAAACGACCAAGTATAAATGGAGGGACAACAAACAAGCCAATGGATTGAACCACCTGGAAATATTTCAGGAAATTGATGCTTTCTTCGGAGTTGGCAGCTTGTGAAACACTGTTTAAAAGGTTGTTAACCCCGAAAACAGGGATAGCTACAAAGGTTGCAACAACTATAAAAATCAGGACCGAAGCTACCATTACAAAAATGGCAAACATGAGTTGGGCAAAAGGTTTCATTTCCCGGAAAGCAGTAGTAGCCATGCGCTTGTTTTTTGTTCAGGAGCAAAGATACGTTTCTGTAATACAAAATGAAATCTTTCACAATCGGAAGTCAAGTCACATTTTGATCAATGCCTCAATTTCGAAAAGGTGCAGTTCGAAATGGGGCAGGTAGCCCTCAATATTTTGATGCAGTGAAATGAGTTCCGTATCACTGCTCTGCCATTGATTCCGGAGTTTTTCCTGATTAACATTCCGGATCACATGAACCAGGTGTAAATTGACGTATTTCCAAAAATTGATCAGGTTTTCCCAGTTTTCATGCTGGTAATCCTGAATGGCAATCCACCGGTCGTTGTTGCCGTGGGTGGCGTAATTCGGAAATGACAGGGGATTTTCTTCGTGGTATTGCAGATGGACAATCCGGTGCGTGTTGTTCGAAGCCGAATCAACCAGATGACCCAAAATTTGCCGGATACTTCGGTTCTGGCTGTTCTTCCGTTCGCTGATAATTTCTTCTGGAAGGTTGAGCAAACGCGGTTCCCACTCTTCAAGCAGTTGTAAAATGGTTTGGCAGGAAGGTTCAAATGGATTCATCGGGATGTATTTTAAATTATTTAGCTCTATAACTTTATTTCGACTTTTTGAATTCGTGTCCACACTCAAAACAGTGATATACTTTTCTCATCCTGAACGGATATACCATTAATAAAAAAGAAGTTATAACTGAAAATATGAGGACAGTACTTAATCCAAATTTTCTTTTTACCGAACCTCCAAAAACAACATTAGCCGAATTACAATTCGGACAGGTGATATTATTTTCTTCTTTCTCACGCTCAGGGGTCGCTTCAACAGTCTCATTTTCTGATTCCAGGATTGCTGAAATGCGGTCTAAATCTTTCTCGAAGACATTCAGTTTAACGCCGCCAACTGCTGAACTGTACATGGCATTCAGCGTGACTATGTTTTCATCTGAAAGGAAACATTCAATTCCGTATGAATCGAGCAATCCTTTTACAATATGCGCATTATTCGGATCGGTAAAAGTTTTGTAAACAACAATTTTATCGTCATTCATTGGCATTTGGCCTTTTGAATCAAAGTTATCACAATTAATTCTATACATCAATAATTCAGGGGTTTCTTTGTTCGTTCGTATTTTGGATTAGTTATCTTCTTTTCGATTCTGAAATAAAATTATACTTTTGCGCCGTGCTTTCAGTGAAAGCCGTGTACTTGGTAACCACGTAAAAAACAAGAAAATGAAAAGAGAAGTATCTGTTCTGTTTATGCTTGCAGGCATTCTGTTTGCCACCTGTTTGTTGATTTCCAACATTCTTGCCACTAAAATTTTATTGATCGGACCTTGGGCCGCACCAGCCGGAGTGTTGATTTTCCCGATTGCGTATATCCTAAACGATGTGATCACCGAAGTTTGGGGATTTGCCAAAGCGCGCCTGATAATCTGGACTGGTTTTGCCGTGAATATTGTGGCTGTGCTGTTTTTCACCGTTGGAATCGTAATTCCCGGAGCGCCTTTCTGGCAAAATCAGGAAGCATTTGCTACTGTTCTGGGCAATACGCCACGAATTGTAGTCGCCAGTCTGAGTGCTTATTTGATTGGTTCGTTCCTGAATGCTTATGTGATGAGCCGGATGAAAGTGCTGACTAAAGGCAAAGGTTTCTCCGGAAGGGCAATCTTGTCCACCTTAGTTGGCGAAAGCGCTGATTCGTTGATTTTCATCAGCATTGCATTTGCCGGAGTTTTTCCCTTTGAAGTACTGGTAACGATGATTTTTACCCAAGCCATGTTGAAAACTGTTTACGAAGTTCTGATTCTGCCTGTCACAATATGGGTAGTTAAATTGGTGAAACGCATTGAAGGAGTTGATGCAATTGATATCGACCTGTCTTACAATCTATTCAAGGTTAAAGAAATTTAAAAAGGCCCCCTTCCCGTTCCCCCAAATGGGGGAAAGCTTTGGGCAGTGATTCGCGTTCTTTTTTGCCCTGAGAGAGCAAAATCTAAATAGCCCGGGGCGAAACCCCGGGTCAATGTATAAATTGGAAAATCGTCCGAGATAATAAGATATTAAAGGCGAAAATCAAACTTCGGACGAAATAGAGTTCACCTTCAAAAATGAATTTAAATGAGTAAAGCCTTAGTCGTTTTTTCCGGAGGACAGGACTCAACCACCTGTCTTTTCTGGGCATTAAAGAATTTTGACGAGGTGGAAACCGTTTGTTACGACTATGGTCAGCGGCATCGTATTGAGTTGGAGGCTGCCCGCGAAATTGCAGAAAAGGCTGGCGTTCGGTTTACTTTGCTGAATCTGGATTTGCTGAAACAAATTACCCACAATTCGTTGACCGATCAGGCGATGGATGTGGAAGAAAACAAACCCGACAATCGTCCGCCGAACACATTGGTTGAAGGACGAAATATGCTGTTCCTGACCTTCGCTGCCATCTTTGCCAAAGGGAAGGATATTCCGAATCTGGTCACCGGCGTCGGACAAGCCGATTACAGTGGTTATCCCGATTGCCGCGACGAGTTTATCCGTTCATTGAACCAAACGCTCAACCTGTCAATGGACTATCAATTCGTTATTCATACTCCGCTGATGTGGAAAACGAAAGAAGATATTTGGGCTTTATCCGACGAACTGGGCGTGTTTGATTTGGTGCGTACCCAAACCGTAACCTGCTATAACGGTATCAAAGGCGATGGCTGCGGCCATTGTCCCGCCTGCCGGTTAAGGAAAAATGGACTGGATGCCTATTTGGAAAAGAGACATTAGTCATTCGGAAAAAGTAAACAGGAATGAGTTAAAGGAAACTCTGTTTTCTTTAACTTGGAACCTGAAACCTGAAACTTGAAACTATATTATGAGCGAATTAAAAAACCTCGGAAACGAAAGCAAATACCTGTTCGAATATTCCACGGAAATGCTGGAAAGCTTTGACAACAAACATCCGGAGAACGATACGATGGTGAAATTCAATTGCCCTGAATTTACAAGTTTGTGCCCCATTACCGGTCAGCCCGATTTTGCAACCATTTACCTGAGCTATATTCCGGATAAAAAATTGGTTGAAAGCAAAAGTTTAAAGCTGTACCTGTTTAGTTTCCGCAACCACGGCGCGTTCCATGAGGATTGCATCAACATCATCATGAATGACCTGATTGCCCTGATGGAACCCAGATACATCGAAGTGTGGGGAAAATTTCTGCCACGCGGCGGCCTCAGCATCGACCCGTATTGCAACTACGGAAAACCAGGCACCAAATACGTGCAGATGGCCGAGTACCGAATGATGAATCACGATTTGTATCCGGAGAAGGTGGATAACCGATAGATGAATTATTTCTTCTTAATCAATAGCGTAATCACCAAATCTTCGGGTTTCGAATCGGTGCCGTATTTCGGGCAAGGTTTGGCATCAATAATCTGCATGGTATATCCTTCGGGCTCTATTTGCTGGGTTTTTACGACCGAATGTAGCTCAAAAGCAGACTTGTTTTGGTTAACAGTAAATTCACCTTTGACAGAAACTTCGCCAGCCCATATACAAACCACACCTTCAGGGCAGCGCGAATCACTAATCTCAGTAATCTTCAGTGTGTATTGTCCGTCAGTCGAAGTATAGGAATGATTGACCCGGAAAGTCGATTCGTTCCCAACGGTAAATGCCGGTTCAATTATAGTTTCTTCGCAGCCCATTCCGGCGAAAAGGAATAAAACGAGGAGATATTTTATTACTGACAGAGTTTTCATTTTGAATGTGTTTTGTTTGAACTAAGACGGAAGTGAAGGTATTTTGGTTGCGTAAAGCTAATGAAAACTTTCGCGATAAAATATTTCCGAATAGCCAGACGGTAAAAACTGATTCAGGATAAAAATTCAGGTACTTTGTGTCTTTGGTACTTTGTTGCTTACTTTGCAGTGTATACAAAGCTACGAATTGTGAAAATCGGATCAATTGATTTAGGTGAGATGCCGCTGTTTCTGGCGCCAATGGAGGATGTGACGTACAAATCGTTTCGGTACATGTGCAAAAAATACGGTGCCGATGTGATGTACACCGAGTTTGTTTCGTCGGAAGCGCTGATCCGCGATATTCAGAAGACCAGGCAGAAAATGACTTTGTTCGATTTTGATCGTCCGGTAGCCATCCAGATTTACGGGCACGATATTGATTCGATGGTTGAAGCCGCCAAAGTAGCTGAAGAATCGCAGCCCGATTTTATCGACATCAATTATGGCTGTCCGATGAAGAAAATCATTCGACATGGAGCCGGGGCAGGCATGTTGCTCGATCCGGATAAGATGCAGCGAATGACTGAAGCGATCGTGAAAGCGGTGAAATTGCCGGTCACCGCCAAAACCCGGCTGGGCTGGGATCACGACAGTAAAATTATTGTTGAGGTGGCCGAACGTTTGCAGGACGCCGGAGTGGCGGCGCTGGCCATTCACGGACGAACACGCAGCCAGTTATACACCGGAGAGGCCGACTGGTCGCTGATTGCCGATGTGAAAAACAATCAGCGTATGACAATCCCGATTATCGGAAATGGCGACATCAATGGTCCCGAGAAAGCCAAAGCATTTTTGGATCAGAGTGGAGTGGATGCACTGATGATTGGCCGCGGAGCGATTGGTCGTCCGTGGATTTTTTCGGAAGTGAAACATTACCTGAAGACTGGAGAATTGCTGCCGCCGCCGACTGTTTCAGATGTTGTTCAGAATGTACACGACCAGCTCAATATGTCAATTGAATGGAAAGACAATGTGCGCAGTGGAATCCTGATGATGCGCCGGCACTTTGCCAAATATTTTCCAACACTGCCGAATTTTCGGGAATACCGCATCCGCCTTTTGCAGGCCGAAACAATTGAGGCTGTCCAGGAAACTTTGAATCTGATTGAAGAACTTTATGGAGATATTCGGGTTGATTATGCAAATGTGAGCTTGAAATGAAAAAACTTCGCACCATACAAATCGGGGCCGATCTTTACAACCTGTTTGCTGATGAGCTCAAATCGGCCCGATACCGGAAACATTATTCGGATGCTTCGTTTGGGGATAAACTGAAAAGAGTTGCGAAAGTTGCCGGTATGAAAGTTGTTTATCCGGCGCTCTTGTTGCACTACCTGATGAAATCAAACGATGTTTCGCTCAAAGCCAAGCTGATTTTGTCGGCGGCATTGGGCTACTTTATACTGCCCATCGACTTCATTCCTGATTTTGCTCCGCTGCTCGGATTTACGGATGATCTTGGCGTATTACTTTTAATTCTGCGCCAAATGGCCGTTCACATTACTCCCGAAATTAAAAAGCAGGCCCGCGAACATCTTCACAAGTGGTTTGGGGAAGCCGACAGTGCAGAATTGGATATGCTGGATAAGGAGTACGCGAGTTAATCGTTAATCTTTGATCTTTTTTTACATTTGACTCAAACCCATCGCTGATACATGGAACTTCTTTCTTCGCTGCACATCAATCCCCTCGAATGGACTATTATTATGGTTTGCGGAATGCTGATTGGCATGTCGAAGGTGGGTGTTCCGGGTGTCTCGATGATTGTAGTGCCGGCCCTGGCTTTTATTTTCGGCGCCAAACAATCAACCGGAGTATTATTGCCAATCCTGATGATGGCTGATATTTTCGGTGTGGCGTATTACCGTCGTCATGCTAACTGGAACCATCTGGTTAAAGTAATTCCCTGGGCGGTTTTGGGTTTGCTGCTGGCCCTTTGGGTTGGTAAGTTAGTGAACGACGAACAATTCAAAGACCTGATTGCCATTTTGGTATTTTTGAGTATCGGGCTGATGTTGTGGCAAGATAAGCGAAAAGGCACCCATTTTTTCCCCGACAAATGGTGGTTTGCAGCAACCATGGGCATTTTGGGAGGCTTTGCAACCATGATCGGCAATGTGGCCGGTCCTGTTTTTGCCATTTATCTGCTGGCCATGCACCTTCCCAAAAACAGCTTTATCGGCACCAGCGCCTGGTTTTTCATGATCATCAATTTCACAAAGTTTCCGCTACAGTTGTTTGTCTGGAATAACATCAACTTGCATACATTAGGCATCGATATTCTGACACTTCCAGCTATTGCAGCAGGTGCTTTCATCGGTTTTAAAGCAGTAAAAATAATACCTGAACATATTTATCGCGGATTCGTTATTGTCATCACTGCAATTTCGGCATTCCTATTATTGATTTATACCAAATGTAAATATAAAAGAGTCCAATTTGCACAATTGGATTTTTTTTGTTATTATTGGACTGTAATATAAATACAGAACAATGGCACTTCCCAAAATCATTGTCATTAAAGAAACAGAAAGCGAGATAAAGCATCGCCTTAAAACATCAACTCCTTTTATTGCCCAAAGACTGAGGGCGTTGTTGATCCTCAAGCAACATGAATTAACAGGGCTTTCTAAACGTGAAGCAGCCACACTTGCAGGGGTGTGTCCGGATAGTGTTCATAAATGGCGGACAATCTATGTAAGAGATGGGATCGAAGGTTTAGTAAAACACAACAAGATAGGCTACAAGCCTTCTGTTTTTACTTCAGACGAACACGCAAGGCTAGGAGAAAAACTGAACGATCCGAACAACGGATTACGTGGCTATGTAGAACTAAAAGAGTGGATTAGAAAGGAATTTGGCAAGGATATTTTATACAGGACTGTGGTAAGCTATTGTGTCACAAACTTTCATTCAAGTGTGAAGACAGCCAGGAAGAGCCATATCAACAAGGATGCTGGCAAGGTAGAGGCCTTTAAAAAAACTTCGGACAAGTTTGCAAAGAAATCTGGAACGCAAAAGGACAAAAATTCAATACCGTAAACTTATACTTTCAGGATGAGAGCCGGTTTGGGTTAATGACCAGAAACGGAAAAACACTTACAGCCAGAGGCGTTAAGCCAATTTGCCCGTTTCAGCAGTTATTCAAATCTACTTATCTTTTTGGGGCATTTTCTCCTATAACTGGAGACAGTTTGCAGCTTATACTGCCTGGCTGCAATGCAGATAACTTTCAGATATTCCTTGATAGCTTGTCAAACCAGAATCCTGAAGAGTTCAAAATCATGGTTCTCGATAACGGTGCATTCCACAAAGCAAAGAAATTGAGAGTCCCTGAGAATATCGCCCTTGTATTTTTGCCACCATATAGTCCAGAACTAAATCCTGCCGAGAAAATGTGGGCCAAGTACAAAAGACAGTTCTCAAATCTAATATTTGACTCCCTTGAAAAGCTGGAAATGTTTATGTGCCAACTAGTGATGGATACCACCAATGCCGAAATCAACTCCATTTGCAGGTATACCTATATTTTTTCAGATACATTTTGGACTGCTATATAATTGCATTTGGTATTAATTCAAAAAACAATGGAAAAATTAGTTGAATTCTTTTCGCAAAAACCTATTGCCCAGGTTTTGGATATTGGTACAGGCGCCGGAGATTTCATTCAGTTGATAAAGTCAGCTTTTCCTGAAAGTGTTGCCATTACCGGAGTTGATCCGAGTGAAGAGGCATTGGCTGAAGCCCGCAAATTAAACACTTTGGATCAGATTACTTTTAAACAGATGGAAGGTGAAAAACTGGCATTCGCAGATCATTCGTTTGATGTGGTTTCCATGTCAAACGCCATGCACCACTTGGCTAACCCGGAGAAAACACTTTCGGAAATGAAACGGGTAGTCAAACCGGGCGGTTGGCTGATTATTGCTGAAATTGTATCCGACGGCTTGAACGAAGCGCAGGAAAACCAGAAAATGTTGCACCACTTCAAGAGTTTTGTTGATCAGAAATCGGGAATTATCCATCGCGAAACCTGGACCGAAGCTGAAGTTCTGGAAATCATTCAGGTCAATGGCATTCGTCCTGTACTCACATTTCCCTTTAACCGGATGCCCCAACCAGTCACTGATCCGGAGAAACTCGAAAACTGGATTCAGGCGTTTGCCGGTCACCTGGCACAACTGGAAGGACAGCCCGAATATGCTGAAAAGTCCGTTCTTTTTGAACTCTTCAAAAATCGCCTGAATTTGTATGGATTTCAAGTTGCCCGTCAGGTGGTAGCTGTTGGTCAGGTAAATGATTAAAGCAAATTACGGGTTGAAAAACAATGCCTGCAGTTTGTCTAATTTCCTCTGGAAGTGATAAATTAATGTGGCTGTAATAATATTGTAACAGGTTTTTAATCTATTCGGTTCAAATTTGCAGCGGTGAAATATGCAAATATGAGACATCCCGGCTTGAGGTTCAGCGTTCTTCAACATTTTCTTATCTTAGTAAGGAGTTTTGGAAATAAGGACAAAGTCAGGATACTCATTGGCATCCAAAAAAGAAGTCGATTATGACACAGAAAAAGCACGAAGTTATTGCAAATATTTTGTCTGATTATGAGAAGCTTGCCAACATGGTACTCAATCAGCTCGATGAAGTTAAGAAACTGATTTCAAGCGGGGGATTGTTTCATGATCAGAAACTTTTGGACGATTTATTGGATAAGGAAAGCAAAATCAATAAGCTGGAAGTTAAAATCAGCGAGAAGATCATAAATTCAATTGCCCTATATCAGCCGGTTGCCTCGGAGATTCGTAATTTAATTGCCTGCTACCGTATTGTAATCAGTCTGGAACGTATTGGCGACCTGGCCATCAGCATTACCAAACTGATGACCCGGATTGAAAGTCAGGAAGTATATTCCAGCCTTTCAGGGTTTATTTCAAAAATGATGGATTTGAGTGTCGACATGGCCCGGCGTTCAATGTTGTCGTTTATCAATCAGGATATGGAACTGGCTATGTGGACCATCAAATCCGAATCTATTGTTGATGAGTTCAATCACAAAATGCTGAAGAAAGTTGCTGAAAGGGCCGATTTTGTTGCCGAGGACAAAAATATGCTGTTAAGTTTTATCAACATCAAGGAAATGGTATCGAAAATCGAGCGCATCTCCGATCATGCCGCCAACATTGCCGAAGCGTCGGTTTATGCCCACGAAGGGAAAGATATTCGGCACCACCGGAAAGATTAAATCAAGATTCTCAAATCATGAGCGATTCCTATAAAATACTGGTTGTTGATGACGAAAAAGACCTGTGCGAAATCCTTCAGTTCAACTTGTCCAGCGAGGGCTTCGACATTGAAGTTGCATATTCAGGCGAAGAAGCGCTGGGTAAATCCATTGAGCAATTCGATCTGCTGCTGCTCGACGTGATGATGGGCGGTATGTCGGGCTTCAGGCTGGCCGATAAAATCAGAAAGGAACTGGGTCTTTCAGTGCCGATTATCTTTTTAACAGCCCGCGAAACCGAAAACGACATGTTGACCGGCTTTAACGTGGGAGCCGACGATTACCTGGCCAAACCATTCTCGATCAAAGAACTGGTTGCCCGAATCCGGGCAGTACTGCGCCGGGGGAAAAGCATAGAAGTTAAACCGAAGGTGATTGCCGTTGATAATATGGAGCTTGATCTCAACCGAAAATCAGTAACCATTGACAATGAACCGGTTTTACTAACCCGGAAAGAGTTTGAGATACTGACCATGCTTGTCTCGAATAAAGGGAAATACCTGAGCCGGCAAGAGATTCTGGATCGCATCTGGAGCGACGACGTGATTGTTACCGAACGAAATGTGGATGTCAACATTGCTCGTCTCCGGAAGAAAATTGGCGATCTGGGCAGCAGCATCAAAGGTCGCTCGGGATACGGATATTGCTTCGAAAACTAACCCATAAAACGTATAAATTGTGATTGGACAGCGCACCTTCCGGCAACGGATATTCATCAACTTTTTTGTTGTGTTTTCGGTTTTTACACTGGCTGTGCTGGGTTACCAGTACGATCGGGAAAAAAGTTACCGCACCAGTCAGCTCGAAAACACGCTCGACAACATTTCGGAAGTTACCCATCGTTACATTGAGCATAAAAATATTTTTGAATCGGGAGATTTTCTTTCGCTCGACACGCTGAAAAGTCTTTTGCCCATTTCAAACACCCGGATCACGGTCATGGATATGAACGGCAAAGTATTGTACGACAGTTTTGTGGCTGACGTTCAGCATATAGAAAATCATCTTCAGCGCGACGAAGTCCAAAAGGCCCTCCGTTCAGGTACGGGGTCCAGTATCCGGGTTTCGCACACCACCAGTCAAAAATTTTATTACTACGCCAAAAACTGTAAAAAATATATCGTTCGAACGGCAGCTGTCTACAACGTGGACATCATCAAATTCCTTCGGACTGAACATATCTTCCTGTTTTTCATCGTTTCTCTTTTTCTGCTGATGTGGTTTTTGCTTCATTTCACTACGCGCAGGCTGAGCGATTTCATTATTAAACTAAAGGATTTTGCTTTGAGGGCAGGTCAAAATGAAGACATCTCGAAGATGGATAGCAATTTCAAGGATGATGAACTTGGGGTTATCCGCAGGCAAATCATCCAGATTTACGACAACATGAAAACGGCCAAAGATGAGCTGACCAGCGAGCGTGAAAAACTTTACGGACACCTGCAGGTACTCAGGGAAGGGATTTCCATTTTCTCTCCTGAAAAGCATAAAATTTTGGCAAACAGTCATTTTATCCAGTTCATTAACATGATTTCGGATAAGTCGACCATTTCAGCCGAACATATTTTTTCGATTCCTGAATTTCATCAGGTCGTTGAATTTGTTGATCAATTTCGGGGAAATGATCTCCAAAGCCAAAATAAAGAACTTCCGCAACTGGAATATACCATCGAGAAAAGCGAAAAATTCTTTCACATTCGGTGCATCATTTTTGTCGATAAAAGTTTCGAGATACTTATCAGCGACGTGACCCGACCCGAAAAGCAGCGGTTGCTCAAGCAACAACTCACCTCAAACATTGCCCATGAGTTGAAAACACCCCTTTCGTCCATCAAAGGCTACCTCGAAACCCTCCTTAACAATCCTGATATTCAGGCCGACAAACAAGAGTATTTCCTCGGAAAAGCTTATGCCCAATCCGAAAGGCTAACCGACCTGCTCAACGATATTTCGTTGCTCAACAACATTGAAGATGCCGGAGGACTGTTTGAATTCAAGCCGCTATTGCTAAGGCCTGTTGTTCGCGATGTTATTGAAAATCTGAAAAGCAGATTAACCGAAAAGAACATGGAATACCTGCTTGATATTGACGCTGAAGTGGTAGTTAACGGGAATGAGTCGCTGCTGTTTTCGGTATTTCAAAACCTGGTAGAGAATTCGATCAATTATGCTGGTGCCAACAGCCGGATTTCAATCCGCAAGTACCTGGAAGACGACAAATTCTATTATTTCCAGTATTCCGATTCGGGCGCTGGCATTCCGGAAGAACACCTTCACCGCATCTTCGAACGTTTCTATCGTGTTGACTATGGCCGTTCGCGCGAAACCGGCGGAACCGGTCTGGGCTTATCCATCGTGAAGAATGCAGTTCTGCTGCATAAAGGCGAAATATCGGTACGAAATAAGCCGGAAGGCGGACTGGAATTCCTTTTCTCCCTTTCAAAGAAGTAGCAATTTTCGGTTATCCGAAATTCAGAATGTTAATTCAGACGAGCTGAATTCTGTTCATACAATCACGGCAAAATCCGGGATTTTTGGTGCAAAAGCCACAATTTATCTACATGTTTGAAAGAACCTTTTCGTTTGGGTCCGATTTTTTTTTTTAAATTTATCAACACAGGTCTGATGGCTCGAAGTGGTGATTTGAAAAGTAAACGAAAATGGAGATAATACACATTAGTGCAGAGTGTTATCCTGCAGCAAAAGTCGGGGGATTAGCTGATGTAGTAGGGGCTTTGCCTAAATATCAGACCTTGTTGGGACATTCGGCAACAGTAATCATGCCTTTTTATCATGGGAAGTACAGCCGGGAGAACGAATTCCCAAAGATTTTTTCAGGTTTTGCCCAATTGGGAAACAGTAGTCTGGCTTTTCGTGTTTTGAAACCAGTGAAGAATAATCTTGGGTTTAACCTTTTCCTGATTGACATTCCGGGTTTGTTTGACCGCGACAAAATATATTCCTATCCTGACGATACTGAGCGGTTTATCACCTTTCAGGTTGCTGCATTAAACTGGATGAATGAACGCGAAGTGACTCCCGACATTGTTCATTGTCATGACCAGCATACCGGTTTTATTCCTTTTATGATGTCGAAAGTATGGAACTACCGTCGATTTGAGCATATTCCAACCGTGTTTACCATTCACAACGGACAATATCAGGGGCAATTCGGGTTTGAAAAACTTTTTTTACTTCCGCCATTCCATTCGTATTTCAATGGACTTATTGATTGGCAGAATGTTATTAATCCGATGGCTTCGGCCATCAAATGTGCCTGGCGGGTAACTACCGTTTCGCCAAGTTACCTGGATGAAATCACTTACTCAATGAACGGGCTGGAGGCACTGTTGCGGACCGAACGGAGCAAATCGGTAGGTATCCTGAACGGGATTGACGTGGAGGTGTGGAACCCTGAAACCGATCCAATGTTGGAGAAAAATTTTGGAATTGAAACCATTAGTGAAGGGAAAAAGGCAAACAAGGAACTGCTTTGCAAACAGTTTGGGCTAAATCCGAAGAAACCTTTATTCGCCTTTATTGGTCGGTTGGTAGGAGAAAAAGGCGCCGATGTATTGCCCGACATTGTTTATCAGGTTTCCAGGAATTACCCGGATGAGCAAAATCTCCTGATTCTGGGGACCGGGGAACATCATATCGAACGGGCTTTGCTTCATCAGGAAAAGGAATTCAGGGGAAGCTATTGTTCTTACATCGGGTACAACGAAAAACTATCGCACCAGGTGTATGGCGGGGCCGATTTTCTGCTGATGCCTTCACGGGTTGAACCATGCGGGTTGAATCAGATGTACGCCCTTCGTTACGGAACTATTCCAATCGTCAGGCGAACGGGCGGTTTGCGCGATACCGTTATTGACATTGGCGATGGAGGCTTCGGTTTCTGTCACGATCAATGTTCAACCTTCGATGTCAGCCATTCCATTCAACGGGCCAAAAAGCTTTATCAGAATCGAAACGCGTTTAATCAGACCCGAAAACAAATCATGAAGATTGACCATTCATGGAATAAAGCCGCCAGCGACTATATCGAATTATACCAATCACTTAAAACATAGGACTATGAAAAACACAGCATTAGCAATAATTCTGGGAGGAGGACAGGGGTCAAGATTATCGCCACTGACCGAAAGCAGATCGAAACCTGCTGTACCAATTGCCGGAAAGTATCGGTTGGTTGATATCCCGATTTCCAATTGTATCAATTCTGATATTAACCGAATTTTTGTGCTTACCCAATTCAACTCAGCCTCATTAAATCAGCACATCAAAAACACCTACCATTTCAGTCAGTTCAGCGATTCGTTCGTCGATATTCTGGCCGCCGAGCAGACGCCAAACAACAAAAACTGGTTTCAGGGAACAGCGGATGCAGTTCGCCAATGTATGCACCACATTCTGAATTACAGTTTTGATTATGCCCTGATTTTGTCGGGTGATCAATTGTACCAGATGGACTTCAATGAAATGATTGAGGCTCATGCCAGGGTAAAGGCCGATATAACCATAGCTACCCTTCCGGTAATTGCCAAAGAAGCTCCTGAATTTGGAATTCTGAAAACAGATTCGAAGAGTATCATTAAAGAATTCATTGAAAAACCGGCTCCCGAATTACTTCCGGAATGGACTTCACAGGTGAGCGAAGAAAGTAAGCGGGAAGGGAAAATTTACCTGGCATCGATGGGTATTTATGTCTTTAACCGTGAGTTGCTGATTAAACTGATGGAAAATCATGAAACCCAGGATTTTGGGAAGGAGATTATTCCACAAGCCATTAAAACGCATAAAGTATTGAGTTACCAGTACGAAGGTTATTGGACAGACATCGGTAACATCGAATCGTTTTATGAAGCTAACCTGGGCCTGACCGCTGATATCCCGAAATTTAATCTGTTCGACAATTCAAGGATTGTGTACACCCGGGCCCGATTGCTCCCACCATCCAAAATTTCAGGAACAACCCTCGAACGGACCATGATATCAGATGGTTGTATCATCAACGCCAGCCGGATTGAACATTCGGTGATCGGCATCAGGGCGCGGATCGGACACGGAACAACCATTGTCAATTCGTATATTATGGGGAACGATTACTACCAGAATATGGGAGAAATTGACCTGAACTTTAACGATGGCAAAGTGATGGGAATTGGCGAACGCTGCTACCTGAAAAATTGCATCGTCGACAAAAATGTTCATATTGGTAACGACGTCCGGGTAAACGGAGGTAAACATTTACCTGATTTGAATAACGATCTTTATTCGGTAAAAGACGGAATTGTGGTAATCAAGAAAGGGGCGGTATTGCCCAACGGGTATGTGATCTGACCTTACTTTTAAACTTTCTCAGAAGCTGCCGTAATCGCTTATTTTTCAGTTGGTTACGGCAGCTTCTTTTTTGTAAGACTACCAACGAAGATGTAATCTTCAATTAATAAATGTGTAATCGTTCTGTAACAATAATGAGGAAAATTTGCATCAGGTTTTAAATCGAATAAAAACAAAACTGAAAAATATGAAACAACTAAGTTTGATTACCTTGATGCTTATTTCTGCTTTGTTTTATAATGCAAATGCGCAGGAAGCAACTGTCAATGAAAAACTTTCAGAAGTTAAAGACCAAGTTTCCGGGTTGACCGAACGCCTGGCTACTGCTGAAAGCGACCTTTCCAAACTGACCAAAATTAAAGTGTCGGGCTACATGCAGGCACAGTATCAATATTTTGAAAATCCATCCATTCAACCCAATAATTATTTTTCGCTGCGCCGTGCCCGCGTAAAATTCACTTACGAAATGACCGATGGAATCAAATTCGTACTTACTCCCGAGTTAGTTCCCGGAAACCTTTCTGTAAAAGATGCCTACGTGGTTTTGAACGATCACTGGAAGAACGCGTTCAGCATCTGGATGGGAAAATTTAATCGCCCAAACTATGAAGTGGAATACTCGTCGAGCAGTCGCGAAGTTGCTGAACGATCCATGGTTATCCGTACACTTTACCCAAACGAACGTGCCATTGGCGCTAAACTGGAATATAATCCGTTGAATGTTCCGTTCCATTTTCAACTGGCGATGCTTAACGGAGCCGATGGAATCACCATTAAAGATGCTGCCGGAAACAACCTGAACACCAATGAAAACAAGGATTTCGATAATTACAAAGATATTATGGTTCGTGCCACTTACAATCTCCAGTTGGGCAACTTCGGGGGATTGGATTTTGGTGCTCACGGGTATTTCGGATCGTATAAATCGAATGCCCTTAAAACCCTGAGCAGCGATTATACCACGCTCACCGAGATTAAATATGGCGATCCGGTAAAACGGAACTGGCTGGGAGCTGAATTTCAGTTGTATGCAGATCTGTTGGGAGGAATGTCGCTGAAAGGTGAATACATTGCCGGTAAAAACGCTACCGTTGGTTACTTACCGGTTGCTGCTTTAGGAACTACCGCTGCCAAAGCCGGTCTTCCAAACTTTCGGAATAACTTTTCCGGATATTACGTGTACCTCATCAAAAACCTGGGCAAAAGGAATCAGTTTGCCTTCCGCTACGATTATTACGATCCCAACACCGACATCACCGGGAAAGAGGTAAAAGTAAAAGGATACGCCAGTAGCGACGCCAATGTAGCCAGCGTGATGAGCGGAAAAACCGACCTTGCTACCAGTACTTTCAGCCTGGCGCTCCATCATTATTTTGATGACAACCTCCGAATAACCCTAAACTACGACATCGTTCAGAACGAAAAAGTTGGGTCGGCAGGTTTACTCACCGAAGATTATACCAAAGCCGATGGAACCAAGGTGGTTAAGGGATTTGATTACAGCAAAGTGATTAACCAAAACCTGTTAACCTTGAGAATTCAGGCTAAATTTTAATTGAAAAGATATAACAAGTTAAAAGAGAAAGAAATGAAAACAATGAATATTAAAAAATTTGCAGCAATAGCTTTTATCCTGGCATTCGTAAGTTTTGCCTTTGCACCTGCCCCCGACCGTATTACCGTGAAAGGTTCGGACACCATGGTTATCCTGGCACAGAAATGGGCCGAAGTTTACATGAAAAGCAATCCAAACACTGCCATCCAGGTTACTGGCGGAGGTTCTGGAGTGGGCATTTCGGCCCTGATCAATGGGGCTACCGACATTGCCAATGCCAGCCGGAAAATGAAACGTACCGAAATGGACAAGCTCAAATCGCGTTACAACACGCTTGGCGTTGAAGTTGCCTGTGCCAAAGACGGAATTACTGTTTATCTACACCCATCGAATAAAGTGCAGGAGCTGACTGTAGAACAGTTGGGCAAAATCTTCAGGGGTGAAATTAAAAACTGGAAAGAAGTTGGTGGCGACGACAAGGAAATCAAATTGTATGGTCGTGAAAACAGCTCCGGAACGTATGTATTCTTCCAGGAGAATGTGGTGAAAGGCGACTATGCTGCCAATTGCCAGACTTTGCCCGGAACGGCCGCTGTGGTTAACGCCGTGAAGAAAGACCCAAATGCCATTGGCTACGGAGGTGCTGCTTATGCCGAAGGTATTGAAATCTGTAAAGTTAAAAAAGATGCCAACAGTGCGGCTTATGCAGCTAATGCTGAAACCATTGCCAAAAACCAGTACCCGATTACCCGATACCTTTACATGTATCTGAAAAATAAACCGACCGGAGCCATGAAACAGTACATCGACTGGATTTTAAGTCCTGAAGGTCAAAAATTAGTGGTTGAAATGGGGTATTTCCCGGTAAAATAATTGCTGATTAAAAGTAGCAGAGTACCTAAGTATCAAATTGTCAGAGTTTTACATCAGTAACTTTGGTGCTTTGCGGCTTAGGTACTTTTCCCATTTTAAACTGATCTTATCAATGTTTGTATGGCAAAAAAAACCAAAAAGAGAAAAAAATCAGGCCAGTCAGAATCAAATCTGATCGACATCACCCGGAGAAAATTCAGGTGGAGCGATTATATGGCAGAAAAAATAATTAGAGGAGTTGCGTTCCTTTCAATTACCATCATTATTCTGATTTTCTTTTTTGTATTCCGGGAGTCATTACCAATTTTTACTTCAACCGAATCCAAAGAACACACAGAAATTGTTAATGATTCCACAGGAGGCCAGGAAACTTACGGAGGTGTAACCGATCAGACAGCCTCTCCTGATGTGCAGGAGACTTACGGGGCAGTAACCGATCAGCCTGCTGCTTCTGAAGTTCAGGAAATATATGGGGTAGTTACTGAACCAGCCGAAACGCAGGAACAATATGGAGTTGTAACAGATGCATCAACCCAAACCGAACCAGCCGAAGAAACCTATGCCGTAAGTGATGGCAGTGGGCACGACGAAAATCAGGCTGCGCTTAAAACCTTGCTGACCAAAGACTGGGTACCGGTTTCGAACAAGCCTCGGTACGGGATGCTGTCGCTCATCATCGGAACATTCAAGATTACCATTATCTCCATACTTTTTGCAGCTCCGTTGGCCATCATGGCTGCGTTATACACAGCGTCGTTTGCCGGCAAGCGGATGAAAGAAATTATTAAGCCCACTATCGAACTTTTGGCCGGATTTCCTTCCGTAGTCATTGGCTTTTTTGCGTTGATGGTGCTGGCAACTTTCCTCCAGAATGTATTTCATTACGATACCCGGTTGAACTCTTTTGTCGGAGGTATTGCCATGGGAATTGCTGCCATTCCTATCATTTTTACCATTACCGAGGATGCACTGACCGCAGTTCCAAAATCATTTTATGAAGCCAGTTTAGCTTTGGGAGCGTCCAAATGGCAAACTGCCTTTTTCGTGATCCTTCCGGCTGCTACTCCCGGAATTTTTGCCGCTATCCTTTTAGGCATTGGCCGTGTTTTTGGCGAAACGATGATTGCGCTGATGGCAACCGGAAATGCCGCACTAATGAGCCTGAATCCTTTTGAGTCGGTACGCACGCTGGCCGCAACGATCGGAGCAGAAATGGCTGAGGTCGTTTTTGGCGATACCCATTACAACGTACTTTTCCTGATCGGCTCGCTGTTGTTCATCTTCACCTTCGTGCTGAATGCCATTGCTGAGTTCTATGTGAAAGGAAAATTAATGAAACGAATACAGGGAAAATGATTAAAAGCTTTAAAAACAATATCAAAGGAATACTGATCGAAGGATTGACACTTTCTTCCGCTCTGCTGATTATTGCTATTGTAGTCGTGATGATTACTGTAGTTGTAATCGGAGGTAAAGACCAGTTGTCCTGGGAATTTCTGACCAGTTTTCCGGAAGATGGGATGACCAAAGGCGGTATCTTCCCGGCTATTTACGGAACGGCTCTGTTGGTCATTATCATGTCGGTGGCTGCTGTGCCGTTTGGAACCATCACCGCTATTTACCTTACCGAATATGCCAAAGAAAATGCATTAATCGCCAAAACCATTCGTTTTGCAGTGAGAACTCTGGCCGTAATTCCGTCGATTATCTACGGACTTTTCGGGCTGGGTTTTTTTATCAAATTTGTTGGCACCCAGATGGACAACGCTTTTCTGGGAGGACAACTGAAATGGGGTCAACCCAATATTTTATGGGCAAGTCTGACCATGGCTTTGCTGACTTTACCCGTTGTAATCGTTTCAGTTGAAGAAGCATTAAAAACAGTGCCGAATGACCTTCGTGCCGCCAGCCTGGCACTGGGGGCTACCAAGTGGCAAACCATCTGGAAAGTGGTTATTCCAGGTTCAATCTCCGGAATTATGACCGGAACCATTCTGGCCGTCAGCCGTGGCGCCGGCGAAGTGGCGCCCATCCTGTTTACCGGAGCAGCCTATTATGTGGCAACCCTGCCCGGATCATTAAGTGATCAGTTTATGGTGCTTGGCTACCACATTTACGTGATGACGACCCAATCGGCCAATGTTGACCAGACTTTGCCGATCCAGTTTGGTACAACGCTGGTCCTTTTGATGCTGACATTCATTCTGAATATCTCAGCAATTGTTTTAAGATACCGAATCCGAAAAAAGAAATCAAACTAAATATGACCGTTGAAAAAATACATACTGAAAATATGTTTCTCTACTACGGAAGCAAAATGGCCCTCAATAACATATCCATTCAGATTCCGGAGAAAAAAGTAACCGCTTTTATTGGCCCTTCAGGCTGTGGAAAGTCCACGTTCCTGCGAAGCCTGAACAGAATGAACGACCTGATTGACGGTGTTCGGATTGAAGGGAACATTCTGATTGACGACATCAACATCTACGACAGTAACATTGATGTAGTCACTCTTCGGAAAAAGGTGGGCATGGTATTTCAGAAATCGAATCCATTTGCCAAATCGATTTACGAAAACATTGCCTACGGGCCACGTATTAATGGGGTGAAAGATAAAAAACAACTCGATGAAATTGTAGAAACGGCCCTGAAAAATGCGGCCATTTGGGACGAAGTGAAAGATCGGCTGGGAGATTCGGCGCTGGGGCTTTCGGGCGGACAACAACAACGGCTTTGCATTGCCCGAACGCTGGCAGTCAATCCGGAGATTGTACTGATGGACGAACCGGCCAGCGCACTCGACCCGCTTTCAACATCAAAGATTGAGGAACTGATCGTTCAGCTGAAAGAGAACTACACCATCGTCATTGTTACCCACAACATGCAGCAGGCTGCCCGAATCAGCGATAACACAGCATTCTTCTATTTAGGAGAACTGATCGAATACGACAAAACCAAAAAGATTTTTACTAATCCGGATAAGAAACAAACAGAAGATTACATCACCGGAAGATTTGGATAGAGAAACTGTTGGTAGCTGCGGAATGTGAGTTACGGGTATATCCGAAAAATCATCACACAACCCGGAATCCGAAACACGCAACAAAAAAACAGTCCTTTGATCCTTCTGTAAGTCAGCATTTATGGAAACACACAGAATATTTGATTCAGAACTCGAAAAGCTCGCACATAAAGTGGTGCAAATGTGCTCTCGGGTGAACCGGCAAATTAATGATGCCTTAACTGCATTGAAAGATTATGATCTTCAGCTTGCCCAAAAAGTGATAAACGATGATCATGTCATTGATACCCTGGATGTGAAAATCGATAAACTTTGCCAAAAGATTTTTGCACTTCAGCATCCGGTTGCGCACGATCTGAGATACATTCTGTCGGCCCTCAAAATCAACAATGATTTGGAAAGGGTGGGCGACCATGCCGTAAATATTGCCAAGCGCATTGAGTTGCTCGAAGATTATCGTCAGTTGGTTTCCGATTTGGGTGTTGATCAGGTGACCAGCGAAACATCTCTTTTGTTTGCGGATGTATTACATCTGGTTGAGTCGCACAATCTAAGTTATTGTCAGGAGATATACCGTCGGTCTTTCGCTTTAAAAGAAGGCTGTAAGGCAATTGCAGAGCGAATTCTGAATGAAATGATGCAGAAATCGGAGGTGGTTGTTGTAGCATCCAATATTCTGATTATCGTTAATCTGTTGGAGCGAATTGCCAGTTACTCAAACAACATCGCCGAGTCGATCACTTTTGTGGAGGAAGGCGAAATTGTAAAGCACAGGAAGAAAGAATAGCTCCCATCGATACGCTTCCCTTTTCCGGTCTCCTTTTTCCTCTTTCCTTGTTTTAAAATACCGTCTCCACAATTTTCCGGGTGTTGTCGGAAACGCCATAAGTGTAAATGTGTAAACTTGGAACTTTGTGGGCTACTAAATCTTTCGACTGCTGAATGGCCCATTCGGTACCTACGACCTTGGCATCGTCGTCTGTTTTGCATGTACTCAATTCGGCAGCCAGTTCCTGCGGAATGTCAATACTGAAAAGTTTTGGTAAAACAGTCAATTGGTTTTTCAGGTTAATGGGTTTAATTCCCGGAATAATTGGTACATGAATTCCAATTGCACGGCATTTGGCCACAAAATCGTAATATTTCTGATTGTCAAAAAACATCTGGGTAACCACGTAATCGGCACCGGCGTCTACTTTTTGTTTCAGGTATCGAAGGTCAATCTCAGCATTGGGTGCTTCAAAATGTTTCTCCGGATAACCGGCTACTCCAATGCAAAAATCCATAGGATGCGTATTTTTTAAATCGGGTTCCAGGTATTTGCCACTTCGCAAATTCACAATCTGTTCAACCAGTTGGTTGGCATTGGAATGCCCGCTTGGATCAGGCCTGAAAACGTGCTCGCCTTTGTTTCCGTCACCCCGTAAAGCCAGCACATTTTTGATGCCCATAAAATTAAGGTCAATCAGCACATGCTCGGTTTCGCTTTTCGAAAAACCGCCACATAAAATGTGCGGAATAACCGGGATACCATATTTGTGCTGAATACTGGCGGCAATGGCAACCGTTCCCGGGCGTTTGCGCACAATGCGTTTTTCAATGCGACCGTCGGGCAGTTCAATGTACACCATCTCGTCGCGGTGCGTGGTAATGTTGATGTATTTCGGATCAAAATCGATAAGCGTTTCAATGGTTTTGTATATTTTACTGGCATCGTTTCCCTTTAGCGGGGGCAACAATTCAAACGAGAAAACGGTTTTATTGCTTTGATTGATAATGTCAATTACTTTCATTTCAGACTTATTTAAAATGGTCGAAAGCGACTTTTAGCCATCCTTTCAACGAATGATCATTTAAAAATGTTCTCGATTTTATTTTGAGTTTTATTCATTTCACGTTTCAGTTGGGTTTCAATTGAATTGTTGAAATGAAAAATCATATCGGCTACAAACATAACAGCCAAACCTAAAATGAAAAAAATAAATCCAGATTTTGTGTTCTTCTTCATGTGTTATTAATTAATAGATCATATTTTCTGCAATATGGGGTAAATAGTTTGAAATACTTAAACTCAACTTTAGATTTTCAAGGCAAAATGCCTTGGCAGGTTAAAAACGACCCTGTCAATTTCTTTTTTGAAGGAGAACTCCATTCCGTCCGCAAGGAGGAATCGGCTTTGTTGTTGATTTCACCGCGGACTGTCTTCTACTTGTCCTTCTTAACCCGGGGTGCCGTTCCTTCGTCACTCTGCCCCGGGCTATTGATATATTGCCCCTTCAGGGCAATAAGTGGATTATCCTTTTATTCATGGAGCTGAGACAATTTATACCCACTGCCTCAAACCTTCCCCTTCGGGGGAATTAGAAGGGGGCTACACTCCTTTATAATTCAGATTCGACGGCATAAATTGTTCGATTACTTCAACGCTCACACCTTTACGGCTGGCGTAATCTTCTACCTGGTCTTTGCCCACTTTTTCCAGACTGAAATATTTCGATTCCGGGTGCACAAAGAATTCACCGCTTACTGAAGCTGTGGGTTGCATCATAAAGTGTTCAGTCAAACTCATTCCAATTTCATCAGCTTTCAGCATGTTGAACAGATTGCCTTTTTCGTGGTGCTCGGGACAAGCCGGATAGCCAATCGCAGGGCGGATTCCCTGGTAATCGACATGGAACATTTCTTCCAAAGTCAGCTTTTCTTCCGGAACATATCCCCAATATTCTTTGCGAACCTGTAAGTGAAGCAACTCGGCAAATGCTTCCGACAAGCGGTCAGCCAGCGATTCGAGTAGAATGGCATTGTAATCGTCATGGTCGTCGTGGAATTTTTTCATCCATTTTTCGATGCCCACACCACCGGTTACCGCGAACGCGCCAAAATAATCGGCTTTGCCGCTTTCGACCGGGGCGATAAAGTCAGCCAGGCAATAGTTCGGTGAACCAGGTTTTTTGGCTTCCTGCTGTCGAAGCTCATAAAAACGACCGGCTTCTTTCCGGCGGGTTTCGTCTTCGTAAACCACAATATCGTCGCCATCGGCATTGGCTGGCCAGATGCCGAATACACCATTGGCCTGAACCATCTTTTCCGCTTCCATCCGGTCAAGCATCCGGTTGGCATCGGCATACAGTTTCCGTGCTTCTTCGCCCTGCAATTCGTCGTTCAGGATATCCGGAAATTTACCTTTCAACTCCCACACAAAGAAGAAGAACGTCCAGTCGATGTATTTCCGGAGCTCCGAAATCGGGTAATCAATCAGCTGTTTTACTCCGATGAAATTTGGTTTATAAATAGGTGTATTGTTCCAATCTATTTTCAATTTGTTGGCGCGTGCCTCTTCTATCGGTAGGTGTTTTTTTGCCTTTTTCTGCCCATGAAGTTCGCGCACCTGCCGATAATCTTCGCGAAGCTCTTTCAGGAATTCTTCGTTCCCTGAAACCAGGTTAGAAACCACGCCCACCGCGCGTGATGCGTCTTTCACATAGATCACCGGATTTTTATACTGCGGTGCAATTTTTACGGCCGTGTGTATTTTGGAAGTGGTTGCCCCGCCAACCAGCAACGGCAGGTTCATGCCCCTGCGCTCCATTTCGGTAGCAACGTCAACCATAATTTCGAGCGACGGCGTAATCAAACCGCTCAGTCCAATAATGTCCACCTTCTCCAGAATGGCTGTTTCCAGAATTTTATCGGTAGGTACCATTACCCCCAAATCGATCACCCGGTAGTTGTTACAACCCAAAACCACACCCACAATGTTTTTACCAATGTCGTGCACATCGCCTTTCACGGTAGCCATCAGCACGGTTTTCCGGTTGTCGGTTGTGTCAAGTTTATCTTTATCAGCTTCAATGTAAGGCAGCAAATAGGCCACCGCTTTTTTCATCACGCGGGCCGATTTAATTACCTGCGGAAGGAACATTTTCCCGGCGCCAAACAAGTCGCCAACCACGTTCATTCCGTCCATCAGCGGACCTTCGATGATGTTCAGAACCGGAGAATAATGCGGCAAAGCTTCAGCCAGATCAATCTCGACGAAATCGGGCAAGCCTTTTACCAGCGCGTGTTCAAGCCGTTTTTCAACAGGCAGGTCGCGCCATTCATCTTTGCGCTCTTCTTTAGCATCCTGCTCTTTCAAAGTCAGCGAAAATTCGAGCAATTCTTCTGTAGCTTCAGGCTTTTTGTTCATTACCAGATTCTCTACTTTTCCCAGAAAGTCCTTCGGAATTTCATCATAAATCTGCAACATTCCCGGATTCACAATGCCCATATCGAGTCCGGCTCGAATGGCATGAAACAGAAACACGGAATGGATTGCCTCGCGAACCTGATCGTTTCCACGGAACGAAAACGACACATTGCTGATACCACCGCTCGTTTTCGCGTGTTTCAGGTGTTGTTTGATCCAGCGAACCGACTCGATAAAATCGACCGCGTAGTTATTGTGTTCTTCTATTCCGGTACCGATGGTCAGCACATTAGTATCGAAGATGATATCCTGAGCCGGGAAGTTAATTTCGTTGACCAGAATGTTGTAAGCCCGCTGACAGATTTCAATGCGCCGTTCGAACGAATCGGCCTGACCTTTTTCGTCGAAAGCCATAACAACCACAGCAGCGCCATAACGTTTCAGCCGTAGAGCCTGTTTCCGGAAAACGTCTTCGCCTTCCTTCATACTGATTGAATTCACAATGGCTTTACCCTGCAAGCATTTCAGCCCTTCTTCAATTACCTCCCATTTCGATGAGTCGATCATGATTGGAAGACGCGCAATATCAGGTTCGCCCATCAGCAAATTCAGGAAAGTAACCATCTCCTTTTTGGCGTCGAGCATGGCATCGTCGAAATTCACGTCGATCACCTGCGCACCTTCGTCAACCTGGTTGCGGGCAATGGCCAGCGCTTCTTCGTATTTTTCTTCGCGAATCAGTCGTGCAAATTTGCGCGATCCGGCTACGTTGCAGCGTTCACCAATGTTCATAAACACCGACTCATGAGTCAATGTTACCGGTTCAAGGCCACTGAAAATAGTGTGTTTATCCTTTTTTCTTCGGAGATGAGGTTCCGATTTCGCAGCAATTTTGGCCAGTTCTCGAATGTGTTCGGGAGTAGTTCCGCAGCAGCCGCCTATGATATTCACGAATTTATTATCGAGGAAATCACTCACCTGATGCGCCATTTCCTCCGGGGTTTCGTCGTATTCGCCAAACTGATTGGGCAAACCGGCATTGGGGTAGGCGCTGATAAAAAACGATGATTTTTTGGACAACTCTTCCAGATACTGGCGCATATCTTTTGCACCAAGGGAACAATTTAAACCGATGGAAAGCAGGTCGATGTGCGAAACGGAAGTCAGGAATGCCTCAACGGTTTGGCCTGAAAGCGTGCGTCCGCTGGCATCGGTAATGGTTCCTGAAACCATGACCGGTAGCCGCATTCCGCGTTCTTCCAGTTCGTCTTCAATGGCAAACAGGGCAGCTTTTGCATTCAGCGTATCAAAAATGGTTTCAACCAGCAGCAAGTCAACGCCACCATCGAGCAAACCTTTTACCTGTTCGCGGTACGAAGTTTTTACCTCGTCAAAGTTTACCGACCGGAAACCCGGATCATTCACATCGGGCGAAAGCGACAAGGTTTTGTTCATCGGGCCAATGGCTCCGGCCACATAGCGCGGTTTCTCCGGATTTTTAGCCGTGAATTCTTTAGCAACTTCAACAGCCAGTTTTGCTGATTGCAGGTTGAGCTGATACACCCATTCTTCCAAATGGTAGTCGGCCTGCGAAATGCTTGTTGAATTGAAGGTATTGGTTTCAATAATATCGGCTCCAGCTTCCAGAAACTGTGCATGAATTTCGCGGATGACTTCAGGTTTGGTGATCGAAAGCAAATCGTTGTTGCCTTTTAAATCGTGCTGAAAATCAGTAAAAATAGTCCCGCGGAAATCCTCTTCCGACAGGCGGTGCTTCTGAATCATGGTTCCCATGGCTCCGTCGAGCACCAAAACCCGAGATTCGAGTTCGTGTTGTATATCGTATTTCATTTTTATAAGCCCCCATCCTAACCTTCCCCGAGAGGGGAAGGAACTGGCCGGAGTGTATTTTAAAGTTTATACCTCAAATTAAATTTTCTATAGTTTCCGATACGATGCAAGCTTCATCTACCTAGCTCCTTCCCCTTTTGGGGAAGGCTGGGATGGGGCCTTAGTTTCATTTCAAACTGACCCCGTATCCCGATTTTGTCGCGGCAAATAATTACTGCCGAAAGTATCTCCGGGAATTGCTCCGTTTGCTGTGTCACAGCCTGAACATCTTCCGGTGTCTGAACCAGATTGCCAAAGGTTGTTGCCAGCGCATCGGCCAAAGCGGTGTTCCGGCAAACAATCATGGTGGCATCCGTTTTCCCCAGACTTACCGACGGGCCAACGGTTCCGGCCGAGGTGCAAACTCCCAGCGGCGACTGATCGGCAGGAATTTCAATCCCGATTTTTTCCGACAAGGGCGAATTTCCGGCATAAACCGACATCAGTAAATTTCGTTCAATCTTCAGAAATATGTCGCCGCCATTTTCCACCACAATTTCCTGAATCGAAAACTGTTGCATCAAATGCTGGCCAATCATTTCGGAGAACGTACCTGCAACCGCCGCCATTGGCCCCACTCCGGCACGACGGGCTGCATGGGCCATCCTATTAACAATTTCGGGCGCATTCGGTTTTACATCGTGTGGCTCGAAAGTTAGTCCAAACACCGGATCGATCAGCAAATAAGTCTCCATTTCAGTGCGCAGTGCAATCACTTTTGCCAATGCTACTTCGCGTATTTCTTCGCAAAACGAATCCGGGTCAACGCCAATCCACAAATCGGTTTCCTTGTAATTGACAGTAAACGACCGAAATCGCTGCTGCGAAAACTGGTTGCGATAAAAACGGAAGCCTCCCCCGACCCCTCCGAAGGAGGGGAGAAAAAAAGAACTGCCATCCATATCTTTTCTACTGACCATCTGAAAATTTTGCACGTTTTTAAGTCTCCCCTTCGGGGAGATTTAGAGGGGCTTCTTTATTCTCTAAAATCAATCTTAAACAAATTCAGCGGACAAGCAGGAACGCAAAGTTCGCAAACAATACATTTTTCCGAATCAAACTGCAGTTCCCAGTTCACCGGATCCATTTGCAAAGCGCCGGCAAAACACACAGCCGTACAGTTTCCGCAACTGATGCAACGTTTTTCGTTCCAGGTTATCTTTTTGTTCAGGGGCTCGCAGGTCACCTGATTTTCTTCCAGATAAGCAATTCCGTTTTTTAGATTAGCCGTTGTTCCTTCCAGTTCCAACACCAAACTTCCGGTTTTGCCCGGCCAAACTTCGGCCCGGAGAATGTTGATCCGAATATCAAAATCTTTGACCAGGTGATAGCTCAAGGGCATATCGCCACTCTGAGCCGGAAATTTCAGGACATATCTTTTTTTCTGCATTTTCATTTTTCGTCTCCTCCTTTTACTTCTTTCAGCGATTTCAATGAGGTGTTGGTCGGGAACATCTGGATCGGTTTGGTGATTTCAAATTCTCCGGCCTGAATGGCTTTTTTCAGGATATCGGCAATTTTGCGGGCTTTGGCCAGACTCGAAACCGGCGCAGTCCGAATCTTTTTCCCCTGAACTTCAATTTCTCCTGAACGAAGTTGGGCGTAGTTCACCCGCCCCAAAGCTGGTGTTCCAACTACTCCGTAATCACAGACCGTCGTTTCAATTTGCTCGTTGCGAATCGAAACACATTTGGCAATGTCGGCATTCAGCACCGGAATTGGGATTCCGATCCCCACGAATAAACTCACACCATATTTTTCGTAATAAGCAGCCTGCAAAAATTCCGAAGACATTTCTTTCAAATTGCCCATCACCGCCAGCGTTGCCGAGTTGCTCACCGGAACACCGTGCTCGTTTTTCGGCTTCGAGGTGTTAAACTGCGTACCCGGCCAAACCACAAAGCCTTGCGTTCCGCCTAAAAAAATGCGGGTGCCAATGCCGATGGTTTTCATTTCAGGGTCGTTCAGCAGCGGACTCAATTCTCCGGAAGTGGAATACGTTGCATTGCGCAGGTTGGGAAGCAAATTGCCCATATAAGTGTATTTCATCTGCGAGGTGGAATTCACCGCCACATTGTAATTCTGGTAGGCATTGCGCGGATTGAACAGTATCATTTCGTTCACCGTTTCCTTGTTGATGATGGTTTTGATGTGCTTGCGCGGGTAGCAGTCGGTACCTTTCCCCCAGGCTTCCAGCTCAATATCTTTGCCATCTACCAAATCCTGAATGACGTGAGCCCCTCCATATTTGGGGTTTTCGGGATCGCAGGCAGTAGCGCCAATGTAGGTGTCAACGGCAGCCAAACCTTCGTAGGCCGGAACACCGTTCAATCGTATTTTTTCCATGCGGATCGGCGGATCGGCGTGACCGAAATTGACAATCGCACCAGAAGAGCACATGGCTCCAAACGTGGCAGTAGTTACCACATCCACTTTTTCGGCAATCTCTTCGGGCGAGGCCGTGAGCGCCATTTGCGAAACTTCTTCGGCGGTGAGCACCACGGCTTCACCCCGGCGAATTTTCTCGTTAATTTCTTCGTATGTTTTTTGAATGCTCATGTATATATTTACGATTTAATTATTTGCAATTTGCTGGTAATGACCAGTTTTTGTTTTAATAGCGGATTTTTTAAGTCTCCTCATGGGGGAGATTTAGTGGGGCTTTTTAGCACATGCACATATTCGAAAAGTACATGAAACTCAGGAAGTAATGGTTTGAGTGTTTCTTCATTTTCTTGTTTCAATTATAATTCCGTTTCCGGCCGGGTATTGGCACCTTTTCTGTTTCAGCTGGTTGCCAGAGTTTCGTTGAGCCCGATCTCTCCGCTCTTCTTTATAATCAAACAATCAGTTTGTGTGAGGATTATTTGATAATGAGACAAAAATAAGCTCAAAAAACCGATTTGGCAAACAAAACCTGCATTTGAGCGAAGGGTTTTGTTAAAAGTTGATGTTTTGGTTACGAATTGAAACCTATCTTTAATTATTATTACCTATAATTTCAGGTCATCGCGCATTGTCTATCCTTTCATCAATAATTTTTACATTTGCAGCATTAAAAAACTAAAGGTCATGATTCAGGAAATACAAATTTACAACACACTTACCCGCAAAAAAGAAGTTTTTGAACCGCTGGTTCCCGGCAAGGTTGGGTTGTACGTTTGTGGACCTACCGTTTACGGGCCGCCTCACTTGGGTCATGCACGCTCGGCCATCACGTTCGATTTGCTGTTTCGTTTCCTGAAACAGATTGGCTACAAAGTGCGTTACGTGCGTAACATCACCGATGTGGGCCATCTGGTTGCTGATGCCGACGAAGGGGAAGACAAAATTGCCAAGCAGGCCAAGCTCGATGAACTGGAGCCGATGGAAGTGGTGCAAAAATACACACTGATGTACCACAAAGCGATGGAGTTGCTCAACCTGGAAGCGCCAAGCATTGAGCCACGCGCTTCGGGCCACATTATTGAGCAAATTGAAGACGTAAAGCGCATCCTGGCTTCAGGATTTGCATACGAAAGCAATGGTTCGGTGTATTTCGACGTGGAAAAGTTTGCCCAAAGTCATGACTATGGAAAACTTTCGGGACGCAAAATCGAAGATTTACTCTGCAACACCCGCACCCTTGACGGTCAGAATGAAAAACGTTCGGGACTCGATTTTGCCATTTGGAAAAAAGCATCGCCCGAACATATCATGCGCTGGCCATCGCCGTGGGGCGACGGTTTCCCGGGCTGGCACATGGAATGTACTTCGATGAGCTGCAAGTACCTGGGCGAAACCTTCGATATTCATGGCGGTGGGATGGATTTGACCTTCCCGCACCACGAAGCCGAAATTGCCCAATCGGTTGCTGCTCGTGGTCATGAAGCAGTTCGCTATTGGATGCACAACAACATGATTACCCTGAACGGACAAAAAATGGGCAAATCGCTCGGAAACGCCATTTCGCTAGAACAATTTTTCAATGGTAACCATCCATTACTTGAAAAAGCCTATAGCCCGATGACCATCCGCTTTTTCATGTTGCAGGCACATTACCGCAGTACGCTCGATTTCTCGAACGAAGCGCTTCAGGCTTCAGAAAAAGGGTTGGAACGAATGCTGAAAGCCACTACCAAAATTGAGTCGTTGCCGATCTCAGAAACGTCATCAGTAAATATCGCTGAATTATCTGCCAACTGTTACGCTGCCATGGCCGACGATATGAATAGCCCGATTGCCATTGCCTACCTGTTCGAAGGAGTGAAAATCATCAATTCGGTTGCTGACGGAAAATCAACAATTACTTCAGCAGATCGTGACGCGCTAAAATCGCTTTTCAATGCCTTTGTATTCGACATTTTCGGATTAAAAGCCGATACCCAGGCAGAATCCGGAAACAGCGAAGTGCTGAACGATGTGGTTGCCTTGCTGATGAAACTCCGGGCCGACGCCAAAGCCAACAAAGACTGGTCAACATCCGATAAAATCCGCAATGAACTTGCCGCCATAGGATTTGACATTAAAGATGGCAAAGAAGGCGTGAGCTGGGAGCTCAGAAAATAGTGGCTAAATAAGCTCTTAACCATACCCGATCTTCGAAAGCTATTCCGCAGGAATAGTTATTTTTGTTGAAAACCGTTCTGCAAAAATTAACTAATCGAAATCGTATGAAAAAATGTTTCATGATTTTGGTTGCTTTCCTGGTCTGGAATGTAGCCTTTGCACAAAAAAATCTCCTGAAGAACACTCCTGATTACGACATTTTTGAAGGAAGCGTTGAATCACTGGCTCCTCAAATCCTCGTGTCAAACAAAGTTCTGAGTTCCGAAAAAGATATTTCAGAAAAGTTGGAGATTCAATCGTTCCAGAAATCAGATGAAAAAAACGACATCAATGTGCAGGTCGATGTTACGAAATTTATAAGTAATCCGCTGAACGAAAATCCGTTGGCCTCTTTTGCAAAAATTACGCGTACCCTAGATCGTAAACTTTCGCTTGCTGCTATGGCTTTCACTGTTTTGGAAGGCGATGCAGAGGACGACATGATCGAAAAGGAAAAGAGCCGAACCTTCTACGAGGTAAATATCGATCCGGAAGAAGGTAGCGATTACCGCATGAAACAAGGTGGTGCCAAAATGAAAAAAAGAGAGTTTGGGCTGAATTTAGATGCGATGTTCAATTACGTGAATTCACTGTTGAAAGGCAACTTTCATGATGCTGAAGCCAAATGGGATTTTGGCAAGGAATACCGCCATTTTTATTATGCCGCCGCCGGAAATGTATACATAAAAGTGGAGGTGTACGCGCATAAAACAAGTCCGGGAAAAGCGCCAAATGCTCGGACAATTGCCATGGACATTTTGCAGAAGCTTCCGCAAACAGTTAAAAATGATGAGCCCAGTGTTGCTAAATCCGATACTTCAGAAGAAACCGATGATGGCCCAACCAGCATTGAGGTTTATCCGAAATTCAATCCTTTAGCCGAAGCAAATGACCGGGGCTTAGTTCCTGCAAGTGATTTATTGCCAGCCAAAATTGTATTTAAAACCAAAAAACCTAATGCTCAGGTTAAATTCAGTTTGTTGGTTAACACACCCGGCGAGCTTCGTGGCGGGAACGAGAAAGGGACAAGTATTACTGCAACAACCGATGCCAGTGGCACTGCCGAGATCTGGTATTTTTACACCGATTCGCGTGAAGTAAGCGCTCCGCTTGATGTCCAGATTGTAGCAGAAATTGGAACCCGAAGCAAGAAAGCCCACGTAAATGTTGGATTAGGCCTGGTATTCGATAAACTTAGCCCGATACCCGAACAGATGTATACCTATTCTCCTGAAAAACCTTACGCTTTTGCGTTGAGTGTGAAGAGCTCTTTTTATCCGGATTTAAACCTGGCGCAATATATTCGGGCCACACACGAAAGCAAAATATGGGGAAACAAGCAAATTGGGTTTGAATTGGTTTGCAACTGGGTAAATAAGCCCGATTTTGCGCCCGCCGATGAATTTTATGTCGGAACAACAAATATTTCGCCTACCTCTGAAGGTAGCAATACCAATGTGCTTACGGCAAATAGGCAACCCATGCAGTATTACAGCCAACTTCCTTATCCGGCAGTTATTTTAAAATCGGAAGGAACTCATATTTACAAGGTTGAGGGAAAGACTGTTGTTATGAATGGGATTGATCCCGAGAAAAATTATGTCGCTTATACCAAAGAAAAATATGCTGCTCCCAATGCTTTGATCCCACTTTCGGTTGATTATCCGGAAACATGGTTCAAAAGCCTGGCGTGTTGCCTTGCAGCGGTCGATACCGAACAAAAATGGTTCGTTCTCGAAGCCATAAAGTTAATCCCGACATATGGGTTGTTTGCCGACGTACCAATGACAGCGTCTTCGTTTGTATGCGGACTTCTGAATGGCGAATACGAAAAGAGTGTGCTCGATCTGGCTTCATGGCTCGGAGGTCAATACATTGATAACCTGATGGAACCAGAAGTTTTCAATCTTCTGACTAAGAAAAATCAGGATGCCGTACTGGTAGCTAAAACTGCCTATTTCGGAACCGATATGTACAAAAAGAAAGGAGAATTGGAGCAAATCAGGGCCAAACAAAAGGAACTGATGAAATAGTCTGGTGTGCAAAAAATCCGCACAAACCGGAAATGTATCAAAAACATAGTGCCTTGTAACATAGGTTACAAATTATTCCATTCAATAGTCGTAACTTTATATTAAAAGTTGGAAATCAGGCTTAAAAACTGATTTTGACCTATCAATATAAAGCACTACTGTTATGAAATTCATCTTTCATTTACTTCCGCCAAAAGTCTGGAGGTTCCCGGTTTTACTACTCATCGGTATCCTCATCGGATTGTTTTGCTTCCTGTTTTACGTAAGCAAAGCCTATTCATATTTGTCGGATAATCCGAAAACCTGCGTCAACTGCCACATCATGGCGCCGCAGTATGCCACATGGGGGCACAGCTCTCATCGCCAGTACACCAACTGCAACGACTGCCACGTCCCTCACAACAACGTGTTCAACAAGTATTTTTTCAAGGCGAAGGATGGAATGCGACATGCCTCGATGTTTGCCCTACGGATGGAGCCTCAGGTAATTTTTATTCATGAAGCCGGACGGGATGTCGTTCATCAGAATTGCGTACGTTGCCACTCCAAACTGCTCGAAGATCCGAAGCTGAGCGCCTCGGTAAAAGATTTGCACGCCCAACGCACCGATCGGGTTTGCTGGGAATGCCACCGCGAAGTTCCCCACGGACGAGTAAATAGTTTGAGTAGTACACCCAATGCGCAGGTTCCGCTGCCCGAGAGCCCGGTTCCGACCTGGTTAAAAGAAGCAATGTCAGATAAATAATAACAAAAAATAAATACACAACTCATGAAACCTATTACACAAATTATTGAAAAACGCCCTTGGATGGCCTGGCTCATTTTCTTTGTTACCATCGTCGTTGTTTTTCTGGTCGGATTGCTGGCCTCTTCGGTTATCGAACGCCGTGCCGAAGCCGTTTTCGTAAATGTTCCAAAGACGGTAGTTTCGCAATTTGAGCCACGGAACGAAGTTTGGGGCGAAAATTACCCGCGCGAATTTCAGTCGTATTACCAGACTGCCGACACCACGTTTGCCAGTAAATACGATGGAAGCCGCCCGATCGATATGCTGAAAGTTGATCCGCGGTTGGTCGTTCTTTGGTCGGGATATGCTTTTTCGAAAGATTACAGCCAGGGACGCGGGCATTTTTATGCTATCGAAGATATCCGCAATACGTTGCGTACCGGAGCGCCAACTAACGATACTGACGGTCCTCAGCCTTCAACCTGCTGGACTTGTAAAAGCCCCGACGTTCCGCGTCTGATGCAGGAAAAGGGAGTTACCGAATTTTATAAAGGCAAATGGTCGGCTTTAGGCTCCGAAGTAGTGAACCCGATTGGTTGTGCCGATTGCCACGACTCGAAAACGATGAACCTGCACATTTCACGCCCGGGACTGATCGAAGCTTTCCAGCGTCAGGGAAAAGACATTACCAAAGCCACCCATCAGGAAATGCGCACACTCGTTTGTGCCCAATGCCATGTTGAATACTATTTTGACAAGCATAAAGTGGAAGGTACCGCTTACCTCACTTTCCCGTGGGATAAAGGGATGAGCGCCGAAAACATCGAAAAATACTACGACGAAATTGAGTTTTCTGATTGGACGCATGGCCTGAGCAAAGCGCCCATGCTGAAAGCCCAGCATCCGGAGTACGAAACTCATTCGATGGGAATTCATGCTGAACGCGGCGTTTCGTGTGCCGATTGCCACATGCCGTACAAAAGCGAAGGCGGACAAAAATTCACCGATCATCACATCCAATCTCCATTGAATAATGTGGCCAACTCGTGCCAGGTTTGCCACCGTGAAGAAACGGCCAAACTGGTTCAGAACGTGTACGACCGTCAGGATAAGATTATTGAAAACCGCGACAAACTGGAAGAATTGCTGGTTCATGCCCATGTGGAGGCTAAAAAAGCCTGGGATTTGGGCGCCACCGAAGCCGAAATGAAAGATATTTTGCAAGGTATTCGTCATGCCCAGTGGCGCTGGGATTTTGCCGCTGCAAGTCACGGCGCATCGTTTCATGCTCCTGTCGAAACCGGAAGAATCATCTCAACCGGAATTTCCATTGTTGGCGAAACCCGCGTAAAACTGGCCCGCCTGTTAGCCAGCAAAGGATTCAACCAGGAAGTTCCTTATCCGGATATTGCAACCAAAGAAAAAGCCCAGGAATTTATTGGGCTAGACATGAAAAAACTGCGTGAAGAAAAAGCAGAGTTTAAGAAAAACCTATTGCCACAATGGATTGAAGCTGCAAAAAAACGTGAAGCCGGCTACGGCAAAAAGGTGGAAATGTAGAAAACAAGGCAAAAGGTAAAGTAGAAAGTCAAAAAAACTCGACATGAAAAAGTCAATATTTATAGGAATCTGTTGCCTTCTTTTTGGCAGTCAAGTGAAAGCGCAGTTTAGCCTTTCGGGCGAATTGCGGCCGAGAACGGAATACAGCCACGGTTATGGAACCCTTGCCGCTGAAGATCAGGATCCATCGCTGTTTACTTCGCAACGTACCCGTCTGAATTTCGATTACAAAATGGAAGGTTTGAAAGTTGGACTGGTTTTGCAGGATGTTCGCATTTGGGGAAACCAGGCGCAACAGGTGAACAACGAAGATTTCGCTACATCGGTACATCAGGCGTGGGCCGAAATGAATCTGTCGAAAACGCTCACCCTGAAAGTGGGTCGTCAGGAACTAAATTACGATGACCAACGCATTTTGGGAAGCGTTGGCTGGGCACAGCAAGGTCGTTCGCATGATGTGGCCCTTTTTAAATATGCGCAGAAACTGAATGTACATTTCGGGATTGCACACCACGAAAACACCAATCGGAAAAACAATCTGTACGATGGACCCGATGCCTACAAAGATTTGCAATTCCTGTGGATCAACCGGAAAACCGAAAAGTTTAACCTGAGTTTGCTGTTCCTGAACAACGGCAAGCCGGTAATGGTTGGAACCGAGCAAAAATCGAGATACTGCCAAACCTTCGGGACGCATGTTGAAGTGCCGGTTGATAAAGTGGCATTCTCAGGAAACCTGTATTTTCAAACGGGGGAAGATGGAACCAATTACTCGCTAAATGCCTATAATTTAATGGCCGAGGCTACTTACCAGGCCTCAGAAAAAAGCCAGTTTTTGATTGGTTACGAAATCCTTTCAGGAACAGATTTTGATCAAACTGAAAAGAATGTTTCGTTCACTCCGCTGTATGGTACCAACCACAAATTCAACGGGTTCATGGATTATTTTTATGTGGGAAATCCCTTGAATAACGTGGGCTTATCAGATGCTTACCTGAAATTTGTAACAACAAAAAACAAAACGGCTTTCAATGCAGATTTGCATTTCTTTGCCAGCGCTGCAAAAATATCGGCAACTACAAATAATTATCTCGGAACAGAACTTGACCTGACTTTAACGCACACACTGAACGCAGCAACCAAGGTGGCGGTGGGTTATTCGCAGATGTTTGGAACTAAAAGCCTTGAAATCCTGAAAGGTGGTTCCAGCAGTGCTTTCAATAATTGGGCATACCTGATGATTACGGTAACACCTAAGTTTTTATAAGTTATTTAACCGCAAAGTTTCACGAAGTAAAAACACCAAGTATCGCTAAGTCAAAAATTTTAAAATTTGCTTTGCGATACTTTGCGAAAACTTTGAAATACTTTGCGGTTAATTTATTTATCCTATCCTTACAGAAGTCATGGTCAGCGAACCCATTACCGGCTTATCGTTGAAGAATGAAATGGCTTCGTTCTCTTCTTTCAAGGCCAAAGTATAAAGCAACGGCAAATAATGATCGGGAGTTGGAACTGCCAACTGAACCTCGCGACCTAAGGCTGTGTAGTTGATCAATTCCTTGTGATTTCCGGATCGGATCAGTTGCTTAAACTTATCGTTAGCCTGAATCGCCCAATCGAAACCATATTCCGGCAGGTTCATTTTGTCCCAGGCAACCATCCGGAGGTTGTGAACCAAGTTTCCGCTTCCGATAATTAGCACACCTTTATTCCGGAGTGCAGCCAACTGCTTGCCCAGCTCGTAATGGTACTGAGGCCCTTGACTGTAATCCATGCTCATTTCAATAACCGGAACATCTGCTTCAGGATAAATTCTCCGGATGACACTCCACGCACCGTGATCGAGTCCCCATTTTTCATCGAGACCAACCGTAGTTTTGGTAATGATCCGTTTGGTTTCGTGTGCCAGTTCAGGACTTCCGGGTGCTGGATATTGCACATCGAAGAGCGCTTTCGGGAATCCGCCAAAATCGTGAATCGTTTGCGGTTTCTGAACGGCGGTGACATAGGTTCCTTTTGTTTCCCAATGTGCCGAAACCACCAGAATCGCTTTCGGTCGCGGAATGGTTTTCCCGAGGTTCCGCCAACCCTGTACAAACTCGTTTTCTTCGATGGCATTCATCGGACTTCCATGCCCGACAAACAAAACAGGCATCCGCGGCGTGTTTTCGCCAAATGATAATAACTGATTAATTGTTTCTGATTTCATGGCTTTTACTGCAAAGGGTAACATAAATACTGATCCAAGAAAAGATCGGCGTTTCATAATAATAGTTCCTAAGTTTTAAAGTTCCTAAGCACCTTAGCACCAAGCTTTTTTACTCAGACACTAAGGTACTTAGGTACTCTGTTGCTTTTTAGCTGGCAACTTTTGCCAGTTCAATATCAGCACTAAGTTTTACTTCTTCGCCAACCAAAACACCTCCAGCTTCCAGCGTAGCGTTCCAGTTCAGTCCAAAATCTTTTCGGTTGATTTTTCCGTTGATCGAAAATCCAGCTTTTACATTTCCCCATGGATCGGTTCCAATTCCGCCAAATTCAACTGATAAAGTTACCGATTTGGAGACTTCTTTAATGGTCAGTTCGCCGGTCAGTTCGTACATATCGTCGCCCAAATCTTTCAAGCCATTTCCGGAGAACGAAATTTTTGGATAGTTTTCAGCATCGAAAAAGTCGGCGCTTTTCAGGTGAACATCACGGTCGGCAATTTCGGTGTCGATCGAAGCGGCGTTCAGCGAAAAGTTAATAACTGCGCTCGAAAAATCGTTTTCTGTAGTGCTTACCTGTCCTTCGAATTCCTTGAAATTACCCAATACATTCGAAATCATGAGGTGTTTTACTTTAAAAGCTACTTTACTGTGCGAAGGGTCAATGGCCCATTTTGTTTCCTGTGTTTTCATCTTTTGTATCATTTAATTGTGAATATTTTAATGATACAAAGATGCGGCAAGGAAACAGGCAAGTGGTAACAGTTTCAGGAAAAGGAGTGGTACTTTTAGGAAATGATGCTTTGGGTCATCTCCCTGAAGCGCGATGGTGTGACACCCATTTTGGCATGAAACACGCGTGTAAAGTACGATTTTTCGTTGTAGCCAAGTTCAAACCCAATTTCGGAAATCGTTTTTGTTGAGTGCAATAGCAGGTTTTTAGCTTCAATTAGTTTGCGGGTTTCAATGATTTCGGAAACGCTTTTCTGGAAGTTGTTTTTGCAGATCAGGTTCAGGTTTCGCTCCGACATGTTCATCTTTCCGGCGTAAAACGAAACCCCTTCGTCTCTCCGGAAGTTTTCTTCCAGAATTTTCAGAAAATTACTAAAAGTCTCTACCTGTGAAGCTTTCGTAATATTTTCAATGGGTAAATTTCGTTTTCGTTCGGCATCAACCATGGCCAGCAAACCTTCGGTAAGATGACGAATCACTTCCATATCAGGCAACTCCTGCTGATATTCACCCTGAATAATCTCGCAAAGTGAGGTAACCCTGTGAAGGCAGGTGTCTTTCGTCAGCGTGATATTCGTCGATGTAAAGAAGTTGGAATAAAAATTAAGGTTTGAATTCGGGATAAATTCGGATTGATAATTGATTACCCAGCCACGCAAATCTTCGTGCGGAACCAGTTTGTGCATCTTATTCATCGACACATAGCAGGCGGCAGGCGCCTCAACCACTTCAACCTTGAAATCGATGTAATGCTCGAGGCTTCCTTCGGTTAAAATAATCAGCTCCTCGAAGTCGTGGAAATGCGCATCGTAGGTCCGTTTGGAAATGTCGTCAACCAGCTCCTTGGTCAATTTAAATATGCGGAAAAGCTTCTTCATGCTTACCTGATTTCTTCTGTTCCGTCGGCATGACGGGCAAAGCGGCCTTTTTCGCGCGGATGAACCTGATCGCGGCGCGACCATGGCCAGCCACCAAATTCGGTTTGCTGGTAATCGTGCATCGCCTGCTGAATTTCAACCTGCGTGTTCATCACAAACGGCCCGTATTGCACCACCGGTTCGTGGATCGGCCTACCCTGCAGCAACAGAAATAATCCTTCATCGCCTCCATTTTCAATCGAAGTTTCCTCATCAGCTTTCAGTTCAACCGCTTTCTCCTGACCGATTTTTTCTCCTGAAATCAGGATAGACGAACCGCTGTAAAAATACAGCGAACGGTTAATTCCTGAACCGGCCTGCGGCAATTTCAATAGCGCACCGGCTTCCATGCGAATCGTCCAGATGGCCACTTCGTTTGCCGGATCGGCCGCCCACGAATCGGGTGCGGGAGCGAACGCCTGTACATTGCCGAAAGTTCCGGCAATCACATTTATTTCTGAAAGCTTTCCGTTTTCATCGGTGATTCGGGCAACCGGAATATCCTCGGCCCAAAGCATTTTAAAATGGGGCGGAACAAACTTTTGGGCTTTGGGCAAATTGAGCCAAACCTGAAAAAGTTCAGCAAGGTTCCGGCCCTCGGTTTTCAGCAACGGAAACATCTCGCTGTGCTGAAGTCCGGCGCCGGCAGTCATCCACTGCACGTCTCCTCTGCCATAGCGACCAGCCTGACCGTGCGAATCGGCATGATCGACCAATCCTTTGGTAACCACCGTCACGGTTTCGAAACCACGGTGCGGGTGTGCCGGAAATCCAGGAACAGTGTCGCCGTGATACATTCGCCAGCCATCTTTCAGGTTGAAATCCGAACCAATTTGCCGCCCTCGCAGCAACGATTTATCCGGAGCCATCTCTGCATTTCCTTCCGGAAAATCGTCGAGATGATGCGCACAAAACAAAAACGGATTCGAAACCGGCCACATAAAACCGAGTGGCTTGATACTGATGATGGAATTGGTTTTCATGATTCAAATTTTTTACTTCATACAACAAACTTCAGTTCGTTTTTCCTATTAATTAATTTGAACTGTTACATTTTTTGCAACTATTCAATGGCAACCAAATAATGCTGCGTCCTGAAATAAATTGTATTGCCTGATATTGCCGGTGTAGCCATACACACGTCCTTCAACGCATTTTTGGACAGCACTTTAAATTCCGATCCAGCCTGAAGCACGTAAATGTTCCCATCTTCGGAGCTGAAATACAATTTTCCGTCAGCGGCAACGCCCGATGCCGTAAAAACTTCTTTCAGGCTGTCTTTGTATTTCATTTCTCCGGTCAAGGCATCGAAACACATGAGTTGTCCGTTTACCTGAAGGTTGTACAAATAACCGTTGTAAATGAGCGGTGTTTGCATGTAAGCCCCGCCCCGCTTGACGCTCCAGGCAATGTACTGGTTTTTTGTACTATCCGGAGCAAGCGTAATATCTCCGCTTGCATTTGGTTTAACAGCAAAAATCGGAGAGAACTTTCCATGCGCACCGTTTAGATAGATCAGATCGTTGGCCACAACAGGTGCCGGAGTAGGAATATCGCCACCGTTCCCAAGTTTCCAGATTTCCTTTCCTGTTTCGAAATCGTAGCCACACATGTGCGTATAACCATTTGCAATAACCTGAGTTTTCCCGTTTTTGGTATAAATGGCAGGAGTGCAATAGGTCTGCGCTTCCTCTCCACGAACAGTTTTCCAAACCTCATTGCCGGTTTTCAGATCTAATGCGGCAATAAAGGGATTTTTTGGAATATCGCACTGAACAATGATTCTGTTTTTGAAAATGATCGGTGAACTTGAATATCCCCACTCAATACCGGGCATCGAATAGAATCCAGGGTTTAGCAGGCCCATATCTTTTTCCCAGACCAGGTTCCCTTTGAAGTCGTAGCAATACAATCCTTCCGAGCCAAAGTGGACAACCACATATTTTCCGTCAGTTGCAGCCGTACAGTTGGCCTGCGAGGCTTTGGTGTGCCGTTTTGATTTCGGGATTCCCTTATGCGCCAGCCTTTCCCAAATAATTTTTCCGGAGTTTTTATCCAGACAATAAACTTTGAATTCGTGAACCGCGCTGTCGTTGGCCTCATCGATATCGCCGTAAAGTCCAACTTTGAGCGACTCACTTTTGGTAGTATTTACTGCTGTGGTCACAAACAGAAAATTGTCCCAAATTACCGGAGAAGAGTGGCCGAGTCCCGGAATGGCAGTTTTCCATTTAATGTGTTCACCGGTTTCGGCATTCCAGGTTGTTGGCGGTTTTGCATTTTCTATGAATCCTAGCGCCCACGGACCTCTGAACGATGGCCATTGCTGATCGTAAGGAGTTTGTGCTATTGAGGTGAGGCAAAAAAAACATATAAAAAGTACAATGGTGAGGGTTGTTTTCATCGTAGTGTTTTTGAATTATATGATTAGCGAGTTGAAGTGTAAATATGAGGAATAATTGTGTTTTCTGAAAGATTTACCTTGCCTAAAGCTCATTCCTCCGGATATCCTTTTTGTAGTTCTTCATTATTTTTCCAAACTCCTTTTCTCTTTTTCGTTTCTCGGCAATGGTGGCCTCAAAATGGGCTTTCTCCCGTTCCATTTTCAGGTAGTTTTCGTACGAAGCCGGATCAATATCTCCATTTTCAACAGCCTCCAAAACAGCGCACCCAATTTCGTTGGTATGCGTGCAATCCTTGAATTTACAATCCTTCGAAAGTCGGAAGATCATGTCAAAAGTGATTTCCAAACCGCTTCCGGCATCAGCAATACCCACTTCGCGCATACCGGGATTGTCAATCAGAATTCCGCCATTCTCAAGAACAATCAATTCCCGGTTGGTGGTTACATGCCGTCCTTTGTGCGTGCTCAGGCTTATCGCATCAGTTCGCATCAATGTTTTTCCTGAAAGGTTATTCACCAGTGAAGATTTCCCGACACCTGAGGAACCAAGCATGCAATAGGTTTTTCCTTGTTCAATTAGCGCATTTACAGCTTCGTATCCGTCACGGGTTTCGTTGCTGATTGCTATTATCTGAACATTGCTGATGCGTGCTTTTATACTTTCGACATTAGCGTTCAGTTGTGCCTCATCAATCAAATCGGTTTTGCTCAATACAATTACCGGTTTCACTCCGGAAGTATTGCAAATGGTCAGGTAGCGTTCCAACCGGTTGATGTTGAAATCGCGGTCAGCAGCCTGCACCAAAAATGCAAAATCGATGTTGGTAGCGATAAGCTGCACCTCGCCAAACTGGCCAATGGCCTGCCTTTTAAGGATGGAGTACCGCGGAAAAACCTGGTGAATAATTGCCAGATTGCCATCATAAACAATCAGCGAAACCCAGTCACCAACGGCAGGAAAGTCTTCGCGGCTTTTTGCCGTAAAACGCATATTGCCGGTTATTTCTGCCTCCAGTTCGCCCTTTTCAGTCCAAACTACATAACGCTCCTTGTGTTCGGTCATCACCCGCCCCACCTCAAAATTCAGGAGATTATTTTCAGTCCTGAATTTTTCGAGGTCTTCGTTGTATCCAAAATCGTTTAAGTTCATCTTTATCGTTGTTGGGGATTACATTCTACCGAATAAATATAACGATTTTACAGATTGACAGACTACTGTGCTCTGTTTAGAAAATAAACTTTTTGAAGTTCACCATTTGGAGATTTGTGGCTCAAATTGTAGAATTAATGAGTTTTAAAAGGGAGAGTGGTGAGCTTTAATTTGGGACTGGAAATGATGTAACATTGCAAATAAGGGAAACATGGAGGTAAAGTTGTATACGAATGTTCTTTAGTTTAGAAATTTTCCTCCCGTAATCAAATGAAAAAGCAATTTAACACGTTCAATGAAAATTGGAGATTTCGCGATTTCAAGTCCTTCAGAAACTAACAATTGGAAAGCTGTTGAAACGTAAATATTGATCATATCTATTTTTGGATATTTCTTATTCAACCTATCAATTAAGTAGTCAATTTTTTGGTTGATTTGACTAATCTCTGTTTCTAATACATGAAGATTATTTACCTCAATCTTGAAGGCGTCCAATTGTAATCTTATCGTATCACTTTCTTCTTCACTAAAAGGTTGATCTGAAAAGCCTTCTCTATTCATGTTCTCTTTAAATAAAATCTGATATGAGAACATTTTATCTAAAAATGACTGAGAATCAATTTCATTTTTTAATATTAACAACCAAGCTTGAAATATTTCTATTAATTTTTCCCAAGAGATTATAAATATGTGCAATTCTTTGGGTTTATAGTTTACTCCAGGAGTGTGAGTAATACGCCATTCTCCAAAAGCCATTCCTTCGTGCGTTTCAACAAAATAGAATTCAAAATAGAAACCTGTTCGTAAGTGAATGAGCTTGCTCCCGATAGAATTGCCTTTGCGTTCAATATTTTCATCTGAAAAATCGATCCAGTCTAATTCCTTTTCTGAAATAACTTGGAAGATATTATTTTTCTGTGCTGGCGTCATATCACTTAGAGACTGTTTAAAATTAGAATATTTACAAATAAAACACTGGCTATCAGTTGATTAATTGATTTTGTTTTACTATCTTAATGGTTACCAAACTGTTAAGAACACATGAAACACTATCCAACCAACCTGACCGATAGCCAATGGATGCTATTAAGTGGCATTTTAAACGACAACCGTAAGAGAAAACATTCTTTACGGGATATTTTCAATGCTATTTTCTATTTGATTAAAACAGGCTGTCAATGGCGTATGATACCTGGCTGTTTTCCCAATTGGGAACTAGTTTACTACTATTTCACTAGATGGAAGAACAACGGTGTCATAGAACAAGTACATGAACTGCTTCGCGACAAAATACGCAAAAAAGCAGGGAAATATGAATCTCCCAGTTTGGCTTGTATTGATAGCCAGTCTATTAAGACAACCAGATTGGGCGGCGAATCTCGCGGTTTTGATGGTGGCAAAATGATCAAAGGTCGCAAACGCCATATCGTTACAGATACAATGGGTTTGCTGCTTGCCGTTGTTGTACACGCTGCAAATGTGCATGACAGCAAAGGCGCAACTGATGTAATTGCCTTACTGAAAGGTCGGTTCGAAAGGCTGGTCAAGATCGTTGCTGATGGGGGTTATCGTGGAGAACTCATAGAGAAGACCAAAACCACATTCGGCTGGATACTTGAAATCGTTTTAAGATCAGACCATTCCAGTAAATTTACCGTTATTCCCAAAAGATGGGTTGTTGAAAGAACGTTTGCTTGGTTTGAAAGTTACCGAAGACTCAGTAAAGACTTCGAATACCTGACCGACACTAGCGAGGTAATGATTCAGATTGCAATGATAAGATTAATGCTTAATAGAATCAAAAATTAAAATTTAAACAGTCTCTTAATTAATTCTACTATTTCAGAATGAGATACTTTTCAAAGTCTTAAAATTAAACATATTTTTTAAACCTCGAACTGTAATAAGTATTAATATCCAGCATTTGATGTTGACTTTAAAGTCTGATAGTCTTTTTCTAAAATTCACTTTTTGTATCTTCGCCAACAAATCTACATTCCACTATGGGCAACGAAAACAACCGGAAAACCTGGACACAGCCGTGGTCGTACCGCGAAGGGACGATTGTTACTTCGGCTATCCTTTTGCTGGGATTTGTGATGCAGGCGGCCAGTGGCGGCATGGTACTTCGGGTTGCTGCTTTTCCATGGAACCTGGTCGCGGGGCTCGTTTTTCTGGCTTTACTTATTTCAGCATTTTTGTTGTGGCAGAAGAATCCAATCATGAAATGGCTGGGTGGTGTGAAAGCGGCTTTGCCTGCTATTTTAGGTTTTACCTTTCTGGTTCTGCTGATGGGTTTTGTAAAACAGAATGTGGAACCAAAATCTCCACTCATAAAGCTTCTGGGCTTGACTCATTTGGTCAAAACCTGGCCATTTATTCTTATTAATCTGTATTTGATGATTCTGCTGGGCGTGGTTACGCTGAAACGTCTGACTCCTTTTAATTTGAAAAATGCTGGTTTTTTCCTCAACCATTTTGGATTATTTCTGGTGTTGTTTTCAACGGCTTTGGGAAGCAGCGACATGCAGCGGCTTCGGATGAATTGCTATGAAGACCAGACCGAATGGCGTGCGGAGGATACTTCAGGAAAGACAGTTGAATTGCCTGTTGCTATCAAATTACTGAATTTCAATATCGACGAATTTCGCCCGAAAGTAACCATTATCGATAACCAATCAGGACAAATCGTAGAACAAAACCGAAAGGCGCAATATGAATTGCTCGACCGCAATGCATTCGAGTTGTACGATTTTCGGGTGGAAGTTGAACAGTTTCTCGAAACTTCGGGGAAAGTTGGTGATGCCTATTTCGCGGTGAATGAACCTGGCGCGGCACCTTCGGCCAAAGTGAAAATAACCGATAAAAATGTAGGGACTGTTGCTTCTGGTTGGGTTTGCGCCGGAAGCTACGTTCATCAACCTGAAGCGCTGAAAATCAATGAACAGTTCTCTTTGGTCATGCTTCCTGCCGAACCTAAGAAATTCAGTTCAGAGCTGAATATTCAGACCAAAAGTGGGAAACAGGTGACTACAACTATCGAAGTCAACCAACCTTTCCAGATTGATGGCTGGACCATATACCAACTGAGTTACAATACCGAAATGGGGCGATGGTCGAACCTGAGCGTGCTGGAACTGGTGCGCGACCCGTGGCTGCCAGTGGTTTATTTCGGCATTTTCCTGATGATGGCAGGAGCTGCTTTCCTGTTTATTACCGGTAAACCAAAAAATGGAGGAACTGATCATGTGGCTTGATTTTCCGATATACGCTTCCGTTGCCATTCTTTGCTGGCTGGCAGCTTCAGGATTGTTTTTGACTTCAGGAAAGAAACTGATGAACCAACTGGCAGCTGGACTTTCATTTGCCGGAACAGCCGTTTTACTGGTTTTTATTGCGATTCTTTGGCTGCACATTCAACGCCCTCCCATGCGTACTTTAGGTGAAACACGGCTTTGGTACGCTATATTTCTTTCAGGAATCGGACTGATTTCGTACCTGCGCTGGAAATACAAATGGCTGGTAAGTTACAGTTTGGGACTGGCTATGCTGTTTCTGATTATCAATCTGCAACATCCCGAAACCTATGATAAAACCCTGATGCCTGCGCTGCAAAGTCCGTGGTTTATTCCGCACGTTATTGTTTATATTTTTGCTTATGCCATGCTGGGGGCCTCGTCGGTGGTGGCTTTGCGTAATCTGTTTTTTGTGCCCACCGAAAAAACAGTGAAAGGCCCCATCCAGATGGCCGACAACCTGGTTTATCTCGGCTTTTCGTTCCTGACTTTCGGATTACTTTTTGGCGCACTGTGGGCAAAAGAAGCATGGGGTCATTACTGGACCTGGGATCCGAAAGAAACCTGGGCATTCATTACCTGGATGTTTTATCTTGTATACATCCACTACCGTTTCAGGCATCCTTTGGAACACAAGAAGGCCATGGGTGTGCTTGCCATGGCCTTTCTGGTGCTGCTCATCTGCTGGTTCGGCGTGAATTACCTGCCAAGCGCCCAGAACAGTGTACACGTTTATTCGGAATAGATCATTTTTTCAATTCCAGAAACCATAAAATAGTTGACAATCCTACCGGGATAACTCCGGTTGGATGATCAAATCCCGGAATAATAGTCAGTTGAATCTGAGCATCGGTCACTCCTTTGGCTTTGAAGTCGGCCAGCATTTTCTGACTCAGGCTTACCGGGATATACTCGTCGTTTCCTCCATGATACAAACGGGTTGGCGTGGTGATAGGCCATGCCTCGATGCTGTTGGCCAAAAACGCACTTTTAATTCCTGTAAATTTGGCGTTGGTGGCATATCCGGTCCGGTATTCAGGAGTGAGTAGGGTTGCCATTTTGGTAGTCAGTTCTGAATTGATTGTACCCCCGCTATGCTCACCATCGAATAGTGCTGGAATCTTTGCTGCATAGGGCGCCTGAATGAAATCGCTCAGTGGGTTAGTGATCAGCCCCAGATTGACATAGGAATTCAGAAGATAAGCCAGGAAATAAGGCATTGGGTAATCGGTTTTACTTGTTATGGATTCGTTCATGTATTCGAGCGAGTATGGTCCGGCAGCGCATGAACTGGCGACAAGGCTAAATTCCGATGCATAATTTTTTTCGATCGACTTTTGAAGCAGCATGGTCGCCCATCCTCCCTGCGAGTAGCCAAAGATGAAAAGGTCTTTGGTTGGTTTGGCAACAACTTTTTCGTCGGTTCCATATTCGCGTACGGCCCGCAGCATATCGAGAATACTTTGAGTTGTCGATTCGGCATGAAGATAAGGGTGGGGGAGTTGCGATGAAGCGCCAAACCCAATGTAATCGGGCACTACAACGATGAACCCCATCGAAGCTACACTTTCGAGGATCGAAAAAAGTTCGTCTTTCGGGTTTTCGGTTGGGGCCTTGCTGTGCTCGGTATTGGTCCCGTTCTGGAAACAAAGGACCGGATAATCTCCGGCAGTTGTGGGCAGGCAAACCAGTCCTGAAGCCTGAATATTACTGTTTTTAAACGTGGTTTTGTAGGTCAGTTTACGGACTTCGACATCACTTTTAACCGCAACCCCGAATGCCGAAGTTTCAGGAATAATTGCCTGAAATGTCAGTAGTTTGCTTTTAGCGTCCTGGCTTGCGATGGTAAATTTAGCCTCGCTGGAAATCAGGTATTCGTTTTTCGTTGTTTCCGTATCATCGCTGTTGTCGCACGAATTCAGAAATAATCCTGAAAACAGGATTCCGATGAACAGGTAAATCAGGTGAAGTTTCAACTTTTTCATGTGTTTATAATTTATTTTTATTTGTCACATGGAACTCGCCATTACAATCATTTCTCTGTGTGTGATTTTCTCTCATGGCTCGTTTCATAGCATACAAATTTTCTGTTTATTCTTTAGTTTCAAAACCTAGTTCGGCAGCTGAATTCCGCAAAAAATCGCGGGTATAATAATCGACATCGACTACTTCATTATTCCAAATCAGGATATCGAGATCAATGTTTCGCGGACCAAATTTTTGTTGAGTCCGGTCGCGACCCATACGATCTTCCAATTTCTTGAGGTAATCCGACAGGGTTTCGAAATCCATATCGGTCAGAATACGCACTGCTCCATTGGTGAAATCGGGCTGATCGATGATCCCAATGGGTTTGGTCTTTAACATCTGCGAAACCTGTACGATTTCGACATCCATGGCTAATAATTTCAACGCCTCCGGAATGTTAATTTCTGCCTCCAAATTGGACCCTATCCCGATAATGCAGTTATTCATCGTTCAGCCTCCATTTCAAACGAAACCGATTCGGCAAAACGAAGTGCATGGGGCTTGTCAACTTCAACCCTCGCCCAGCTTACCCGTTCGTCGGTCATAATCAGGTCGAGAATGTTTTTGGTGAGGACCTCCAGCAATTTGAAACGTTTTTCCTGAACCAACCCGATGATTTGCTTGGTAATGGTTTTATAGTTGTAAATACCATCGGGTTCGTCGGCCAGCAGCGCTTCTGCAGAAATATCAGCTTCTATTTCAATGTTGATCACCACGTCCTGCATATTGGCAATTTCCTCAGGATTAAACCCGATATAAGTTCGCAACAGCAGGTTTTTGACACGGATTAAAGCCATTCGTTGTTGTTTTTATTTGTTATACCAGGTTTTCGCCTCCGTCGCAAAACAAAAGCTGTCCGGTTAAATAATCGTTGTTCAGCACATAGTCCAGGCTTTTCAAAATTGGGTTCAGTCCTCCGGGACGTTTCATCGGTATTTTTTCGGCCAGTTTCCAGAGATAATCTTCACCCCTTTCTTCCGGCGCAAGTGTCAGCCCCGGGGCAATGGCATTTACCCGGATACCGGGTCCAAATTCGAGTGCGGTCATTTTCGTCAATTCCCAAAGCGCTTTTTTGGAAAGTGAATAGGCCGCAAATTTGGATTGGTTATTAACAATCCGGGTGTCCACAAAGTTGACGATTACGCCCGATCTGAACGTCTGAGCATAGTTACGCGACAGAATAAAAGGCGCCTTGAAGTTAACATTCATCTGCCGTTCAAAAAATTCGGTGGAGGTTTTGATCAGTTTTGACGGCTCAAAAACCGAGGCATTGTTGATCAACAAATGTATTCCTGAAAACTTCTGAATAACCCGGGGAATAAGCAGCTCAACCGCTTCAGCCTGATTCAGGTCGGCACCGAAAAGCTCGAATTGCTGTTGCGGGTATAACTTTATCAGTTCGCCCCTGAGCAACTCCGCTTCGGTTGCCGATGTGTTGTAATGAAGGGCAATGTTCCAACCCTGGCTGGCCAGATGAAGTGCCACTGCCTTTCCAACACGCTTGGCTGCACCGGTGATCAGCGTTGTACTTGTCATGTTTGTACCTTATTTTAACGGATCTGCATTAGAAATATCATCAGGAAATTGCTTGCTTTCAAATCGTTTGGCCAGATTCTTAATGAAATCTCCCCGCGAGGGAGCGGTTTGATCCGGACCCTGAACTTTTGCAAACGCCTGGGGTTCCAGTCTGGGCGTGATTTTGAACTTATTTCCTGAAAGAATGAGCTCAATCTGATCCAATTCCATATTGGAGAATTTCAGATTTTTTAGCGCAGCAACATTGTCGTCGAGTTGTTGTACTGAACTGGCCCCGATCAATACTGAAGTTACCCGCGGGTCTTTCAGCAGCCAAACTAGTGCCATTTGAGCCAGGGTCTGGCCTCTCTGGATTGCTATTTCATTCAGTTTTTTTATCTTTTTGATTGCCGGAGCGACTTGTTCAGGCTTCAGAAAGCCCCATGACTTGGCCGCTCTCGATCCTTCCGGAATGCCATTCAGGTATTTGTCGGTCAGTAAGCCCTGAGCCAAAGGAGAGAACGGAATACACCCAATGCCTTCTTTCTCGAGTACATCAAGCAAACCACCTTCTACCCATCGCTCGAACATGGAGTATTTGGGCTGATGGATCAGGCATGGGGTTCCAAGTTCTTTTAAAATTCGCGATGCTTCGGCTGCCATCTCGGCAGGATAATTTGAAATTCCGGCGTACAATGCTTTCCCCTGCCGAACAGCCTGATCGAGTGCCATCATCGTTTCTTCGAGTGGAGTATTCGGATCGGGACGGTGCGAATAGAAAATATCAACATAATCTAAATTCATCCGTTTCAGGCTCTGGTTGAGGCTCGAAAGCAGATATTTCCGGCTGCCCCATTCGCCATAAGGGCCGGGCCACATCAGGTATCCGGCTTTGGTTGAAATAACGAGTTCATCACGATAGGGAGCCAGATCGAGTTGCATGATTTTTCCGAAGTTTTCTTCAGCTGATCCGGGAGGCGGCCCATAATTGTTGGCCAGATCGAAATACGTGATTCCGTAATCGAAAGCCCTGCGACACATGGCTCTTCCATTTTCGAACACATCAACACCCCCGAAGTTATGCCACAACCCGAGCGAAATGGCCGGAAGTTTTAGTCCCCATTTTCCGCATTTATTATAAATCATTTGGTCGTAGCGATTTTGGCCCGAGATGTAATACATATTGTTGAATTTTAAAGTTAAGGCATTTGACTAAGCCAAATTAAGAAATAAAGTTCGTAGAAAAGTAAAATGTTCTGATTTTTTGGTTCTGGGTTGAGTAATTGGTAAAAATATGTTTTGTGTTTTTGTCGTTTTTATCGATCGGAATTAATTTGTTAAATTAAAATTTTGAGGTTGGGCAAGTTTAAAATTCGGTATGGAATCAAACCTTTCCGGTTGCCGGATTGTTGAGTGATAGTTAATTGATTTTCAACATGAATGCGCATAAGAAAGAGAAAACAGCAGGGCCCATTTACATCGTATCGGGCGGGAAAGGATTGGCTGGAAACAACATGGTTCAGTCGTTGCTGATTCAGTATCCGAATAACAATGTTCCGGTCATCATCGTTCCTCAGGTAACAAACAAAAGTCAACTGATTGAACTGGTTGATAAAGCGAAGCACGAAGGAGGGCTTATCACTCATACCATGGTCGATCGCAATCTGCGCGGCTTTTTGAAAGAATATTGTACGGAACAGGGCGTCAAACACATCGATTTTATGGGAGAGCTGGCCGATTATCTGGATGAAAAACTTCATATTCCCTCGCTGCAATCGCCTGGTTTGTACCGCGAAATTAACCAGCAATATTACGATCGGATCGAGGCCATTGAATTTACCCTGAACCATGATGATGGCTTGCGGCCTAATAAACTTCCAAAAGCTGAAATTATTTTAACCGGTGTTTCGCGGTCGGGAAAAACGCCACTCAGCGTTTATCTGGCCATGTATGGCTGGAAGGTGGCAAACATTCCGTTGGTCAATGGAATTAATCCACCTGAAGAATTGTTTGAAGTTGATCCGCAACGGGTGTTTGGATTGAGTATTAGTCCCGGACAATTGATTTCTCACCGCATGAAGCGTTTAAAAAGCATCGATAATACTTCGAATACCAACTATGTTGATGAACAACTCGTGATGCAGGAATTGCGTAATGCCAGTTTTATTTTCGAGAAGGGGGGATTCACCGTGATCAATGTCTCGAATAAACCTGTTGAAACGAGTGCCAATGAAATTCTGAACATAATGGCGAATCGGTTTGAGTATCGCGGACGACGACTTTCTTCACCCTACCAGATGGAAGATGAATAAAATCAGAATGAACCCTTTCGTGACTATTCGACGGTAACGGAATTTTTACCAAGAAACCATAGTAATACCCACCCCAAGGGGTTTTCATTACACCTATCGGTCGAACTAATTTCTTCGAACCTGTGGGTTTCATCTTACACTCCATACCAACAAAATCTATTCAATCTTATCAGTAATTTTCACGAAACCGATGGGTTAAACTTCAAACAAATTTCGGATTGGTTAATCGACAACGGTTATAAAACCCCCCGTGGGAAAACATTCACTCAGGGTCATTGTTGGTCGATCTATAACAAGAAACGGATTAGTATAGATCGGTTCAGTCGGGATTTTGAACCCGTGATAACGGAAATGAGGGTTGATGTTGTCGATTATCTCCCCTGTTCCAACTGATTCAGGTCAGAAAACGGGGATTTTAGGGGGTCTTTTTCTACCGGTTCAGTTGTTAACCCCTCCAACATCCCGCCGGGTCTGTGAATACGTCTGAAACCCTTGGTATCACTGTCTTTTTTGTTACCGGTTCACTTCTTATCCCCCATCGGGGTCTCCCAAAACCTACCCAACATATATAGTATGGGTGGTGTACCTAATATATAGTAGTAGTAGTAGTAATTTGTATATATATATTATAGATAAGTAATGGTATATACTATATTGGTAATAATAATATAATTAGATGTAATAGTAAAGAATACTAACACTATACGACCATACTACTATTAATTCTGTCTTTAACTTTATAGATGTAATTGGGACTACATTCAACTATTGTACTGATTTTTCGAATACTGATACCTGAGTCCAACATTACTTTTATCTTCTTTACTTTTGGTTTGGACAGGAACTTATCTATTGATTCAATACTACCCTGTTTACGTCCCTTGTACTTACCATCGAGTTTTCCCCTCAGAATCCCATCCATCGTTTTTTCACGGGTCTGGTGGTACTGAAATTCACTCAGGGATGATAATAAGTTTAAAAGTAAATTGGTCATTGGTGTTTCACGACCTTGTTCGTCAAGGGTGGTTATACCTTCACTGATTGAACGAATTGGTACTTGGTACTGATGTATTAGTTTTATGGTGTTCAGGATGTCTGTGGTGTTCCGACCTAATCTATCAATCCTGAGTACAACGACCCCCGATATTTTCCCCCGTTGGATGTCTTCGATAAGTTTTTTCCCTGATGGTCGGTCTTGGAACGATATACGACCACTGATACCTTCGTCTTTATACACTTTCCAACCCTCTTCGATTCTGTCCACCTGTGTACCGATGTTCTGTAAGTAGTGTGAAGTCCGTAAATAGTACCCAATTTGTCCCATAATGTGATATTGTTTTAGATTTAAAGAATGATAACGGTTCAATCGTTATTATTTAAAACAAAAATACACATAATTCGGTGATTACCAGTATTTTAACACATATATTTTACACCGGAAAGATAATTTTTTTGTGAACGATATTAATAGAGTTCAAAATAGTAACAATCCAACTTAACCGAAATTTTGTGAGGTCTCACAAAACCTGTCAATAACACCAACTTAACCGGCAGGGGGTCAGGAAGGGAGTAAGGGAACCGTAACCTACCTTGACATATATAAAAATTGACGGGGGGGTATATTGGGGTACAATGACGTTCTCGAAATGGTCACCAAAATTTTCAGGAGATTGAAAAGTTAGTAATTGGTTTTTTATTGAATGGGGGAAATTTTTTGGGTGAAAATTTACTGGTTAAATTGGATGAAATGGTTATGTGATGTAAATTTAATCCTGATTATTATTCTCAGAATATTCATATACAACTAAACCAAGTTGAACTAAAGAATCAATAATCTTATCCGATTCTTCGTCTGAAATATCCTCAAAACCTTGACACTCTTTCAATTCTTTTACTGTCAATCTCCAATCGGAATAATTGATGTCATCCATATAATCCATTTTATTTGAAATACTTTTTCACATCATACCCTATGAAATTCAAATTCGTCCCATATTCTTTATTAATCTTGGTGACCACATCAAAAACCGTTAAACTTCCTGCAAACGGGTCAATAACCTTTGAATTTATACCACCGTTTCCTAAAAATGGATAAACTGATGTCTGAAGAATAGGTAGATAGACAATCTGTTCAGGGAACATGGCAGGATGTTCTACTCCATTGTATTTCGTTTGGTTTGCCACCGCACTTTTAACGACACTTTCATCCCAATAGTCACCCATATTTTTACCATGTACATCAGGAAAGTATGGTGATACCGTTTTTGAATTAACTATTTTATCTGTTCTGTGTCTTGGTGGTAATGACGGTTTTGTTAACTGGGATATAGGTGAAAAGGTTGGTTCGTATTCGTAATTTAAACTTTTTACAAGGTGAAAAATGAATTCGTATGACGGGGTAAGGTTACTTTTTGAGGATGACGGTTTTGGATTGGTCTTTTTAAATATTATCGTATTTCGAAGAATCCAATTTTGTTCCTGAAGTTTCAAGATAACACGATGGGGGATATTCTGAAGATTTCCGTCCACGAAAGTATCCCCTAAATTCAAAAAAAATGAACCTCTTTTATTTAAAACACGGTAACAGTCTTTTAAATGGTCAACTAAATTGTCAACGAATTCGTGATGTGTCTTTTCATTACCAAGTCCACCATTACCATAATACAACCTTTTTTTGTAATACGGTGGAGATGTAAAAATTGTCTGAATTTCACCATCACCAATTTCATCCATCTTATTTGAGGACTTTTGGTAAAAAGTAAAGTTATCACGATGGACGTTTTCGTTGTTTTCAATATCAATTAAACCTGTTAAGGATTGATGTTCCTTTACCGACCTCTGACTCTGTAAATACGATTGATTAACTGTAAGAATACCTTTATCTATAAGGTCAATCATTTCAGGATTGTGTTTTCGGATAAACAATATTCTGGCAAGTTGACCGTCACTTATTTTTATGTCATCAGCAACGATTTCACGAACATTTTTAACTTTTTCCGTTCTATCTGATTTGTAGTAATACCGTAAATGGTCGTACTCACTCAATAGTTCCTTTATGGTCTTAACACGCTGTTTGTTGAAGTGGATTAACAACAAGATTTCTTCGGTTGTATTGACTTCGATTTGGTTTACTTCAACCTCTTTCCATCCCAACCTTTTTATTGACTCAAACCTACGATTACCACTTATTACCTGAAAATTTTGGTTTACAGTCAGGGGTTGCAATAAACCAACCTGTGAAATACTTTCCACTAAAGAATCAATATCACTCAGGTTGTATATTAGCCTATTTAAAGGATGATGTTGTAATTTATCGACCGAAATTTTCATTGTATTGGATTACGGTCGTAAATTATTCAGAATTTTTCATTTATGCAAGATTTATGTATATTTGAGTATTAACTTAAATCCTCTAAATATGAAAAAACAGACATTCTTAATTGTTTTAACTCTGTTAACATTTTTGATGTCCTGTCAAAAGGATAACGAGAATTCTTTATCAGGTGATTACGTGAAACTAACGGTATCTGATGGTCGGGAATTTATTTCATATGTTGATAACAAGGTTGGTTTTAAGGTTGGTAAATGTGTCACTGATTTCAGATATGATCCCAAAGACGAATTTGAACCTTATGATTTATCATTTAATGGGTACTTTGAAAATTTTGATTCCTATTTCCTTTTTTTCATTAAAAGTGAGACGAAATTTGAAACTGGAATTGAATATAAATCCTTACAAAAGGAAAATTTTGATGAAAAATATCCAAGCTATTTAGATATAGGTATAAGTGGAATTGATGATTATTATGGAAAGTTTATTTTTAAATTTGATGAAATTTCTGTCAACGGAAGGGTAAAAGGTAAAGCGGTTGCTTACAGTAGAGGTGGTAATCCTGTTTTAACTTTTGAATTCGATTTTCAAGATATATAATTTTTTCAGTTTTCTGATTGAAATAAATCTGAACCTATGGGAGAAGAAAAATATTGGTCTCGTCGTGAAATTGACCATACAGAAAACCCGTTCGATGGTTGATTATTGAATACCTAATAATTCCTTCCCAGTATCGATATTTTTTTGAAGTATATACCATTTCATTTTATCGTAATGTCCAGGTGAAGTGATTTTTACTTTGTTCCATATTTCGTTGACTAATTTATTAGTAACCTCAGTCGAATGTGTAATCACTTTAATTTTTAACCCTGGTGTTTTTACAGTAATATTATTTATCGTTTCCTGAACAATTGTCTTTACAGTTTCAAGGTAGTTCGTGTTCGTAATAATACTGTCGTGAATAGTAAAATAAGGTATTGATTGATTGATTTTTTCAATTTTCAAACATACATTTTGTAACATCAAAAACGATTCAACTCGTTGTAAAAGAACCGAAATGTCTCGTTGTGAATAAGTCACATAAAAACGTTCAACTAACTCATTTAATTCAGGATAAACTAATTTTACAAGTTTTACTACACTGTCATTATTTCTGTGTGTTTTATTTTTATCAAAAAGAAGTGTCATTATGTGTTTTTTGATGTAGTCCCTTCCATCTCTGAATTTTTTCTTGGAACTCATATACTCAGGATTAGTTTCCCATCCTTTATTAGTAATGTGTTGGTAAAAGTCTTTTGAAAAATCAAATTCGGAAAATTCTTTCAGTCCTTGTAATTCTTTATCACTGAAATAAATACCTAACATGTAATTTGGATTTCCCTTTTTATTTGAAGGAACAGCGGTCTTTAAATTTATGAAATCAGTATATAGTTCGGGGTATATGTTTTTTAAATTAAGATAATTAGAATCATTTAGAATAAAATTGTCATTAAGGATTGTTGATAAAATGTATGGTTGACTTGCGTTCAAATCAACTTCACCGATTGAGTCCCCGTTAATGGTCAAAAATGGTCTAATGATTTTTGGTAGAGAAGTTAAATTACTATGAAACCGTTTATTGGAATTTGCAATAGACATCCGAAATTTATCCTCGTTAATATCTTTTGCAATTTCAATTGATTTTCCAATATAATTCAGGATGGAACTGTAAGTATGGTATTGTTCTTTTTTTAAATGTTGGTGTTTATTGATTAATTGTATTCCTAAATTCTTCAGAAATATATTCATATTTGAAATATCAATTTGGATTCTGTTTTTCTTAAATTGGTTAAAAACATGGGTATAACTGATATTATTTATTTGTGTTCCTGAATCCATTTCTTCTCTTTTCAAATGGTATTCCCAAAGTTTATTCTTAATCCTTTCACTAAATTCGACTTCATTAAATATAGTGGTAATATAAGGTTCTTTTAAACGGTAACTTCGAGATTGATGTCCATTTCGGTAATTCTTTACTTCGACAACATCATTGGATATTAAAATCTTTACGATTATTGAAGGGCGGTCTTTCCCAATAACGTTTGAAAGTATTTCTTCATTAAGGATAACAAATCCTTCATCCTTTTTAAATTGAGAATAGTTATCTTTTGAAAGTTTGGAAAGAAAATAAACTATACCATCTTTCAGGTATTGTTTTTTAGTTTTATTACCGTCAACCCCTTCCAGTAACTCTACCATATTTAAATTGGAAGGAACTCTACCATATTTATAAAAATAATCATCCATTTTACAAAAATATACTCAAAAAAATCGTTAAAAAGAAATCCGGGGATGTCGTTTTTGGAATACACAGATATTTATATAAATATGACAGTGAAAAAAGAAAAACATTTGCGTGTTAGGGTTACCGAATCTCAGATGAATCGGTTAATTCGAAAAATTAAATTGGATAATATCACCATTTCCTTGGTTATACGGGACTTAATTGACCGTTATTTGAATGGTTCTTGTCGTATTGAGGACAACCACAAATAAAAATGGAAAATGGAATAAATCTCGGATTAAATTATCTGTACCATAAACCTTTCATAATGATGTAATACAGATAAATACGATAAAATCCATAGTTTAAGTGAAATAATTAGATAAAAAATAAAAAATGGGAAATTCAACATTGCAATTTGAAATATCAGAAATGATTCCGAAAATAAATGACCTTACTCAAAAGGAAATTAACTTTATAAATCGATTCTACAATGAACTTAATATTGATTTTGAAGGTGATAAAGATATGACCATCTATACTGACCCCGAAGAATTCGGGTGTTTTTTGGTTTACTGTGTTAGGAGATATTTGTGTAAATGAAATCTAATTTTCATTTACACAGTTTATGAGATAGTGATAGAATCAATACAAATTAAATATAACTGTTGAATTATTTGAAACCCGAACAGGGACGCCATTTTGTTTTCCCGGTTTCCATTTAGGTAGAGAATTTATTATTCTTATTGCTTCTTTGTCAAGTGATGGGTCAACTTCTCTTAAAATCTTTACATCAGAAACTGAACCGTCCTTGTTTATAACATATCCAACATAAACCCTTCCTTGAATTCCATTTTTTTGTGCAATAACGGGGTATTTCAAGTTTGAGGATATATATCCTTCAAGAGCCGATTCACCACCTGGGAATTGAGGCATTTCATCCGCAATTGATAAAACTTCATCTTCTGTTTTGTTATCACTATTTAAGAATTTATCAATTGAAGAACTGTATTGACTTTTATTTATGTTCGATGGATTGTCAACGACTGATTGATCAATAGAATTTATATCTCTAATAATCAACGGAGATGCTTTCCAAACAAAAATCCCTGATCCATTCGGATTACCGATATAATCATTCCTTTCTTCTCCGTTTTTAAAATCTTTAACAAAGTATTCATCTTTGTTCTGAGAAGAACGAGTTGATGACCATAAAAGATTATAGTATCCATCGTTATTATAATATTCTACATCTTCAAGAACATCTATATTTTTATAGAGTACTCTTAATTCTTGAATAGTAGGTATTCTCCAATCATCATAATCTTTAAATTTATTTTGATTTAATTCCAAAATGTATTTTTTCAAAATATCTAAGGTTTGTGGATCAGTTTTATAATTTGGCATTCCATTTAATGCAATCATTATTTTTTTTGAACCTTCCATTTCGACAATTATTGTTTCTTTTAATTTTGGGTTGTTCTTCGGATTAATGTCTCTTATCGCAAATGTATATCCATACTGTTCAAATCCTGTATTCATAATTCTTCCTGATCCACGTTTTACTCCTTGAACAATATCTCCATTACGAAAAATAATACCCATAACAGATGAACTCGGGTTTTTATCTGATTTAGTTGATGTCCAGTACATTGAATTTGTTGGACTCGGAATAATTTGAGATTTTAATCCGTAAATTATCTCAAGTTCAAATAAGGTTGGTAATCTCCAATTTTCTTTATTTCCTATTTTTAAACCTTCAATCAAAGAAGAAGCATCAGAAAAATTTAACCTATTTTTCTGATCCGAATAATACAAATTATCATTTGCAACATAGAAAATTGGTGTATTTGTTTCTTTGTTTGTTACTAAATATAATCCATCATCACTTTTTGTTATTATATACTCAGGGTGAGAACTCGCTTTTGGAAGAACAATTTCACTTGATTTACTTAAATCAGGAAATGAATTCGATGCATTCCCTGAATTTGTGTTATTACATAGTTCATATCTTCTGCCCTGATTATCAATCAGTACTGATAAAGAACCATTTTTTATTAAAGTGTAATCATAGGTTATAGAACTAATTTCAAATTTAATTTTTAGTGTTTGACCCGGAATACCAACTGGAGAATCATATACTTCCCATTCTCCTGAAATTCTTTTCATAGCTTTTCCTTGTAAATCATATTGTATTTGGATACACTTTCCACCATCAAATAATGTTAGAGAATATCTTCCATAACAGAAAGTATAATCATTACCCTGTTCTGAATTGATTACAGAAGAACTTGAATTAGTATAAATAAAACAGAATACAAAAAATGACAATAAAGAGATTAAATTTCGAAGGTTAGTTTTCATTCTTATATTTTTTTGGGTTAATTAATTTCTATTTAATTTATTGACATAAAAGTAACGAATAATCCAACCATTCAACCTTTCCTCACCATCCAATTTAACCAGTAAATTTTCACCCAAAAAATTTCCCCCATTCAATAAAAAACCAATTACTAACTTTTCAATCTCCTGAAAATTTTGGTGACCATTTCGAGAACGTCATTGTACCCCAATATACCCCCCCGTCAATTTTTATATATGTCAAGGTAGGTTACGGTTCCCTTACTCCCTTCCTGACCCCCTGCCGGTTAAGTTGGTGTTATTGACAGGTTTTGTGAGACCTCACAAAATTTCGGTTAAGTTGGATTGTTACTATTTTGAACTCTAATCTATTTAAGATACCGGACAACATATATTAATACTCTGAAAATCACTGGTTTATATGTATTTTTGTATTAGTTTATACGGTTAAAACCGTTATTATAAATTGATTCTAAAATAGACACAGATGAAACAGATTGGTTATTACCTCAGAACAAGTCATTACCTTCAGAATATCGGAACACAGGTGGACAAAATCGAAGAGGGGTGGAAAGTGTTTAAAGACGAGGGGGTTTCAGGTCGTATATCCTTCCAAGACCGACCATCAGGAAAAAAACTTATCGAAGATATACAAAGGGGGAAAATATCGGGGGTCGTTGTACTCAGGATTGATAGATTAGGTCGGAACACCACCGACATCCTGAATACAATCAAACTAATCCATCAGTTCCAAGTTCCAATTCGTTCCATCAGTGAAGGAATCACCACCCTTGACGAAAACGGTAAAGAAACACCAATGTCGAACCTGTTGATTAACCTGTTGTCTTCGTTATCGGAATTTCAGTACCACCCAAACCCGTGAAAAAACACTTGACGGAATTCTGAGGGGAAAACTCGATGGTAAATACAAGGGTCGTAAACAGGGTAGTGTTGAACCGTTGGATAAGTTCCTGTCAAAACCAAAAGTAAAGAAGATTAAAGTAATGTTGGATTCGGGTATTAGTATTCGAAAAATCAGTTCAATCGTGGAATGTTCACCAAATTATATATACAAGGTAAAGTCTATTTGTTTCCCTACCAAATAGAATCGGTTCAGTTGGGGAAATATAAGGTCATAATGTTATACCGAAAATTAATAAACTGGGGTATTTGTTGATGAAAAAAAATCAATACAAACTTTTACAGATATATCAATTTTTTTTTCTTCTAATAATCAAGGTTTAGTGGTGGTGTTATGGGTTATAAATACATTAAATATTGAAGTAAATATCTAATATTAAATATAATAATAGTAATACCAATTCATCTATTATTAATTAATGATTTAAATATTGGTATTGTTTATCTAATTATCTAATATTTAATACTTTATATCAATATTACTTATACAATATATTACACCATAGTAGAACACCATATATGTTCCCGAGGTTTTTGGAATTCTGAGGGAAAAAACAATTCAATTGGCAATACGAACTGGTGTAAAACCTTGTGAAACCATCACCACAGAACCCGTTGGGAAGAATCGATGGAGTCTGAAGTTAAGATCCAGAAAAATAAGTTAATTGGCAATGATTTGGTGTTCTTTATCGGTTAAGTGGGGTTAAGTCACACCACATTTACCTCAATATCAGTTATTTGATGGTCGAATTGACGTGAAAACCGTTGAATACTATGTTGTTTTTTCATATATATACTCCAAACATGGTTTTCCTTGAATATTTTTCCCCTTGGGGTTAAGTAGTTGTTCTCGTTGAACCAAT
>CAXXKQ010000004.1:0-243622 GCA_963676535.2 Prolixibacteraceae bacterium | reverse complement strand
TTAAAAGTCCCAACAGACGATGGGTCATCAACATTACAGGCAATCAGTTCGACCAGCAATGCCGAACCGTTTCCGTTCAGATTTTGGGAGTTATAAGTTATCCAACCCGTTTGATTTTTCAGAAAAAAGCTATTCGTAGTGTCTGCTTTGCGATCAGCCATATAAACAGCCAGTGTATCGCCGCTGTGCATTTGTGAAATATTATAGGATACAAAAAAATTGCCCACCGTTTTAACTGAAGTCTTGAAAGGAAGGTAATTCATGGCATCATTCCAAAACTTTTTGATGTCAAATTTTTCGGAATATAACAAGGTTTCCGGCTTAGTAGTTCCGGAATAAACCTGTACATCAATATATGAAGTGGTGTAAAGTGAATTTGTTTTGACTTTGGCTATCCCCAGTGTGATCCCCTGAACTTCGCAATTCTTAGTGAATTTGAACTGTTCGGCAAAATCAGTATAACCATTCAGATTTGTTCCTGAATAATAGCCTTTTTTCGTCAGTCCATTGGTAATTTGAATAGCCGCATAAGTATCGTTATCCTTGAAATTGGTAAGCGGTTTACAAAGCAATTTACCCGAATAAGAATACATTCCACTAAGTTTCTCAACACCCGAATTTAGTGGATCAAGCCAGTATTTCAGCTGTTTAGCGGTTTCATTCCGGTAATTCCACGACAAAGCAAACTTCTCGAAATAATCGTTAGTTGGTAAAGAACAGGTAGCTGCCCCACCGGTCAGGGTTCCGATAAATTGTTTGTTTTGATCAAATAATGGTCCACCTGACGAACCTTTCTCTGTCACACCGTTCTCCCATCTCAAAACATTCCAAAATGCTTTTTTAACGTAGTTAGCACTGCTTCCGAAGCTATTCGTCACTGCGGCATTTGATCGATGGCAACTTTTTTAATATCACCCAAAGGATGATGAACGCAAATGGAAGATGCCGGCGGCGAATTTCTTCGGTTCCATCCAGCCAGATAAGTCCGGTAATTGTAGGGAGGTATATTATTCAGTCGGACCAATGAGAAATCAAGACTGTCAAACGATGCTTTCAATGAACTTCCGGATAATGAACGGCTGACATCGCCGTCAATCGACGAACAATAGGGTGATTCGTAATTAAACAGAAACACTGAAGTTTGCGCATCTCTTTCGTTGCTAATACAATGGTAGGCAGTCATTAAATATGGAGTTCCATCTAAAGCTGTGTTATTGACAAGAGTTCCCGTACAAAGTTCTAATCCATCAATAATAATGCGGCAAACAGCATCGCGCACTTCTTCCGAACCATTTGCAATATCGCAATTGATGTTCACATTACAGGCATCCCGAAATACCCAATGGGCGATGGTCTTTTGCAACAATCCCGACAAAATCATGGGCAATCTTCATAATCCGGAATTTTCCGGAGAAAGCAACCTTTTTAGGTTCTTCATACTGAACCAGTATTTCATCGCCAGCAATTGGTTCAACAGCAAAAATCTGACTCTCTGAATTATTATCTGAAGTAAAGGCACCCTTTAACCTCGCCGGTAGTCTGGTTAATCAGAAAAAGCCGGGCATTTTCGGGCAAGACGGAACTGATCAAAAATCAGGTTCAGCGAATAGGCTCCCGTTGAACGGATGCGTAACTGCCACACATTCAGCTCAGCATCGGCATACCACTTTCCTGAATTCTCCGGGAGTGAGTGAGACATCAAACGGATGGGCAAAACGAAATGGTTTGAGTTGATCAGCATTTGTTTTGCAATATATTGCGCGCAATTTCTGATTATCAAGAGCAGGCATGACAACCATATCCTGATCGGGCGAGGCAGATTTTAATTTTTGAATTTGAACCGGAATGCCTCCTCTGGAAAGCTGTCCAACGGCAAAAACCGGTAAAATAAATAACATGAAAAGCAGGAGTTTATTCTTCATTGAAGCACTCATATTCTCGAATCATTGCAAGTCAAATGTAAAAGAAAATAAATTAACTCTGACATTGAACGGTAAAACGAATTAATTTTGAAAACTCAAACCATATAAACATGAAGGTGCTCACAATGTTCGTCGAAGAATTTAGCTATCAACCGGCACAAAAAAATCTGGAATCAGCCGAGTCGGCTGCAAATGGCAAAAGCTTTCAACAGGCCGTTCTTGCTTTCATACAGGTTGAACAATCGGATGAAGAAAACGACCTGAAATCGCGAGAGAAAAAGCTGGTGAACCACCTGAAATGGGTCGCCCGGAAAAACTCGGCCAATATGCTGATTCTTCATTCGTTTGCACACCTATCCGATTCGAAATCCTCTTCATCATTTGCAAAAGAGTTGTTTGACCTTGCTGAACAAAGGCTCCAAAATGCCGGCTATTCCACGGCGCAAACACCATTCGGTTATTTTCTGGATTTAAATATCAAAGCCCCTGGCTTTTCGCTGTCCCGGATTTGGACAAGTTTATAAGCTATGAACAGAATAAATTTACATACCCATCATCAGTGGAATCACGATAGTTTTCAGGTTCGCAATGTTTTTGCGCAGAATTTGGCTCTGTCCACTCCCGATTTTTTCTTTTCATCCGGGATACATCCCTGGCACATCGAATCTGTCGATATTGACGAATGTTTAAATGCCATTGAAAAAGCAATTGTTTTTAAAAACTTCTGTGGCGTAGGCGAATGTGGCATTGACCGATCCATCAAAACCAGCTTCGCAATTCAGGAATCCGTCTTTCTGAAACAGGTCAGGCTGGCCGAGAAATATTCCAAACCATTGATAATTCATTGTGTTCGGGCGTACTCAGATTTGGTCTATTTGAAAAAGATTTCTAAATTTTCAGTTCCCTGGATCATTCATGGGTTCAACGGAAATATGGAGGTGATGAAAAGCCTGATCAGGTTAGGTTTTTATCTTTCAATCGGAAAATCATTATTGAATAATCCTGCCAAACGAAACATGATCCGTGAAATTCCAACGGACAGGCTCTTTCTGGAAACTGACGATAACGATATGGATATCGCTGTAATTTATACACATATCGCAAAATTGCTGGAAATTAGTGAGGAAATGTTGATCGAATTATTAGAACAAAACTTCATAAGGTTATTTGGAAATGACAAACTGGTTACAAAGGACTGAGTTGCTGGTCGGAGCACAAGGAATTGAAAAGCTGAAAAATGCTCATGTGCTGGTAGTTGGACTGGGCGGAGTTGGAGCTTATGCTGCCGAACAAATATGCCGTGCCGGAGTCGGTACCATGAGCCTGGTGGATGGTGATGTGGTAGAAGAAACTAACCGCAACCGGCAACTTCCGGCTCTTAAAAGCAGCGAAGGCCGACCCAAAGCTGAAATTCTGGCAGAACGTTTTCGCGATATAAATCCTGAAATTAACCTGCATATTTACAATCAATATCTGACTGACGATGAAATTACTGATCTTTTGGAAGCCAACCGTTACGATTATGTGGTAGACGCCATTGATACCTTATCACCCAAAACCTTTCTGATTGTCAAAACGCTGAAGTCCGGTTATCCATTGGTTTCCTCGCTGGGCGCTGGTGGAAAATATGATCCATCACTGGTTGCTGTGACTGATATTTCGAAGACCTACAACTGCGCTCTTGCCCGTAAACTGAGGAAAAGACTTGGCAGGATGGGCATCTGTAAAGGGTTCGATGTGGTTTTTTCATCCGAATTAATTGAGACAGATAAAGTCATTGCGGTAAATGGTAGAAACAAGGCTTCTACAGTTGGGACGATATCCTACATGCCCCCGGTCTTTGGTTGTTTTTGCGCTTCGGTTGTTATCCGGAATTTGTTACGTTAAAATTAAGGGCATCAAAACAAAAAAAATGCAACAACCATCAACATTCGAATTATCAATGCTTTAACTTCAAAAACAATTTGGTTACAATTATTTAACCTGATTTTTCCTGAACAATTTTCCATTCGTTTTGTCTTTCTTGAAAAACTGTTTTATGTTTGCACTCATTAACAACAGCACATCAGCGATGAATCATTCTTCAAAAAATAGAATTTCCTGCGTTTCCCTTCCGATGGGTTACAATGATTCTATGATGTCTGCTATGTCTATGATAATGCGCTAGCCTTCAGGCGGTGTGATTAATCATGTTGTTTGAAGGCTGAACCCCAATCCATTTTAAAATTCAAATTTTCACATTAAACTTTTACCATGTCAAATTGTGTCGTACGATTTGGCGGAAACAGTTTATCACGTATTTCGGTTTTGGAAGCATTTGCCAGCCTGCTGGCGCAAACCGAAAAAAATGTAACAGTGGTCGTTTCCGCTATCCCAGAAATACAACAAATCCTGGAGCAAGGACTTGATCTGTTGATTAGCCATGTATCAAACTCTGAATTGATTATCAAGCAAATTACCGGTCAGGTTGAGCAAAGAATCCAGATTCTTCAAGGCTCAGGAACAGATGATAATCTGAAAGCAGAACTTCTGAATCTTGGTAATTTACTGAAAGGAATTGAATTCACCGGTGATTTTTCGCTGGCGCTAAAAGATCAGGTTGTCAGTTTTTCAGAACGGATCACCGCCCGGATACTTCACTTATTTCTGAAAAACAATGGAGTTGATTCAAACCTGATATTCCCGGAAGATATTGGATTAGCAGTCACCGAAGAATTCGGAAATGCAACCATTCTTTTTGATGAATCAGTTCATTCCGACAATCCGGCTCATTCCGGAGTTAGTTTGATTCCCGGCTCTTATGGTCTGACTTCCGGAGGAAAAATTGCCCGGTTGGGTAAAGGATCAGCAGACTATTCAGCAGCCGGAGTTACCCGTCTGATTGGCGCCAAATCGCTCGAATTATGGGAGATTGACAAAGAATTTCGCACTTCTGACTCGGAATTTGTAGCCGAGTCAAAACTAATTCCACGACTTACTTACTCCGAGGCTTCCGAATTATCGTATTTCAGCGAGCATTCCATTCATCCGCGAATTGTGGAACCATTAATAAGTAACCACATTCCTATTCATGTTTACCGCCTACAGAACAAAGGAAAAGAGTTGACGACCATCATCAATTCCGAATCGTTTGTATCGCCCAATGTAGTGAAAAGCGTGGTTCATACCGAAGAAATTGCCGTGCTTCAATTGAATGGTCCTGGCGTTGGTTTTAAGCCGGGCATTCTGGCCAAAGTTACTTCGGCTTTTCATCAGGCTGCCATCAACATTCGTTCGGTCATCACCTCACAGGTAAGCATCAACATCATCCTTAATAAAAGTGAGATTGAGAAGGCCCGACAAATCTGTAAACAATTGCCACTCACCTCGGTTAGTGAAATTGTCATTGAAGATCAGGTTTCTTTGATTGCCGTTGTCGGTCACGGAATGCAGCAACATCATGGAGTTTCGGCCAAATTGTTTACCGCCGTAGCTCAACACAAAATTAATGTATTACTCAGTGGTTCGGGTGCATCCGATCTGGTTAGCTACCTGATCGTTGATCAGAAAGACACCCGGAAAGCGATTACTGAAATTCACCGTATATTTTTTACTGAACAAGAATAATCCTTAAAAATAAGTATCATGACTGAAAGAAAACAACATTTCGAAACCCTGCAGTTGCATGCAGGACAGCAGGTTGACCCAACAACAAATTCAAGGGCAACCCCTATTTACCAAACATCATCGTATGTTTTTAATAATGCCGAACATGCTGCCAATCTGTTTGCCCTGAAAGAATTCGGGAACATTTATACCCGCATCATGAATCCTACCACCGATGTTTTCGAGCAGCGGATTGCCGCCTTGGAAGGTGGAGTTGCCGCTTTGGGAGTGGCATCAGGCCATTCGGCCCAATTTCTTACTTTCACCAACATTATGGGCATTGGCGACAACTTTGTGAGCTCGCCTTACCTTTACGGCGGATCATACAACCAGTTCACGGTAACTTTCAAAAAATTGGGGATTGAAGCCCGGCTGGCTGAAAATCTGACCGTTGAAGCCTTTGAAAAACTAATCGACGAAAACACCAAAGCCATTTACCTCGAATCGATTGGTAATCCCGGATATGTGATTCCTGATTTTGATGCTTTCGGTGCATTGGCTAAAAAATACGACATCCCGTTCATCGTTGACAATACGTTTGGGGCAGGTGGTTATCTGATCCGCCCGATTGAGCATGGCGCCAACATTGTGGTGGAATCGGCCACCAAGTGGATCGGCGGACACGGAACCAGCATTGGCGGTGTGATCGTAGATGCCGGAAATTTCAACTGGGGAAATGGAAAATTCCCCGGATTTACTGAACCTTCAGAAGGTTATCATGGACTGAAATACTGGGACATTTTCAACTTTGACGGTCCGTTCGGAAACATTGCCTTCATCATCAAAGCCCGCGTGGAAGGTTTGCGCGACATTGGCTCGTCACAAAGTCCGTTCAACTCATTCCTGTTGCTTCAGGGATTGGAAACACTTTCGCTGCGCATGGAACGGCATATTCAAAATACCGTAGCCCTTGCCAAATGGCTCGAAAAACATCCGAAAGTTGTCAGTGTAAATTATCCCGGACTGGAAGGCAACCCGTCGTATACTTTGGCCCGGAAATATTTACCCAAAGGCGCTGGCGGCGTTCTTTCGTTCGACGTTAAAGGAGATAAAGATGCGGCTATTAAATTAGTTGACAGCCTGAAACTCGTCAGCCACCTGGCCAATGTGGGTGATGCCAAAACCCTGATTATACAGCCCTCTGCAACCACTCATCAGCAATTATCAGATGAAGCACAAATTGCCGCCGGAGTTTATCCGAGCTCACTTCGTGTTTCGGTCGGACTTGAACACATCGACGACATTATTGCCGATTTTGAACAGGCCTTGAATCAAATTGCTTAATTTTACTAGCTATATTTCTCCGGAATTTCAGTTTATCCTGAAATTCCGGATTTTACTTTAAACAACTGTCGTTATGCCAATCAATGTTCCCGATCAATTGCCAGCTATCGGATTGCTGCAAAAGGAAAATATTTTCATCATGAACGAATCGCGTGCCACGCACCAGGATATTCGTCCGCTGAAAATTATCATTGTCAATCTGATGCCCATCAAGATTACCACCGAAACCGATTTAATCCGTCTGCTTTCGAATACGCCGCTTCAGCTGGAAATTGACTTTCTGAGGATGAAAGGACATGAATCAAAAAACACGCCCGACAGCCACATGAAGGCTTTCTATAAAACGTTCGATGAATTGAAATCGCACAACTACGATGGAATGATTTTCACCGGCGCCCCTGTTGAAATGCTTCCTTTTGAGGAAGTTACCTACTGGAAGGAATTGACGGAAATCTTCGATTGGTCCAAAAAACATGTAACCTCTTCAATGTTTATTTGCTGGGCTGCTCAGGCTGGCCTGTTTCATTTTTATGGCATTCCCAAATATCCGCTTGAAAAGAAAATGTTTGGCGTATTCAAGCATCGTAACATGAATGACAAATTGCCAATTTTCAGGGGATTTGATGATGAGTATGACGTTCCGCATTCGCGTCACACCGAAGTTCTGGAAGAAGATATCCGAAAAGTCAAAGCATTAAATATTGTTTCAAAATCAGATGAATCGGGCGTAAATATGGTCATGGCCAAAAGCGGGCGCCAGTTTTTCATCACCGGACATTCCGAATACTCGCGTTACACGCTGGATACCGAGTACAAACGCGACTTAAAGAAAAAATTACCCATTGAAATTCCGGCGAATTATTATCCCGGCAATGATCCGGAAAAAGAACCCGTAATGCGCTGGCGTGGGCATGCCAACCTGCTGATTTCGAACTGGCTGAATTACTACGTTTACCAGGAAACGCCGTACAACCTCAACTACGAAATCTGATCAGTTTCCGGCTCGTCTTCTTCAATTTCGATGATTTCCTGAACATTCATGAATTCGTTGGCAAACCGGTCAATCCAGTCGGTTAGCTGGCTGGCAAAGATGAGTTTCTGCGCACGAGGCATACTTTCCGAAAGTCGGTCGAATTGCGGATAGTTGAAACTTTTAATCACCACATCGGCATCGTCAATGGCAAATAATTTAACGGCCGTCAGGTTCAGTGCATACAGCGAATAAAGTTGAGTCAGGCGCTTGGCAGTACCAATTACCACATCCGATCCCATGTAAATTTTATCCTTCTGGTCATCCAGCTTGCCATCTTCACAGGCTGTAAACACACGCAAGTCAGTATATTCACCCAATCGGTCAAGCTCAGTTTTCATTTCATCCGCCTTAACAGCATCAGTTACCACAATAATTGCCCGCGGATTATCATCGAGCGAAGCTTTTAGTTTCTGGAGCACACTAATCACAATGGTTGTTGATTTTCCACTGCCATCGTCGGCTACACAAATTAAATCGCGACCACTTTTTATTTTCGGAATGCAAATTTGCTGTAATCCGGTCGATTCGGAGAAACCATTCTCTTCCAGTGATTCCAGAAGTTGTATATCTAATTTTTCGGTAAACATCGGGTCATTGACTATTTAGTTATTTACAATTTTAAAGTTCGGAGTGCCTAAAGTTTGGAGTTCGGAGTGAAAAATGTTGCGGGGTTCGGGTTACGGGTTAAGGAACTACCAAACGTAACTGAACGCTCTCTTACCCGATCTCCACCACCGTAATTCCGGCGCCACCAAACTGAACATGTTCGTCACGAAACGATTTTACAGCAGGCTCCGATTTCAGGTAATTGCGGATCATTTCTTTCAAAATGCCATTCCCTTTTCCATGCAATATTCTCAGTTCGCTAAAATCAAGCATGATAGCATCGTCGATAAATGCCTGTATTTTTTGCAATGCCTCTTCGGTGCGCTGGCCCCGAACATCCACTTCGGTTTTAAAATTCAGTCGTTTTTCGCTCAGGCCTTTGTTGATGTTGGGCATGGTTTGGTTGTAGGTCTTCTGTATTTTCTTGGCCTCATTGTTCGTGATCTTCTGCAATTTCTCACGATTTACCGAAGTTCGGATGTGTCCAAAAGCAACTACTGCATTCTTTTCGTTCAGTTCCAGAATTTCACCCACATTTTGATTGCCAGTCATGATAACTCTATCGCCCGCTTTCCATTCATCGGGTTCAGCTATCTTTAACTTCTCTTCTACTGGTTTTCTTTCCGGTCGCTTTTCATTTCTACGCGATTCTTTTTCTTTCAGTTTTTGAATTTTCTGATTGATCAAATCATCCTGAACGGTTCCGGCTTCTTCAACTTCCTGCTTAAATTCGAGCAGTTTAGCCCTGATTTGTTTGGTTTTCTCTTTATCAGCCTGACTTTCCCGAATCTCACGAATCGTATTTTCGATACGTTTGTTGGCTTCTGTCAAAATCAGATCGGCTTCCTGGCGGGCCTTCAGTAATATTTCTTTCCGCTGTTTGTCGAGCTGTGAAAGGTCAGTTTCGTATTTCCCGGCCAGATCATCAAGCGATTTCTCGACCTTTCTGATCTTTTGCCGTTTGGTTTCCCAGTATCGTTTATCGCGCACAATATCGCGCAGGTGTTTGTCAAAGTTGATATGATCTTTCCCGATCTTATCAGTAGCATCCTGAAGAATTGTTTCCGGAAGTCCGATCTTCCTTGCGATTTCAAAAGCAAATGAGCTGCCTGGTTTGCCAATATCCAACTGAAACAGCGGCTCCATTTTGGATGAATCATACATCATGGCGGCATTCTCAATTCCTTCCGACGACGATGCAAAATGCTTCAGGTTGGTGTAATGCGTGGTAATTACCCCGAACGTATGCATCTCGTTCAGTTGCGACAGAATCGACTCGGCGATGGCACCCCCGAGCATGGGTTCGGTTCCTGTCCCGAATTCGTCAATCAGAATCAGCGTTTTGTCGTTCGAGTTTTTCAGGAAAAACTTCATGTTCATCAGGTGCGAACTGTAGGTACTCAAATCGTTTTCGATCGACTGCTCGTCGCCAATGTCGATAAACAGTTTGTCGAACAGCCCGGTTGCGCTGTTTTGCCGTACCGGAATGAGCACCCCGCACTGAAGCATATACTGCAACAAACCAACGGTTTTCAGACAAACAGATTTTCCTCCGGCATTGGGACCTGAAATGAGTAAAATATGTCTTTGCGGCGTCAACCGGATATTCAACGGAACAACTTTTCGGTTTTCGCGGCGCAAAGCCAGCATCAGCAAAGGATGAACGGCATTCTCCCAGTCGAGTTGGCATTTATTTTCCAGGTACGGTTTGATGCCGTTGATATCGATGGCATAAATGGCTTTGGCCCGGATAAAATCAATCTCACCCAAAAACTCATAAGCCTGAAGTAAATCAGGCAAATATGGACGGATATCATTCGAAAAAATAGTCAGAATTTTAACGATTTCGCGCATTTCAGCATATTCCAGCTCCCGGATTTCGTTGTTCAGTTCAACCACTTCTGCCGGTTCGATGTACGAAGTTTTCCCGGTGGCCGACTCGTCGTGCACAATTCCGTTCATCCGGCGTTTCAGCGACGACGAAACCGGAATTACGGCCCGTCCGTCGCGAATGGCTACCGAAGCATCTTCATCGACCAGCCCATCGTCCTGCGCTTTTTTCAGGATGGCCTGCAAACGTTTGGAAACGCCCGACTGTTTGGCCAGCAAATCTTTGCGAATGCGCGCCAGTTCGGGCGAAGCGTTGTCTTTGATCTTGCCGTATTTGGTCAGAATGGCGTCAATCCGGTCTATGATATATGGATAAACCTGGATTCCGGAAAGCAGGCGTTTGAGGCAGGGGAACTGGTCTTCCTTCGTATTTTTCAGAAAGCGGACAATGCTGCTGATGGTTTCGAGCGAACGTTTCAGGTCGAACAATTCCTGAACTTCCAGAAAGCGACCTTCAATCCGGATTTTGGAGAGGGCTTCGCGAAGATCAAAATAATAGCTGGTTGGAAAATTCTCCATTTCGCGCTGTATCGTCACAAATTCATCAACCAGCGAAAGGCTTTCCGTCAGCTCGTCATAATCACTGACAAAGCATATTTCGTCGACCAATTCGCGTCCCAGATCGCTCAGGCATCGCCCTTTGAGCAATTCACGGATCTTGTCAAATCCAATTTTCGATTCAAAATTTTCAGGATAAACCAGCGGCATACAAAGCAATTAGATGCGCAAAAGTACAAAGGAAATTTGTATTTCAGGGTTCAAATTCCATATTACCAGTTATTCAAATCAATGAACCCTAAATTAACCGGCAAATAAAAAGTTAGGTTATTGAATTGTTAACGTCTTAAATTTGATGGGGATTCGTGATTTAAATTCCCTTTTTTAACTAAATTTGTTAAACAAATCAAAAAACAGAAAACTATGCTACCAAAATTTTTGCTTGCCGACAACTCACAGGAAATGCCTGACATGCTGTATGTTGTCCATAATGAAGAACCCCGGTTCATTGTTGGAAGCGACATCGAAGACTTCAATGTCAATCAGCAGATTTACTGGATCGACGAAGAACCCCGGGACAAAGAACTGATCGCACAACTTCTGGAAGAAGCTGAAGAGTTTCTGGAAGCTGAATTGGAAAACCAAGACAGTTACTTTGAAGACGGGGAGGACGACTAATATGGCACCACAAAAAAGACTGACCCGATCAAAAGAAAAAATGGTGGCCGGTGTTTTAGCCGGAATCGCCAATTACCTGGATATGGACCCGACTATTGTCCGCATTTTGTATGTGGTTCTGTCAATTGCCAGTGTTGGTTTTCCGGGACTGATCGCCTATCTGATTATGTGGGTTATTATTCCGGAAGAAAAAACAATCTAATTTTGAGGTACTTGTTTCAGGCTTAATTGAATTCGTTTGCGCTGCAAATCGAGTTCAATTACTTTGACATGCACATGCTGGTGCAATTTCACTATCTCGGAAGGATCGCTGATAAAACGGTCGGCCAGCTGCGAAACATGTACCAACCCATCCTGTTTAACGCCAACATCGACAAATGCCCCGAATTTGGTTATGTTAGTTACGATGCCTGGCAAAACCATCCCAACTTCCAAATCTTCAACTTTATAAATGCCGGGTGCGAACTCGAATACTTTGATCTCACTTCGCGGATCGCGTCCGGGTTTGGCCAATTCTTTCCGAATATCTTCCAGGGTTGGAAGGCCAATCTGGTCAGTCACATAAGCGGCCCAACTGACTTGCTTTTGAAGATCATCGTTTGAAATCAAATCCTGAATGCTGCATTTCAGGTCTTTGGAAATTTTCTCGACCACAAAATACGATTCAGGATGAACAGCCGAATTATCCAACGGATAAGCAGCTTCGGGTATTCGCAAAAAACCTGCCGACTGCTCATAAGCTTTAGCTCCCATGCGGGGAACTTTCATTAACTCTTTCCGCGAATTGAAAGGTCCGTTTTCCTTTCGGAAATCCACAATATTTTGTGCGAGTTGTGGACCAAGTCCGGAGATATACGTCAACAGATGCTGTGAAGCCGTATTTACATTTACGCCCACCATATTTACACTCGATTCAACAACTGAATCCAAGCTGTTTTTTAATTTTTTCTGATCCACATCATGCTGGTACTGCCCCACCCCTATTGACTTGGGATCGATTTTAACCAATTCGGCCAACGGGTCCATCAACCGGCGACCTATCGAAACTGCACCCCTGACTGTCACATCATACTGTGGAAACTCATCACGGGCAATTTTGGAAGCCGAATAAATGGAAGCCCCATCTTCGGAAACCACATAAACACGAACGTCCCTGTCAAAATGCAACTTTTTGATGAACTGTTCGGTTTCGCGGCTGGCAGTTCCGTTTCCAATGGCAATAGCCTCAATCTGGTACGAACTAACCAGCGAACTGACTTTACGGGCCGACTGTTTAACTTCTTCCTGAGGTTTGTGCGGGTAAATGGTTTCATTGTGAATCAGGTTTCCCTGAGCGTCTAAACAGACCAGTTTACAACCAGTACGAAAACCCGGATCGAGCGCCAAGACCCGTTTCTGTCCGAGCGGCGCTGCAAGTAATAATTGTCTGAGGTTATCGGCAAAAACACGAATAGCTTCTTCATCAGCTTTTTCTTTCGACAAATTGGCAAATTCAGTTTCGATGGAAGGTTCAAGCAGTCGTTTGTAGGCATCGGTTACTGCCAGTTCCATCTGATCGGCACAAGAAGTCCGTCCGATGACAAAAAACCGTTTAAGCCGCGAAATCGTTTCTTCGCTTTCGGGCGAAATCGAAACCCGTAGAAAACCTTCATTTTCGCCACGGCGCATGGCCATCAACCGATGCGACGGACACTTCCGCAGAGGTTCGTTCCAGTCGAAATAATCGTGATATTTGGCGGCTTCCTCTTCTTTCCCTTTAATTACCTTACAACTGATAAACGCCCCGGATTCAAACGACCGCCTGACAATTCCACGGGCCTTTTCATCTTCGTTAATCCATTCAGCGACAATATCACGCGCTCCGGCAAGCGCTTCATCCACTGTTTCAACCATCTCATTGACAAATAAATTTGCTTTAAGTTCGATGTCTCGTTCAAACTGTTTCATCATTATTCTGGCAAGCGGCTCAAGGCCTTTTTCCCGTGCAATTGAAACGCGGGTACGGCGTTTAGGTTTGTATGGCAAATAGATATCTTCCAGTTCAATCGGGTCAAAACAATCGTTGATGCGCTTTTCAAGTTCGGGAGTCAGCTGCTCCTGTTCCTGAATGGTTTTCAGGATCGTTTCCTTACGACTGAGCAATTCCTCCATTTTCTCCTTTTCCTGCCTGATGGATTCAACCTGAACCTCGTCGAGGCTGCCGGTGCGTTCTTTCCGGTAACGCGAAATAAACGGAACCGTTGCACCTTCGTCAAACAAAAGAATGGTATTAGTAACCTGAATTTCAGAAATGCCCAGACGTTGAGCAATCAGCCGTATCGTTTTTTGATCCATTGCAAAGAGCTAAAATGAGGCCCGAAGGTAACTGTTTTTGGCTAAATTTTAAATAGAAACCTGTTCCCCTTAACCACGAAAGCAACTGTTATTTCTGAAATGATCTTCTGCTGCTGAGTGTTAAAAGGAAATAGAAACATTATGATTTTATGATTTTAAATCTCTATTTTTATCGTCACACTTAAATTAAAAGTCTATGAAAAAATTTGTCTGGATACTTCTTTTGTTTACTGGCTTTAACTTTGGGGGCTCACAGAATCTTCAGTCTGAAGTTAAGAGCAAACAACTACTTGGTGAATGGCTTTATCAAGTCAGTGATGCTCCATACGGATATGAAAAAGGGATCCTGATCTTTTCGGAAAAAGATGGACAAACTGTATGCACGGTCAAACTGGAAGCCGGAGAACTGGCAGTAAATGATTTGAAAATTGAAAAGAATAAGATCACATTCACTGCAACGGTTGAAGGAAACCCGGTAAAAGTTGAGCTGACCCGCGAAAACAATAAACTATCAGGAAAAGTTGATTCTCCGGAAGGCCTCAAAATATTGACTGCTGTCAAAAAATGATTTTAAACTGCCGAAAATGAAACCGGACTCTTTCACCGGTGTTCCGGTTTTTAATTTCTGTCTCAGATAATTAGCTTAAATGATTTTTATCACATTGAAAAGAAACAGGAGCATTTCCGGTGTTACCCCGAATAAATCGTGATTAATTGCCGGCAGTACCATTCGTTTCATTATTTTTGGTGGACTATTTTGCATTTAACAAACCGATTAAAACCAATAGTAAAATGACAAACAGAAGAGATTTTTTAAGAACCAGTTCACTACTGGTAGCCGGTGGTTTCCTTGGAAGTCAGGCATTGAAAGCTGCTGTTGCCGAAAAAGGCAAAAAAGCAATCGGATTACAACTTTATTCCCTGCGTGATGCCATGAAAGCTGATGCTATGGGAACTTTAAAACAGGTTGCCGACATGGGCTGGGTTACGCTGGAAGCTGCTAATTATGGCGATGGCAAAATCTACGGAATGACTCCTGAAGAATTTAAAAAAGTGGTCAAAGGCCTGGGAATGAAAATGACCAGCGCACATTTGGGCGGACCAAATTATTCAAAGGATAAACATACTGAAGCGATGGACTGGTGGAAACAGGCTTTGGAAGACCACCTGAAAGTAGGCGTAAAATTTATGGTAAAACCGAGTATGCCAATCCCCAAAAAACTGGATGAATTAAAAATGTGGTGCGATTTCTACAATGCTGTTGGCGAAATGACAGCTGCTTCGAAAGTTCAGTTTGGATACCACAATCACAATCACGAATTCGAAAAAATTGAAGGTGAAATCATTTATGACTACATGTTGAAAAATACCGATCCAAAGAAAGTATTCTTTGAAATGGACGTTTATTGGGTAATGCGTGGCGGCTATAAAGCAGTTGATTACATGAACAAATATCCGGATCGGTTCCCTGTTTTACACATCAAAGACGAAAAGGAAATTGGCGAAAGCGGCCAGCTTGATTTCAAATCGATTTACGAAACGGCCTACAAAAATGGCTTGAAAGACGCATTTGTAGAGGTTGAACGTTACAATTTTGACCCGATTGTAAGTGTACAAAAAAGCTACGATTTTCTGAACAAAGCTTCGTTCGTGAAATAAGTAAGCCGTATGATATGCAAAAGGCTGACAATCTCCGGATTGTCAGCCTTTTCTGTATATACGCGAGGGGCTAATTCAGCAATTTATGCAAATCTTTCCGGCACGATTCTGCTAAAAACGGTTCATCAATGGCTTTTCTGATGAGTTCAAAATTAGTTCGATCAGCCTGAAACAAGGAAAAAACCTGGGCAACAGTTAAACTTTCAGGATTCGATTCAATCAAGATCAACTTGTCGCCCGACTGAACTTTGCCCGAAGTTAAAACCCTCACATAAACTCCGGGATATGGAAGCATCCAGAACTGATCGACCACAGACTGATCGGCAAATCTGACACCCAGCTTAAAGCAGGGCTGACGAGGTTGGGTTACCTGAATAACAGTCTCCCCTATCAGATACTGGTCTCCAATGCGTATTTCAGCCTCATCCAATCCGCTAACAGTCAGATTCTCACCAAACATGCCCCATTCCCAGTTTAGATTGGCAAACTTTGATTTCCAGAAAATATAATGATCCGACGAATACAGGTAACAGGCTTTGTCGGCACCACCATGATAACGCCGGTCAAGCACATGATCATTCTCAACGTCTTCACGCCCAAGTAGAATAGGTGAATCAACAGCATGTTTATAAATTCCAGTCTTTACCTGTTGCCAGCGCCACTCAATGATCTGAGGGTCAGCAATATTGGTCGATATTATTTTCATCACGATCTTCTATTCTTCTTCATCCAGAATTTCCTGTACTCGCCCAACTTCGCCGGTTTCGAGCCGGACTTTAATTCCATGAGGATGATTAGGCGAATTAGTCAATATATGTTTGACTATTCCTTCTGTCAGTTCGCCTGTACGTTGATGATGCTTTTGTACGATATTTACCAATAAACCGGGGTTCACATCCGAGCGTTTTCTTCCGTCCATATTAAGTCCCTATGTTTGTAATTGAGCTATGCTAAAGAGGCATAAGTCAAAAGAGTATTATTTTTGATTACGCGACTAACCAATAAAAATCAAAGACTTATGCAAACACAAAAGACGGGATTAGATTTTAAAGTCGCAACAATGATCCAAATTGCTCCGACAAATTGAGCAGTTCTAACTTTGTTTTGATTAATTTTACTTCTGTATTCATTTCTGACAGTTTTTTGTGGATTAAACTTCTTTGTTTCTGCAATCTCAAACTTAGTTTAATTATAGAGAATAACAAAGTTTCAACAGCGGATATACAGGGCAAACTCACACTATATTTTTTCATAAAGCCTTGATTTTTTCTTTTTATTTATTTGTAATTCAATGAATTAATTGTTGTCTATCATGGATAAAATAGTATATTTATCTGATAATCAACAAAATAAACTACTATATGCGGTTACTGGCCAAACGGCTGCTAAAATCATAGTTTCTCGCCATCCCTAACATGCGTCAACGGTCGACAAGCAACTCACCTATTCATTCCTCAGCGCCTGCACCAAATTTTGTTTAAAAGCCATCCGGATCGCGATTAAACTAAAAATGGTTCCGCTTAAAGATGCACTGATAGAAAAGCTTTAAGAATGTTGTATCTTTAAAGTCAGAAAACGATAGCGATATGACAACGATTGAATTAAAGAAACAGTTGATAGACCGGATATCCAAAATTGACGACGAGTCCTTTTTGCGAGCGATAAAGACCATTCTGGATTCAAAAACAGAGTCACAGGTTATTACTTTAACTAAGGCGCAACGTCAGGAAATTGAGGAATCGAAAAAGCAGGTAGAGGCGGGTGAATTTATTGAACAGGAAGAACTTGATCAAAAATTCAACCAATGGAAAAGCGCAAAATAATTTGGTCGCATCGGGCCAACATCAAGCTTTTCGGCATACTCGATTTTTATGCCAACCGAAATAGAAGCAAAACTTACTCGACAAAACTGTACAAGAGGTTCATCAAAGAATTAGGCCAATTGCACAAGCATCCACACCTTGGAAAAGCTACCGATTTTGATTCCATTCGCGGCCTGATCGTTGAAGATTTCATTTTGTTTTACGAAATAATGGAAGACTGGATTGTCGTCCATACAGTTTGGGATTGCCGCCAAAATCCTGAAGATTTGAGAATAAAATGAATTTTCCTGTCCATCAGACTTCGGTGTGAGCTCAGTCGAACGCTAAAGCAGACGGCAAGTAATATCAACACTTTGAGCAAAACCCAGCCAAAACCAAAGCGCCGACTATCCTTTGCCGTTGGTTTCAACCAACGGACATTATGGTCTTAGCTATTCATTCCTCAGCGCCTGTACCAAATTCTGTTTGAAGGCCATCCGGATAGCAATTAAGCTAAAAATCGTTCCGCTTAAAATAACCAAAATTGAGATAGCAGGTAAACAAATCCACAGACCGCCATAAAGCGAAGAAATCAGCGTAGGCAAGCCACTCAAAACAGCCGGAATCAATCCCAGGGAAACGGAGAAAATCATCAGGAAAAGCTTTTCGCGCATAATCATTCGTGATATGGACGATTTGGAGAAACCCAGCGAAAGCAGCAAAGCATATTCGGGAATTTGCTCAAAGGTGATTCGGAAAATCAAGATTCCGAGGCCCAGGGTGCCAATCAGCAAGCCCAGCGCACCCAGCATCAGGAAAATGTTGAGGTAGGTATTTTCGATCGTGTAAAACGACAGCAAACGGTCGGTTGTGCGACTGATTTCGGGACCGTAATTGCGCATCCCGCTCTGCAAGTCCTTTACCACCGAAGCGGTGTCCTTCACGTCCACCAGAAACACATTCGAGCCGCTCACTGACGGGAAGGCCCGGTTAAAATGCTCGTCCGAAATCAGCACATTACCCTGAAAAATCGAATTCGCCATTCCACCCACCAGTTTCAGCTTCAAATCCTTGCCATCCTCGGTTTTGTAAAGCAGCGTGTCGCCCACGCTTTTCATCAGCCCCCATTGAATCACCGTTTGATCGGCAACAACGGGAATCACCTCATCGGCCAGCGTATTATTCAGTGTCAGCCAAGGATGTTGTGCATCCAGTTCGTCGGTTCGGGTAGCAAAAGTAAACGCCCCGCGCTCGTCGAAAGCCGCCGGATTGAAAGCCATCAGTCGTGGTCGCGAAATCTTGTTCAGGTTCAGGCAACTGGCATCGTCGCCCTGCTGCGACTGGAATTGCACCACCTGCGCGCTGTCAGGCAAATTCAGGTCTTCCCTGCCCTTCGGCGTGTTCACATCAAACAGCACCGGCATGGTCGTTTCCACAAAATAGTCGTACCCGCCCGTTCCCGACAATGGCATCTCGGCATGAGCCGTCAAATCCTTGCGGTACAGTCCGGTGGAAACCACCATAAACACGCCCACCGACAGGAAACTCACGATCATCACGTTTCGGCGGCGTTCCCCGGCAATGCGTTTCAACAGCAGACTTTGCACCGAAAATTTCACGCGCTTTTCCTGAATGGCCAGTCGTTGCAGCCAAAAATCGAAGAGCAAAATGAGTCCGGGCAAAAAGCCAAACCCGGCGGTAAAAAACATATCCGGATTAATTTCGCCGCTCTTGAAACCCATTCCAAACAGGATTGCGAGAGAAAGAAGGATCAGGCCAAGGCCGAGACAAAGGGACCACTTGCCGGTTTTGTGCTTTTCGGAAATAGTTTTTCGTTGCAAAGCGATCACCTCATTTTTCAGGAAACGGTTCAAAATCAGCCCAACGGCCACGATGGAGATCAGCGCAATCGACAAACTACCCACGAGCAGCGACATCGGCTGAATGGAAATATTGACGATGGACGTGCGCACAATATCGACCCATATCGTGTTGATGGCTCGCAAAATAAGGTCGTTGTAAAAAATGGCAAACGGCAGCCCCAACACAATCCCGGCAGCAATGAGGATGCAGGCTTCGGCGAGGTAAATTCTTCGAAGTTGCCGGAACGAAAACCCCAACGCGGTGAGCGTTCCAATTTCCTGACGGCGGAAGTTGAGCGACAGTTTAAACAGCAGAAAAGCCAGCAATACCGCGGCAAACAGCACGAAAAAGCTCAGTCCGATGAACAGTCCGCCAAAGTCGGTTCCACCGGTGGCAGCCGCCATGCCGTCGCTTTTCACGTTGGTCAGTTCGAAACCCACCTGCGAAGGAATTAATCCGGCCAGCAGCGTTTTTTCAACCTCCGCCTTTTTCAATCCCTCCACCCGAATCGCCGTTGACTCGCCAAAGCGGTTTTTCCACAATTTGCGCGCAGTTTCCGAAGAAATATAGGCTTTGGGCGTGCCTTTGTATTTATTCCAGTATTCCTCGTCTTTCGGGCGTATTTTCTTCAAATCGACCGGCACACCGGTCTTCCAGTCGCGGCAGTTCCCGGCATCCGACAAGCCCGGAATCACCGGTGCCAGTTGCGGATCGGCTTTGGCCCCCTCCAGCTTGAAAACAGAGCTGATCACAAATGTGGTGTCTTTCTGAACGAGCCGGCGCAACGGCCCCACCTCGAAGTACGAAACCTTTACTTTGTCTCCCACTTTCGCGTTCAAATCCTTGGCCAGCCATTCGCTCACGGCCATCTGATTTACCGAAAGGCTTTCGTCGGTCGAAACGAACGAGTAAGGCGTCTGCTTGTCGCCCACCGTAAAATCGTTCACAAAATAGCTAAACACCGGTTTCGCGCCGGTGACCGATTTCAGGGCAAACTGCTCAACCGTTTCTTCTACAAACACCCGGTCGGAAATCAATTCGGTGTAATTCAATTCCTGATTCTCACGAACCGTCAGGTTCAGGTCGCTCAATACCCAGCTTTCCTGGAGCATTTTGGGCAAATCGATTCCATCAGCAACACCGGCAAACAGCAACACATTGGCTTTTTTCTGAAGGCCCATTTGCTTGTTCAACTCGGCCAGGTTCACGAAAACATTGCGAGGCGCCGATTGTATGTTTTTCAAGTTGAAGTTTCCCAGTTCATCGGTTTTCAGAATTTTGGCCACCGACACCCGAAACGAAACCGTGGCTTCCTTCTCGGAAACAAAAGGCGTGTTGGCCGGAAACGTGTTGAGTTTATTGAGGCGCAGCAGCAACTCGTCGCCCATTTTCAATCCTGAAAGCGATGCCAGGTTTTCGTTGATCGCCACTTCATTGCCCTTCAGATTAAACAGTTCAGGAGTATTTGAGAAATCACCAAAAGCCGCATCAATGCCCCAAACGGCCAGTTGATTGACGCGTAGTTCGCCGCCATTGATCACCCCGAAACCATTGGCCCGCAATACCGGCGCAACCTGTGCCTTGGTTTTGTCGGCCAGCTTCTCGGCCAGCTGAGTGCCAAACAAGCGCTCGCCAGCCGTGATTACCTGCGAAGTTTTGCCCAGACGTTGCACGGTTATTTGCTGCAAACTGTAGCGCACCGAATCGCCAATGATGAGCGCACCAACGAGAATGGCCGTGTTCAGCGCAATTCCCAAAACGATGGTAAAATTCAGTTTCAGGTAGTGGCGGATAGTGCGGAGTATGTATTTCGTTAGCAACATAGTTTTTAGGTTTTTGTCACTCACCCCAAGCCCGATAAATCGGGCTTCTCCCCTCTCTACACGTAGAGAGGGGCAAAACACCGCAGGTGTTGCGGGGTGAGTCAATAATTTTTACATAGAATTTATCATTTCATTCAGTTTCATCACCGTTTTCCAGTTTCGGGTGGTGCCCTGCGTTTTTAGTTTCGACTCGAAAAAGGAATTGACCAGCTTCGAGGTACCATATCCAGCAGCACAGTAGATAAACACATCGCGACCAATAATCTCGTAGCGATCTGGCAAATACTGAAAGGTTTTGATTTTTTCCAACAATTCGGGCGATGGCAATTCCTTCAGACAAGTCAGGTGCAAACGGTCAATATCCACATTTTCTTCTTTCAGAAATGGATTTTTGGTAATCGAGTCTGCCCATTCGTCAGCAGTGCGTACCAAAACAGGAATGTCGAATCCGAAGTTTTCAGTAAAAACCTTTTGCAGGCGGTTTTCCAATTTAGAAATCGGCTCCGGCAGTGCCAATTCAAAAACCAGATTTCCACTTTGAATATAGCTTTGCACTTGCATCAATCCCAGCGATTCGCACAACTTTTTCAGGTCGGCCATCGGAACTTTCCGGCCTGTTCCAACATTGATTCCGCGAAGAATGGAAATGTATTTTGTCATACTATTTTCACCTGAAATATTTGTCATCTGATAATTTATCTATCCTGTCATCCCTTCTGGATTGTTTGATAAAACCCTTGCCCTTTCTACTACAATCTTTTCATCCCTTCGGGATTTAAACGCCAAAGGCGTGAAATGATTATAGTATAAATTTGGTCGTAAAAACCATAACCCCGAAGGGGTAAAAGTCTAATTCGTCACCAATTTTCCTTCCTGTAAAGTATAGATCCGGTCCATTTTCTTAGCCACTTCCATCGAATGGGTGACCACCACCAGCGCAACGCCTTCCTCTTTGTTCAGTTCAATGAGCAAATCGGTGAGGTTGCCCGACGACTTTTGGTCGAGCGCTCCGGTTGGTTCATCGGCCAGCAAAAGAGCCGGACGATTGATCAGCGCGCGAACGACAGCAGTTCGTTGGCATTCGCCGCCCGAAAGTTCTGAAGGTTTCTGGCCAACCACTCCACTCAAACCAACCCGCTCAATCAGGCGTTTGGCGCGGTCTTCGGTTTCTTTTCCATGAAGTGCGGGATCTGTCAATGTTGGCAACAATACATTTTCCCAAAGTGAAAGCTGCGGCAACAGGTGGTGCAACTGAAATACAAACCCGATTTTCCGGTTACGGAATTGCGCCAACTGATTATCATTCATCGCAGATAAATCCTGCCCATCGAAAATCATTTTGCCTGAATCAGGTCGGTCCAACGTGCCAATCAAATTCAGCAACGTGGTTTTCCCTGAGCCAGACGGACCAACAATGGCAACCCGCTCACCGGCATTGATTTCCAGACTCAACTGATCCAAAATCACCCGTTCTGCGGAGTAAGATTTCGATATATTTTCGAGTTTCAAAAGCATATTTTGTTTTTATAATTGTGTCCGTCAGCTAAAGCAGACGGCAAAGAATATGGCTCATCTATTCATAATATCTTTAATTCATTACTTTTCCATACACATCTACCATCTTTTCAGCTTGCGCATGAATGTCGAAATGGTCTTTAACACCCGCAATTCCGGCATTGGCTAATTGCTGAAGTCGGGCATCATCAAGAATAAGTTCTTTAAGTGCTTCGGCTAACAATTCCGGCTTGTTTTCGCCGTAAATAACACCACCGCCGCTGGCTTCAATCACCTCGGGGAAAGCGCCCAAAGCAGGCTGCACCATGGGTACACCGGAAGCCATCGCTTCAAGCATATACAGACCGAAAGCCTCGCCGTTTATCACTGGGACTGAAACCAGCCGCACCGAATCGAAGAACTTTTGGCGATCGTCGCCCTCAAATTCGTCCACCCAAAACACATCGGCTTCCAATTTAGCTTTGGCTATTTTGCGCTTTTGTTCCTTGATAAACGCCAGGTCGTCGCCCGTTTTTCCTCCGGTAATCTTCAGTTGAACGGATGAATATTTGGGGTCATTCCGAAGTAAAATATAGGCATCGACCAGTACTGTCAGTCCATTTTCATCACAGGTTCTGGAAATATAACCAATCATCGGCCCCTTTTCAGCAACTGGTTTAGAAGAGTAATCTGATAGATCAACGCCCAAATGAACGGTAGTCATTTTTTCAGCAGGAATAGTCATCCGGTCGTGAATTTCTTTTGCAAAATAGTCACTCACCGAAATAAACATGTCCACATCGCGACCTCGCTCGCTCATTAAATCCCACACTTTTTGCCGGTATTTGTCGTCCATCGCGTCTACCCAAACATCCTCATCCTGAAGCGAACAAACCACCTTCGCCTTAACCTTTTCTTTAATTCGATGAGCCAGACCAAGCAGCAAGGCATTTGATAGGTGTACTACATCGGGTTTTGCCTCATCGGCCAGCCAATCGACTAAACGCTCCAGCTCTTCTTTTTGATTGCCGTCTTCTCCCAGCAGCATCGAAATGGTCATTTCTTCCAGTCCTTTGGCGCGGGTAGAACCGGCTTTTCGAGCAGCCATTTCGAGCACACCTTTCGAATCGAGGGCATTTTCGACAAACGCAGGCATGTGCCTGAAAATCGGGAATTGCTGCTTGAGGTAAAGGTTCACTGCCCCATAAAAAACGGGCACCTCATCCAAATCGTGAGCATCGTCGAAAATGGGCAGGTACAATGGTACTTTGATGACCTGATGCCCCAAATCCTTCAGCGCACGAATGTATTTGCTGTCGCGCATGCAGTTTCCGCAGTAAAAACTACCGCCAGAACCCGGAATGATGTGTGCGATTTTTAGCCCCACCCCAACCCTCCCCTTCGGGGAGGGAGTAAAAATGCTCTGTTCCATGTTTGTCACTTTATATTAAAGGTACTTTTCAAAATTGCATTTTTCAAGTCCCCTCCTTCGGAGGGGATTTAGGGGAGGCTTCCAAACACATAAATCCGTCCGTCGCCGGCACCAACTACAATTTTGCCTGAAACCACTGCCGGACTGCCCACAATGGCACTGCCCAATTCGTATTTCCAAAGTTCGGCACCGGTTTTCAGGTCGTGGATGTAAAGCATTCCGTCCATGGTTCCGGTAATGACTTTTCCTGAAGCAATCACCGACGACGACTCTACCCTATTTGCTGTTTTCACTTTCCAAACCAGTTTACCTGAGGTTTTATCGAAGCAATAGATGAATTTATCCTGATTTCCAATTACCACATAGTTTCCGCTCAAAGCCGGAGATGCAATAAATGGCAAGGTTTTATCCTTTTCGTGGTATTTCCAAACCACTTTTTCCGATTCCAGATCGATGCAAAAGAACTTCGATTCGTAATCGCCTACGTAAGCGAATTTGCCGTCAATAACCGGTGACGAAGCAATGTAGGTCTCCAACTGTATCTTTTTAAACACCTTTCCGGTTTCGATGTTCACCAGATGTAAAAAGCCGTCGCAGCCGCCAAACACTCCATACTTTCCATACAAAGCGGGCGCACCATTGATGTAATTATCCGATTCGTAGCGCCAGATGCTATCGCCCTTATCGAAGCCAAAGCAGTGCAGGTTGTAATCGTAACTTCCAACGAAAAGCCGCTTTTTTCCGGCCACTTTCAACCAGTTAGCTGAGCCCATGATCTGGTTGTCGGTTTTGTATTTCCAGATTTCCTTTCCGGTTTTTTCATCCAATTTATAGAAAAGGCCGTCGAGCTGACCAAACAAAACAGCGCCATCCATCACCAAAGCAGGAGCTTCAATTGAATTTCCGGAGGCAAATTTCCACTTTAGTTTTCCGTCGAAACCAATGGCATACATCGTTCCATCAGTCGATCCACAGTAAATGGTTTGCCCATCAACCACCGGCGATGCTTTAATATCGTCGCCCGTTTGAAACGAGGTCAACAATTTGGGTTTCTCAGGAATTGTAGCCGTTGTTGCGCCAGTCAGTTGCTGATTGCCACGAAAGATTGACCAGGATTGGGCGGATGCGGCAAACGGCATCAGGAACAAAAATGGAATGAATAAGATTTGGATTAATCGCATATCGGTTAACTGTTTTGGCTAAGCTTTTACTTTTTCAGAACAAACTTCCGGCTCGAAGGTTGCCCGGCAGTTGGGAAATCGTCAGGAACCGGAATGGTAACTTTTCCTGTTGCTGCCCACTGCACGCCACGAACAAAGGTGGTTATAAAATCAACCCCTTCGCAGGAATAATCATCATGTCCCAAAGTCGTATGAAAAATGCGGCCCTTTCCGTAGGTCAACACCATTAAAAGTGGCTCCTGACGGTCGGTTGGCGCTTTTCCCGACATATCTTTACCCGTAGCCAGTATAATCATATTTTCGCCCGGGCCGCGTAGTTTCGCGTAACATTCGTCTTTGGGCGTCATCCAAACGTTGGGCATTCCCTGCGTAATCGGATGGTCGGAAACACGAACCGTAACCGGAATATTGTGCTGCGGCCCGTGAGAACCGGCAGATCCCGGGGTGTTGTCGCGCACCAGTTCGCCTTCGTTGGTGTAATAAACGTATGGACCAGCTTTTTCATTCCGGTCGCCCCATCCGCCCAATCCAATCATCTTGTTGTATTCTAGCCAGTTTGGGAAAGAATTATCGGCAGCATGAACCGAAACAAATCCACCACCATTTTTCATAAACTTTTCGAGTGCCTTTTGAGTTGCTTCCGGCCAATCGGCAGCATTCCAACCAAAATTGGAAACCACAACATCGTATTTTTTGAAGGAAAGAATAAAATCGGGATCAGCCTTCGGATCTTTCAAATCCTGTGTTTCGCCAACACCTGCCAGCGGGAGAAAAGCCTTTTCGCGTTCGCCCTTCCAGGTAAATTTTGTACGTCGGATGTCCACTGAAAATAAGCCCGTTTCTTCCAGATATTGCTTCATCATGATTGTTGACTTCGGCCATACTTCGTGGTTGTTCTGGCCATCGACAATGAGCACTTTGATTTTTGCCTGAACGGAAAGTGAAAGGACAAAAGCGCTTAATACACACATTACAAAAGCTTTCATAGTTGGTTATTTAGTTGAATTAAATTTGCTCTTCGGTATTAAACATGGCCAATGCGCCCGTCGGACAAGCTTTTGCCACGATTGCCGCCGTTTTTTCAAGTCCTTTCTGAACGCTTTCGTTGAAAGGAACTCCGATTTTCACATCGAAACCACGCCCTATAAAAGTAAAGCCAAATTCTTCCTGATGTTCGCGGGTCAGCCGAACGCAAATACCACATTTGATGCACTTGTTCGACTCGTATACAATGCCTTCGCGGTGAATAAATTTCTCGACATTAAATCGTTCTTCACCCTGAAATCGCTTTTGCACCGCCTGATAACGATCAGACAACTCGCGTAGCACGCACGATTCAGGATTACGGCAATCGCAATGCATGCAACGTTTGGCTTCGATCATCGCCGCCTCTTTGCTGAATCCCACAGATTCCGATTTCTGGCGCGGCGCATCTTCCGAATCCTTTTTATACTGAATAAATTCCGTCTCGGCCAACCGTCCGAATTTAGAATTGAACCGCTCCGGGTAACCTTTAACTTCTGCTGTTTTGAAATAATTGTCGATCACGGTTGCCACTTCTTTTCCCTGACCAACAGATCGTACAGCCAGTTTGTAAGCGCGTAGCGAATTGCCAACGGCAAAAACATTAGGAATCGAGGTTTGGTAACTGGTTTTATCGGCTAAAAAGCCGGTTTTCGAGGCTTTCAGGCTGAAGACAAAAGTTTCTTCTGAAAATGTTCCAGTCGCCACAACAACAGCATCATATTCATCGGGAAGTGCGGCAAAACGATCAGCATCAATCATTTCGTTGAGCTGAAGTTTGACGCCGGTAGCCAGTATTTGAGCCACTTCCTGATCGATCACCGAGTCCGGCAAAATGTCTTCACCAATTAACCGCAACTCGCCACCAGCATGATTATTTTTGTCGAAAATGATAGCCTGATGACCCTTTTGCTGAAGGTAATAGGCCGCAGCTAATCCGGCAGGACCAGCGCCAATCACAGCCACTTTTTTTCCTGAAAGCGGCGCCAGCTTTGGCAAATAGGGTTTGCCACCTTTGAGGTCTTCGTCGCCCACGAACATTTTTAAGTGACAAATGGAAACGGCCTCATCCACCTGTTTACGGCGGCAACCCGCCTCGCAGGGCGCAGGACAAATACGCCCCAAAATCGAAGGCAGAGCAATATCACGTTTCACCACTTCCAAAGCTTTGGCAAAATCGCCTTTAGCAATCAAGCGGTTCATCAGTGGAATATTCATGTGTGCCGGACAAACCAACTGGCAGGGCGCTTCACAATCGCCAACATGTTCGCTCAACAACAATTCGAGCGCCGCTTTACGCGATTCTGTTGTTTCAGCATCATTGGTAATAATGTTTTGCCCTTCGGAAACCGGCACCGAACACGAAGCGAACAGCCGACCGTTGTGGGCGTCTTTCACCAGACAAACCATACACGAGGTAAAATGCTCCGTCCCGTCCAAATAACACATAGTCGGAATCTCAATTCCAACCGATTTGGCAGCCTGCCAAACTGAAGTCCCTGCCGGAACCTCGATGGAGTGATTATCTATCGTTAATTTTATCATTTGCGTTTCTATTCGACAGACCAAACAGGTTTTGAAAACCTGTTTGGTCTAAATTCCAAAATATCCAATACTCAATATCCAAACCGTTCGCTACTGATATACAGACGCACGATCGTGCGTCTCTACACAATTTCAACCGCATCCACCGGACAAGCCTGTTTGCACGCATCGCACTTGATGCAAAGATCGGTGATGACCTCGTGCTTTTCGTGCGGCTTGAATAGGATTGCTTCGGTCGGGCATTTCTGCGCACACTTGGTACAACCAATGCATAAATCGTTGATCTGGTATTTAATCAGGCTTTGGCATTTGCCCGATGGACATTTACCGTTGATGTGCGCCATATATTCGTCGCGAAAATACCTCAAAGTCGATAAAATCGGGTTTGGTGCCGATTTTCCCAACCCGCACAAACTGCCTTTTTTAGTCCAGTCGGCCAGGTATTCCAACTCATCCAAATCCTTTTCTGTTCCTTTTCCTGAAGTAATTTTATTCAGAATTTCGAGCATCCGCTTGGTCCCCACACGGCAAAACGTACACTTTCCACACGATTCGTTTTGGGTAAACGACAGGAAATAGCGGGCAATGTCTACCATACAGTCGTCCTCGTCGAGCACCACCAAACCGCCGGAACCCATCATGGCACCCACTTTCAGGAGCGATTCATAGTCGATGGGCGTATCATACAAGGCTGCCGGAACGCAACCACCGGAAGGTCCGCCAATTTGTACGGCTTTAAACTTTTTGCCATTCTGAACACCACCACCAATTTCTTCGACAATCTGCCGAACAGTGATTCCCATCGGCACCTCGATCAACCCACCGCGATTCACTTTTCCGGCGAGCGCAAAAACCTTGGTGCCTTTGCTCTTTTCGCTCCCGATACCGGCAAATTTGCCCGATCCTTCGCGAATGATGTACGAAACCTGTGCAAACGTTTCGGTATTGTTGATCAGCGTTGGTTTCTTCCAAAGTCCGCTCACGGCAGGAAAAGGCGGACGACTGCGCGGAAATCCGCGATGTCCTTCAATCGATTCCATCATGGCCGATTCTTCGCCGCAGACAAAAGCGCCGGCACCTTCGTAAATGCTCATATCGAACGAGAAACTGCTTCCCAGAATGTTTTCGCCCAGCAAATTGTGCTCGCGACAATTAATCAGCGCCTGACGAATGCGTTTCACTGCAAGCGGGTATTCGGCACGGATGTAGAAAAATCCTTCCGTTGCGCCGACTGCTTTGGCGGCAATCACAGCGCCTTCAATCACGCGATATGGATACGATTCAAGCAACATACGATCCATGAAAGCGCCTGGGTCGCCCTCGTCACCATTCACAATCAGGTATTTTTCATCAGCATGATTATGAGCCACCAAATCCCATTTAAGTCCGGTAGGAAAACCAGCGCCACCGCGACCACGCAAACCGCTGTCTTTCACAGTCTCAATAATCTTTTCAGGAGAAAGTTCGAACAAACATTTTTTCATGGCGACAAAACCTTCGTGCCGCTTGTATTCCTCAATATCGAGCGGATTGATGATTCCGCGGTACTGGGTCGCAATCGGAATCTGGCGATCCAGAAAATTTGCCACCTGTTTTTCTCGGGCATCAATGGCATATTGTTTCACTCCATCCCAAACTGTATCAGTCTGAACCTTTTCGAAGAAATTGTAGATCGAATTCTTCAGTTTGTCGCCAAAACCCAGTGGTTTGAAATGCGACGAGATGATTCCCTTAATTTCTTCAGGCTTCACTTTGGCATACAGGGTCGATTTCCCATTTTCAGGAATGACCTCAACCAGCGGAACCTGATGACACATTCCCACACAACCCACATTTTTCAGGCTGATACGGATTCCGGTGTTGGCAACGGTCTCTTCCACAGCCTTTTTCACTTCCTCACTGCCCGAAGCCACACAGCATGAGCCCAGACCAATGCGTATTTCTCCCTGAATTTCGGAACCGTCGGAATGACGGAATTTACCTTTCCCGGAAGTGGCAGCACCCTCGTGCGTTTCGAAATCGGCAATGATACTCCCAACCTTATCTGAAGCCACATGTCCGTAGGTAATTTCATCGATTTGCACCACCGGAGCCAGCGTACAGCAGCCGAGGCACGATACTTTTTCGATCGTGTAAGTCATCGAAGCATCGGTTTCCAGATTACCCGTGAGGTTGAAGTGGCGGCGCAGCGCATCGTAAACCTGACCGGCACCTTTCACATGACAGGCAGTTCCGACGCACACTTTCACAATGTGTTTGCCCACCGGGTGCATCCTGAACTGCGAGTAAAACGAGGCAACCCCGACAATCTGTTCGGGAGTGATGTCCGTCTTTTCGCACACGTATTTCATAGCTTCCTCTGGAAGGTAGTTGAAGGTTGTCTGAATCGCCTGCAAAATGGGGATAACCGACTTCGCGGCAGTTCCCTTTTCGGCAATTATCTGATCAACCGTTTGTTGTATGTTTTTTGTTTCGCTCACGTTAGTTTTCATTTATTATTCATCCGTCAGCTAAAGCAGACGGCAAAGAATATCATCTCAATTATCCAGCATTTCATTTATTCAGGAAAGCTACCTGAACTTAGCCATTGGCTTAAACCAACATATACACTATTCCGTCCGAAAAAACGCCAATACTCTTTTCATCTTTTTCCTGCGGACGGGTTTCAATTTACTATTTCGCTTCCCGGGGCGACGTTCGTTCCTCACTTGCCCCGGGCTACCAATATTTCGCCCTTACAGGGCTGCTTTATCTTTTTCCTAACCGTTGGCTGAAGCCAACTGCAAAGAATATCATCTCATTTTTCTACAACACCATTTGTTCAGAAAGTCCACTATCCTTTGCCGTCTGCTTTAGCAGACGGACATTCAGGCATATTAAATTCCAATGCAATATAAATTATTTATCCCTCTCAAATAAACCTTGCCATCCTGGAAAACCGGTGAACAAACGGCTTTCTCGCCCAGTTCAGGAGTTCCGACAGGCTGATAATCGCGGGTTGACTTAATGATATGAGTTTTGCCTGTCATATCGGTGATATAAACCTTTCCGTCAGCAAAAACCGGTGAGGAATAAATAGCGTCGCCAAATTCCTGGCTCCATAGTTTCTCTCCGGTCTTGGCGTCATAACAAGCAAATGTTCCATACGTTGTAGCAATATAAAGCATACCATTTACAGCCAGCGGACTGGAAACTTCAGGTAAAAATTCATCGGCTTCCCATACTATTTGAGGTGCTCCGCCAATTTTTATTCCTACCAGCTTGGCATATTCATTAGCAGCGAAAACCATTCCGTCGGCATAACCGGCTGATGGCCCAACTTCTCCGGAAAGACAGGCAATGTTCCACAATTCTTTCCCGGTTTCAGGATCGTAACCGTTCACATTCGGGTTGGTCGTCAGGATAACTTCAGTACGATTCCCTGTATTAACCAGAATGGGCGACGACCACGAAATTTTCGAGTTACGGGTAGTTTCCCATACCGTATTCCCGGTTTGAGTATCCAGCGCCAATAATTTTCCGGCGCGGTTGGTATCGTATTGAATCAACAATTTGTCTTTGTATACGATCAATGATGAGCCATGTCCGTAGTGGTTGTCGGGTACACCGATGTTGCGCGCCCACAATCGTTTTCCGGTCATATCGAGCGCCAAGACATCGCCAGTAGCGAAGATGGCAAATACAGCACGTCCGTCAGTAGCCATTGTTGGAGCAGCCAAGCCAGTATCAGCAGTAACTTTGGGCATGGCAGAAGGCGATCCCTGAATATTGTCAGCAGCGGCTTCCCAAAGCAATTTGCCGGTATTTTTGTCGTAGCAGTAAACCATGCGGGCCTGTGCATCAGCACCGGTTACGAACAACTGGTTTCCCCAAACAATAGGAGAACTAAAGCCCGCCTTCGGAACTTTCACTTTCCAAACTACATTTTTTCCACCGGCACCATTCCAATCTGTTGGCGTATTTTTCTGAAACGCCACACCATCGCCCTGCGGACCACGGAAAAACGGGTAGTTGGCTTTTATTTCAGCCTGAGTTGGCAATCCGGCCGGTTTTGCTGCAGCAGTTTCTGATGCTGGCGCTACAGCAGTTTCTGACGGATTTGCCACAGTACTATTTTCGGTGGTTGTTGGCGAGGCTGATTGCGCCGTTTGTTCAGGTGCAGCAACAGATTGTTCAACATTTGCAGGAGTTGTCTGCTCTATAGGTTGTTCCTGCTGGGCTACCAGATTTTCATTCACCATATATTCCTTAAGCGAATTCGAAGCCAGAAATCCTGAAGCCAAGGCAATGACCAACAAACCTGAACCCACATAAATGACCCATTTTTGAGCCACCAGTTTATCCAGACCTTTCACTTCGTTTGCCGGATCAATTTCATTCAGTTTTGATTTGGCGGCCAGTACATACCGAATGGCCAAAATGGAAATAATCAGCCCCAGGAACATAAGATAGCTACCGGTACGGATTTGCCACTGGCTCGTAAAATAGGCCTTTCGTGCCATGAGATCGAATGCGCGGATTTCGGCTTTCAGCGATTCGTCAGCCGGATTTTCACTCAGCCGCTTCACCAAAGCCGGAATCGTCTGGTTTTCGATCGGGTTATTCAGCTTGGTCTGAAGAAAATTGGCAATCAGCAACACAGCCAAAAGCAGGGCAAAACCGCCCGCAATCCAGGCTACTTGTCGAGCGAGTTTAATTTTTGTATTGGTTGAAAAGGTCATTATTTATTGTTTTTCTAATTATCGTTATCTCTATTTCGTCCGAAAGATGATTTCGCTTTTTTGATCATTTTCACGCGGACGGTTTATCTTTTTCTTTTAACCCGAGGATTCCGTTACACTTCATCCACGGTTACAATACGGTCAACCGCTACGCGGTTTATTGTGCATATCTCCCTTCGATACGCTTCGCTACTCAAGGAGCGCAGAAACCATTCACAAAGAGCCGTTCCCTGAGCGCGAAGCAGTCGAAGGGAACTTCTGCAAATAAACTATTCTTTCTTCACCGGGCAATAGTCCATGCAGCGGGCACAGCTCAGGCAATTGGTCTTGTTAGGTTCCCAGTCTTCGCGTTTACGGAATTTCGACAAATTAATCAGGCTTGAGCCAATAATCAGGCCCATGAAACCACCCAGAATCCAGCCACCCCAATAAAACTGTTTCCGGATAGTATCGGCTTCGAGCACCAATTGTTCGGTTGATTTTCCTGAACTCATAAACATACGAACATCAATATTTTTAGGATCATCTTTTAATTCAGGATGTTCGATAACCTGTTCGGCCAGGTAAACCGTTTTGTTGAATTTCGACAATGGCACATGCATCATCGAACCGGCAAATCCGCCAATACCAATCCACAAAGGCAAAAGCATGAAATACGTCATCAGGCGGTTCACATTGCTGCGGCGTTTCCCTGTTTCGGCAACAGGTTCGTCGATCGCACCAAACGGACACGAGTTGGAGCACAATTTACACTGAATACAGGCCGCCGGAGTGATCGTCATGTGGCGCGACGAAAACTTCGACATCCAGCCCAGCAAAACACCATAAGGACAGAAGAAACGACAATACGGACGAGCCACAAACACGCCGACAGCCAGGAACAGAATTCCGAGAATGAGCATATCGTAAGGCGCATCGAACCGAAATAATCCGACAAAAGGATCGTAGCGACAGATGATGAACTCTGATTTGGTTGCCACATACAATAATGCCAAACCCAGGTATAAATAAGGAATCAGGCCTAAAACTTTCTGTATCCATTTCGGCAGTTCAATCGGTTTTAAAACGATAATATCCTGAATGGCGCCCAGCGGACAGGCTCCGGCACAGAATGTCCTTCCGAAGAAAAGCGAAAAGACTAACGGCAGCAAAAAGAATAGCAACGCCGTAAGTGGCAGCGCATAGGTTGAATCGACCATGGCCAGCGCCACATTCTGGATAGACCCGATGGAGCAAATACAGCCCTCGCGGTAAAATCCAAAATAGAGCAGCGAAAAAACCGAAGTCCAGAAAACTCCACGCCGCGAACGTTTTTTCAGTACAAACCACGTGGTGAGCGACAAAACAACCAGCAACATGAAAACATCAAAGTACTCCAAAAATAAATACCTGGCTGATGGCGCAGTCGTGTCGGGCTGCGTGTACCCCGAATCGAACTCCGGCTTGGGGAACCGTTGTTTGGCTTCCGGCGCACCAAACGATTGCAGCGAAACTACAATCAGAATACAGATCAGTAAAAAATATCGTTTTATTTGGCTCATTGTCAGATTATTGGTTTTATTCCGAGTTACGAGTTGCAGATTCTGTATCCGTAACTCGTGTCATATTCTTATCCTTTTTTGGGCTTTGCCGCACTTTCTTTGGTAAATCCGCCCTTAATCATGTAAGGGGTGTCAACCGGAACGCGCTGGAATGCATCAGCCGGACAAACGCGGGCAATGGCACATTCGTTGCAGTTTTTGCAGCGGTCGTGCCTGATTTGCAAATGCAGCGAGCCGTTTCCGAAAGAAGTACAACCGGCTACACATTTAGCACATCCGATGCACAGTGCTTCGTCAATTTCGTATTCGAAATAAGGTTCTTCAATGTATTTTCGTTTGATGGCTGCTGTCGGGCAAAGCTGATTTTCGGCAGCGGTAGTCCGTGCATTCGCATCGGGTTTGAGGTAACCGCCACACAAGTCGCAATAGCCGCACAAAGCATAAGCGTGAACGCATTTCACAGCAGAGGGTGTCATTACACATTCGGTGGCACAACGGCCGCATTGGACACATTTAAACGGATCGATCTGCCAAACCATCTTGTTGGAAGTCGATTTCAGGAGCGAAACTCCAGCTATTCCGCCCAACGAAACAGCCAGCGCCATCTGCATTCCGCTTCGGAGAAACCGACGTCGTTCAATGCTTCGGGGTTCTTTTTTATCGCTCATTTTGTTTATATTTTTTGGCCTGATCCAGCGAACAGGTATTTATTTTCTGACAATTCCGGCAGAATTGGTTATCGGCGCAACCGTAAAGTTCAAGCCTGTCTTTGGCCAGCAAATAAGCTGACCCGCCAACCATAGCCGACAGGAAAGTCAGCTGGGCCGCCTTCCTGAAAAATTCGCGGCGAGTGTTTTTCGTATCTTTCATTTTTGTCATTCTTTTCAGCGTTTGCTCTGTTCCGTCCGAAATTAGACTATCTCTTCTTTCAACCTTTGTGTACGGACGGAATATATTTTCATTTCCAATCCAGGGATTGAACCCCCGGACTACAATATTTTCATCCCTACGGGATTTTGCATCAGTAATAATTTCTGTCCTTCCTTTTCCTATGCCTATTCCTGATCCTTTTTTCGTTCAAATATCCGGACCTGCTGGCGTTCAAAATCGAGGGCAATTACACGATGCTGCCGGTCAACAGCAATATCGGGAGCCAACGCCCCATCAAACGAAGCTGGTGCAGCTACTACTCCGATAAATTGTCCGTGCTGATCGTAAATCTTGATTCGTGGCATTCCCTTTTCGCTGGTGATGAATGAATTATCATTCAGAATAGCGAAATGTGCCGGATTGCAACAGCCGCTAAAACCTTCAATTTTAAAACTGGTAACTCCCCATGAGGTACGCAACGAACCATCGTGCGTATAATTCTCGAACGTATGTCTTCCGGTATTTGCAGCCCACAAAAAGCCATTATCGTCGATAGCCACATCAAAATACGGACTTGGAATGATAAATCCGGGAATTCCTTTGTGCTCATCTTTCTCTCCAATTTTTTGCTCCAGCTGGCCATTGGTGTTACACTGATAAACAATACGGTTACCGGCATCGGCCACATAAACATTTTCTCCTGAAACAGCCAGCGACGTTATCACTGCATTCTCACCAAACGAATTCCAGCGTTTTACCAGGGTACCGTTCGAATCGTACATCACCACAAAATGGCGCATTCCAATCCAAACCTGGCGGTTCTCATCCACCGCAACACAAGTGGCCGTGTCAATCAGTTGGTACGACGAAATCAGCTTCCCGCGATAATCAAATTTCTGCAATTGATTAGCCGACGCAACAATAATGGTTGAATCGGAAACAGCAACCCCACCCCAACTGTCGGCTTTTACCTGAAAATGAATCTTTTCAGTATATAGAATTTTGGTCGAGTCCACTTTACGGAATTCGTCGATATTGTATTCGTAAGGATTGCTGATATTTTTACCGGCTTTATTCCCCACAAAATCCTTCACGATGATCACCACAATGGCCACGGCCAGAACGATCAGCACAATATTTACGAGTTTCCGGTTCATAGTTCACTAATTTACTTTTACACAATACATTTTTTTCGAATCGCGCAACAACAAAAAGCCGTCAGCCAGGGCCATTGGTCCCCAGGCATCGGCCCCGTCGAACAGTTTCTTTTGAGCCAGCTGAGCATACTTCTTTTTGTCGGGCTTGATCATCGTGAGCGTACCTTCGTCGTCGAGGATATACATTTTCTGATCGGCAATGAGGTAAGGTCCCAGTCCAAAACGGCCATCTTTTCCTGAAGTCCAGACCACTTTCGTAACATCACCCGGAGAAACACACACCAGTTGGTTACGCAACGATCCGGCATCTTTGGGTTGAATCCCCAGCATCATTCCGTCCCAAATAACAGGCGTCTGCTGCTCGCAGGCCATTCCGTCCTTTGGAGCATATTGCTTCAACACATCTACTTTATATTCGCTTCCGGCCTGAGAGACTTTTATCATCATACTTCCGGCACCATAACCGGCCGTTAAAAACACTTTCCCATCCGGAAAACAAACCGGAGCAGGAGCCACCACCGCATGGTTCCAGAAGGTCGACATCCAGAGAATTTTCCCTTCATCTGGTCCTTCGGCCGAAACAGCCAGCACTGCACCAACAGCACTGTACACATACATCTTCTTGCCGTTAAAAGTCCATGGCATGATGGATGAATGCGACATTTTGATGCCTCCCGGGTTGGGTGTTTCCCACAAAACCTTGCCGGTGGCCATATCTACGGCAATCATTACCGAAGTTCCGCCAGGCGCCAAAATGGCTTTGTTGCCGTCAATCATCGGGCACTGACCAGTGAACCAAAGTGGAACTTCAGTCTGGTATTGCTGAACCATGTCGAGTCCCCAAACCAGATCGCCGGTTTCACGTTTGACACACATTACGTGGCAGCGCGGCCCAATCGTCAGAATATAATCGGCAGTAACGGCCGGAACTGTGCGCGACATCCCGTGGTTACGTTTCAGACTCACTTTATACGAACGGCGCCAAAGCTCCTGCCCATTTTCCATAGAGAAACAGCGCAAGGCGTCTTCGCGGGCAGCTTCATCGTAGTCCATCACATACACTTTCCCTTCGTAAATAGCCGGTCCGGCATGTCCTTCGCCCAAATCAACCGACCATTTTATCTCAGGCTCATTACCCGACCACGAATTTTTCAGAGGAACCGAATTTTTCACGATGTTGTCGTAATCGGCACCACGGAAACGGATCCAGGTTCCTTTTAAGGTCGATGTTGATGTGGCAAATTGCTGAAATTGCTCACCAATCTTTACCGCAGGGCCAACCATGGTCGAATCTCTGCCCCTGTTGTCGGCACCCGGCATGCTTTCAGCAAATTTCCCGGTTGGATCTCTGAACATCCACCAGAACAGCAGAATAGCCAACACCGTAACTACTGACCAAAGAATGTATTTTAGGTTCTTTTCCAAGATTATATGTTTTTCAAATCATAAACCATCAGGCTTTCGCCATGCCGCACGTACAATTTACCATCAAAAATCGACGGATGCGCCCAATGTGGGCCGCTTCCTTTATCAACTTTGAACGAACTAACCACATTAAACTTTTCAGGAGTTGGTTTTACTAAAGCCAAATTTCCTGATTTTTCCTCGTAACAATACAGCATTCCATCGGCAGAAATGACCGGACCTTTGTTGAACCATTTGGTTTCGTACATGGTTTTGCCTGTATTCCAATCCACGCATACCCAATTTCCTTGGGTATTATTGGTCCAGTTTGAGCCATAAACCGAATCTCCTACTTTTACGACGCCACCAATGTGGTTGTCGAAATCGGGATTTGTCCATTTCACCGAAACCGAACGCCCATCGTCGGCCAAATTCAAAAGTATTGCCGGGTGATCATACCCGCTGGTGATAAAAATCTTATTATCGACATACAATGGCGTATTGGTGTTGGCGCCCACTCCCGATTCACCTTTATGATACTGAACCAGATTGAAAGACCAGATGATTTCGCCATTTTCGATATTGATCGCAATCAAATCGTTGGCTGTTTGCGCCAGAAGCATCTTCAAGCCAGCATTCTCAATAACCACCGACGACGCATAAGCCCGTGTTCCACCCAAACTTTTGGTTTTCCAGAGTAATTTTCCATCTGATTTGTCCAGAGCTATTACTGAGGTTTCTTCGCCACCGGCAACATAAAAAACTGCGTTATCTGCTATGGCAACCGACTCGGAAATGCCCCACCGGTGTGGTTCACCATGAAATTTAGTTTGCGCATCTACAGTCCAGATTAATTTACCTGAAACAGCATCGAGACAAACCACCTCTCCCATACCACTTACCAGATAAATCCGGTTACTTTCGATTGTAGGAGTGCAGCGCGTTTCAGGAAAACTGCGCATCCAGGCCCTGCCATAAGCAGTCTCCCATTTCTTCGTCCCATCAGCGGTATAGGCAGTTATTACATCCATCGTATCTTTTCTTCCCGTCACAAAGATGTTTTGCCCGTAAACAACCGGCGAGGAATAGCCATTGCCTATATTATTCAGTTCGAGCAAAAGTTTCGGACCTTTTTCAGGCCAAACTTTCAGTAGGTTTTTCTCGGGGTAAACGCCCAATCTGCCCGGACCACGCCATTCAACAATATCTTGCGAAAAGACCGATACCGACAGAACAATCAGCCAAAGAGTTAGAATTAGCTTTATCCTCATCAATTCACCAGATTAACTAACCTTTGATATTGTATACAAATAATACGTCGCCGTGGCGCAAATACAGTTTTCCGTTTGCAATGAAAGGGTGCGACCAGAATGGCCCCGAACCACCTTCGAGCTTGAAGGAACTGATGGCTTCGAAACTCTGAGGATTTGGATTCACCAAAGCCATTGTTCCGCTTTTTTCCTCCAGGATGTAGAAAAGTCCATCGGCATAAACCAGTTCGCCTTTGGTTAGCCAATCGGTTTCGTATTTGGTCTCGCCCGAATTCCAATCCATGCAAACCCATTTGCCCTTGCTGTTGCTTATCCAGTTTGAACCGTAAATGTTGCCGTCCAGTTCAATCAAACCATGATGGTGATTATCCAAAACCATGTTGCTCCACTTTTCGGTAACCGATTTGCCGTCATCGCTCATAGTAAGCATTACATTGCGGTAATCGTAACCCATCGAAATAAATATATCAGCGCCCCTCACGACTGGTGTATTGGCCCAGATTAACCCGGGTTGATCCCATTTAGCTCCATCCCAGTATTTGAACGTCCAGGCTACTTTTCCGGTAGCAGGTTCAAGGGCAATTAAATTGGTTCCGGTAGCAGCCAGAATGTATCTGAAATCTTTGTATTGATAGATGATTGGCGACAAATAGGTACGCGGTCCGCCAACCGATTCGCTCTTCCAGATGAGCTTTCCGGTCATTTTATCGAAAGCAACAATTGATGTTTCTTTTCCTCCGGGACTGCAGATTACTTTATCGTCAACAATCAGTGGTGATTCCGAAACACCCCAGATATGCCATTCCGATTTAAAATCTTTGTCAACATTAACTTTCCAGCGAATAGCACCATCAGCCACATTCAGGCAAACCAACTGACCTGTTCCTGAAATGACATAAACCCGGTCGCCTTCTACCGTAGCCGATCCCCTGGTTTCAGGAAACGATTGTTTCCAGGACCTTCCATAAGGAACTTTCCATTTAATTTGACCTTCAGGAGTGATACAAGAGAGGTAGTCGAGCGTATCTATCATTCCGGTGGCAAACAGGTATTGATCGGTAGCAATGACCGAAGAATATCCTTTACCGATGCCTTCCACTTTCAGGAGTAACTGAGGACCGGCATCCGGCCATTTCTTCAGTAACCCAGTGTCAGAAAATTTTCCATCGCGCTGCGGACCACGCCATTGTACCGGTTGCGAAAAAGCTACAAATACGATAAAAAGTAAAGCAATTGATAAATTAATGTGTTTCATGTGTCTTGGTTGGTTTGTTTTTTATTTTAGATTTATGACCGTCCTTCCTGTTTCAGAAAAACGGTCATAAAATAATTTGCCCTGTTTTGCCCGGTGTCATTTTCCGGGTCTGGTGCTTGTGTAATGTTTTCTATTCCGAAATCTTGTAGGCAATCAAAGCATTTCCGTGACGGACATACAAAACTCCTTTATAAATTACCGGATGCGCCCAATGTTGCTCGGCACCCAAAGTCACTTTAGTTTTACTGATGATTTTTAATCCGGCAGGATTGGCTTCGGACAAAAATAATTCTCCTCTTTCCGAATAGCCTATCAGTTTATTATTGACAGCAATAGTCGCGCCTTTGGCAACTTCAGTAGAAGCATATTTTTGTTCTCCGGTTTTCCAGTCAATACACTGCCAGCTTCGACCATTGTCGCCCGAACCGTAAAGATAACCATTAAGCAAAACGGCGCCTCCCATGCGATTGTCCAGGCTTTTTGTTTCCCACTCTTTGGTTACCGAACTTCCGTCGGCACTCAATTTCAGCTTTTCGCCGCCTTGTCCCCAACCGCTGAAAACGAATAATCCGCCATCATGATAAATTGGGGTATTTGGATGGACCGCCCACTCATTGGTATGTCCAAAATTCCACAGTAATTTTCCATTAGAAGCATCGATTCCTAAAACATGACTGGCCGTATGCGTAACCAACAACTGCCGGGCTGGCAATTTAATCAGCAACGGAGTGCAATAAGCTGACAACTCACCTAATCCGGCAGAACTCCATAAGGTTTCGCCCGTCATACGGTTCAAGGCCATTACGTTATTCTCCTTTCCTCCGGGAGTACAAAACAACCTGTCGCCATCAATTAAAATCGATTCAGTATAACCCCAGGTAATATTAGTACCATCAAAATTGGTTAGAAAATCTTTCTTCCAAACTGATTTGCCAGTTTTTAAATTTAGACAGGTAAGCTTTCCATGACCAGTTAATAAATATGCCAAATCGCCGACAACCGTTGGAGTGGACCGAACGCCCGGATAACTGGCATCAAATTCCTTTCCGTATTTGAATTGCTGAAGCTCCTTGCCATTCATATCCAAAACAAACAAAACTGCCTGTCCGTCAACCATTCCGTTGATGTAAATTTTACCATTAGCAAAAGCAGGAGATGAAAACCCCAGTCCAAGCTTTTCGAAAGACCACAATACTTTCGGACCATCAGCAGGCCATTGTGGTAAAAGCTTATCAACAGTATAAATACCTGAAGCATTTAATCCACGCCAGAAGGTGGGTTCCTGTGCTTTTGGTGAAGATGTGAACCAAACAACTAAAATCAGAAATACTGACAATCTCTTCATACATTCAAGTTAAATTGTTTGTGTAAAAGTATTAAGGATCGATCAGTATTCCAACACGATACAAAATTTAATCGGGTTCTAAATAATAAGATTCATTAACAATTTTCTGTATTCCGAATCCGAACTATGAATCTGAAATCGAACAGCTTACCCAAATAGTTTTTCGCTTTACGAAATAAAATTCAAAACCAAAAACACAGATGGAGGCAAAAAGAAGATAAATAAGAAGACACGATTCCAATCAGAAAAAAATTACAGTTCAGGTTAAAATAAGCGGGGAATAAGTTCACGGACTTTCTTTTTCTGGATAGGTTTTTCCATAAAATAGTCGGAACCGGCATCTATGCATTCCTGATGTTTATCGGATATTTCGCTGGCTGTGAGGGCGACGATGCAAGCTTTATGTTCCCGGCCCAGGTTGTTTTCAAATGCCCGGATCTGACGGGTAGATTCCAACCCATCCATAACCGGCATTTGAATATCCATAAAAATTAAATCGTATTGATTTTGCTTGTGCATTTCAAGAGCTTCCAATCCGTTAGAAGCCATATCACACTTAAGATTAATCTGTTTCAAAGTCAATGCAGCAAGACGCTGATTGATCGGATTATCTTCGGCAAGCAGGATTTTTAATTTTTCAGTAGCAGTCATAAGTCAAAATATTTGACCTCGGAACAATAAAAACCATCATTTTTATGATCAGGTGGATACACGACAAATATACAGATTAAAATGAATTCTGGATGAACAAGGCCATGCAGATAATTCAATTCAGGGGCGAAAAAACATAAAATTGAACATAAAAACAAGTTACTTTATATTTGATTCAATTTCAGTAGGTATGACTGAAGGGGATAGTAAATTTTTTAAATCGTGAATGAATGCCATAAGAAACGAAGTATAAACTTCAAGGCATTCGGACAGTATCTTTTGATATTTCAGAATAAATTGCTCAAGTTCATCTTCGCTATAAATCGGCTGAAGTTCATCCATAAACTCCCATCGTTTTTTTTCGAACCAGTGTTCGTTGCGCAAAATCCGGCGGTCCCCATATTTGTTAAAGTAATAGCTAAATAACTTTTTGGAGCCTTTCACCGTTTTATCAGCCTTTAGTTTCGCCAGTGCCCCGGAATAGCCGCGCAACAGGTACCAGTAACGGGTCAGATTATCAGAAAATTCAACAAGATATTTCAGGTCAGCCAAGGAATTGTAGAAAAAATCAATATTCCCGGCAGTCAGATAGGATTGAAGCATTTCAAGTTTGATCGGAGTATATTGAATAAAATCAGCAAAGAAATCCGCTGAAAGCTTCATCGCCCCCAACTGATCGGGTTCCTGACTAAACGATGCCTCAAAATATTCTTTGAATGACTGGGCTGAATTCATATTATTTTTTAATTCTTATCTCAAATTTAGCCCAAATGGAAGTCAAATCCTAGCGAGAAAGCCCACCACTTTCTGAAACAGCCAGTTGAACTACCAATTTGATGCTTTGACTGATCAAAGTCTGTCAACCCAAACAAAATGCTTGTATTTGGAAACTGGAAATGACAAAATGCCAGCTTTATATTCCGGCATAAATGACCATTCCAATACCGATTAAAAACAGGGCAAACATTGAAGTTAGAAGTCCTGTTGTTCCTTTCACGCCGGCAAACTCTTTCCAGATAAATACTCCCCACAAGGCCGCTACCAATGTTGCCCCCTGCCCCAGTCCGTATGAAATGGCAAACCCGGCTTTTCCAGCTGCAATAATGCTGAAGGTCATCCCGACACACCAGATCATTCCGCCCAGAATGCCAGTCAGGTGCTCCTTCATACTTCCTCCAAAATACTGAAGGTAAGTAACCGGAACACCTTCGAAAGGCTTTTTCATAAGCAAGGTATTGAAAACAAAATTACTGATCAGAATTCCGGCAGAGAAAACAAACACCGCTGTGTATGGCGTCAGCAAACCGGCTTCAGGAGTTTCGAAATTGGTCACCATTGAACTAGCCACAAACCGGTAAAACAACGCCATTAATACGCCGCCCACTACCGACAAGACAATTCCTTTGGTCGGAACTTTCTTGGATTGAGAAGCCTTCTTCCTGTAAGCAAAAGCATCAATAACAATGGCAAAAGTAACTAGGGCAACGCCCACAAACAGCCAAAGGGCACTCCCTTTTGGACTGGCCATATAATTTACAATTACGCCCAATACCAAAGCAATACCTATACCGACAGGAAAAGCTACTGACATACCGGCAATGGAAATGGCTGCCGCAACCAAAATATTGGCGGCATTAAATATGATTCCACCCAGCAGGGCATTACCGATGTTACTCATTTCCGCCTGGCTGATGTCTTCAACAAAACCACGGCCCAGCGTTCCCGTACTCCCCAGGGTAAAGGAAAAGAGAAGCGACATCAACAGGATTCCGATCACGTAACCCCAGTAAAAGAGTTCGAAACGCCAGGATTTTTGAGCAAGTTTTTGGGTATTGGCCCACGACCCCCAACACAGCATGGTAACCACGCAAAGAATTACCGCGAATGAATATGAACTGACGATATACATTGAAATGATGAATTATGAATTATAAATTATGAATGACCCAAAATTGGCAATGAATGATTGACAATTAAATCAGATTATTTAGGTTCGTAAAGCATCAGATCGTCGAGAATATCTGCGATTTTCTGATACGGATATTTGTGTACCAAAAAGGAATGATTCGAATTTTTATCCGGATTCCAGGTGTTCGATCCGTCAGGATTACAAACAAAAGTTCCGTTTCCAACCACATAAAAGTAGTTTTCCGGATTACGAACAGCACACAAAACAGCCGTGTGATCCCATGAATTACGATTGACCGATTTCTTGTTTTCGTAATTTGATAAACAATAGCTGTAAGCCCACTGAACCGGGCTACCTTTGCTGCCCTTTGTTGCCACTTTATTCCCTGTCATAATTTTCACCCCGATTTCGAAGCCGCTGAACAGAATCGGTGTTGGCCAGTTTTGGAAGACGTATTCCGAAGCTTTGGCGTGCTGATTCACATTGAATTCGCCTCCTTCAGGAAACCCGCCAGCCATAGCCACCCATTTCTTCACTTTTTTTGCCACCAAATCTTTTCCCGAAAGCGGACTAAACTGATCAGGACCTGACTTGAGCAAATCGGCTAGATTCGAAAGAAAACCTACTGTAATTATCACCGCACTTCCATCGGGTTGTTTGGCCAATACTTTGCGATAAACCTCGGTAGCCGATGGATAATCAGCATTGGTTTTCAATTTCGTCAGGTATTTTATGGCCAGCGAATCGTTCCAGTGATTGGGGCACGAAAATTCAGGAGCGTCTGGTTCTGGAACACCAATCAGAATATCGGATTTCTGAAAATAACGGTTAAAAACTTCGAGTGTTGGCGCAATGTACGGATAACCGTCGCTGGCCATAGTTGCCAGAATTTCGCACTCTCCTTTGGCCGCCAGAGCATGTAAAATGGTAATGGCGCCCACATCGTCAAAATCGGGACCCATGTCCGAATCGAAAATCACTTTCACAGGCTGTGCCGACCATGAAGAAGCCGACACACAAATAAGGAGCGCAAGCGCAAACAAAAATTTAGGATAAGCTTTCATGATCGCTATTTATTTCTGAAATGAAAACTTGTAATTCTCGTTGATTTTGTCAGCCGTTTTAAATACAACAGCCTCTGTGATGTAAACGTTGGTTCCATCCGATTCGGGCCTTTTCTCCCCTTTGACAATCAATTTAATCGTGTGTTTTCCTTCCTGAAGATTGGTAATGTGATACAAATTCATATTACGATGCTGCTGATTGGAGAAATTAAAATAGCAGTCAATTGTTCGTTTGAATTGTCCATCAACAAAGACATCAGCTTTTCCACCATCTTTAAACCAGTTTCCAACCATGGAAACTCCGGTACCTTCAAAAGTAAAACTGATTTCATCGCCTGTTTTTCCGCTGAAACGAGCCTGATTCTTTCCAAAACTGTACCATTTTCCTTTCATTTCCCAACCTTCGCCTGCAAATACGCTGACCCGTTTATCGAAAACCAGTTTTGGAAAAGCTACTTCCAATGCAAATGGCTGCGGCTGCTGAACTTTAATTTTCAATTCATCAGTGGTTGATTCACCTCCATTTTCAACTGCCAGCTTTTGTGCATATTCCAGTGTTTTATCAACTGCTTTATTGAAAGAATAATCCGTATTGATAAACAGCGAGTCGCCAATGGCTTTTACTGCCTGCTGATATTCAGCCGGTAATCCGTTCAGGCCTTTGATGACGCCCAAAACGGCCATGGCATTCGACGGATTGCAGTCTGAATCCTGTCCGCAACGGGTGGAAATTTCCATCGTTTTAACCGGATCGTCTTCACCGTAAAGGAGTCCCATCACAATGAAAGCCCCGTTGAATTTGGCATCAATATTAAAAGTAGTTCCCGATTCGCAAATCTGAACATTTCCCCATTTGGCTTGCAGTTCGGCCCAGGCAGCGCGCCAATCGGCAGGATAATGCTGGTGCAGCAGGATCACATCTTTTATAATTTTCGAATAATTGCTTTCTGCAGGAATCGATAACAGCGCTTTATCAATGATTTTAGGGATATCGTTTTCAAAATAGGCTTCAGCATACAGCGCGGCAACAAAAACACCGCCGTAAACCCCATCACCATAATTCATGATGTGACCAATTTGGTCGGCAATTTTATTTGCTGTCTGTGGCATTCCCGGACACATGAACCCAATATAGTCAGCTTCAATCTGGAAATCAATATCATCGGCATGAAGATTAAATTCCGGATGGCCCGATTGTGGAGGGAAAATGCTGTCGAAATAGTTTTTCCGAGCCTGAACATTGGCATGCCATAAATGGTACCCAGCCTTAGCAAACAGCTCCTGAAATTTTTTAGCCGGAGCGTCAATGCCATAGCGATCCATCGTCATTAAAAAGGTAAGCTGCACATAAATATCATCCTGCCAGATGGAACCTTTCACATCAACAGGCTTCCATTTGATTGAATTCTCAAAAGTTTTTCCCTTAGCATGGAATTCGGTAGGAGCGCCATAAGTAACGCCAATCATTTTTCCGGCCCAGCCTCCGGCAATTTTATCTTTCAGTACATCCTGAGAGATCGTTCGGATATCAGTTTCCGGCTTGTTTGCACATGAAATAATAACCAAAACAAATGCAGATAGAATCAGGTTAAATAAACACTTTCTCATGGTTGGTTATTTGTTAGATTGAAATTTCTTTTCGGAAGGGCACCGAGGATTGCGCTCCAATACGAGTTACGGATATGGACGCAGCTTTATTGGCAAAAATGATTGATTCCTGAAGAGTTTTACCTTCAGATAAAGCAACTGCTAAAGCACCGTTAAAAGTATCGCCGGCGGCAGTAGTATCAACGGCCTCCACCCTAGACGTTCTAATTAGTTCTGAATGCCCGTTTTCAAATAAAAAAGCTCCGGAAGCACCCATTGTGATTATTACCACTTCAACACCCCGTTCATGCAACCGGGAGGCTGCTTTCAAGGCTGATGACTCGTCGGTCACGTTAATCCCCGTCAGGATTTCAGTTTCAGTTTCATTCGGAGTAATCAGGTAAAGATTATGAAGTAATTCGCCGGAAAGTTCAGCGGCAGGCGCCGGATTCAGAATCACCTTCTTCAGTTTTTGAGCGGCTGTATGCGCAACGTATTCAACAGTGGAAATAGGGATTTCGAGTTGCATCAGTACAAAACCGGCTTCATCCAGTTCAGTCAATGCTTTGTTGAAATCTGCTGGAGTAAGTGTTCCGTTTGAACCCGAAGCCACAACAATGGAGTTTTCGCCCTTCTTATCAACTGTAATCAGCGCAACTCCACTTGAATTTTCAGGATCAACAGACACAAAATCAACATTAATTCCTTCGTCTTTGAGTTGCAGAACGGCTTGTTTACCAAAAATATCGTCGCCAATTTTCCCAACGAATGTGACCATGCCACCCAAACGGGCAGCTGCAACAGCCTGATTGGCGCCCTTACCACCAGCATTCATTAAAAAACGTCCGCCTAAAATAGTTTCACCCGGAACAGGAAAATGGTGTGTTTTGATAACCATATCGGTATTGGAGCTACCGACAACGAGGATTTTCTTTGGGTTCATGGATTGATCAGTTAGTCAAACCAAATTTAACCGTTCTTATTAAAAATGATACAACTAAGCCAAATATTTAATTTTCAGAATAAATAACTTCAGTAGTATTGGACAGGAAAGAAAATCAGGAACATTCCCCCTTTTCAATTTCTTTCTTTACCTCTTCAATCCGCTCTTTCATCTGTTTTAGTTGAACTATTTTATTTTCGATCTCCGTGATTTTGGCATCAAAAAATGCAAGTTGTTCTTCTTTCAGAAAATTACCGCTGTACCATTTCTCCAACAGCGTTTTTATTTCCGAAAGCGTGAACCCGGCTTCCTGTGCTTCTTTAATGGTCTCAATTCTTTCAACGTGGCTCTCGTCGTAATTCTTGTAATTGTTTGTTTTTACGTTTTCGTCAGTCGAACCTTCAATCAATCCCTTGTTTTCGTAAAACCTGATGGTCTGTATCGAAACTCCTGTTTTCTTTGATAATTCGTTTATTAACATCCGTTTAGAATTTTTTCAGAAAATATTTACAGTATAGACTATACTCTATACTTTTTAGTTGCAAAACTAATACATACTTTTGTACCGACAACAGAAAAGTAGTGTTTTATGAAAGTAATTATTACGGGTACAACAGGTATGATTGGTGAGGGCATATTACTCGAATGCCTAGATCTTCCTCAGATAACAGAAGTATTAAGTGTGAGTCGGAAGCCAACCGGTTTGGTTCACCCAAAATTGAAAGAATACATCGTTGCTGATTTTCTTTCGTTGCAGCAAAACGACGAAAAATTGAAAGGTTACGATGCATGCTTTTACTGTGCCGGGGTAAGCAGTGCAGGAATTAAGGAGACAGAATACACGCGAATAAGCTACGATACCACCTTGCATTTTGCCAAATGTCTAAATCCCAACCCAAAAATTTCATTCATTTACGTGAGCGGTGGCGGAACCGACAGCACCGAAAAAGGAAGAATGATGTGGGCTCGTATAAAAGGCAAAACTGAAAACGATTTAATGAAACTGCCTTTCAAACAAGCCTTTGGTTACCGTATAGGTTTTGTGATAGCTACCGAAGGGCAAAAAAGAGTGCTGAAATACTACAAATACATTTCGTGGCTTTTCCCTCTTATAAAAATTGTGCTGCCCAATATCATTTCAACCATGAATCAAGTGGCACTATCAATGATTTATGCTTCGCAAAACGGCTACAACCAGAATGTGATTTATGTGAAAGACATCAAAATTATGGCTGAGAAAATGAATATCTAAAGATTAAACAAATAGGAATATGGAAAGTAAAATTATTTTAGTAACAGGTACCACTCAGGGTATTGGAAAAATTACAGCAACTGCACTGGCTAAACAGGGGCATCGCATAATCATTCATGGCCGAAGTAAATCCAAACTCATTGCAGTACAGGAAGAGATAATAAAGGAAACTGGCAATAATAAAATAGACATTGCCGTGGCTGACCTTCTATCTATGACAGACACCAGACGGATGGCTGATGAACTGAAATCGAAATACAATTCGCTGGATGTGCTAATCAATAATGCCGGTGCAATTTTCAATAAAGACAGAGAGCTTACAAATGAAGGCCATGAAAAGACTATTGCCCTGAACCTTCACGCACCTTTCTTATTGATGCAATTACTTTTGCCACTTCTACTGAAAAGTGCTGATGCCCGTATTATCAACCTGTCATCGGCTATGCACAAAAGAGGCGGTAAACCTGATTACAATGATTTTAATTTGCAAAATAGCTATAAGCCAGACCGATCTTACGGTCTTTCGAAGCTATATCTCATTTGGGTTTCAAGGCACATGGCTTCTGAGTTGAAATCCAAAGGAATCAACAATGTAAAAGTCAATGTTTGTCACCCGGGAGCGGTTGCCACCAATTTTGGTCAGGATTCAAAAAAAGGCTTCATTATTGATTTAATCTTCAAAGCTGCACTTTGGGTAATGCCAAAGCCGGAAGTAGGTGCCCAAACAAGTATTTACCTGGCTTCGTCTTCTGAAGTTAATAATACTACAGGCCAATTCTATGGCTATAAAAAGAATATAGAAAAGCCAGATGACAAGTATTACACTCCTGAAAATGAGAAGAAAATTTGGAATTATTGTTTGAAAGTAACGGAAGTTTATCGATGAAAAAACTATTCATTATCATACCAGTTGCGCTGGTAATCATAGCAACAATCCCTTTTATTTTTAGGTTTGCGAAGGACATTAAAAAGAAAAAGAACTATGCGAATACTTTCGCCATACAAAACATCCAATCGAGCAAGGATATTCGGGTACACAATGCCAATTACCACGATGATGCCAGAATAATCCTTTATCCCCATCACGAGTGGGAATGCATCACCTGGGAGTTTATAGAAATTGAATACAATACCTTTTTGCTGAAAAACCTTTATACGCAAAAAACTTTCGAGCCAATGCAGCTCCCCAGCCGGGCGTTGGATTGTGGCAAAAGTCGATGGGTGGTAGCAAATATCAGTACTGGGAGTTTATAAAACAAGTCGACGAAACTTATCTCATTCGGCTCAAAGGCACTGAACTTTACGTAACAATTTCATCAGAGAAAGATGATTCAAAACTGGTTTTAAAACCTTTGAATAAATCGGATAGCCAGCGGTGAAAATTGATTCGGCAGAATCCTTGGATATAAAGCAATCCGAGAATCCAATTTATTTCTTCGATGATAGAAGTGGTTTGATAATTTCCGCCCAGAGTAAATAACCCTCCCCTAAAAGATGCAGTCCGTCATTGGTGTATTTGGGGTTCATTTTTTCGGAGTCTGAGGATTTGAAACGGCTGTACAAATCAACGAAGCCCACATTTTCTTTGGTGCACCATTCTTTTAACTGTGTATTTACCCAAATCACTTCTCTGTTTTATTGGTATGGACTTTAAACAAACCAAACGCATCGTTCACCGGAAGAATGCTCTGGATATATTTTTTTGTTTTCAGCGAATCTTTTCGAATTCGATTGGCTATTTTATAAATGTTACTGAAAACGGTGTCCTTCGAAATTCCCCGCGAAAGGTCGTTAATACCAATCAGCAAAAACACTTTGGCTGGTTTCGAGCGAGTTACTTCATTTAGTCTGAAAAAATCAGTCTTACGTTTTGAAGCGGTTGACAAAAATGACTTACTATAATTTTAATACGTTGACAATCATGATTTTAACAAAACAGATTTCATTCTAAAATGTTCCATTCAGCTAAGGGTACCTCTTTAAATAAGGGTATAAACAAAACGAGGCTGCCTTTGCAGACAACCTCGCCTTATTTCGGGTTCGGATTTTACCCCTTAATGGTTTGTTCGCAGGCAGCTTTCAATTGTTTGGCTGTTGCGTTGTTTAGATCATAACTCAAAGCCTTTTCAATAATTGGCAAAGCCTTTTTAAATTCTTCCTTGGCTTTGGCTTCAGCATCTTTGTACTGAGGATCGGTTGTCTTATATTTTGCAGCAGCAACATCGGCCGCAGCAGTTTTCAGGATAGTAGCACCTGAAGTATAAAATACATTAGCTTCTTTCACGTAAACAATAGCCAGCATACTTTTTACTTTATCGTCGTTGGGCGAAACAAGCAATGCTTCTTCGAGGGTCTTTACATAGGCCTCATCATTTTTCATAGCTTTGTATGTATTTGCCTTATAAAGTAATGCCGTTGCCTTTTTATAATTTAAGCTCGCCGCTTCATCAAATAATTTGATGGCTTTATCAAAAGCCTTGGTCTGGTAGGCACAAACAGCCATGTTGTAAACCATGGCAGTATCCTTGGGATCAGTTCCCCATTTGCTCAAAGCCTGCTCGTAAAGCTGAAGAGCTTTGGGGTAATCTTTCGTGCGAAGCGCTTCATTTCCTTCATTTTTAAAATCAATTGCACTTTTTTCATCTTGTGCAAATCCTACTACTATTCCAAAACAAAATGCAATAGCTAAAAAAAATCGTTTCATACAATTATCATTTTTAAAGGGTTTTCAATAACGTTTTATTTCACTTGGATTTTAACGGAGTCCAAAAATAACAATTAAGAATAAAAAACCTAAGAATAAATTAACACAAAGTCACTTTTTTTGAATAGACTAAATACGGATTCTTAACTCCATTTGCTAATTAATCTTAGGGATTGGACATACCTGGAGTGAAGTACTCAAAATATTTTTTGCCATTTCCAGACCGGTTTTCGCCTCCAGATTATCTGTATCAAGTTCCAAAATTGTAGAAAAATCGTTCATCGCATAGCCTATTGTTGCATTTTATACTGAATGCGTACACGAAGTAAAATGCTTCAATACCTGAACCATTTTCTACTAAAATCAGCTTCAACACTTTCAGTGCACGAGCGAATTCATACTGAACAGATTTGGTGTCATCCTTTTCAAAATCGAGTCTCAAGCAAAATTAAGATGGCGTCACCCCCTCACAATTATCACCGTAACCAGCAAATCCACGGGCAATAGTGTCTAAATGATGACCAAGATCGCTGGGTACAATTAAAGAATCCACCCTCTAAGAAGGTGGACTTAAAAGAGCTCCTATAAGGAGCGGAATTCGAGCCTTTGTTGCTCTTCTAAACGTTCTTGTTCTTCTCGTACTTCTTGATTTTATCTTCATCTAGACCTATCGTGTCAACACAATACCTCTTGCCCAAAAATGATTGCCCCAATAGGGCTTCTTTTTCAATTGAGGATAACTTTTGAAGATCTTGATTGCTGTTTTTCCTTTCATGATACCCATTAGTTCTGATATCGACATTTTGGGTGGAACACTTACAATCAAGTAAATGTGGTCGATCTGAATATTCATCTCTAGCAATTCACATGACTTCCACTCCAATAACGTTTGAATATCTTTTGACAGTTGTTCTTTGACTATGCCTTCAAAAATGCGAAAACGATATTTCGGTGTCCAAACTATATGGTAGGTACATCGGTAAATGACATGACTAAGTTTCTTAAATTTGATCATGTCACGAAATTAATAATTTTCAGGTTAAGCCAATTTATCCATGACCACCACCAAAGGAGGTGGTTTTAAAGTTTATAATAAAATTGTCGTATTTATATAAGCGAAATCACTTTGACGATACTTCGACAAGGGGACAAGCGGAAAACACTCGTCAGTCTTTCTGATTTCACTACTACAATCGGCCCAAATTCGGGCATGAGTTAAATACGCATGATCAAGAAAATTGTCTATCCCTTGAGTGCTGCCTCGATGGCTGTTTTTAACTGATTAGCAGTTTTATTTGACGGATCAAAACCTAAAGCTTTATCGATTAAAGGTAATGCCTTATTGTATTCATCTTTAGCTTTCTGTTCTGCTGCTTTATACACTGGATCAGTTGTTTTAAGTTTACCCGCAGTTATTTCATTATTCACTTTCGTTATAATCGAACTTCCCTTCGTATAAAAACCAGTTGCAGTTTTCACGAAATAGGCAGCAAGTTTAGTTTTTACTTTAGCATCATCCGGAGCAATTGCTAAAGCTTCTTCAAGACTCTTAAGGGTCTCAGGATCATTTTTCAAAGCTTTATAAGTATCAGCCTTGTAAACCAAAGCATTTACCTTTTTATAATTCATATTGATAGACTGATCAAAATATTTCAATGATTTCTCATAGTTCTTTGAGGTGAAAGCCAAATATCCCATATTATAAATCATTGAAGTGTCGGCAATCGGTTTATTACCCCATTTTGCCAAGGCTTGTTCATAAAGCTCAAGTGCTTTAGGAAAATCTTTGGCAGCCACTGCTGCATTACCTGCATTCTTTAACTCAGCAAAAGTCTTTTCCGCAACCTGCGCATTTGCAGCCAACATCCCAACACACAACATAAAAACAAAAAAGAAACGCTTCATATTCAGATTTTCTTTAAAAGGTTATAGTAATTGTTAAATCTTTCTTTTCTAAGAATATATATTTGAATCCAAAAATAATAATAACATACAAAAATCAAAATCAAAAAAGTAAGCAAAAATCTACATCATATTATCACCTTTTGGGGCTTAAAACGAATGAAATACTAGGGATTAAACATATCTGGATTAAAATAGCCTAATATACTTTTCACCATTTCAAGTCCTGATTTAGCATCAATATTTTCCGGATCGTACTCCAGCACCAAAGCGTAATCGTTCATCGCATCGCCCCATTGCTGCATTTTATACTGAATGTGTGCACGAAGCAATAACGCCTCGCTATCAGAACTATTTTCTTCCAAAACCAGCTTTAGCATTTGCAGGGCACGAGCGAGTTCATGCTGTTTAAAAAGCTGTCTGGCTGTTTGCAAATCATTTTCCATCTGGCCTTATTTAATCGGCTCTCGAAACCGAGATAACCCCGTTTATACTCTTCAGTTTATTCATCAGGAAATCCAGATGGTCGAGTCCATTGACAAAAACGCGCAGAGTTCCGTCGAACTCACCATTGTTCGAATCAATACTGATCGATCGCATTTGAACGCCGATATCTTTGCCAATAACGTGTGAAATTTGCTCAACAATGCCAATCTCATCAGTACCGGAAATTCGGATAGTGGCCTGAAACGATGACTTCTTTTTGGTATCCTGCCATTTGGCTTTAATGATGCGGTACGGATACCGTTCAAACAATTGCGGAGCATTCGGGCAACTTGTCCGGTGTATTTTTATGCCTTCACTAATTGTTACAAACCCAAAAATTTGATCACCAAAAATAGGATTACAGCAGGGCGCCAGTTTGTAAATCACATTTTTGATGTTATTGTCAATGACCAGATAATCATCGCCTCCGGAGAATTCCAATTCCTGAACTTTATCTTTAGGCAATATCTCGGTGATTAATTGTTTGGCCGATTCTTCCTTTTTTCCGACTAGTAAATCCTTGACTTCGAGCGTATCGATTTTGCCGGTGGCCACATGATGATACAACTCCTGGGCAAGTTTCAACTTATAATTTTTCAGCAATTTACGGATACTGTCGTCGTTAAACTCGATTTTCCAGTTTTTAACTTTCCGAAGTAATATCTCTTTGCCGATTTCAGCCTGACGTTTAACCTCTTCGTTTAAGCTGGCCCTGATCCGGTTTTTGGCTTTGGTGGTGACCACAAAATCGAACCAGTCCATTTTAGGACGTTGGTGATTGGCAGTATCCACTACAATCTGATCGCCGTTTTGCAGTTTATGCCGAAGCGTCACATTGCGTCCGTTTACCTTACCGCCCACACAACGGTCGCCCACTCCCGAATGAATTTCGTAGGCAAAATCGAGCAATGTAGCGCCGGCTGCCAGTTTTTTCAGATCGCCCTTCGGCGTGAAAACGAAAATTTCATCAGCATAAACGTTCATCTTGAAATCGTCGATGAAGTCGACCATGTTCAGCTCCGGATTCTCCAGGATTTCACGAACATTGGCCAACCATTTTTCCATTTCCGAAGTGCCTGTACCGCCTTTGTATTTCCAGTGAGCTGCCAGTCCTTTCTCTGCAATTTCATCCATGCGCCGGGTTCGAATCTGAATTTCGACCCATTTTCCGTGAGGTCCCAAAACCGTGGCATGGAGCGACTCGTAGCCATTCGATTTGGGGATGGTGATCCAGTCACGCATGCGTTTCGGATTAGATTGATATTCTTCAGTAACCACAGAATACACTTGCCAGCAGTCCGATTTTTCGTTGGCCAGCTCCGAATTCAGAATTACCCGGATGGCAAATAAATCCATCACCTCGTCAAATTCAACTTTCTGGGTCTGCATTTTACGCCAAATCGAATTAATTGATTTGGTACGGGCCTTCATGTCAAATGAAAATCCCCGCGAGTGAAGTTTTTCCTGTATAGGCTTTACAAATTCTGCCACAAAGCTGGCCCGTTCGCGATCGGTTTCCTTCAAGCGAAGGGCTACTGCATGGTACGCTTCAGAATTCTGATATTTCAGGCACAAATCCAACAATTCAGAATTAATGTAATACAGACCAAGCCGGTGGGCCAGCGGGGCATACAGGTGTGAGGTTTCAACCGATATTTTGATTTTGACCTCTTCGCTTTGTAAGTCGAGCCTTCTCATCACCTGCAGGCGATCAGCAATTTTAACCAGAATTACACGTACATCACCGGCCATGGCGAGCATCAGCTTGCGGTAATTTTCCGAATGAAGCTCAACGGTATCGGTACCCATGGCATTGATTTTCGACATCCCATCCAGAATCGTAGTTACCGATTTTCCAAACCGAATTTCCAATTCTTTGGCATATTCATTCAGGTAATGCACATTGTGGAGCAACGCAGCAATAACCGAATCGGCACCAAGACCGATTTCCTGAACGACTACTTTGGCAACTTCAATGGAGTGCACCACAATATTTTCGCCTGACTCCCAGCATTTATCGCCAAAAACTTCGAAGGTCAGGTTGTAGGCTTCTTGAATTTTAATATGGTCTTTTTCCGGAAGAATTGCCTTGCAAACATCAAAAAAACCGGTAAAAACTGTTTCTCTATCTGTCATTATGATCGGATTTTCTGGTTATAACATCAATAAAAAAATAACTGCTCCTCTCCGACTAAATCGTTTGTTCGCATCGTACCTAAAGACTATAATCGCCAGCCGCTTCGGGCTGATAGCTAATTTCGTCAATTCTGATTCTTTTCAGGCCGCCCGGAACCATCCATTCAATCAGATCGCCAACCCTGAACCCAATCAGGGCAGTGGCTACCGGTGAAAATATAGATACTTTTTTAGCTCTGAAATCGGCTTCATCCGGATAAACAATTCTGAATTCCTGTTGCTTTCCTTCATCAGCAAAAGAAATCCGAACGATTGAATTCATAGTGACCACATCTGCCGGAATCTCCCGGGGTTCAAGCAGAACAGCCGACTCCAACTCTTCAATTAGTTTCCCGGCCTCTGCCGGTTCAATGGTTTTCTTCATCCGCGCTTCACGAATGTGTTTCTGAATTCTCAGGTAATCCAATTTGTTCAAAATAATCTTTTTCATTGCTTTCTGTTTTAAATGTTAATTAAACGCATCCATTTGAAGGATGGATCCGTTTTTATTCAAATAAAAAAGGCTACCAAATGGCAGCCTTTTTCAAAATATTGTTTGTGAAAAATTTAAACTGCCGCATTGGGATCAACAAAAACGCGCTGGCCTAATTCACGATCCATCATAAAAATGCCATCACCCTGTCCGTTGATGAGTTTAAGCGTCTGAAGAATTTTCTCTACATTGGACTCTTCTTCAACCTGCTCGTCAACGAACCATTTCAGAAAACTTTGCGTGGCATGGTCGCTGACCGAAATGGCTACATCAACCAGATTGCTAATCAGCGAAGTCACGTGAATTTCGTGAGCCAGTGTTTTTTCAAATACATCGACAATTCCGTCAAATTCAACCGGAACCTGCTGTACCGCTTTTAAAACAACGCGCCCGCTACGCCCGGATACATAGTTAAAAAATTTTAACGCATGGGCAGCTTCTTCCTGATACTGAACTTTCATCCAGTTGGCAAATCCCGAAAGGCCCATATCTTCAAAATAAGCAGCCATCGAAAGATACATGTATGCCGAATAGGTTTCAGCATTAATCTGCTCATTAATTGCCTCTAAAACTTCTTTCTTTATCATCGCATTTCGATTTTTCTGTCATTGATAAAAATACAAAAATTTACCATGCGCCAAACCGCAATTTGCATTTGTCTCTGAAAAATTATACCGAATTAAGAAATTCCTGACAATCAATCATTAAAATCGAGGTTGAATTTTTGTTTTAGCTCGTAAAGTTCCGGATTTTTCTGCATCATCATCTGCAACTTTTCTGAATCGGAGAAGATCACACGCTCCGTCTCCACTTTTTCATATTTCGCATTTAGCTCAATACTATCGTTTCGAAGTTCGTTTCGAAGCCAGGAAACCAGTTCCGGCTTGATTATCCTCACCTCTTCTTCCTGAACTGAATTACCGATTCTAAGCAAAAGTACATTTCCTTCTGTCAATTCCGGAACAACAGAAAGCGTTGAAAGCAAGTTTGGGCGATCGGCAATCTGATCCAGAAATTCGTTCCATTTGGTCGCCAGTTCTTCCATTGAAAATGATTCTGATCGCACTTCCTGATATTGGCTGAAAATGGTTTTCTGCTCGATTTCCTGAGCTTTCTTTTCTGCGATATTTCCGGCAAGCGCATCTTTAATTGATGGAGTAAAAGAAGGTCCAATTTTACGAATCACCTTCACCGAAGGAGCCTTTTCCTCGGACTCCAACCTGGCTGCTTCGGGTTGAGAAGTCGTTTGCCCAGGTTGCTGGTGCCCTGCCGCCGCCTGGGGAATAATCTGATCAGTCAGGTTAAAGATAGGCAGGAGTGACTCGTCAGCCGGGCTATCAACTATTTTTTTTTTTAAGGTAAGCTGGGATATTTTGATGACAGCCAACTCAACCAACAGCCTTTTATTTTGACTTGCTTTGTATTGCAGGTCGCACTCATTGGCCACCTGCAGAGCATCAATCAGGAAATCGCTTTCGCAGCGTGCTGCCTGAACTTTGTATTTTTCAAGAATCTCGCCTCCAACTTCCAGCAATTGAATGGTTACCGGGTCTTTGCAAACCATTACATCACGAAAATGAGAACTTAGACCGGTGATAAAATGGTGTCCGTCAAACCCGTGATCCAGAATTTCGTTGAACAGCATTAAACTTCCGGAAATATCGTTTTTCAGGAACAAATCGACCAGACGGAAATAATAATCGTAGTCGAGTACATTCAGGTTCGAAATCACATCTTTATAGGTGATCGATTTTCCTGAGAAGCTGACAATCTGGTCGAAAATCGATAAAGCATCACGCATGGCGCCATCAGCTTTCTGGGCAATGACGTTCAGGGCTTCATTCTCAATTGAAACGGTTTCGCTTTTGGCAACATGAGCTAAATGGCCTGAAATATCGCTGATTTTGATCCGGTTAAAATCAAAAATCTGGCAACGCGACAAAATCGTCGGGATAATTTTATGTTTTTCGGTAGTGGCCAAAATGAAAATAGCATGACGTGGCGGTTCTTCAAGCGTTTTCAGGAAAGCGTTAAAAGCTGCCTGAGACAACATGTGAACCTCATCGATGATATAAATGCTGTAATGCCCAATCTGCGGCGGAATACGAACCTGATCAGTCAGGTTACGGATATCGTCAACCGAGTTGTTCGAAGCGGCATCGAGTTCATGAATGTTATAGGAGCGGTTGCCATTGAAAGCTTTACACGATTCGCATTGGTTGCAGGGTTCAATCTCTGCACTCAGGTTCTGACAGTTGATTGTCTTGGCGAAAATACGTGCACAGGTAGTTTTTCCCACGCCGCGAGGCCCGCAAAACAGATAGGCATGAGCCAACTGATTATTTTTAATCGCATTTTTCAGCGTCGAGGTAATCGAGGCCTGCCCCACAACGGTCTGAAACGTATCGGGTCTGTACTTTCTGGCTGATACAATAAAATTCTCCATAAACTCCTTTTCATTGAACGACCAAATATACAAATTCTGGTCTAACTCCAAGGTGAAACTTATTAACAGGGATGAACAATTTCACTGGTTAAAGCTGGCTTTCAGAACCCGATAAAACTTTTTGGAAGTCCCAATTGTTTCATATTCAAAACTCACAAAAATTGGATCATGAAACGAGCATGTTCGTTACAAATACAAACACGGATGAATATTCACATGCGAGTTCCATCCGACAATTAAGAAACAAATTATATTCGGATGAAAAAAATAACACTGGTTCTATCACTTATCATTTTATCAACCCTTGCTTTCAGCCAGAAATCGTTTTACGATTTTAAGGTGAAGGACATTGATGGCAAAAATTTTAATTTCTCCAGTCTGAAGGGAAAAAAAGTATTGATTGTAAATACCGCATCCAAATGTGGTAATACGCCGCAATATGCTGATCTAGAAAAGATTTACAAAGAATACGGGAACCACAATTTCATCATTATCGGGTTTCCGGCTAATAATTTTGGGGCCCAGGAACCCGGAACTGATGCTGAAATCAAGTCATATTGTACGGCAGAATATGGCGTAACATTCCCGATGATGTCTAAAATATCCGTAAAGGGAGATGATATTCATCCACTGTACCAATGGCTGACCCAGAAAAGTAAAAATGGAGTGATGGACTCTGAAGTAAAATGGAACTTTCAGAAATACCTGATCGATGAAAATGGGAAGTTGGTTGATGTAGTTGCTCCGAAAGTTAAACCCAACAACGATAAGATTTTAAGCTGGATTAAAAAATAGACTTAATTTTTGGTGGATTGAATTTGAAAGCGGCTTTCGAAAGGAGGCCGCTTTATTTGTTTCTTCAACCGGAAAAGGATATTTTGACGACTAACATTTGTGCAACAATCCTTGACAATTTGGAACCTGGAATTTGAAACTAACTATTAACTTCCAAACCGGTACCCTATGCCAGATTCGGTAATTAGCAATTGAGGGTGCGCCGGATCATCTTCGATCTTTTTACGGAGTTGCGCCACAAATACCCGCAAATACTGGGTTTGGCCAATATAACCCATTCCCCAGATTTCTTTGAGTATATGCTGATGGGTCAACACCCGCCCTTCGTTTTTGGATAGAAGAGCCAGTAACGAAAATTCGGTGGAAGTTAATTTGATGATCTCACTGTTTTTTCGGGCCAGATGATTTGCTAAATCCACCTCCAGCGAACCAAATTTCAGACAGGGATCTTCAGGCAAATCCTGGTTCTGACGAATGGAGGCCCTTATTCTTGCAAGCAATTCACCTGTTCTGAAAGGTTTGGTCAGATAATCGTTGGCTCCTGCATCCAACGCTTTTACAATATTGTCTTCCGAATTTCGCACGGAAAGAATAATGATTGACTTTTGAAACCATTCGCGTAGCTTTTGCAGGATTATGATTCCATCAGCATCAGGAAGCCCCAGATCAAGAATAACCAATACGGGAGTACTGGACGCCGCTTTCACAATTCCTTCGTGTCCCGATGCCGCTGAAATGACCTTATACCCGTTGGAAGAAAGAGTTATTTCGAGTAGTCTCCTGATTTGAACTTCATCATCAATAATCAGAATGGTTTCATGATCTGTCATACGAACCGTTTAAATTTGAATAGAACAAATATCCGAAATTTCAGTTGGAATTTTAATGGTAAACAGGGCGCCGCCATTCAGTCGGTTTTGGGCAGTAACCGATCCTTTATGAGCCTCAACAATTCCCTTTACGATAGATAATCCGAGCCCGGTACCGCCAGCAACAGCCGATTCGCCACGATAAAATTTATTAAATACCATCGATAAATCAGGAGCAGAAAAACCGGGGCCCCTATCCATTATCTGAATAAACAAAAACCCTTCATCATAAAAGAATTTCACGCGGATATTACTTGATTCAGGAGCTATTTGTGTGGCATTGAGCAACAAATTGTGAATCACCTGTTCCATCAATCCAAAATCGAGTTGAACCAAGGGCATGTCGTCGGATAAAACAATATCAACTTTAAACGGCTTCAATTCTATGGCAAGCGTCTGAATCACTTTATTAATCAGATCATGCAGATCACACCAATCGATACGCGGAGTTAGCCGTCCCGAATCCAGACGCGACATATTCAATAAATTTTCAATCAACCGGTTTAACCGGAGAGCCGCAGTATTTATTTCATGATAAAGAACCGTGCGGGTTTCGGGCAAATATTCCTGCGCCATTAGCGTGTCGGAAGCACCCATAATGGTTGACACCGGAATCCGCAGTTCGTGTGAAATAGAGTTGAACAGCGTTTTATAAAGCTTATCTGATTCATTCAGGATAAAGGCATTCCGGGCTGCCTGGCGTAAAAACTCACGTTCGATTTTACCAGAAATCTGGGGTAAAAATCCCTCCCAGAATTGTTCTTCGCCCTGCGTAAAAACTTTGGAGGGTTGAACTGCAATTACGCCCATATTGTCGTTATTTCCTTTCAATGGATAAAAGGTATAATTACCCGAAGGAAGAGTATCGGTATATTTCCCTGCTTTTGTCGAATGCCTGAAAGTCCAGTCTGCCACACTCAGTTCGCTTTCCGAAAAAACTAGTGTTGTTTCATGTCTGATTTGCTTTTCGAGCCGATTGGCCTCGTCTTTCAAAAAAATGACGCTTCCCATGTTGAAATATTTCTGAATATCCCGAACTGCCATGGCCAAAACATCTTCGATCCCCGATGTGGTTGAAAGCTCTTTGGCCAGTTGATAAAGTGCATGGGTGCGTTCCTCACGAATTCGGATTTTCATTTCCTGCCTCTTTACCCGCGATGTCAAAACTCCGTTCAACAAGGCAATAATGAAAAACATGGCCAGCATCAACATATCCTCAGGCCTCTCGACATGCAGCGTATATGAAGGCGGAATAAAGAAAAAGTCCCAAATCAGTGAACTTAGCGTTGCGGCCAGCAAAATGGGGCCGGTACCCAGAAAAAATGCTAGGATAGAAACAACAAACAACAAAACAAACGAAACCACCTGATAACCAACAAACTCCTTAATCAGAAAGAAGATGCCTGATGTTGCCGTAATCAGCAATACCGCAGCAAAATACTGGTTCAGAGTGGAGGTAAAAGAAGGCAGCGAGGCTTTTTTGCGGAATTTGTCATCAGTCTGTGTATCTGAGCCAAGAATATACACGTCAATGTTTCCGCTGTAACGGATTAGTCGGTTTACAAAATTTCCCAGTCGAAAAAGAGTAAACATGTTTCTTTCGCGTGGTTTCCCAATAACGATGTGCGTAATATTCTCCTTTTGCGCGAAATCGACAATCGCTTTAACAACATCCAGATTGGTAACTATCCTGAACTTAATGCCCAGCTGTTTGGCCAAATTAATATTTTTATCCAAAGATTCACGTTCCTTGTCGGTTAGTTCGTGTGACGATTCAACATAAATGGCCTGTAAACTTCCGCCCATGGTATCAGCCAGATTCTTGGCCCAGCGCAGCAAACGGGAAGACTGAGGTGAATAACTTACGGCAACAAGCAGGCGAACTCCCGATTTCCAGGGGCCTTTTATTCGCTTGATCTGCATGTAATCGTGCAACTGTCTGTCAACCCGATCGGCCACCACACGCAAAGCCATTTCGCGCAAAGCAGTAATATTTCCTTTTCTGAAAAAATTAAGGACAGCTTCTTTGGAACGTTCAGGAGTATAAACTTTACCTTCCGAAAGCCTTTGCAGCAATTCATCGGGCGTAAGATCAACTACTTCAATGTCATCGGCACTTTCAAAAACATCGTCCGGAAGCGTTTCCCTCACAATAATGCCGGTAATCTGCGCCACTATTTCAGAACGGCTTTCCAGATGCTGCACATTTACTGTAGTGTAAACATTTATTCCATTGTCGAGTATTTCCTGAACATCCTGATAACGTTTCAAATGACGGCTTCCGGGTGCATTGGTATGTGCCAGTTCGTCGACCAACACAATTTGCGGTCGTCGGCCAATAATGGTATCCAAAGCCATTTCCTCCACATGAGCCGTTCTGTATACGTATTTTTTGCGTAGAATCAGTTCAAAGCCATCGACTAACGCAGCAGTTTCTTTGCGGTTATGGGTTTCCACATATCCGATCACAATATCGGCGCCTTTCGATTTTTCGATTTGCGCCGCCTGCAGCATAGTATAAGTTTTACCTACGCCGGCACACATCCCAAAGAATATCTTCAGTTTTCCCCGCTTGCTTTTTTCTTCATCTTCTTTCAGCGAAGCCAGCAAATCATCGGGATCAGGACGATTTTCTGCGAAGTCCATATTATTTCATTTTATCAAAAGTTGAAATAATCTCCTCAGACTGCAATTCAAGGACTTTTATCCGGATAAGAATATTTTTCAATTCCTGAATGTTATCGTAGCTTTCATCAAATGCCGCATCTTCCGATAAATTTAAGGACATTTTCGGATTCGTGCCTTCTAATTTCTCAGCCATTTGATTAAACAGCAAAGAAATTTCATAAAATTCGTCATTCCCGTCAAAATAGAGCCTTTGTCCAAAATTACTAGAGACAATTTCCTTAATTCCATTGTACAACTGAAAAAAACGTTCGTTAAAATAAGAGGCAAAACTGTAGATAAAACTCAAAGCAATCAGGAAACAAAAACTTCCAATCACGGACAACTGCATTAAAGCATTTTTGGCTGAAATTTTGGCATCGTAGGTCTTTCGTTCAATAGCTTTTTCGTTCATCTGTGATAAAACTGCCAATTGTTGATGGAGGTTCTCAAACTTATTTTCCAAAAGATGAATATTATCCACCTGTTTGGGGAACCGGACAAACTGATTGTAAATTTCACGGTATTCATTAATTTCACTATTTATACTGGCCGCCAATTTATCTTCACCGGTCTCGGTAATATTATTTAGCTCCAGATGAATGGTTTTGTCCAATTTATCAAATTCGCTTTCAACAAAAGAGGTATTAACAGCCTGGCCAACCAAATAGCTATTGATCATTTTTTGATTCAGGTTCATCAAATTTTCAGTCATATCGCGGGCATACACTACCGAAACATGATTTTCCCTTAGTATGGCATTGGTTTTTTTCGATAATTTTGTCAGCGAATAGGCCGAAAATCCCAATAATCCAAGAATGATGAGAAATATAAACACCATTCCCAAAGCAAATTTCGTACGAATAGATAGTTTCATTGGATTAAGGTTTAATTGTTATTCGAACGTTTCCCGTCAAGTTTATCGAGTTCAATATTCAGCATCAATACGTTAATCCGATTTTCACCAAGAAACGCAAACTGGGGCGCTTCAGCTAATTCGTTGATCGACTGCACAAGCTTTTGCTTTGTTTCATTGTCGAATTGCCGTGCCTTTGCAATTCGATCCACCTGTAACACAGCTGCCTGTGGCGAAATATGCGGATCGAGCCCACTTGCCGAAGCCAAAAGCATTTCAGAAGGAATCGTTTCAGAAGCCTGAACTTGATTAAATCCGATAAATTGAGCAGCACGTTCAGCTACCAATTGTTTGAGCTTCGAACTGGTTGATCCCAGATTCGAACCGCCGGAAGGCATTGCCCCATAACCGGTAGCCGAAGGACGAGACCAAAAGTAAAACTCGCTATCAAACTTCTGGCCGATTAACTTACTTCCAATCACTTTATTTTCCTGTACAATTAAACTCCCATTGGCTTTCTCAGGAAATGTAAGCTGGGCAATTCCGGTTATCAGCAATGGATAAGCAAGTCCGAGCAGAACGGTAAGCAGGGCAAACAGCTTTATTGCAATCAGTATTTGTGTTTTCATTTTAATAGTTTTTTCGTCTTGATTTGTTCTTCATCATGGCTTTCAATTCACTGATCATGTAATCCAATTCCATTAATTTCCCAGATGAAATCAGTATCAAGTCTTTGATTTCTTCTTCTTTGTACTTAATAAAGCAGGCCAATTCCCGCTTTTTCCGGTTCGAAAGTTTCTCCATCAAATCTTTCATCACAAATTCCTTTCAAGCAAATAAATTGATGATCAGATCGATGATTTTAATTCCAACAAAAGGTGCAACAACTCCGCCAAGGCCATAAATCAGCAAGTTCTGCATCAGCGCGTTATTTGCAGACATTGGTTTGTAGCGAACACCTTTCAGCGCAAGAGGGACAAGAAAAATGATCACCAAAGCATTAAAAATTACAGCGCTCAGAATTGCGCTTTCCGAAGAGCCCAGGTGCATCACATTTAAAGCCGAAAGTGGGCCAACACCATCTTTTCCGGCATATAGAGAAATGGCAATAGCCGGTATGATGGCAAAATATTTGGCCACATCATTGGCAATACTGAAAGTCGTTAAAGCGCCGCGAGTCATCAGCAACTGCTTGCCCACTTCAACTACTTCAATCAATTTGGTCGGATTACTGTCCAGATCGACCATATTGCCTGCCTCGCGGGCGGCCTGAGTTCCGGTATTCATGGCAATACCAATATCAGCCTGTGCCAGGGCAGGAGCATCGTTGGTTCCGTCTCCAATCATTCCGACCAGATGACCTTTGGCCTGTTCTTCCCGAATCCGGCGAAGTTTATCTTCCGGAGTAGCTTCGGCCATAAAATCGTCAACACCGGCTTCAGCGGCAATGGCCGCGGCAGTCAGAGCATTGTCGCCGGTGATCATTACAGTTCGGATTCCCATGGTTCGTAACTGGGCAAACCGCTGCTTGATGCCACCTTTAACGATGTCTTTAAGCTGAATAACTCCCAAAACCAGATTACCTTCAGCAACAACCAGTGGTGTAGCACCCATGTGAGCAAGTTCATTCACTTTTTCTTCCATCATTTTCGGGAAAAATCCATTTCCTTTGTGTATAAACGAACGGATAGCTTCAGCAGAACCTTTTCTGATTTGCCGAATCCGCCCTTTGACATCAACCAAATCGACACCACTCATTTTCGACTGGGCTGTAAACGGAATAAAAACGGCATTCTTTTGATTCACATCATGCCCCCGCCAGCCAAACCGTTCTTTTGCCAGTACTACAATGGAGCGTCCTTCAGGCGTTTCGTCAGACAACGAAGAAAGTTGGGCCGCATGAGCCAGGTCAGCCATTCGTACGCCATCAGCAGGGAAGAAATCGGTAGCCATCCGGTTACCGAGTGTGATAGTCCCGGTTTTATCGAGCAACAATACATCCACATCGCCGGCTGCTTCGATGGCCCGGCCGCTGGTTGCAATCACATTCCGTTGCAGAAGCCGGTCCATGCCGCTGATACCAATGGCACTTAGCAACCCTCCGATCGTCGTGGGAATCAGACAAACCAGCAAGGCTATTAAAACAGGGATAGTCAGATTCCTGGAAAGTGGCAGACCCGATGCTTTTAGCGCATACTTAAAAAATGAAGGAAGGGTAGCAACTGCCAGTAAAAAGATGATTGACAAGCCCGAAAGCAGGATGGACAACGCAATTTCGTTAGGTGTTTTCTGCCGTTGAGCGCCTTCCACCAGGGCAATCATTCGGTCAATGAACGTATCTCCGGGTTCCGAGGTTATTTTGATCAAAATCCGGTCGCTGATCACTTTGGTGCCTCCGGTAACTGCCGAACGGTCGCCACCGCTCTCGCGGATTACCGGGGCCGATTCGCCGGTAATGGCCGATTCATCAACACTGGCAATACCTTCAATCACTTCGCCATCCGAGGGAATGACATCGCCGGCATCACAAATTACCACATCGCCTTTGCGTAATTCAGGCGCTGAAACCGTTTCTTCCCTACTTCCAACCAGCTTTCGGGCCAAAGTCTGGGTTCGGTTTTTTCGTAAACTTTCGGCCTGTGCTTTACCCCTTCCTTCGGCAATAGCTTCTGAAAAATTGGCAAACAGCACTGTAACCCACAACCATAAAGCAATCTGAAAATTAAACAATGAAAAGCTTCCTGTAAAAAGTCCGCATAATACCGTAAATGTGGTTAGGACGGATCCAATCCCAACCATAAAAATGACCGGATTTTTAATCAGAGTCGTCGGATTTAATTTGATAAAACTGTCTTTTGCTGCCTGAAGCATCAGCTTTTTATTAAACAGGCTGGTATTTTGTCTGGCGTTCATTTCTGAATTGAATTAAAAGGTAATTCCATGATTCATTAAAAGGTATTCGATAATTGGCCCGACCGACAATGCGGGAAAGAAGGTTAATCCTCCGACAATCAGTATCACGGCGATAAGTAAGCCTGCAAACAGCCAGTTATCGGTATGAAAAGTTCCGGCTGATTCGGAGGTAATCGTTTTTCGAACCATGTTCCCGGCAATAGCCAATACCGGAATGATGACCCCGAAGCGTCCGATCAGCATTCCTAATCCAAGTGTCAGGTTATAAAAGGGTGTATTGACATTAAGTCCGGCAAAAGCGCTACCGTTATTTCCGGCGGCAGAACTGTAAGCATATAGAATTTCAGAAAAACCATGAGGGCCGGCATTATTCAAACCAGAAAGTCCGACATTGGTAACCGAAGCTACAGCAGTAAAAAGAAGAATAACAAAACTTGGGGCCAACACAGCAATCATTGCCATTTGTACCTCAAACGCTTCGATCTTTTTTCCCAGGTATTCCGGAGACCGGCCGACCATCAATCCGGCAATAAACACCGTCAGAATTACGAAAATGATCATACCGTACAACCCTGCACCCACACCTCCGAAAATGACCTCCCCCAGCATGATGTTTATCATAGCAACCATACCCGAAAGCGGTGAAAGGCTATCGTGCATGGCATTAACCGAACCGTTGGAGGCTGCCGTGGTGGACGTCGACCAAAGCACGCTGTTGGTTATTCCAAACCGCGTCTCTTTTCCTTCCATCTGGCTCAACTGACCGAATGCCGGATTGGCTGCATATTCGCCATAAAGTGAAATACTCAATCCGACAATCAGCAAAACCAACATAACCATCAAAATGGTCCATCCCTGCCGGATTGATCCAACCATCTTCCCATACATATAAATGAGCGAAGCGGGAATCAGCAAGATTGACAGCATCTCCAGAAAATTGCTGAAAGGTGTAGGGTTTTCAAACGGATGAGCACTGTTAGCACTGAAAAACCCGCCGCCATTGGTTCCCAACTGCTTGATCGCAACTTGCGAAGCTACCGGCCCCATCGGCAAAACTTGCTCTCCACCCTGCAAAGGTTGTACGGTTTCGTATGGATTAAGATTTTGAATAACCCCCTGCCCCGCTAAAACAACGGAAAGCAGAATTGAAAGCGGCAACAGGATGTATAAGGTTGAACGGGTAAGATCGACCCAGAAATTGCCGAGCATTGCAGATGATCGCCGGGACAAACCTTTTATCAGGGCCAGAAGAACTGCAATTCCTGTTGAAGCACTTACAAAATTCTGAACGGTAAGCCCAATCATTTGCACAAAATAACTCATTGTTGTTTCTCCGGCATATCCTTGCCAGTTCGTGTTGGTCACAAAACTGATGGCAGTATTTAAAGCCGAATGCCAGCTGACATTGTCCAACCCGGCCGGGTTAAGCGGTAAAGCCGATTGTACCATCTGAAAAATAAAAACCACAATCAGCCCCATTGCATTAAAAATCAACAAACTAAACAAATAGGGTTTCCAGTGGGTCTCCTCTTCCTGATTTACACCAGCTACTTTATAAATGAGTTTTTCCAGCCGCCCAAACACCGGTAATAAAATGTGTTTTTCGCCCGAGAAGACTTTACTCATGTAATTGCCTAACAGCGGAGTCAATCCGATCAGGGAGACAAAAAACAGAATAACCTGAATTACTTCTAACGTTTTCATGAATCAAGATTTTAGAATTTTTCAGGTCTGATAAGCGAATAAACCAGGTAAGCCAACAGGAGAAGGGCCAGTACAGCGCCAATCACATATCCGGTCACGATACTCGTTTCAACGGCATTACCTGCATTAGCCGACACGGGCATTATCGAATACATTAAAATAGTCTTCATATCGTTTCATTTTTTGAACGATACAAATTTGGTCCCGATTCTGTAAGGGTTTTATAAAGATTGGAAAGAAGGATGTAAAGATTTTATAAAAAGAAATGCTTTGGGGTAATTATCAGACGCGGTCAGATCAAATCGAAAAACTTTTCTGCGGGAAGTTGGATGGCAATAAATTGCCATCTAATGGTTATGTCACAGATATAAAAGATACATAGAAGCTGTAGCCCGAAACTACTTTAGCGCTTTTCGATATGTTTCAACCGCCCGGGTCCGTGCGAAAGCATGGTCAACTATGGGTTTGGGATACGCTTCAGTTCCATATTCAGGAACCCATTTTCGAATGTATTCGTGATGTGGATCAAATTTTTTAGTCTGTAAATCGGGACTAAAAATCCGGAAATATGGGGCAGCATCGCAGCCCGAACCACTCGCCCACTGCCAGCCTCCGTTGTTCGATGCCAACTCAAAATCGAGCAGTTTTGATGCAAAATACGCTTCGCCCCAACGCCAGTCGATCAACAGGTGTTTTGTCAGGAAACTGGCCACTACCATCCTCACCCGGTTGTGCATATAGCCTGTTTCGTTCAGCTCACGCATTCCGGCATCAACCAGCGGATATCCGGTTTGTCCGTTGCACCACCGTTCAAATTCCTGTTCCTCGTTTCGCCAGAAAATAAAATCATATACCGGTTTAAAGGCCTTTTCTGCAGCGTGAGGAAAATGCCATATAATATCCATATAAAAATTCCGCCAGATCAGTTCATTCAGAAAAACTTCGGAATGAAGCCGGGCCAAACGGGTCAGTTTTCGAATGGAGATGGTCCCGAACCGCAGATGAATACTCAGTCGGCTGGTTCCGTTTTCAGCAGGAAAATCACGCAGTCGGGCATAATTTTCGAGGATCGGCTGATCAATATTTTTCGATGGAAATACTTTTTGCTGAACCCGGTATCCAATCTCGTTCAATTGGGGAAAGTAGTCCGACGACAAATGCTTCAGTTTAAACAAAAACTTTTCACTTTCATAAAAACGAATGTCCTGATGTTCCAATTTTTCCTTCCATTTCCTGCTGTAAGGTGTAAAAACCGTGTAAGGCGATCCATCCGGTTTAACCACCTCATTCTGATGAAAAACAACCTGATCTTTAAAACTATGGAATTCGCTTCCTTTATTATGGAGTAATTGAGCCACCTTCTGATCACGAAGAACAGCAGACGGTTCATAATCGGCATTGGCAAAAACACGTTGAATGGAATATTTTCCGGTCAATTGGCCGAAAACCACTTCGGGCGACGAAAAATAAACCTGCAAACTGCTGTTGAATTTCCGGAATTCGCGATCGAGTTCCGTCAGACATTGGTGAATGAATGTCAATCGTGGGTCGTCTGGATCGGGAAATTGAGACAGAATAGCCGGATCAAAAATGAAAATCGGAACAACCGGCAATCCGGCCGACAGGGCCAGGTACAAACCGTGATTGTCATCGATCCGCAAATCGCGGCGAAACCAGAAGATGTTCACATTTTCCATTTGGACCATAACTTTAAATAACATTGTATTTTTATCCCGATTCAGGAAATTGCCGCATAAACAGCGGCATGCATCATCTGGATAGCATCCTGCACAGCCTTTGAAATATCTGTTTCCGGTAAATTCTTAAGGTAACGGGCTGCTGTTTTTCGCCGGGCCCGGTCAGGAAAAATCCGGGACAGCAAATTGGTTTTGGCCACCATTACGGCCAAAGTCAGTGAATCTTCCGACGAATCGTACAGTCCAAGTGAAGCTTGTTCCACTTCTTTCCGGATGGTTTCCACCAGTTCCCGGTCCATCAGATAAACCTTCTCATAAGGAATAAACAGGATTCGTTTTTCCTCCGTCCGAAGTACATTTTTATGAACCAGGCTGCGAATAAACAGTCGCTGAATTTTCCGGCCCCGGATATTAAAATACGAAATCCAGTTCCGCAATTTCCGGTCTTTTCCCCGAAGCCGGATTCTGTTCAGAAAAAACTCATGAATTTCATCTTGCTGTGCCATTGGATTAGACAGATGAACAAGTTTGTTTTCAATCGAAATCAATTGTTTTTTCATCAGCTCAACAAAAACTGAACCGGTAAGTGTCATGCCCAGAACCGATGAAGCGCTCAGTAAGATACCGCCATTCTTAGGATTGACAGCCAAACAAAACAACTTTTCGCTCAATTTTAATGACCTATCCATTTTGTTTGATTTGATTTTTTTCAGTTCATTTACACCCAAGTAAAAATAAACAAATCATCCGTATAATAACTTGTTTTTTAATTGCCGGATAGAACTTGCAGGTAAAATATTCATCCGTATTTGTGTTTACCGGGCGTGCCCGTTTCATCTGATGAAACAGCCATGATTTGGCAAACACAATCGAAAATTAAAAATAATATCCGGCATCATAACTATTTAAAATAACCATTAACAACAAACCATTTTATATGAAACGAGGTTTCGCAAGCGATAATAACTCAGGAATTCATCCTGAAATTTTAGAGGCCATTTCGGCAGCCAATGCCGGTCATGTAGTAGGTTACGGAGGCGACCAACTCACTCAACAGGCTGTTAACCGGTTCAAACAGGAATTTGGAGAAAACACCGATGTTTATTTTGTTTTCAACGGCACGGGCGCCAATGTGCTGGGACTATCGACCCTAACCCGCTCATTTCATTCGGTGATTTGTGCCGATACCGCACACATCCATACTGACGAATGCGGAGCTCCTGAAAAGCTGACCGGGTCCAAATTATTAGCTGTCAAAACCGTGAAAGGTAAAATAAGTCCGGAAGAAATCTCGAAATACCTGCATGGATTCGATTTTGAACATCACTCCCAGCCCGGAATAATTTCCATTTCGCAGGTAACTGAAATGGGAACCGTTTATTCACTCGAAGAAATTAAAGCGATCACATCACTGGCTCATCAATATGGATTGTATGTTCACATGGACGGAGCCCGATTGGCCAATGCTGCTGTGGCACTGGGATTGCCTTTCCGCGCTTTTACAGTTGATGCAGGCGTCGATGTTTTATCGTTTGGAGGCACCAAAAATGGCATGATGCTGGGCGAAGCGGTACTGTTTTTCAATTCTGAATTATCAAAAAAAGCCAAATACATTCGCAAACAGAGTATGCAACTGTACTCCAAAATGCGATTTGTGAGCGCCCAGTTTCTGGCCTACTTCAACAACGAACTTTGGAAACGCAATGCAACCCATTCGAACCAGATGGCCAAACTGTTGGAACAAAAAGTACAGGAAATTCAGGCTATCCAACTGACCCAGGAAGTTGAAGCCAACGGTATCTTTGCTATCGTTCCGCCGGAAATCATTCCGCAGCTTCAGGAAAAATATTTCTTTTATGTATGGGACGAAAACCGTTCCGAAGTACGCTGGATGACTTCGTTTGATACGCAGGAAGAAGATATTATTAACTTCACCAATTTGATCAAATCGCTGGTTTAAAATGCCACTTTTCAACTATTACCCCAGACAAACAGGACAAACCGATCCGGAGACAGACAAGAAAATTTTTAAGTACAGTCTGATATTTCCTATTGCGATCCTGTGCTTGTTCTGGCTGGTTAAAATAGTTGAAAACCTGTACGATCTCGATCTGGCTGAATGGGGAATTTTACCTTTACATGCTGAAGGATTACCGGGAATATTATTTTCTCCCTTTATCCACGGTAGCTACGAGCATTTAATATCCAATTCAGTTCCATTTCTGATCCTTTCGTTTACCCTGCTCTATTTTTACCGGAGCCTGGCTTATCGCATTTTTTTCCTGATTTACTTTCTTTCGGGCATTTGCGTTTGGCTGGGTGGTCGCGAATCGTGGCACATCGGGGCAAGTGGTCTGGTTTACGGGCTGGCTTCTTTCCTGTTTTTCAGCGGCATATTCCGGCGCGACATGAACCTGCTCACCATCAGCATTATTGTGGTCTTTCTTTACGGAAGCATGTTCTGGGGAATTTTCCCGCTTAAACCCGAGATTTCATGGGAAAGTCATCTGTGGGGCACCGCCAGTGGATTGGTTCTGGCCTGGTACTATCGCCGCCAGGGACCGGTCCGTCCGATGGCGAGTTGGGAAAATGAACCGGAGGAGGATAGTGCGGATGAGGAAGAACTTAACACAGAAATAACAAGCGAAGAACTCCCTGAAGATTCGGACCGTATAGAACACATCAATTGACTTTCAGCTTACTATTCAGTTATTTTTAGTCCGTCTGGCCCGTATCCGGATAATCATAAACCAGTCAAAAAGGATAATTCTTTACATCGCCCCGCGGATATGAGAAAAAATTCTAACTTTGCCAACCCATATATAAACAGGTTCTAAGACGATGATTAGCAGAAGAATAATCCGAATCAAAGTATTGCAGATTTTATACGCGTTCTTTACTTCCCCTGAAGCATCCATCAACAATACCGAAAAAGAGTTGCTTTTCAGTTTGCAGAAAACTTACGACCTGTATCATTACCTGATGGGCCTTGTTCTTGAAATCGAAAAGTTTGCCCAGGAGCGCATCGATCTTGGTCTTAAAAAACACCGCCCGACAAGCGCCGATCTCTCCCCAAATATCCGCTTTGTTAACAACAGGCTGATTTATCAGTTAAAACAAAACATTTCATTGAATAAATACCTGGAATCATCCAAATTAAGCTGGAGTAACGATCAGGAGCTGGTTCGCAAACTTTACCTGGCCATGATTGATCAGGATTTCTATAAAGCCTATATGGAATCGGCCACCAACTCGTATTCCGAAGATCGCGACCTGGTGGAAGACATTTTCAAATACCTGATTCTGGGGAACGACGATCTGGAAATGTTGCTTGAAGAACAAAGCATTTACTGGAACGACGATATGGATTTTGTGGTCAGCATGATCCTGAAAACCTTTAAGAAATTTAAGGAATACAGTGACGAAGGTCAACCACTGCTACCTATGTACAAAGATGACGAGGACCGACAATTTGCCAAAGATTTGTACCGGAAAAGTGGTTGTCAACCATGACCGATAGCATGGTTATGATCAAACAGCACACCGTCAATTGGGACATTGAACGCATTGCCTTTATAGACAACCTGATCCTCGAACTGGCGCTGACTGAGTTCCTCTACTTCCCATCAATACCGACCAAAGTAACTATGAACGAATACATCGAACTTTCGAAGTATTACAGCACCGAAAAAAGCCGTAATTTCATCAACGGCATTCTCGACAAAGCCCTGAAGGATTTGAAGAAAGCGAATAAAATCCTCAAGGTTGGCCGGGGTTTAATTGGCGAAGACGACAACGAATGAAAGCGAGTTCCAAGTTTCAAGTTTCAGGCTTCAAATTAACAGCCGGAATACTTTTATTTATGACAGTCCTGTCATTGTCTTGTAATTCAGGAACAAAACAGGCAGTCCCTGCAACACAGTCGAACGAATCAGGAACGGCTAAATTTGTCTTTTCCGAAGAAATCCATAATTTTGGTTCGCTTAAGGCCGGAGAAATTGTCTCGTTCACTTTTATTTTCAGGAATGAAGGAACCAAAACTCTAAGCATTACCGGGATTAATTCGGGATGCGGATGTACGGAAGTTAAAATTCCGGACAAAACCATCGAACCGGGACAGGAAGGGCAGATTGAAGTAATTTACAACTCGGCAGGCGAAGTCGGGAAACAGTTAAAAACCATTACCCTGTTCTCCAACGCTGAACCCGCCGAAAAGCACATTTACATCCGGGCAAGCGTAACCAATGAAGTTATTGAATTATACAGTTAAAAATTAATACTTTTTCTGAATGAACTATTTATTGATGGCACAACCGGCACAAGGTGCCCAGCCGAACCCAATCATGACTTTTCTCCCGTTGATTTTGATTATTGTAGTATTCTACTTTCTTCATGATCCGTCCGCAAATGAAACGGCAGAAAGAACTAGCCACTTTTCGCAACAGCCTCGAAAAAGGAGATAAAGTGGTGACAACCGGTGGTATTTATGGAAAAGTCCTTGAAATCAAAGACAACACCGTTTTACTCCAGGTCGACGACAATGTCAAAATCCGTGTCGACAAAGCTGCGATTGTGAAAGACATGAGCGATGTCCAGAATCAGAAATAATTGAAATTTTCATAATACTAAGGGCCGGCTCATTGTCGGCCCTTTTTTTTATCTTTGGAACCGTGAAAACGAACTGGATATATAAAGTTGTTAAATTCCTGAAAAAGGTTTATTTCCGTAACGACAAACGAGTTGCCGCCTATCTGGTTTGTGTGTTTATTGCCACCGGATTCTGGTTTCTGAATGCCCTCAGCAAAACATACACGGTCGACTTGGTTGTTCCGGTCAGCTATGTTAATTTTCCTGACAACAAAACCTTGTCAAGCAAGCCGCCCGATCAGTTCGACCTGAAAGTGAAAGCGCACGGCTTCACCATTCTGCGACACCGGTTCAGCCTATGGTTCATGCCATTCGAATTTAACGTGAACGACATGACCGGTAACCGGATGAAGGAAAGTAAAAAAAGCAACTTTGCTTTTCCGACACGACAGCTTCTGACCGAATTGTCCTATCAATTGTCGAACGATATGGAAATCCTGAGTATGAATCCCGACACCTTGTTTTTCAGCTTCGATCGCATGGGGCAAAAACGGGTAAAAGTGAAGCCCGTTGTCAAACCAGACCTCAAAAAACAATACCAGATTTCAGGCGATATTGTGACCATCCCCGATTCGACAGTGGTAACCGGACCTCAGGCGTTATTAGATACCCTGAAATACATCTACACTGAATCGCCCCGACTGAGTGCTGTCGATCAGTCGGTTCAGACTGAAATTCCATTGCAAAAAATAAAAGAAGTATTTTATGATCCGGGAAAAGTAAAGCTAAAAATACCGGTTGAAGAATATACTGAGGCCCAGCTTTCGGTTCCGGTTACGGCCACTGGCCTGCCTTCCGGAGTGAACATCAAACTTTTTCCGGCCAAAGTGAACGTATCATTTCAGGTTAGCCTGAGCCGTTTTTCTGAAACCCAGGCCGAAGATTTTAAGCTGACTGTTTCGTATTCCGACATTCAGGCCGGGAAACAACGACTGACCGTTAACTGCGAGTCGTCGCCGGCCTACCTGTATGCCCTGAAAATCAGGCCTGAAGAACTTGAATACCTGATTGAATCGGGTATGGCGCATTAACAAACCCCAGATTGGCAATGTTATTGTTTTTGATAGAAAATAAAACGATGATCAAAGTAGGAATCACAGGAGGAATAGGGAGCGGCAAAAGCACGGTTTGCAAGGTCTTCAGGACAATGGGCATTCCGGTTTTTGAAGCCGATCAGGTGGCCAGGCAACTCCAGAATAACGATCCCGGAGTCAGGCAAGAAATCATTAACTTGTTTGGACCGGACGTTTACCTGCCCGATCAGACTATTGACCGAAAATACCTCGCTTCGATTGTCTTCAAAAACCCACTTTTACTTGAACAACTCACGGGTATCGTACACCCGGCGGTGCAAAAGGCTTTTTATGACTGGTACAAAAAGCAGGATTCACCTTATATTATACACGAAGCCGCCATTTTATTCGAAAGTGGTTTTTATAAAATAATGGATAAAACAATCACCGTAGTTACTGACGAAGCACAACGCATACAGCGTGTTATGAAACGCAACAATATTACATTGGAAGCGGTTAAAGAACGGATAAGAAACCAATGGAGCGATGAGGACCGAATGAAACTGGCTGATTTTGTAATCCGCAACAACGACGATGAACTAATCGTTCCGCAAATTATAGATATTGACAAAAAAATAAGAGCAGATGGCTAAATTTGGAAAATGGATTACCGGCGGTCTGGGGTGGGCCTTCTTCGGACCAATCGGAGGAATTTTAGGTTTTGTAGTCGGATCTCTGATCGATAAAGATCAGCCGATGTATGGAGGCAATGAATATCAGCCGCAGCCAACTACCCAGGGAGGCTACATCATGAGCCTGCTGGTTTTGGTAGCAGCCGTAATGAAAGCTGATGGCAAAGTGTTGAAATCGGAGCTTGATTATACCAAACAATTTTTTATCAGATCGTTTGGTCCGGCAGCTGCCAGTGAAGCCATTAAAATGCTGCGCGATTTACTGCAGCAAAATATCCCGGTTACCGAAGTTTGCCACCAGATCCGTAAAAATATGGATCATCCGTCGCGCTTGCAGTTGGTGCACTTTCTCTTCGGAATTGCCGACGCCGATGGACATATTCACGAAACCGAGCACAAGCTGATCAAACACATCGCCGAACAAATGGGGATCAGTCAGAAAGACTATGAATCCATTGAATCGATGTTTGTACCTAATACCGACGCAGCCTATAAAATTCTGGAAGTTGAACCGACTGCCACCGACGATGAGTTGAAAAAAGCCTACCGTAAAATGGCCGTCAAGTATCATCCCGACAAGGTTAATTACCTGGGTGAAGACATCCAGAAAGCGGCCCACGAAAAATTTCAGAAAGTAAACGAAGCCTGGGAAATCATTAAAAAACAGCGGGGGATTGTGTAATTAAGCTACCGGTGGAAACTCTGGCCTATAAATTTCAACCCTTCAACCAACCCTGTGCGCCAGTACGGCCATTCGTGCCCACCCTGACGGGTGCGGTATTCATGAGGAATTTCAAGTTTTCGCATCTGGATATGCAATTGCGAATTTCCCAGATACAGGAAATCGTCGTCGCCACAGTCGATGTAAAAACGGATCGATTTGAGTTTTTCTTTCGGAACATCATAAATCAGGTGCAGCGGACTGTGTGCTTTCCAGTTCTCCGAAATTCGCGATTCACCAACCAGTCCTTTTCCAAAGATTTCTCCAAAAAAACGATTGTAATTATCGTCGGGCATAGCAACAATCTCTTCGTCGGTGAATGTTCCGGAGCTAAAAGCCACGCAACTTGAAAACAAATCCGGATAACGCATCGACAACATCAGCGAGCCATATCCGCCCATCGATAAACCTGATATAGCTCTGAATTCCTTCTTTGCCCGAATGCGGTAAGTGCTTTCAATATACGGCATAAATTCTTTCACAAACATGTCTTCCCAGGGATTAGTCTTTTTATAATCATTGCAGTACCAGGTAACTTTTCCGTCGGGCATCACGATAATTGCAGGCGGAAAATCGCCATTTTCGATACCCTTGTCGGCAATCTGGGCCGCTTCTCCAAACTGCACCCAGCCGGTTTCATCGTCAGAATAACCGTGCAACAGGTAAACCACCGGATAACTCCGGTTCGACGTTTGATAATCAGCAGGCAGATAAATGGAATATTCAACCGGATATCCCAGTAATTTGCTGTCGTATTTCAAACTTTCTTTAACAATTCCCTTTTGGGAAAACCCGGCAACTGCCAGAACTAACAAAATTGAAACAGATAAAATGGATTTCATGAATTTGAGATTTTGTTTTATTTTTTGAGTGACATTCGTATTTTCTATCTCGAAAACTGCAACTGAATCGTCAACACTTATTCTACTTTTTCCCTTTTGCCAACTCAGCAGCAGCGGTTTCCATAAGCAGATAAAATGCCTGTCCTTCCGGCGCAAAATACGGGCGATCGAAATTAGGAACGCCGCACACATCGTGGACATATCCCAGTTTATCGACACGGTCGCTGGCCGCTTTCCGCATAAGTTCAGCTGGCTTGAGATACGACGAATCCAGATAACCGGCAGCCACGCCCCTGAAAATTGAATAACACAACATCTGGCCTAAATTCACTTCGATAAATGTATTTGGGTCATTAACCACGTCATGAAACGTTCCGTCAGGTCGCATATATTTCAGACACCCGTCAATCACATCTTTGGTATAGCCAATCAGCTTTTTCTTTTCTGTCGGCATCGATTCGGGCAGCATTTTGATGATCCGGGTCATTCCGGCAGCCGACCAGCCATTGCCAACACCCCAGTAAGCCGCCCTATTGAGCCGTTTTTTCTCGTCGTCCCACATGTGTGAGTATAATTTATCCTGATCATTGTACAGGTATTTCCGGTAGCCGGCAATCTGTTTCAATGCCTCCTGAAATTCACCGGCAGCTGCCAGAAACGGGGGCAGCATGTAGGTAGCATCCGACCAAACGCCTTTATTGGGTTCCTGGGTGTGGTAGATAATTCCGTCACTCGTCCGATGATTGGTAGTTTTGATCACGTTCAACATCTCGTCAGCCCCCTTTTGAAAAATCGGATCACCGGTATGACGGGCAGCAAAAAGCACCACTTCGCCTACACTCGAACAATCATTAATCGGTCCGTTGCCTTTCAATACTGAGAACCGGCCTTTTTCCTGACGAAGAATCGCTCCGCGAGCAAATGAGATCGCCAAATCCAGCTCGCCCATCTCCAGAAAAGCCTGGGCCACGACGCCCTGCTCCCAGTCGTATCGCTGCATACCAAGAGTCGCTGTTTTTACCCGTTCAATGCGATCTTTCACTCCTTCAATTTCTCTGACAAACAATTTTCCGGAGTCTCTATTTTCGGGAGATATCATCGGCAAATTGGCTGAAATAGCTGTCATTCCGGCTATTCCTATGGTAATACCACCTGCATTCTTCAGAAAGTTACGACGGGAATTATCATCTGGTTGGTTCATAGTCAATTAGGTTTTTGTTAAGTTAGGAATTCAAAAATAGTCAGAAACTGATTATATTTCATTGCAATTCAAAAAAAATAGTTTTCCTTTGTTCGTAAATTACCGAACAGAAATGAAACAAAAAGATCTTATCTCAGAAGAACAAAAAAAGCTTGCCCGCTATGCCAAAGCGATGGGTCATCCAATCCGGATTTATATTCTGGATTTGCTGTCGAGACAATCGTGCTGTTACAGTGGCGACCTTACGGAAGATCTGCCGATTGTCAAATCGACTCTTTCGCAGCACCTGAAAGAACTGAAAGATGCCGGACTGATTCAGGGCGAAATTGAAGCTCCCCGGATTAAATATTGCATCAACAAAGAAAACTGGGCAGAAGCTCAGGAAGGATTTAAACGGATTTTGAAAATGTAAAAAATTTTGTTTTTAATGTTCGTCGTTTTACGAACTGCAAAATATTCAACTTAAATTCAGATAAAATGGAAATCAAAGTATTAGGAACAGGTTGTGCCAAATGCAAATCGCTCGAAAAGGCAACCATCGAAGCTGTCAACGAAGCCGGAATTGATGCTACAGTCACCAAAGTAGAAGACTTTATCGAAATCATGAAACTGGGTGTGATGACTACGCCCGCGCTGGTTGTTGATGGGAAAATTCTGGTCAAGGGACGAGTTCCTTCAGTTGCTGAAATCAGCCAACTGCTTATAGATGTCCTTCAGGCTAAATAGATTTAATGTTTTTGACAATAGACAAAAAAACCAAAATCATGAAGAAGTTTTTATTTATCATCGCTCTGTTCATCTCCGGAATTTTTGCGGTAAATGCTCAATCAGGAACAAAATCATCGGGAGTTGAAGCCTACTATTTTCATTTTACAGCGCGTTGCGAAACTTGCCGGACTGTGGAAGCCGAAGCAAAAGCCGATATTCAAAATCTTTACGGCGGACAGGTCAGCTTTCAGGCTATAAACCTGGACGACGCCTCCAGCAAGGCGATTGCTGAAAAACTCAAGATTTCGGGACAAACCTTATTGATTGTGAAAGGTGACAAGAAAATTAACCTGACCAACGAAGGCTTTTTGTATGCCATGCAAAACCCCGCCAAACTAAAAGCAATTATCAAACAAAAAGTGGACAAACTTTTAGAGCCGTAATCCATGGAATTCTTAACCAACCTGCTAGAAAACAGTACTATGCCGTGGCTTTCGGCTTTGGTGCTGGGTTTAATGACGGCCATCAGTCCTTGTCCGCTGGCAACAAACATCACGGCAATTGGTTTTATCAGCAAAGATATCGAGAACCGCAACCGGGTTTTCCTGAACGGATTGTTTTATACGCTCGGACGAGCCATTTCATATACAGCCATCGCGCTCATCATTTTTCTGGGTGCCGATCAGTTTAAATTTTCGGGCTTCTTTCAGCGCTACGGTGAAAAAATCATTGGTCCGTTGCTCATTCTCATCGGCTTATTTATGCTCGATCTGATTAAGATAAACTTTCCGGGGGTGAATTCTCTGACCTCGAAAATGGAAACCAAAACCAAATGGGGATACTTTGATACCATTTTGCTGGGCATGATTTTCGCTCTGGCTTTTTGCCCGTACAGCGGTGTACTTTATTTTGGAATGCTTGTTCCATTGACAGTCGCCAGCGCATCAGGTCTTTACTTACCCATCGTTTTTGCATTGGCAACAGGAATTCCGGTCATCATTTTTGCATGGTTTATTGCTTTTTCACTGGGCTCACTCGGAAATTTTTACAACAAGTTAAAGAGCTTCGAACTATGGTTTCGTCGGGTGATTGCAATTCTTTTTATTGCCATTGGCTTTTATTACATGAAAATTTTCTTTGTATAAAAATTCTGAATTCATTGTTCGTTAAAATACGAACAAAATTAATAACGAATGAAACAACAACTAATAGCTCTGAACCAGCGGTACAATGGTATCCTCTTCCCTGCCCTGCTGCTTCCTTTATGGATTTTACTTTACCGGAACCTGCAAAATATTTCCGATTTCGTAATCGACGATCTGGCCGGAATGAGCAAAGGCAATCACCTGACCGAAACCCTTCGCTTTTTTATTTTTGAAGTTCCGAAAGTATTACTGCTGCTTGTTCTCATTATATTTTGCGTCGGTATTCTACGCAGCTATTTTTCAACCGAAAAGACTCGTCGTATACTTGAAGGCAAATCACTTTTTACCGGAAACGTAATGGCTGCCATGTTGGGAATTGTTACCCCTTTTTGTTCGTGCTCGGCCATCCCGCTGTTCCTTGGCTTTGTTGAAGCAGGTGTTCCGTTGGGCGTCACTTTTTCGTTCCTGATTGCAGCCCCGATGATCAACGAAGTAGCTGTCGTTCTGCTGCTGGGAATGTTTGGCTGGCGGGTGGTACTGATTTACATCGTAACCGGTTTATTCATAGCGATTCTTTCCGGATGGATTATTGGCAAACTGAAACTCGAAAAATACGTGGCAGAATGGGTTTTTCAGGTCAAAACCAATCAGGAAAACCAGGAAGGAGAAAAAGTATTTTTCTTTCAGCGCATTCAGCATGGGTTTAATGCGGTCAGGGAAATTGTCGGTAAAATCTGGCTTTACATTGTGGTTGGAATTGCCGTTGGCGCCGGGGCACATGGTTATGTCCCTGAAGATTTTTTGGGTTCGCTCCTGGGAAAAGAAAACTGGTACGGTGTACCGGTCGCTATCCTGATTGGCGTGCCAATGTATTCGAATGCGGCAGGAATCATCCCAATTGTGAGCGTCCTGATCGAAAAAGGCGTCTCGCTCGGAACGGCCCTGGCTTTTATGATGTCGGTGATTGCCCTGTCACTTCCTGAAATCATTATTCTGAAAAAAGTGCTGAAATGGCAACTAATTGCTGTGTTTGTCGGTATTGTTTCGTTCGGAATAATTTGTGTCGGATATCTTTTTAATTACTTGCTGTAATCCGTATATTTAGACATACAAAAACGAAACATCATGAAGACAAAATCACTCGGTTTCATTGGCGGGGGCCGGATTACCCGGATTTTTCTGCAAGCTTTTGTAAATAAAAAAGCCATCTTCGACTCGATCAGCATTTTCGACACCAATCCGGAAACACTTCAGGCACTGAAGCAAAAATTTCCCTTTATCCAGGTTATGGATTCGGCCAGGGAAACTGCCCTGAAAGATGTTGTTTTTCTGGCACTGCACCCGCCGGTAATCATGGAAACTCTGGAAAAGATTAAATCAAATATCAACGAACAGACCATTATTATTTCGCTGGCGCCCAAAATTACCATTGCAAAAATGGCTTCGGTAGTTCAGGCACAACAAATTGTGCGCATTTTGCCGAATGCCACGTCCATCATCAACCATGCCTACAATCCGGTTACTTTTAAGCCAACCATGTCCGAAATACAGAAATGGTATGTTCTGGAGATGCTAAACCTGCTGGGGGTAGCCTTCGAAACTGCCGAAGAAAAACTGGAAGCTTATGCCCTCATTTCGTCCATGCTACCCACCTATTTTTGGTTCCAGTGGAAGGAATTGGAAAACATTGGTGGTCAATTAGGGCTGAGTGAAAGCGAATGCAAAGAGGCCATGTTTGAAACTCTGAATGCCGCGCTAAATACCATGTACCACTCCGGAATGAAACCCGAAGAAGTTATGGACCTGATCCCTGTTAAACCGTTGGCTGATTCCGAAGTCCAGATCAAAGCCATCTATCAGGAAAAGCTAATGGGTTTATATCAGAAAATTAAGCCATAAAAAGATAGCTGCAAGATAAATCGAAGCCCTGTCAGAGAAATTTGGCGGGGCTTTGATAATTTTGGAAATTTATTGTCAGCAGTATCATCCAATTTCTATTTCAACACAGGGAGCAAATTATTTTCCGAAGAGAGCAACCCATTTTCCGTTGAGAGTAACTCATTTTCCATCGACGGAAGCCAATTCACTACAGAGAGCAACTTAGTTTCCACAGGTAGCTATTCATTTTCCGTCAGCGGAAGCTAATCTCTGACAGAAAGCAACTTGTTTTCCTCAGAGAGTAGCCCATTTTCCACAGGTAGCTAGTCATTCACCACAGGTAGCAGGTTCGGCAGCACACTTCGCCAGACATCAATCATCGATAGCTGAACCCGCAGCCTCTTGGCTGAAAAATTTCGTTCTTCTTTCCCCTTATTGTTGCTGCAAATGGTGCAAGTGGCAGAAAAGTAATTCGCCGGTTTGCTCGTTGTGCAGGTGCATGCCGTTGCCCTCGCAAAAGTCATATTGTTCGCATCCGGCGCACATCCCTGTTTTGGTCCAGCTCCGGTCGCGGTATTGCTGAAAGCGGTTGGACCACACCTCGGCCAGGTTGTCGCGGTAAATGTTTCCCTGAATAAAATTTCCGCGCAGGTTGGGACAGGCCGAAATGGAGCCGTCGGCCAGTACCGAGCCAATGCTGATTCCGGCGCGGCAATAGAACAGGTTGTCTCGCACCTCGCCCTCGTAAGCGCCTAAAAAGCCTTCGCAGCCATAATTGAGTTTGATTTTTCCTGACCTCCGCGTTTCCTTCATGAATTCCATCAATTGGCGAAATTCGGGTGGCTTGAGGTGGAGCAATTCCTCATCTTTGGCACGGCCGATAGGCGTAATGGTAAAAATCCGCCATTCGGCAACGCCAAGGCTTATCAATAAGTCACGAAGCAGATGGAGTTCTCCGAAGTTTTTCCGGTTAACGCAGGTCACCACATCGTATTTTAGATTGGGAGTGCGGGGTAAAAGGCTGATGGCCGAAACGACCCGGGCAAAACTGTTGGGGTTGTTCCGCAGCCAGTTGTGCGAGTGCTCCAACCCATCGAGGCTGACAGTAACCGCCCGTAAGCCGCAATCGAGCAACTCGTGCAATTTGGCTTCGGTGAGTAACATGCCATTGGTCACCATTCCCCAGGGGAAACCACGCTGGTATATTTCTTTGCCTATTTCGGGCAAATCGCTGCGCAGAAGTGTTTCGCCTCCGGTGAGCACAATCATAGTTTCATGCGGATCAATTGTGCCCCTAAGCTGGTCGAGGGCTTTCAGAAAATCAGGCAGGGGCATATCGCGCAGCACGGCGTCTTTTTTGCAGTCGCTTCCGCAGTGCAGGCAGCTGAGGTTGCAGCGCATCGTACATTCCCAGAAAAGATAGTTGAGTTGATGAATTTTACTTTGGTTGTGCCTGAATCTGCGGAAAAGCCGCAGCGCGATTCGTTTCCTGAGCGAAATTTTGAGAGAAATCATTTTCTGGGTTTCAGCTTCACGTTCACTTCCTTTTCCGTTTTTCCATGATACCAGTGGCCATCGCCTCCAGTGTATTTCGCATCCTGAAAAACGACGGTGGTATCGAGCGTTTCGTATTCGCCGTTCGCAGCGCCATCAATATCGGTAAACTTAACCTTAAAAGTCTGGTCTTGGGGAGAATCATTCGTCTTAACTGCATAAATTCCGGTGCTCGTTTCCGATGCTGTCGAATCGATCAAAACAGAAACTTTTCCGGTTTCGGAATTATATTCCCTGCTCATTTCAACTTTAATTCCGGCAATTGGCTGATTCGATTTTGATTCTACCTTCCCTTTCACAATAAAATCGACCGTGGGCGTGCCATACATTGCTTTTATACCTATCCAATCACAGGAAGAGGCAAATCCCAAAAGAGAAACCAGTAAAGTGATTATCGCATTATATGATTTCAGAACTTTAAACTGAAGCTTTTTCATACTATAATAATTTGTTCTTTAATGGTAGTATGGAACTCCATGGTGCTGAAAATTATTACCAGACTCCTGAGTGTATTGAAGCAACATGTTCGTTTCATAGCGTTGAAGTTTGTTTTTTAGCAAGATGCCGAAACAGGTGTTTCAGTTGCGTTTAAGCCGACGAATAACCTATTTCAAATGTATTGAATTTAATAATTAACGTTATCCGAAAAAGATATTTATTTTGCAGGACAAACAAACAAACAAACAAACAAACCGAAACCATGAGCAAAACTTACAACTGGGCCATTTTAGGATGCGGCAAAATCGCCCGCAAATTTGCCAACGACCTCAAATTATTACCCAACGCAAAACTTTACGCGGCCGCTTCGCGTTCGCTCGAAAACGCACAGGCATTTGCGAATGGACTGGGCTTCGAAAAAGCATACGGCAGCTACGAAGAAATGGTCAGTGACCCGGCGGTTGATGTGGTTTACATTGCCTCACCACACTCACATCACTGCGAACATACGTTGCTTTGCCTTAACCACAAAAAAGCCGTTTTGTGCGAAAAAGCGTTTGCCATCAACTCGGGCGAAGTCAGTTTAATGATCGAGACAGCCCGTAAAAACAATACCTTCCTGATGGAGGCTTTCTGGACCAGTTTTCAGCCCAGCTTTCTGAAAGCTATGGAAATTATCCACTCAGGTGAACTAGGTGCACTGAAGATGGTCCGCTCCGACTTTGCCTTCAATGCCGAATTCAATCCAGAAAAGCGCTTATATAACGTTAAATTGGGGGGCGGCTCGCTGCTTGATATCGGAATCTACCCCATTTTCATGTCATTGATGGCTCTGGGTAAACCGTCCGAAATCAAAACAATGGCTTCGTTCTGCCCAACCGGAGCCGAAGAAACCATCCAGATGTCGTTCCGCTATCCCGGCGGTGAAATGGCTTCACTGGTGTCGAGTTTTGCATCATTCTCCTCTACGCAAACTGAATTCTGGTTCGAAAACGGATTCCTGCGGCTAAACCGGCGATTCTACACGCCGACGACAATTACCTACTGGAAAAACGGCGAGGAAGAAAAAGTCTTCACGTTCGACAAAGGGGGCTTCGGATATGAGCTTGAAGCGGCGCATGTGATGGAATGCCTGGATGCCGGAAAGACTGAAAGCGATGTGATGCCGCTGGCTGTATCCTCCAACCTGATGGAAATTATGGATTGGGTGCGAAAAGATGCCGGAATTGTGTTTCCCGGACACGACAGTGAAACTTAATCCTGTAATCATTTCCCTCCATTCCGGCAGTTACGTTCCTGAAGCCAGTTCCTCGTCTTAGAACTTTGTATGATGTTACAGAATAACATTCATCAAATATCCAATCCCTATGATTCCGCTGGCAATAATTCCGACAAAGGTCAGGATAAAAGGCAGCTTAAGAAAAACAATTTTCGCCTTTGGTTTCCGAAATTCATAAATCCTTGTATCTTTATGGCATTCAGATGCGTAGTCAGACTGTCTCGATTTGATTTGCTAAACTTAAAACTAACCAATATGAAAAGCAGTTTTACCTTTCTTTTGTTGCTTCTGAGTTTTACGGGTCTGCTGGCACAGACCGATTGCACGGTAAAAATCGTGTATGCCATGAATAAAAGTCTGCCCCCGTCGTACACATTCAAGACGGATCCGGTAACCGACGGCGCCAAATACTACTGGACTTTTGGTGACAATACGATCTCTGATTCTCCTTCGCCCACTCACACCTTTAAAATTAGCGACACCTACCAGGTTCAGGTAAAAGTGACCAGCACTGACGGAAAAATTTGTTATGGAGAGGCAAAAACCCGTTACGAAGGAGGAACGACTACCACAACGACCACAACCATTTTATCCGGGAAAGGAAAAGTTGTCGATAAATCGGCCACTTCCGGCTGTGGATTAACAATTGCGATGGATAACGGAACATACCTTATTCCAGCCGAAATGGCAACCGATTTCCAGGTGAAAGCCGGACAATATGTAGAATTTACTTACGAACTGCTGAACGATAAACCATCAACCTGCCCGCCCGGCATAATGGTAAAGATCCAAAAGATTTCAGAGATTTTGCAGACAGTTTGCAATGTCCCGATAAGCTTTACAAAAAATAATGTGTCACCTGCCAGCTACACGTTCAAAACCGCCGAACAACCAGCCGGATCAAAATATTCCTGGTATTTTGGTGATCAGGGAAACTCAGCGGATGCGTCGCCTACCTTTACGTTCAATACAAACGGAACATATAGCGTTACCCTGAAAGTTACTGATGCCAGCGGTAAAGTTTGTTCCAGCGTATTGCGTACCGCTTTTGAAGGAAAAACCTCACCGGTTTTGTCTGCCAAAGGGAAAGTAAAGAAACTTGCACTGACCGGTTGTGACCTGGTAATTACGCTTGATAACGGAATAACCTTGATTCCGGCTAAAATTATTCCTGATTTTGTCCTGCGGGATGGACAATACGTCGAGTTGACCTACGAAAAACTGGGCGAAAAAATAACGGATTGTAAAGAAGGATCTGAGGCGAAAATTATAACCATTAAAGAAATACCCACCACAACACCCTGCAAAGCCTATTTTACAGCCGCTAAGTTTAATGAGACAGCTGTCAAAAAAATGACATTTACCAATTTGTCGGTCGGTGATCTTAAGGAATGCGTTTGGAATTTCGGGGACAACACCACAAGCACAGCGACCTCTTCCATAACTACACACGAGTATGCCAACAACGGAGAATACAAGGTTTGCCTTATTATCACTACGGTATCAGGCTGCAAAAGCGATTATTGCACAACCGTTAAAATAGGCACAACGACGACAACAACAACTACTACAAGCTGTAGTTTCGATCTGATAATTAAACCAAAAGAAGCAACACCAAATACGTTCCTGTTTTACACTACAAGCAAATCAGAAATAAAATCCTGGAGCTGGAACTTTGGCGACGGCAAAACCAGCGATGCACAAAATCCGGAACATGCTTATGAAAAAACAGGTATCTATGAAGTTTCGTGCACCGTTGCCACCCTTGCCGGATGTACAACCAGTCGCACCGTAAAATATTCTGTTTTAACTTCTTCGCTGTCAACCTGCAGCGGTGCAATCAGTTTGTTGTTGTTCGATCCGACCGACAATAAATGTAATGGGAAAGCCATCGTGAAACTGGTTGATGAGAGTGCAAAAGAAATTGCTGGTGTAAGCTATTTCTGGTCGGATGGCCGCACCGGAAGTACTGTTGAAAATCTTTGTCCGGATAAAAATTATACAGTTCAGGCAGTGATTAATGGCGTATGCCAAAAGAGCACATCATTTACGATGTTGTCGAAACCGGTATGGCGGGCATCGACTATCAATGGACAAAGCAATTTTACTGTCATTTCGCCCAAAGAAGGCGTGAATTATGAATGGAATTTTGGCACCGGAACAATATTGAAAGGCGCTGAAATCAACTATAATTTTGAAAATGACGGCGTATACAACGTAACCCTGAAAGCTATCAACGGCAGCGACTATTCCGAATATTCGCAGCAAGTTGTAGTATTAAAAAGCATTGCCGGAACGAATATCATCAACAAGTCTGAATTGAGAATTTATCCAAGTCCGGTTCAGGAAATGCTGAAAATCAATTTTGGCAATCCGGTTCAGGGAGCTATGTTCCTCGAAATTCTGGATATCACGGGGAAACGGGCGATGGTCAGGCAACTGAATACCGAAGGAGCCAGCCAGGTTGATGTTAATGTGCAGCAACTTCGTTCTGGTATTTACTTCCTGCGAATGACAAACGGCAAGCAACTCATTACCGACCAAAAATTCATTAAAGCAGACTGACAATAAATTAGACTAATATTCAGGCCCGGCCAAAACAAAATTTTGACCGGGCTTTTTCATTCAAAATAGTTCAACTTTAATCAAAATTTAATGACGTATAAATACGTTGTCATTCATTTTGACGTATATTTACGTCACTAAATTCGATATCGATGGTAACAGCCAAAACAGATTTATTCGAAAGTAAACTTCAGGAAGCTGCAAGTTTTTTCAAAGTATTGTCGCATCCGGCACGACTCCAAATTTTACATTACCTGAGTGAAACTCAAACCTGCATCTCAGGTGATATTTCAGGCGAACTTCCTTTAAGTCGCACCACAGTGAACCAACACCTGAAAGAGTTAAAAGATGCTGGTTTAATAAAAGGTCATGTGGATGGATCAAAAATGAACTATTGCCTTGATGCTGAAAAGATAAACGAGATGAAAACACTGTTGACCAGGTTTCTTGCAGAAATCCAACTTCCAAGAGAATTTACGTGCAAATAGAAACATTACCAAGTTGTCGCATTTTCAAATCTTCAAATTTTACAAAAATGAAAATACTCATCCTTTGCACCGGAAACAGTTGTCGCAGCCAGATGGCACACGGTTTTTTACAATCGTTCGATCCAAACATCACGGTTTGCTCGGCCGGGACCCATGCTTCAGGGAAATTAAATTCAAAAGCAGTAGCCGTGATGAAAGAAGCCGGAATAGACATTAGTCATCACACTTCCGATCCGGTTGAAAAATACCTGAATGACGAGTGGGATTATGTGATCACTGTCTGTGGCGGAGCTAACGAAAGCTGCCCGGCATTTATCGGGAAGGTCAAACACCGCCTGCATATCGGTTTTGACGATCCGTCACACGCTGTCGGAACTGATGAATTCATTCGCAGTGAATTTATCCGCGTGAGAAACGAGATCAGGAAAGCATTTTATAAATTCTATATTGAAGAAATCAAAAATTCACCGGTATGATTTACTACATCATTAAAGTGTTACTCTCGTCGGTAACCATTGTGGCTATTTCTGAAATTTCAAAACGCAGCACATTAGCTGGCAGCATTTTGGCATCAATCCCGATTGTTTCATTACTTGCCTTTGTTTGGATGTATATTGACACCAAAAACATTGCAAAAATTGCCGATTTATCTCAGGGAATTTTCTGGCTGGTCATTCCTTCGCTGCTATTTTTCATTTTATTTCCCGTGCTCCTAAAGAAAAATGTAGATTTCTGGATTTCTCTCGGCATATCGCTGACGATTATGATTTTGGGTTATTTCATCATGTTATTTATACTGAAAAAAGCAGGTATAAATATTTAATCCGATTTCTAGCCGATTCTTATTCCTGATCCGATCTGGCCAATTTTCTTTTTCCCAGCAAACAGGAAAATTTTAAAAATTTGGGAACCGGAATATTCAATATGACGGGAATCAAAACTAAACTTTCAAATTAACAACAATGAGCACAGCAAAACAACTTTCATTTTTCGACCGATACCTCACCGTTTGGATTTTTATGATCATGTTTAGCGGGGTTATCTTCGGGTATTTGATGCCGGGAATTTCAGGCTTTTGGAATTCATTAAGCTCGGGCACAACCAACATACCCATTGCCATTGGCCTGATTCTGATGATGTACCCACCACTGGCCAAAGTCAAATATGAAAAATTACCTCTTGTTTTTAAAAACCTGAAACTGCTCAGCTTGTCACTCACTCAAAACTGGATTATTGGCCCGTTGGTAATGTTCTTCCTGGCTATTATTTTCCTTCACAATTATCCTGGCCTCATGGTCGGCGTCATTCTGGTAGGGTTGGCGCGCTGCATTGCCATGGTTTTGGTCTGGAACGACCTCGCCAAAGGAGACACTGAACTGGCTGCCGGACTGGTGGCTTTCAACGCCATTTTTCAGGTGTTCCTGTATTCGGTTTACGCCTATGTGTTTATTACGCTTTTGCCGCCGTTGTTTGGTCTGAAAGGCGCTATCGTCGAGGTGTCAATTTCTGAAATTGCAATCACGGTTCTAATCTACCTGGGAATACCATTTGCCACAGGTCTGATTTCAAATCTGATACTTCGTAACTGGAAAGGAAGTGCGTGGTACTTTTCCAAATTCATCCCCAGAGTATCGCTGTTAACACCAATTGCATTACTATTCACCATTTTTGTGATGTTCTCGCTAAAAGGCGAAAAAATCATTGAATTGCCTGCCGATGTTATTCGTGTTGCCATACCTTACACCATCTACTTTGGATTCATGTTTTTCACAACTTTTTTTGCCGCCAAATGGATGGGAGAAGGGTATGAAAAATCAACAACTTTGGCTTTTACCGCCGGGAGCAATGACTTCGAACTGGCCATTGCCGTGGCCATTGCCGTTTTCGGGATCAACTCACAGGCAGCCTTTGCAACGGTAATCGGTCCGCTGGTTGAAGTGCCGGTAATGGTCGGTCTGGTTAATGTAGCGTTTTGGTTTAAACGTAAGTTTTTTTACAATCGATAAATCTAATTTCTATCATAGCGTTCACTTAGAATTCAAAATCATTGCTCCTTGCATGACCCAAAGATATTGCATCTGCTGAAGCATCTGGAAGCCCATGAAAGTAGCTATTACCGGAATCTTACACACAGACTGCTCAATAAAACGAAAGAAGGTTCACCTGCACATGACCAACAGAAAAACGGATACAGAAATCCTATCGCGGTCCGTCTGTTTGTTACTTTGAATTCCATACATTTATCAGAAACTTTATTAGGCATTCCATAGTTAAACATTTTTCAATACCAACAAAAATATTACCTTGAGTGCATCTAAACATCTAATCCAAACAAATGAAACCATCAAACCTCAATCGTCGAAAATTTATTCAGAATACCCTTACTATTGGCGCACTTTCCCTGGTTGGAGGAAATGCCGTAAGTCAGAATCTTGAACCTGCCATATCCCCGGCAGAGGATGTTTATCTGGAACCTAAAAAGAAACTTCCGGTTTATGGCAGATACGATGTTATCGTTGTTGGAGGCGGACCAGCAGGATGGGCCTCCGCCCTTGCCAGTGTGAGGAATGGCGCTAAAACGCTTATTGTAGAAAGATTTCCCTTCTTTGGAGGAACTGCAACAGCTTCGCTCATGTTAAATATCAATGGCTTCCGTAACCAGAAAAAGCCCGATAATTTACAAACCAGTAAAGGTATTCCTGAAGAATTAATCCTTCGGCTCAATGAAATAAACGGACTTGGACATTCGACCAGCTATGATCAGGAAGCACATGTTACCCGAAAAGGGGACCTGGCCTACAGTTATCCTATTGATGGTGAAAAAACCAAGTTCATGCTTACCAAAATGCTTCATGAGGCGGGGGCAAATATTCTCTTTCACACTTTATTTGTCGATTCAATTATGGAGGGAAATCAGATTGTGGGCATTGTGGTTGAGAACAAATCGGGCAGGCAGGCGATTTTCGGGAAAGTGATAATTGATGCCAGCGGTGATGCTGATGTGTCGCACCGGGCAGGTGTACCCTACTGGCAGGCAGAGATAGGGAAAGATAAATATCTTGCTAACTGTTTAATGTATAAAGTCACAGTGGATCCGAAATATACTGACAAGATTGGAGGGATCACTACCAACAATTCTCATCTTTACTGGGGTCCTGGTTCCGATTCGAACGGAATCAATGCAGATGACTTAACCAAAGGTGAGATCGAAACCCGGTTAGCCGTATTTGATCATTTTAAGAAAAATCAGGAAAAATCGGCTCCGCTGTTAGACGGCGCCTACATCAGTGAAACTGCACCCATGATGGGGATAAGACAAACACGTTTCATCAAAGGTCTCTATCAAACAACCGCTGATGATGCCATTGCAGGTAAAAAATTTGATGATGCTATTGCCATGTCGTCTTGCCCGATCATCAGTTATTACGGATACAGGCGTTATCTTGAGCATACCGGCTATGAAATCCCTTACCGATGTTTGTTGCCTCAAAAAGTGGAGGGGTTAATCGTGGCCGGACGATGTATTTCATCCGATCAACAATCGTATGAATCATGGAGGGCCATGGCACCGGTTATGTGTCTGGGTGAAGCTGCCGGAACCTCGGCTGCGCTCTGTGTTAAAACAAATAAATCACCCAAGGAGGTTGATGTAGAGATGCTCCGCAGCCAACTGATCAAACAAGGCGCTGAAATTGGTCAGAATAATAAAAGCTGAAAAAGGGAGAAGTAAAATTGCCCAAACTACTGACAACTAACGCACACATACTGTTATTCCACATACAAAACCAATCCTTTGAGGTATTCACCTTCAGGATGGTACATATCAACCGGATGGTCGGCGGGTTGCACGAGCTGATTCAGAATGCGGACTTTCCGACCTGAGATGGCTGCCGCCGAGAAAACGGCTTCGCGGAATTTATCTTTGGCAACTACCTGCGAGCAACTGAATGTAAACAGAATTCCGCCCGGCGCAATTTGCTGAAAAGCTTTCAGGTTAAGCCGTTTATAACCTTTTAATGCCTGAGGAAGGGCACCGATATGTTTGGCAAAAGCAGGAGGATCAAGGATAATCAGGTCGTATTTATCTTTGTTCCGGTCCATAAAATCAAAGGCATCGGCCACAAAAGCTTCGTGGCGGGTATCTTCCGGAAAATTCAGTTTCACATTTTCGTTGGTCAGTTCGATGGCTTTGGCCGATGAATCGACCGAATGCACCAGTTTGGCCCCGCCCCGCATGGCGTAAAACGAAAATCCGCCCGAATAACAAAACATGTTCAGCACACTGCGACCATTCGAATATTCCTGCACCAACCGGCGGTTTTCGCGCTGATCGACGAAAAAACCGGTTTTCTGGCCTTCCACCCAATCGACCTTAAACCGATTGCCGTATTCCTGAACTTCAAAAACTTCGGATTTGCCCAGCAGGTATTCGTCTTTGGCATCCAGTCCAGCCTTAAAAGGCACGGTTTTTTCACTCTTATCATAAACAGCAACCAACCGGTCGCCCATTACTTCTTTCAGTGCTTTGGCTATCGTTTCACGAATCAGGAACATGCCTGCTGAATGAGCCTGCATGACGGCAGTCCCGTTGTAAAAATCCACAATCAGCCCCGGAAGCCCGTCGCCTTCGCCGTGTACCAGGCGATACACGTTTGTTTGGTCATTATCAACCAACCCCAGTTTTTTGCGGACATCCAATGCCCGGTCGAGTTTTCCCTTCCAGAAATTAAAATCAGGTTCTGTTTTTTCGAACGAAAAAATGCGGACAGCAATGGAACCAATCTGAACATGCCCCATCGCCAGAAATTCGTTTTTATTGGATACCACCTCAACTACATCGCCCTCTTCTACCCTGCCAACAATTTCTTTGATAGCGCCTGAAAAAACCCAGGGATGGAAACGCTGCAACGACTGTTCTTTTCCGGATTTCAGTACCACCCGGCTGTAGGTTTGCCCCATGTTATTCCTGATTGAGCGATTGGTAAATCCGGTGGGAAACCCAAGCATCGGTAGCGGCATAAATCTGCTGCGCCTCGGTAAGCTCAGGCGCCTCCCAATTGGTGATGCGCTGAGATTTTGAAATCCGGTAACCCAATACGATAGCGGACAATTTTTTCAGGCTGAAATCCTGAATTCCATATTCTTTCACATGCTCCTGAAGTTCAATAAAACCGCCGGGCTTAAACTGATTCAGCTTTTGCAGTCCTTTGATGTCGTCGCGGATAGCCACGCCGATTTTCTGAATTGCAGGATTTTCAAGAATGCTCTTCAAACTGTTGGGTAAGCCAATCTTGTTCAACCTGAACAAAAAAGCATGATCATTGGTGGCCAGTTGAAGCAAAGCTACTTCGTACACCACTCCTTTTTTAAATGCCGGTTTGGTTTCGGTATCAAAACCAAGCATCGTTTGCTGCGACAAATATTCAATCGAAGCCAGGTAATCTTCTTTTGATTCAACCAGGCTAATTTTCCCTTCAAACTGAATCAGTGGCAATTCGGCCAATTCTTCCTTATCAATACTTTCCCTAAACATCGTTCACTCTCCCTGATCAAAAAACCGGTCGTTTAACCAATCGGGTTTTCGGTTTGTATTTTGTATTTTTTTGTTTTGCTTGTCATCCTTGAAGGAATCTTCTTCATTTGCAAGGTTTTCGCTGTAAATCAGGTTGTGGACCGCCCGCAGGCAATTCACCAGTTTCTGCCCCCACAATTGGGCAAAATTTTGCTGACTCTCCCAAAGCGCCTGTTCCATCACCTCTTCGCTCAAGGTACGAAACGACATCACCAGATCTTTCATGTCCTGGTAAATATCGGCTACATTCTCAGAAATACTCGAAGTCAACGCTGTTTCGCTAAACTGCATTCCCGGAACAAAAACTTCCTGATAATCGTCGTTGGCGCCGGTATGACGGAGTATCTTTTGCTGAATGAGGCTGTAGTCCACTTCGGTTACATATTTTTCCAGATCATCGTCTGATTCCAGTTCGAATTCCGGGAGCATACTCGCTTTCAGATATAAAAGTGGCAGAATTTTTTGCAACCGGCCCAGAAAATCAGAAGTTTCAAATTCTTCCGATCGTTCCAGAAAACTGCAAAACTCGTTGGCAACCGTAATCAGTTCAATTACATTTTTGGAATACGCGAGACTATTCAATCCTTCATCTCTCATGAAAAGCGTTCTTGAAATATGTCACAAAAGTATAAAGAATTGGTTCTATAACAGATAGTGAAGGAAAAAAAAGTTCAAAATGCCTCAAGTTCGAAGCATCTAAAGTATCCTGTATAAGGTTTTCGAAACACTTTGGGTGCTTCAAATTCCGAATTCTTAGCTGATCGAACTCCAGTTATACTCGGTGTTTTTCATCTTCATGAGGTTATAAACCAGAATCTGGTTTTCGTGCTTCTCGAGTTTGGGATCATCGTCAAGCAAGTCGGAAGCCTGGTTGCGGGCGTGTTGCAGAATTTCGCCATCGCGTCCCAAATTAGCAATCTTCAGCGTAAAGCCGATCCCGCTTTGCTGGGTACCTTCCAGATCACCGGGCCCGCGCAACTGCATATCGACTTCGGCAATTTCGAACCCGTCGTTGGTGCGGACCATCGTTTCAAGCCTTTTGCGGCTTTCGTTGCTGATTTTGTATGACGACATCAGCAAACAATACGATTGTTCGGCCCCACGGCCAACCCGGCCCCGTAACTGGTGCAGTTGCGACAGGCCAAACCGCTCGGCGCTTTCGATGATCATCACCGAAGCATTCGGCACATCCACCCCAACCTCAATCACCGTAGTAGCCACCATTATTTGAGTTTTGCCTTCCTTGAACCGCTGCATTTCAGCATCTTTATCGGCAGGTTTCATTTTACCATGCACCATGCTGATCGAGTATCGCGGAAAAACCTGTTTCAGCAACTCATAGCCATTCTCCACATTTTTCAAATCAAGCTTTTCCGACTCTTTGATGAGCGGATAAACCACGTAAACCTGTCTTCCGGCGCTAACCTGATCCCGAATAAATTCATACACCTGCTTTCTCCGGTTCTCATAAAAATGCAGGGTTTGAATGGGTTTCCGGCCAGGCGGAAGTTCATCAATCACCGAAACATCCAGATCGCCGTAAACCGTCATCGCCAGCGTTCGCGGAATAGGTGTTGCCGTCATCACCAACACATGCGGCGGAATAAACTCATTCTTTTTCCAGAGCCTGGCACGTTGAGCAACTCCAAACCGATGTTGCTCGTCAATAATAACCAATCCGAGTTTCTGAAAATTAACCTTGTCTTCAATCAGCGCATGAGTACCAATGAGTAATTGCAGGCTGCCGTCTTCCAACTGCTCATGAATAATTTTTCGCTTGGCCGTTTTTGTCGAGCCGGTCAGCAAGGCAACTTTAATTCCCAACCCGTCGGTCATTTTCCGGATTGAGTTGTAATGCTGAATGGCCAGAATTTCGGTGGGAGCCATCAAACTTACCTGGAAACCGTTATCAAAAGCGATCAGGGCCGTCATCAGGGCCACCAGTGTTTTTCCACTGCCCACATCGCCCTGAAGCAAGCGATTCATTTGCTTGCCCGAACCCATGTCCTTCCTGATTTCCTTAATGACTTTCTTCTGTGCATTGGTCAGTTCAAACGGAAGATAATGACTAAAAAATGTATTCAGGTTATACCCCACATGCGAAAAGACAAATCCTTTGAACGTGCCTTCCCGCGTATGTTTCAGGCTTAATATTTTCAGCTGGATATAAAACAGCTCTTCAAACTTCAGACGAAATTGCGCATTTCGCATGTGCTGTGGGGTTTCCGGGAAATGGACCTGGCGAAGCGCAACAGGCAACAGCATGAGCTTTAATTTCGAAATCAGCTGCAAGGGAAGAGTCTCGAAAATTTTTCCTTCGGTCAGTCCCATCAGGTTAAATTGAAGCTTATTCAGGGCCTTGCTCGTCATAAACTTCTTTTTCATCGTCTCGCTCGTGTTGTAGAAAGCCTGGAATATTCCGGTAGTCACCGGTTTGCTGTCGGCTGGTTCAAGTTCAGGATGAATGATGTTCACTTTGCCGTTAAACGCCGAGGGTTTCCCAAAAACCACATATTCCACGTTGGCCCGGATGTTCTCTTTCACCCATTTAATGCCCTGAAACCACAACAGTTCCATCACCCCCGACTCGTCGCGGAACAAGGCAGTCAAACGCTGGCGGGGACCTTCGCCGGTTGTCTCGAACCGGGAGATCGTTCCCTTGAGCTGGATGTATGGCATGTTGTTTGTAACTTCCGAAACCCGGTAAAATTTAGTCCGGTCGATGTATTTATATGGGAAATAGTACAAAAGGTCGTTGAAGGTATATATCCCCAACTCCTTTTTCAGCAGTTCGGCCCGTTGTGGCCCAACGCCCGGCAAAAACTTAATATCCTGGTCCAGATATTCCGACATGTGACAAAGATAAAAATTATCTGACTTTCGCTGTTTAAAGCTTTTTCAGGAAACTGGAATGAATTTGTGGCCCGTCTGCAACAACAAAACAGAAAATTCGAGGTTTTTATTTATAAACTGTTTATTTTCGCCACAAATTGAAATGAATAGCTGTAATAAACAACCTGCAACCAGAACTAATAAATTCAAAACAATCAACCCAAGCCAATGGAAACAGTTATCAAGCTCGAAAAAATTGTAAAAAATTACAAGGTGGGAACCCAGATCGTCAGGGCCTTACGGTCGGTTTCGCTTACCATCAACAAAGGTGAATATGTGGCCATCATGGGCGCATCAGGTTCCGGGAAATCAACGCTGATGAACGTTATTGGCTGTTTAGACACCCCCACCAGTGGATTTTATGAACTCAACAACCAGGATGTCAGCCACCTCTCGGATGACGAACTGGCCGAAATCCGCAACAAGGAAATCGGATTCGTTTTCCAGACTTTCAATTTGCTGCCGCGAAATACCGCTCTCGAAAATGTGATGCTGCCACTGGTTTACGCCGGAATAAAAAAACAGGAACGCATTGTGAAAGCCGAAAAAATACTCTCTGAAGTTGGATTGGCCGATCGTATTGAACACAAACCCAATGAACTCTCGGGAGGTCAGCGTCAGCGTGTAGCTGTAGCCCGGGCTTTGGTCAATAATCCATGTATCCTGCTGGCTGACGAGCCTACCGGAAACCTTGACTCTAAAATTTCGGAAGAAATTATGCAATTGTTCGCCGAAATCCACCGGAAAGGAAATACCCTGATTGTGGTTACCCACGAAGAGGATATTGCCCACCACGCTCACCGGATTATCCGGTTGAAAGATGGTGAAATCGACTCCGACCACATTAACCCGAACCCGGTTTATTAACAAATATTGTTTCGGGTTACGTGTTTTACGAACCCCGCATCCCGTAACCCGAAACCCAAATCAGCTTAAACAATGAAAATCTACACACGCACCGGCGACGATGGAACTACGGGTTTAATAGGCGGATCGCGGGTAAAAAAATACAATCTCAGGCTCGAAGCTTACGGAACCATTGATGAGCTGAACTCCTACATCGGGCTCATTCGATCGTTCCAGACCGACCAGCATACAGACCGTATTCTCGAAAAAATTCAGAATAAACTGTTTGTGATCGGGGCCAATCTGGCCAGCGAAGATCCGTCGGGTTTGGTAACCAAACAACTGCCCTGCCGCGAGTCGGACATTGAATTGCTCGAATTAGAAATGGACCAGATGCTGGCGGTCTTGCCGGAGCTTCGGAATTTCATTTTGCCCGGAGGATGCCAGACTTCCTCGTTCTGCCATGTAGCCCGGACCGTTTGCCGAAGAGCAGAACGACGGATCGTTGAACTGGCCGAAAAAACCGAAATAGATGCAAACCTGATCAAATACATTAACCGCCTGTCGGACTACCTGTTTGTGCTTTCCAGAAAGGTATCCATGGACCTGAAATCCCCGGAAATACTGTGGTCTCCGGAGATTGATGAATAAAAACCATAATTGTTTGCACAATTCGATTTTTTGTTATATTCGCAGGAGTTAAAAAAACAAGTAAAAACCCCATAATTTCAAAACAAAATGTACTGGACACTTGAACTAGCCTCTAAATTGGAGGATGCCCCCTGGCCGGCAAGCAAAGATGAGTTGATCGATTTTGCTATCCGTAGCGGTGCACCTCTCGAAGTTATTGAAAATTTGCAGGAGATTGAAGATGAAGGGGAGATTTATGAGAGTATCGAAGACATCTGGCCCGACTACCCAAGCAAAGATGACTTCTTTTTCAATGAAGATGAATACTAATTTTCGGTAACATACAGGAAAGCAAGGTCAAGAGCCTTGCTTTTTTGTTTTAGGAAACTTGCTTCAAGATCATGCTAATAACACTTTTGACGCCGCGAAATCTAAAAACCGCAAATTACCCGGTTACTCAACAGATTTTTCTACCTTATTTTTCAACTCACGAATAACTTTCCCCGGAAGTTTAGGCGCAGTCAGAACCGGATCGGAAAAGATATCATCTTTGCTTTTGGGGCGCAATTCTTCCTGCCATTTGAATCCGGGTAACAGCTTATCGCCTTCTTCGATGTCGGCCATTGGTTTAAGTTCCCCATCGGGCGATTTGATAAAGGCTATTTTCTGGACCTTCCCCTCATTCATATAAATGGTGATCCTGCTGCTTTCGGCTTTATTGAGCCCGATAATTCCGTCTTTGTCGCGGGCATAATAGTTTGACTGGCCATTCCCGTTGACATCAATTTTATACAGGTTATTCTGCCTGATGAAACCGTTCATATTTTTGCCCTTGATCTGGTTAAACCTCAAACTGTCGTCTTCCATCGAAATGATAAACGCATCCTCCTTCATTCGCACTTCGTCACGATCCTTACTTTTATTAATCATTTCGATGAAATTGGCGGTCATCTGATTTTTCCCTGACCAAACCACCGGATCGGTGAACAGTTGAACTGTCGAATCTTTTGACCAGTACACCAACGAGTCGCATTTTCCCTGAAAATCTTCGCGGAAAAACCGGACCTTGTGATAGGCCAGCACCAAACGGTTATCCTTCGGAGCGTTTGTTTTCAGCGAATCTGCTTTCAAAACAGGCGCTGCAATCGAATCGATTGCCAGCGAGTCAACGGCCTTAATTCCGGCTTTGGCAGGAGTCTTTTTTACTACTTCTATTTTTTTCGGAATCGTATCGGGCATGGTCCGGAGATAATCCGCATGTAAATAAAGGGAGTCCTTTTCGGAATACTGAATCAGCACCGCCGAATCAGAAGCCCAGGCTATTTTAGCCAGATCGTTGTAGTGAACCTTGTTACCCAGCACGACCATTCGGTTTTCAATATCCTGAACACGGGCACGCCCCATTGCAAGTCCCTCTCCTTTTTCCTTGTCATAAAAAACCGAATCAGCTTTAAGAGTCCGCTTATCGTTCCACATGCGTGGTTTTTTGGTTAACCTGGCATAACTTTTCATGCTGTCGTACCAACCATATTCAGCATAAAGAGTATCAGTTTCATTGAAAATATGGGTCGGACCTTCCATGAAAACTTTTTTGGTGCTGGTGTAATAGATAAGCGTGTCCGACTTGATTTTGTAGTCTTTGGTCACCACATCCACCTTGTCGCGGAAATAGGCTTTCTTCTCATTCACGTAATACAGACCAACCACTGAAGTCAGCACATTAGTCGAATCCTTTATGGTTCCCGAATAATTGTACGAAGCCAGGTCATTGTCCATGGCATAATCCAGTGAATCGGTGGTCAAAGTAACTTGTTTGTCGATCAGCTTGACATTGCGCCGGGCCTTGGCCAGTTTGATGTCTCCGTTGTATTTGATGAAATCGGCATACATGTCGAGTGTATCGCCGCGGATGATGTGAACATGACCAAACGCATCAACGGTATTGCTACTGTTGTAGGAATAGAGGCTGTCACACCACATCAGTGCGCCATCAACCCTGATCTGGACATTTCCCAATAAACGCTGGGCATTGGCCACAATACGCTGGTCGAAGTCGAGCAAATCGCAATGCAGAATCTCCACTTTCTTCTTATTTTGGGCATAGCTTCCCAATGAACATACCATCAACATGATCAGAAACGCCGGAAAAGTGCGAAAAACAACTGAAAATAAACCGGATCTTGCCATTCAATTACTTCATCAGTTCAGCAATAATGTCTTCTACCGAAAGGTTTTCAGCTTCGGCTTTGTAGTTTTTGATCACCCGGTGGCGTAGAATGCTGACAGCCACTTTCCGGATGTCGTCAATGTCGGGCGAATATTTTCCCTGAAGAGCTGCCAGTGTTTTGGCGCCCAGCACCAGGTACTGTGAAGCGCGCGGACCTGCACCCCATTTGAGGTATTTATTGGTGATCGGAGCAGCCAGTTCGGTGTTTGGACGAGTTTTAGCCGATAACCCAACGGCATACTTCAGTACATTTTCGTTCACCGGAACCTTCAGCACCAGATCCTGAAAATACCGGATTTCTTCTTTGCTAATGATTTCGTTCAACTGTACAGAGAAGTCAGAGGTTGTGTTTTGCACGATGGTCAACTCGTCCTGAAATTTGGGATAATCGAGCCAGATCGAAAACATGAACCGGTCGAGCTGCGCCTCGGGCAATGGGTACGTCCCTTCCTGTTCAATTGGGTTTTGCGTAGCCAATACGAAAAATGGTTTATCCAGTTCATATTTCTGCCCGGCAGCAGTGACTGAGCGTTCCTGCATGGCTTCGAGCAGGGCAGCCTGGGTTTTGGGCGGTGTACGGTTAATTTCGTCGGCCAGGATGATGTTGGCAAAAATAGGCCCGCGTATAAATTTAAATTCACGGTCTTTATCCAGAATTTCGGTGCCAATGATGTCGGAAGGCATCAAATCGGGCGTAAACTGGATGCGTTTATACTGAAGGCCAAGTACCTCGGCAATGGTATTGACCAAAAGGGTTTTGGCCAAACCGGGGACTCCGATTAACAGGCAGTGCCCGCGGCTAAACATGGAGACCAGCACCTGGTCGATGATTTCGTCCTGCCCGTAGATTCGTTTTTTTATTTCAGAACGCAACTGTCCAAATTTGTTGCTCAGTGCGTTAACCGCTTCAACTTCGTTCTTAAATGTCATCTTCCCCTGTTCAATTATCTGTAAACTCCCTCGGGAGAGCTTGTCTAATTTTATTTGTAACTCTTTTTTGAAGTACACTTCATCCCGTCCGAAAAAATTCCACACGTTTAATCAATAACTCACGGACGGCTTTCCGGTGGCTTTATCGGCCCGGGGCGATGCCCCTCGCCTATTTATCCCTTTCGGGGAAACAAACCTGCATTTCTGCTTAAAGCCTATCGTGAAAACTTCAATTATTTCAGGACAAAATACCAATCTCAGGATTCCATAAACCTGAAACTATTTTATCCAGCCTTTGTACTTAAAATTACAATTCATGTATGTCGGATCAATACGCACATAAGTACCTACTTGTTTTTCACGGATCCAATCATCCATTTTCTTCTCTTTTTTGGTGTTCAGGTACAAGTTGCTAAGTTCAATATAATCGTCGCGCAGGTTAGCCTTATGTGCAGTGGTTTTATTCAGAAGCTTAATAATTTTGTATACCGGGCGCTGTTTGTCGTCGAGAGTCTGGAACGGTTTCGAAATCTCGTTGATGTTCATTTTGTCAATCACTTTACTTACATCCGGGTCGAGTTCGCTCATTTTCCATTTCGATTCGCCGGTTTCCGGATTAATCACCACACCTCCATTGTTGCGCGAATTCTTGTCATACGAATAATTCAGGGCAGCTTCTTCAAATTTTATGGTTCCCTTGCGGATAAAATCAGCAATACTGTCGATCCGGCCAAATGCTTTCTTCATCGCATCGGACGAGACTTTGGGTTTCAGAATAATGTGGCGGGTTTTGATCTGTTCGCCTTTACGGTCGACAACCTGAATGATGTGATAACCAAAATCACTTTTCACCACGTTCGATATTTTATCGCTCTTCAGGTTAAAAGCAGCAGCGGCATAGGCAGGATCGAGGTTTCCGCGGCCCATATAATCGAGTTCACCCCCGTTGCGAGCAGCGCCGTCTTCCGAATACAAGGCAGCCATGGCAGCAAAACTGCTTTCACCGCTTTCAATTTTCCGTTTCAATTCGCGCAGCTGTGCTTTGATTCGGTCTTCTTCTTCCAGCGTAACTTCAGGCAGAACCGTAATCTGAGCATATTCAACCTGGGCATCAATCTGAGGAATTTCCTTTTCTGGTAAATTCCGGAAATGGTAGCGTACCTCGGCCGGAGTAATGGTCACTTTATCGAGAATTTTACCCTGCATTTGCTGGGTCATTTGCCGATTTTTGATCACGTCCTGAAGGTCGGCTTTAATGTCAATAATTGATTTTTTGAAATAGGCTTCCACCTCCTTTTCAGACCCAAGGTGCGAAATGTAAAATTGGATTTGCTGTTCCAGATTCTGATTAATCTGACTATCGGAAACCGTGATGGTCGTATCCATTTCGGCTTCGGCCAACAGTAATTTTTCAACCAGCAAATTTTCAAGGATTTCACATTTCATGTCGCCATCCGAGGTAATTCCCTGGGCCTGTTGCTGCTGGTACATGTCTTCGATGTCTGATTTCAGGATAATGTTTTTCCCGACAACGGCAACAATCTGGTCAACAACTTTATCTTGTGCATTGGTTTGATTGCTAAAAACCACACATCCTGTAAGGATAAATAAACCAATTAGTTTTCTGATCATAAACGGGTATTTTTTGTTTTAAATAGTTTAACCTTATTGTTATAAAGGCCTTCCTTGTAAATATCTTTTTCGATCTGTTTCAAAAATTCCATCTTCTGTTTGTTCAAAATCAGGTTCCGAATGTCATTTTGCACATATTCGATGGGCGAAACCTGGCCGGCCAGCCGGTAATCGCGGATGCAGACAATATAGTAATAATTCATATCGCTGCTTTCGATGAAACGGTTTCTTTCCAGGAAACGGTCCTGATCGGTAATTTCCGCCGGGGTATTTTTCAGTACCAGATCGGCTGCCACCCACTGATCGTTAAACCGATCGTAAGCTTTGGCGTAACTTACGCAGTATTCGTTCAGTTTGGCCCTTTTCTCCGGGTCGTCGGTGGCACAAAGGTCTTTGATGTTTTCGGGACTCGAAGTTTCGACTGACACCTTGATGTAAATCGCCTTCACGATGTTGCGGTTCAGGATAAAGCTCTCGCGGTGATCATTGAAGTATTTTGTGATATCAGAATCTTTCACCGTGGTATCCATTTTTTGCTTCATCAACTCGTTTTTGTACCGGTATACAATCAGTGAATTTCGGTATTCCTCCAATTCCTGGCTCACATCTTTCATTTCACCTTTCAGATTTTCTTCGGCCTTGAGCAACAGTAACTCGCGCTGAATCCATTTTTTGATATAGTCATCGGCCCACAGGGTACTGTCGGTCGCATCCAGGTAATCGGGCACATTTTTCGATAGCTCTTCCATCGTCAAAACCTTGCTGCCAACTTTGGCAACCGGTTCGCCGGTATCGAACAGCAGGCTACAGGCCGACCACAACAGGCTAAACAAAATCAGGCTATAGGTAACAGCTTTTCTCATTTAATCATCTGAATATTTCTGAACGCTTTCTTGTTTATTTCCACCGGATATTTTTTCTTCAGCGAATCAATCCACTCTTTTTCAACTTGCTCCTGAAAGTCGGAAGAATACAGTCCCCAGGCGTCTTTCAGGTTCTTCAGTTCTTTCTGAACTATTTTTCCGTGGACAAAGGTAGTAGTTTCATCAAAACCTGCAGGTTTTGGGCCACTCCAAATGAAATAATCAACAATTGGATTTTCGCCTTTCTCCACAGCCACCTCGGTAAACTGAATGTTATTTTCGGTTTTGGTATTGAAAACATCCTTTAATTCCTGCTGACTGGCTTCTTTCTGATCGAGCATCGTTTCTACCCGGCTGCGGATTTCCTCACTCTTTGTTCCCACAATCCATCCTTTGAAACGATTGTTCCAATAGTATTTTTTGGAAGTATTGTCGTAATAGGTTTGCAGCCTGGCCGAATCGCTGGAAGCTACATCCCAGATTTTATCTTTCGAAATATTAAAAAGGAGGATTCCATCGTGATATTCCCGGTAAATGCGGGCAAAGTCGGGGTATTTCTCCTCCAGACGGGTATTTTCGTATTCAATCAGTTTGCTGTGAATATATTGTTCCAGTTGATCTTTTAAATCTGCTTCTGGATTGGTTGACGGCTTGAAATTCTGCTTCTGAAGGAAACCGGCGAAGTCGCCAAATTCAAACTTTCGGTCGGCAAATGTCAGAAATGTCTGTCCCTTTAACCCGGCAACCTGATTTACCCAGTCATTCGGAGTATTCGAAACCGAAGCAATTAACTGATTAAACAGACTTTTGTCCTCCTGAAGTTGATACTCGGCCTTCAGTTTGTGATCGAAAGCTTCGTCGCTGTGTTTACTGATGGCCGGATTCTGGCGGATTTTGTTTTCCAGTTCGGGTTTCAGTTTTTCAAAAGGAGCCGTGGTGCGCAGTTCCAGCCGTTTGATGATGTGCCAGCCATAAGGTGTGCGGATAACCGGAGAGATATCGCCATCATTTTTCAGAGCAAATGCGGCGTCGGCAAATGCGGGAAGCATAGTCGTTGGGGTAAACCAGTTCAACACCCCGCCTTCAGCCGCCGATTGTTTGTCGTCGGAATATTTTTTGGCCAGTTCGGCAAAGTCGGCTCCCGAAGTTGCCTTCTGCCAAAGGCTATCAACCGACAGTTTAAGTTTGGCAATAGTTTCGTTGCTGGCCTGTTGCGGAAACATTTTCATGATATGCGCTACCTTAATTTCACCGGGAGAAAGCCGCTCATCGTGCACCTTGATGATGTGATAACCAAATTTGGAGCGGATAATCTCCGAAACCTGACCAACCGGGGTGCGGTAAGTCATATCCTCGAACGGATAAACCATCTGGAAGGCACTGAAATAGCCAAGTAAGCCTTCATTTTCAACAGCTGACGGATCTTCCGAATATTTGGCAGCCATCTCATTGAAATCGGCCCCGGCCAGAATTTGTTTCCTCAGGTCGGCCAGTTTATTCCAGGCTGCCAGCGTATCAGTCGGAGCGGCTTCCGGATTTAGCCTGATCATCAGGTGACTTGCTTTTCGCTCATATTGCGTGCGGTGATAGGCAGTTTTCAGCACTCCCTCATCGAAGGTAACATCGGTAAGGTATGGCCTGGCCAACTCCTGACGGTATCCTTTTAACTCGTCAATAAACGATTTCACTGTATCGTAACCTAATCGTTGAGCTTCAAGTACCTTTAGTTTAAAATTGATGTACAACTGAAGATATTCTGCCGGTTTTTTTTTGTCTTTTGCATCCAGCACATTGGTATTATTCTTTCGGTAATTGGCCAAAAACTCATCAGTAGTTACCGATTGATTTCCAATTTTAGCAATTACTTCATTTTCTTTCTGAGCTGATGCCGACCAACTCCATAAAACAAAACCTATACAGGCTGAAATTCTGACCAAAAATTGAATGGATATGCGCGAATTTCCGGAAATAATTGAATTCATGGATAAAACTGGAACTTGTTGATGAGTGTATATTTTTACTTATTTGAATCTGATTTTTGATTTTAGTCTTGCCCCTGACGTGAACTGTAATTGGGAGATTCACTGGTAATACTCACATCATGCGGATGACTTTCGAGGATTCCGGAACTGGTGATACGCATGAATTTAGCATGTTGAAGCATCTCAATATTTTTAGCGCCACAGTAGCCCATCCCTGCCCTCATTCCTCCGGTTAGCTGAAGAAGCACTTCATATAGTAGTCCTTTGTAAGGAACACGGGCCACAATTCCCTCGGGAACCAGCTTTTTAATGTCGTCTTCCACATCCTGAAAATAGCGGTCTTTGGAACCCGACTGCATGGCTTCCACCGATCCCATTCCCCGGTAAGTCTTAAATTTGCGCCCCTGAAACAAAATGGTATCGCCCGGCGACTCATCTACGCCGGCAAAAAGCGATCCGGCCATAATAGAATGAGCTCCGGCAGCAAGCGCTTTTACAATATCGCCCGAATAACGGATACCACCATCAGCAATCACCGGGACCCCGCTTTTTTTGATCGCCTTGCTCACATTGTAAATGGCCGAAAGCTGCGGAACACCGACTCCGGCAATGATCCGTGTGGTACAAATCGAGCCGGGACCAATTCCAACTTTCACGGCATCGGCGCCGGCAAGCACCAAATCCGTAGCAGCTTCGGGAGTGGCGATGTTTCCGGCAACAAAATCAATTTCAGGATATTTATTCTTGGCTTTGCGGAGCATTTCGAGTACGTACATCGAATGACCATGAGCCGTATCAATCACAATGGCATCCGCCTGGGCGCGAACCAGTTCGTCAACCCGATCGATGGTATCACGGGCAATTCCAACGGCAGCAGCCACCCTCAGGCGACCTTTATCGTCCTTCGATGCCAGCGGTTTATCCTTGGCTTTCGTGATGTCTTTGTAAGTAACCAAGGCAATCAGTTTGTTGTTTTTATCAACAACAGGCAGTTTCTCAATTTTGTATTGCTGAAGGATTGCCGAAGCCATTTCGAGCGATGTGGAAATATTGGTGGTGATCAGGTTGTCTTTAGTCATCACCTCCGAAATCAATTTGTTAAGATCGTTTTCAAACCGCAAGTCGCGGTTGGTCACAATGCCAACCAACCGACCTTCGCCGTCAATAACCGGGATACCGCCGATTTTGTGTGTTTTCATCAGGTCAATAGCATCGCGCACAGTCTTTTCCTTAGCAATGGTAACCGGATCGTAAATCATCGCATTTTCAGCCCTTTTCACTTTGGTTACCTGCCGGGCCTGCTCGGCGATGCTCATGTTTTTGTGGATCACTCCTATCCCACCCTCGCGGGCAATGGCAATGGCCATCCTGGAATCAGTCACCGTATCCATGGCTGCAGTCACAATAGGCGTATTCAGCCTGATGTTCCGGGTAAACCAGGAGGTGAGCTCTACCTCGCGTGGCAAGACTTCTGAATAGGATGGAATCAACAACACATCATCAAAAGTTAAACCTTCGGATACAACCTTATCGGCAAAAAACGACATTTTGTATTTCTTAATGGGTTATTTGACAAAACTACAAAAAAAACAGCTACAAATGTCCCGATAATTTTGGGCGCAACTAGCCTATAAACTTTAATGTATCTTAAAATTTGTTAAGCAGAAATCTATATTCAGATTGCTCATGATTATGAAAAAAAAGTCAATGCAAATGATCATTGAAAAGACAAACATATATGCGCCGTATGTCAAAAGCTGCTAAATTTGAATTCAGGAATAAACAACTGACTTTTGAGCGAATTCACACAAATACTGACCAAATACTGGGGATATGGATCCTTTAGACCCATGCAGGAGGAGATCATCCGTTCGGTGGCGCAGGGGAAAGATACGCTCGGTCTGATGCCCACAGGGGGAGGCAAATCTATTACTTACCAGGTATATTCGCTTTCGAAACCGGGCATTTGCCTGGTAATAACTCCGCTGATAGCTTTGATGAAAGACCAGGTGGAAAACCTGAACCAAAGAGGCATCAAGGCGCTGGCCATTTACTCGGGAATGAGCGCACAGGAAATAAAAATTGCCTTTGATAATGCTGCCTGGGGCGATTATAAGTTTCTTTACCTTTCTCCCGAACGTATTGCGACCGAGCAGTTTCGCGAACGCATTGGTCAGATGGATGTCAACCTGATTGCAGTTGACGAGGCGCATTGTATTTCGCAGTGGGGATACGATTTCAGGCCTTCGTACCTGCGGATTGCCGGACTGCGCGAAATGTTGCCCGCCGTTCCGGTGCTGGCCGTCACGGCAACTGCCACGCCTGAGGTGGTCGACGACATTCAGGAACAACTGAAGTTTAAAGTAAAAAATGTACTCCGGACCAGTTATTACCGCAGCAACCTAGTTTACCTGGTACGAAATGAAGAAGACAAACTGAATTACCTGGTTCGGACAGTGCAAAAAGTTCAGGGTACCGGAATTGTGTATGTCAGAAGCCGGAAACTGACACGTGAAATCAGCGATTTACTGCGAAAAAACAAAATTTCAGCCGACTATTACCACGCCGGATTGAATTCAAAGGTGCGGTCGCAGCGTCAGGAAGCCTGGAAAAAAGAGCAATGCCGGGTTATTGTTTCAACCAACGCTTTCGGGATGGGTATCGACAAAGCTGACGTTCGGTTTGTGGTCCACCTCGAAGCGCCCGATTCAGTGGAAGCCTATTTTCAGGAAGCAGGCCGCGCCGGACGTGACGGAAAACCCGCCTGGGCCGTTTTGCTCTACACCAACAGCGACAAGCTGCGCCTCGAAAAGAATGTCGAAAAGTCGTTTCCCGAACCGGAAGTAATCAAACGGATTTACGAAGCACTCTGCAATTTTTACCAGATAGCCGTTGGTTTTGGAAAAGATCAGTCGTTCGAGTTCAGCATGGCTACTTTTGCTTCCAGCTTTTCCTTCCAGATCACCACGGTTTTCAACAGCCTGAAGATCCTTCAGCGCGAAGGCTACCTCGAACTGACCGACGAAATCGACAACCCCTCGAAAGTTTATTTCCAGATCGGGCGCGACGATTTGTACAAATTTCAGGTGGCCAATGCTGATTTCGACGGCTTCATCAAGCTGTTGCTTCGCTCGTATACCGGACTGTTTACCAATTATGTTGCCATCGACGAGGAACTGCTGGCTCAACGGGCAAACATCGGTCCCGATTTAGTTTACGAGTTCTTAACCCGCTTGCGTTCCCATAAAATCATCGATTATATTCCGAAGAAAAAAACACCGTTTATTATTTTCACCAAGGAACGTCTGGACACCGATCGCATAAAAATTACCAAAGAAAACTATACAGACCGCAAATTGGACTACATGCAGCGAATTGAAGCCATGATTCATTATGCCTCATCGGGACACAAATGCCGAAGCCAGTCGCTGCTTCAGTATTTTGGGGAAAAAGAATCGGTACGCTGCGGAAAATGTGATGTTTGCCGCGAGCGAAACGAGCTGAACCTGAGTAAATACGAATTTGACACCATTAGCGAGCAAATCAAAAAGATTCTACATGAACCCTGCTTTCACGAAGAACTGCTGAAGCAAATTGAAGGCAAACCCGATGCGGTGGTCAAAGTTGTCAGATGGTTGCTCGAAAACGAAAAGCTGGGTTACCGGGTTGATAATCGTCTGGAGTGGAGAAAAGGATGATGGACTGAAATTTCTTTTTTGTTTTTCAAACGGCCTTTTATCACCTTCCTCTCCAGTCAGTTTGTCTTCTGTCAAAAATCTGACATTATTCATCAACAACACCAAAACATAAAACTATATTCGGGCATTAAAAAAATAACCATGAAGAGAATATTTTTAGTATCAGGAGTAATCATCTCTCTTGCTTTGGCCAGCCCGGCTCAGAATGTAAGTAAAGGCAAGGTTGTAAAAGACGAAAAAGGCAAAGGATTTTACTACGAATCAATCCTGAAGGACATCAATGCCGTTGAAGAAAAACTGAGTGAGAAAGAGCCGTTCGTTCGTTTTGTGATGGACCAGTCGGGCATGGATTTACCAAATAATCCGGCGCTTTATAAAACCATTTGGAGTAATCCGACCGAATCGCAGGGAAATGCCGGAACCTGCTGGAGTTTCTCAACCACATCGTTTTACGAGTCAGAAGTATTACGTCAGCAAGGTAAAAAAGTAGAGATTTCTGAAATTTATTCAGCCTATTTCGAATATGTTGAAAAAGCCCGCCGCTTCATCGAAAAAAGAGGTGATTCGAATTTTGCCGAAGGTTCGGAAGGAAATGCGCTGTCACGCATCATGAAAATGTATGGGGCTGTTCCCGAATCAGCCTACACCGGTTTGCTCGACGGACGAAAATTCCACAGCCATGCCAAAATGGTGGCCGAAATGACCGCTTTTCTGAATTCGATGAAAACCACGAATGCCTGGAATGTGGAATATGGACTGGAAACCATCAAATCAATCATGAACCATTACATTGGAGTGCCACCAACCGAATTTCAGGTGGAAGGAAAGACCTATACCCCTCAAACGTACCTGAAAGATTACCTGAAAATAAATCCGGATGATTTTGTTGAAATCTTGTCGTACAAGCAGGAACCATACTGGCAGCAAGTGGAATACAAAGTGCCCGACAACTGGTGGCACAACAAAGATTATTACAACGTTCCGCTCGATGTATTTATGCAGGCAGTTAAAAATGCCGTTAAAAATGGTTATTCATTGAGCATTGGCGGTGATGTATCCGAATCGGGCTTCAGCCGCGAAACTAACTGTGCCATGATTCCAGATTACGACATTCCATCAGCCTACATCAACGAAGATGCCCGCCAGTTCAGGTTTTCGAACGAAACAACCACTGACGATCATGGTATGCAACTGATAGGTATTCTGGAAAATTACAAAGGGTTGGGCAAAGACTGGTACCTGATTAAAGACTCCAGCTCCGGCTCACGAAATGTTGGTCAGGACAATCCCAATTTTGGATACTATTTCTTTCACGAAGATTACATCAAGCTTAAAATGATGGGATTCACCGTTCACAAAGATGCCGTCAAAGAAATTCTGAAGAAATTCAACTAAGCTAAAAGGTTCCGATTTTTCGGGACCTTTTTTATTTCATGAATGTAGGGCATGAAAAAGTCTAAACTTCAAATATGAATGACAGGTTTAAAAATATAGCAGGCTGTTCGCTGATTCTTTTGCAGTTTCCTGTTCATTTCTTATTTTTACAGACCAGACCAGACCAGTACAATCTAATTTATCAAATATGAAACAATCAATTATCTTTATCCTGCTTGCTCTGCCATTCCTTGCAGTTTCACAGACCAGATTTCCTTTTCAGAATACCAACCTTTCCGTTCAGGAACGGGTGGAAAACCTGCTTTCGGAAATGACAATCGAGGAAAAAATGAATCAAATGCGCTACCAGTCGCCGACTATCGAGCGACTCGACATTCCGGAATACAACTGGTGGAACGAATGTTTACACGGCGTAGCCCGCGCCGGTTATGCCACCGTCTTTCCGCAGTCCATCTCCATCGCTGCCTCGTGGGACACCGAATTAATCAACCAGGTTGCTACAGCCATTTCGGACGAAGCCCGCGCCAAACATCACGAATTTGCACGCCGGGGACTTCGGAAAATCTACCAGGGGCTCACATTCTGGTCGCCCAACATTAACATTTTCCGCGATCCACGCTGGGGCCGTGGTCACGAAACTTACGGGGAAGACCCGTATCTGACTGGCCAAATGGGACTTGAGTTTGTGAAAGGACTTCAGGGAAACGATCCGAAATACCTGAAAGTGGTGGCAACAGCCAAACATTTTGCCGTACACTCCGGGCCTGAACCCATGCGGCATGAATTTGATGCCCGCATCAGCGAACGGGATCTGCGCGAAACCTATCTGCCTGCTTTCCGCACACTGGTAGTCGATGGCGGTGTATGGTCGGTTATGGGCGCCTACAATCGTTTCCGGGGCGAAGCTTGCTGTGCAAATACCGAACTATCCGGAATTCTTCGCAACGAGTGGGGTTTTCAGGGCTATATTGTAAGCGATTGCGGAGCTATTTCGGACATCTGGAGATACCACAAAATTGCGAAAGATGCTGCTGAAGCGGCTGCTCTGGCTGTAAAAAGAGGAACCGATCTCGAATGCGGCGACACCTACAAGGCATTGCCCGAAGCAATTAAACGCGGTTTACTTACCGAAAAAGACCTTGATGTGTCTGTCGGTCGTTTGATGACTGCCCGAATGAAACTGGGTATGTTCGATCCGGATGATAAAGTTCCTTATGCACAGATTCCCTTCTCGGTAAACAACAATCCGGCAAACGATCATCTGGCCCGCGTTGCCGCTGAAAAAAGTATTGTTTTGCTCAAAAATGCAAACAAAACCCTGCCATTAAAGAAAAACCTGACACGCATTGCTGTTATAGGTCCAAATGCCGATGAAATTGAATCGTTGTGGGGTAATTACAACGGTATCCCTTCCAATCCGGTAACTGTTCTGCAAGGCATAAAAAACAAAGTAACTCCGCAGACCGAAATCGTTTATGCGCAGGGTAGCGAGTTGGCCGACGGTATTTCAAAACTGACCGCTATCCCATCCATTTATCTCGAAACCGAAGATGGGAAACAGGGTGCTTTCGGCGAATATTTTGCCAATAACAAACTGGAAGGTCAGCCTCTTTTCACCCGGGTTGACGACAACATCGACTTTTACTGGGAATCTGGTTCTCCTGATCCGCGTATGCCTGTCGACAATTTTGGAATCCGCTGGACGACCTATCTGAAAGTTCCTCAAACGGGCGATTATGAAATTGGAGGATGGAGTATGCCTTCATTCAAAATTTATTGCGACGAGAAACAAATACTTGGTGGAAATAACGAGCACCACGCTTTTCATGGATCAAAAAAACTGAGACTGGAAGCAGGTAAACGATATAAGCTGGTTTTTGATTACCGCAATTACCACGGCGATGGCGATGCCCGATTGTTATGGGCTACACCACAACCCAACATGCTGGCACAGGCTGTTGAAGCCGCAAAGAAATCAGATGTTGTAGTATTGGTACTGGGTTTGAATCAGCGGCTGGAAGGCGAAGAAATGCCGATTCAGGTGGATGGCTTCAAAGGCGGCGACCGTACTCACCTCAATTTGCCAAAAACACAAAGCGACCTGATGGAAGCCCTGAAAGCTACCGGAAAACCAATTGTGCTGGTACTGATTAACGGGAGTGCACTCTCAATCAATTATGCCGCCGAAAACATGGATGCCATTCTTACTGCCGGTTATCCTGGTCAAGAGGGGGGAAATGCAGTAGCCGATGTTCTTTTTGGCGATTACAATCCGGCCGGACGTTTGCCTGTAACTTATTACAAATCGGTTGACCAGTTACCTGCTTTTGAAAATTACGACATGGAAGGACGAACCTATCGCTATTTCCGTCAGACTCCGCTGTATCCGTTTGGATTCGGACTGAGTTATACCAAATTCAGTTATTCTGATTTGAACGTTCCGGCAGAAGCTAAAGTTGGCGACAAAATTCAGGTCTCGGTGAAAGTAACCAACACCGGCGACCGCGACGGTGAAGAGGTTGCAGAGCTTTACCTGACTGACGAAAAAGGCTCAACACCGCGCCCGATTCGTCAATTGGAAGGATTTAAACGCATTTCGCTGAAGAAAGGAGAATCTCAAACTGTTGAGTTCACGCTCGAACCAAGACAGCTTTCGATGATCAATGATAAAGATAAGCAAGTCATTGAGCCCGGCTGGTTCACGGTATCACTGGGCGGCGAACAACCCGGTTTTACCGGAGCGAACGATGCCGAAACCACTGAAACAGTTACCGGAAGAATAAAGCTCACCGGAAAAGTTTTGGAAATAAAATAGTTGATTTAAAAATAGTTTGTGTGTAATCCCCTTCGGAACAAATCCCGGAGGGGATTTGTTATCAAAATTTGTTCTGTTATTTAATTATCGGTACTTCAGCCAAAGCTCGAACCGTCTGCCCCACACATAAACGATGGAAAGCAATATGCGGGGAATAATCAGAATAGCAATTGGATAACCAACAGCAACAAAAAGCAACGGATCTTCGAGTTCTGAGTGCGAAACGGCAATGTGGTGATTCAGCAAATCAGCATCTTCGCGACTCAGTTTTCCCTCTTCCGATTGGCTGATCATGATTGCCCCGCCATACGAAAGTCCGAGCGTGTAGGCCACCATCCACAAAAAGCCTGTATTTGCCGGCAATCCCATTACTTTTAACAAAGGGATGAAAGGCTTCAGTATCCATTTGATTAGTCCAAATTCGTTGAGTATTCTTTGCAGGATCAGCAACAAATTAACCAGGATAACTATTTTAATGGTCGTCACCGAAATATCGCCCAGCCAACTCATCAAAGCTGTGGAAAAAGTTTTGGATTGGCTGAGAATAGCACCGGTTGAAGAAGCAGTTTCTTCCGGAAGAATTAGGTTCAACATCCATGCGACAATAAAGCTGGCCGACAATCGCGTAAAAATCATGCGCCAGGGCGCCGATCCGGTCCTTTTCTGAATAGCGGTCTCCACAATCAGGGCATGCGAAATCAGGCACATTACTGCCAGAATAGTTCCTTCACGATATCCGGTTCCAAGGGTAGTCATTACGGCAATTACCGAATAAATATTGGTAAAGAAACTCGTGATGAGCACAACAGAAGCTTGCCCGGATAAACCAATCAATTTAAACAATGGCGCCACCCAGCCGGCAATCACATTCAGTATTCCGAAAAAATCAAGCAGAAATACAGCAAACGAAACTGGAATGGTTAATTTAAGTAACCAGAGTGCCGTCTTCATTCCCTGAGGAAGTGAAGTTGTTACGCATCCAACAAGCCTATCCTTTATATGTTGTGAGGCCATATTTTCCATTCTTTCTGAAAGTAAAAAGCAGCTCACTCAAAAGCTGCTTTATTTTATATTAGTCAGAATGCAATTAAATGCAAATCCTGAAAACAGGCAAAACTAATAACAATCTTTTTCTATACCAATCCGGCAAAACCCATGAAAGCCAGAGCCAAAATTCCGGCTGTAACCAGCGCAATTGGAATTCCTTTCATGCCCTTTGGAACATTGGCAAGAGCAATCTGCTCGCGAATTCCCGAGAAAATAATCAGAGCCAGGGCAAATCCCAATGCAGTTGCAACAGTAAACACCACCGATTCTGCCAGATTAAAATTTTTCTTTATGACCAGAATTGCAACGCCAAGCACTGCACAGTTGGTGGTAATCAGAGGCAGATAAATACCCAAAGCCTGGTACAACGAAGGACTCACTTTCTTCAGAATAATTTCCAGCATTTGGACCAAAGCAGCAATAATCAGGATAAAACTGATGGTCTGCAAAAAGGCCAGATTGAGCGGAACCAGCACATATTGCTGAACCAGAAAAGTAACAATGGTAGCCAAAGTCATGACAAAAAGCACCGAAGCTCCCATACCAACAGCTGTTTCGGTTTTGGTACTGACTCCTAAAAACGGACAAATACCAAGAAACTGAGCAAGGACGATGTTGTTTACCAGAATGGCTGATATAAGTATAATTACATATTCCATAATCTGATTGGTTAGGATGATTTATTGATTTTTTTCAGAATAGCAATCAGGAATCCCAATGTTATGAAAGCTCCGGGAGCCAGAATAAAAACGAGGATTCCATCGGCGCCTTCAGAGATAAATTTGTATCCGAATATAGAACCGGCGCCCAGCATTTCGCGAATGCTGCCAATGGTTACCAAAGCCATGGTAAAACCAAGTCCCATACCAAGACCATCGATAAACGATGAGAAGACATTGTTCTTTGCAGCAAAAGCTTCGGCACGCCCAAGTACGATGCAGTTAACCACAATTAGCGGAATGAAAATACCCAATTGGTTAGATAGTGCCGGAGTGTAGGCCTGCATCAGCAAGTCGACAATAGTCACAAAGCTGGCAATAACCACTACAAAAGCCGGAATACGAACCTTGTCGGGTACAAAATCTTTTACCACAGAGATAAAAATATTCGACATAAACAGCACAAAAGTTGTTGCCAGTCCCATGCCCAAACCATTGATAGCCGACGAGGTGACCGCCAGCGTCGGGCAGGTTCCCAAAAGCAAAACTAATATCGGATTTTCCCGGAGGAATCCTTTACTAAAGTTTTTAAACTGATTCATTGTTTTTCCCCTTTCTTTGTTACGGCATACGCACGGTTGACAGCATCGCAGAAAGCCCGGCTGCTGATGGTGGCGGCAGTAATGGCATCAACCGAACCTCCATCCTTTTTTACTTTAAGTTTTTCGTCCGCAATTTCCGAAATCTTCAATCCTTTAAACTGATCTTTAAATTTTGGCAATGTCATTTTGGTCCCAAGCCCGGGGGTTTCCTTATGTTCCAATACTTCGATATTGCTTATTGAGCCATCGGGCATAAAGCCGACCATCAAGGTGAAACGCCCGCTAAATGCTTTATCGGTGTATGTTTCAACAGCAACGCCCGATTTTTCAGTGCCTTTCAGCAAACGGTGAATCCGGATGCTGTCTTTCCCGTCTTCAGGCATCAGCACAGTGTCCGCGATGGTTTCAAATTCAGGAACAACCATTTTAATGGCGTTGTTGATCTTCGCTTTTTGCGAAACAGCAATAGGTTCTTTGGTAACCGAATAAACAGCTGCCATAGCCAGGCCAGCCACAGCCGTGATGACGAAAAGTGCTATCGTCATATTTTTAAATGTTGACTCTCTCTTAGCCATAAATTTATCCTTTAATGGATTTGATTTTTTACTTCTCCAAACCGTTTGGGTTTAACAAAACGATTGAGAAGTGGTACCAGCGCATTCATAATCAGAATGGCAAACGAAACTCCTTCCGGATAAGCTCCCCACACCCTGATCAGGATGGTCAGCACACCGATTCCTGCCCCGAAGATTAACTGAGCTTTGGCATTCATGGGAGAAGTAACCATGTCGGTTGCCATAAAGAATGCCCCAAGAATCAAACCGCCGGTCATCGAATGAAACAGCGGATCAGCATTTCTTGAAGGATCGATCATCCAGAATATTCCGGAAAAAACAGCCGCCGAAACTAATACAGATACCGGAATATGCCAGGTAATAATTTTACGAACCAACATAAATATTCCACCTATCAGCAAAGCCAGCACTGAAATTTCACCCAGTGATCCCGAAATGTTCCCCATGAACAAATCCATGTTTGAAGGCAAATTTTTATACATTTCAGCAATTGGTTGTCCATTCTTGAGACCTTCTTTCAGGATAGCCAGCGGTGTTGCGGTAGTCACCGCATCTACACCATTTGCTCCGGTTGCCGGCCATGAGGTCATTTGCACCGGAAACGAAATCAGCATGAACACACGGCCCACCAATGCGGGGTTAAACGGATTGTTACCCAGTCCGCCATAAGGCATTTTGGCAATCCCGATAGCAATCAGCGATCCGACAATGATCATCCACGACGGGATTGATGCTGGCACATTGAATGCAAGCAATATACCAGTCAGGGCAGCTGATCCGTCGGTTATTTGCGGAGTAGTTTTTAAAAGATATTTCTGGATCAGGTATTCGAAAGCAACGCATGCTGCAACCGCCAACAGGGTAACCCGAACGGAATCCAGTCCGAACAGCACCACCGACCAGATAAAAGCAGGCACCAGCGCCAGCATCACACTGTACATGATCTTATTCACCGAATCGCCGGAATGAATGTGTGGTGAAGGGGATATTGTAAATAGTTTACTCATTGAAAATATTATTTTTTAATGCTATTTGAATTTTGGCATTTTAAATTCAATATTCATCCAAAATTTTAATTTTTACGGGTTCTAATTAATGCGCCCACTTTGGCTTTTCCCAATCGCACATAGTCGAGCAGCGGACGACTGGCCGGGCAGGTATAACTGCACGACCCGCATTCAATACAATCCATGATCTGCTCGTATTCAGCACGATTCCACAACTGCTTTTCCGAGACGGTCATCAGTAAATAAGGTTCGAGTCCCATCGGGCAAACCGAAACGCAGCGCGAACAGCGGATGCAGGGCATCACTTCCTTTCGTTTAGCTTCCGTTTCAGGCATCATCAAAATTCCCGAAGTTCCTTTGGTAACAGGTATCTCAGGGTTGGAAACAGCTTTTCCCATCATGGGACCACCGTTAATTATTTTTCCGCAATTTTCCGGAAGACCACCTGCTGCTTCAATCAATTCGCTCACAGCCGTCCCAATCCTGACTTTGAAATTGGATGGCTTTTGAACAGTTTTGCCAGTCACGGTAACCACCCGTTCAAACAGTGGCTTATTCTTTTGAACAGCCTCGTAAACTGCAAAAGTCGTCGCCATGTTGGTTACTACGGCACCTACCGAAATTGGCAGGGCGCCCGATGGAACCTCGCGGCCTGTCACAGCTTTAATCAGTTGTTTTTCACCGCCTTGCGGGTATTTCACCTTCAACGGCACAACCGAAATATTACTATGACGGTAAGCCAGACTGATCATTTTTGAAATTGCATCAGGCTTATTGTTTTCAATTCCAATCGCGGCATGGCTCACATTTAAAGCTTTCATAAGCAACTGAACGCCAACGATCAATTCCTCGCCATGTTCCAGCATCATCCGGTGATCAGAAGTCAGATACGGCTCACACTCGACACCATTGATCAGAAGCACTTCGGCCTTCATTCCCTTGGGAGGCATCAGCTTCACATGAGTCGGGAAAGTTGCCCCTCCCAATCCAACAATTCCGGCATCCTGAATACGGTTCAGAATAGCAGGGCCATCCAGATCAATTTCAGTTTTTACAGCGGCTTCCCGGTCAATTTTTTCGTCCCAGATGTCATCCTCAACATCAATGTAAACGCCCATTTTGGGGTATCCTGAAGTATCGGGTCCGGTCTCTACTTTTTTAACTGTTCCCGAAACCGACGAATGGATATTAGCCGAAACAAATCCGGATGATTTGGCAATCAACTGGCCAACTTTGACCTTGTCGCCTTTTTGCACCACCACTTCAGCCGGAGCTCCAATATGTTGGACAACTGGAATAAAAACTGATTTTGGAAGAGCAAGCACTTCTATCGCTTTTTGTGCCGACAACTTATTTTCGGCCGGATGAACTCCTCCTATGGTAAATGTTTTTAACACGATTCTCCTCCTGATAATTTAAGATTCTGATTGAGTTTCGGCAGAAACTGCTTTGGGAGCTTCTTCTTTTTGCTTAACAGTTTCTGCACCCGACTGATCGCCGACATTTATTTTCCGTGGTGGAAAATTCAGTTCGATGATGGAATTGGTCGGGCATACGGTAACACATTTCCGACAAAGTTTACATTTGTCTGAATCAATAAAGGCCAGGTTATTGGCCATGGTAATGGCATCATAACTACATTCCTTTTCACATTTACTACAACCGATGCAGGCAACACTGCACGATTTCCGGGCAACGGCCCCTTTATCCATGTTCCGGCAAGCCACATATATTTTACGGTCTTTGGGCGCCTTTTTCCGCAGTTCAATCAACATTTTGGGGCACGCTTTCACACAGGCACCGCAAGCAACACATTTTTCATCGTCTACTTCAGACAAGCCAGTTACCGGATTCATGTGAATGGCATCAAAATCGCAGGCCACCACGCAGTCACCACATCCCAGACAGCCATACTGGCAACCGGTATCGCCGGCATATAACGAAGCCGCAATGGCACACGAAACAGGTCCGTCAAAAACATTGGTTTTGGGGCGGTACTCGCAGGTTCCGTTGCACCGAACTACGGCAACCCGGGGATCTTTCTTTACTGCTTCAATGCCCAAAATTCCGGCAACACTTCCCATACAATCGTTTCCACCCACGGGGCAAAAAAGAAAGGACAATTCACCATGTTTCACACAGGCTTCGGCAAAAGCGTGACATCCGGCATAACCACAACCGCCACAATTAGCTCCAGGCAAGGTTGCTTCAACCAGATCGATCCGTGGATCTTCATATACCTTAAACTTTTGAGCAACAAAATAAAGAATTATTGCCGATAAAGTTCCGATAATACTGAGGGTTAAAATTGTATATAAAATAGTCGTACTCATACAGTTGATTTAATTAATTGCAGAGATTTCGAATTCAAATGAGCGTTTAAGTTTATTTCTGAAAAAATAAAGTACTACATAATATGGAATCAGAACAGCCAGAGATAAAAGTCCAGCTATCCCATCACTTTTGGTAATCGAAAGAGCTAAAATCAGCGAAACAATAACCAAAATGAATGGCAAAACATAGCCGTAAAACATAGCTCGGTAACCCTGAGAAGTTTTTCCAACGATATTTACTGATTGCCCGGGTTGAAACTCACCGGAAAAGCGATAGATTTCGATTTCTTTTTCCTGCATCTCGGAGGCTAGGCAGGCACCCTTCGCATGGCATGAGGAACAGGCTGAGGCACTAATAATAGCAACTATTAGCTTATTTTCTGAAACCTCCTGAATAATCCCCGAATGTAACACCTTTTCTTCCATCTGGTTGATTTCTTGGCTCAAAAAAATCATGCAAATCTAAAGATGTTTGAATAACAATATGGACCGTGTATTTTATTTTTAAAACACGATTTGCAATTTATAGCTATTCTAAATAAACTTTAAAAAAATCCGTTTTCATCTGACTGACAAACAAGCTGTTGTTTAGGCGGGTGATAAATATCATTGTTTTAGTAAACTCAATCATATCAACATTTTACTGAAATTATCGAACTTATATTTCAAATAATTGGGAAAACAAGAACTTTTGTGTTTTAATTCTCACCGATTCTCCCGAAGCCAACCTATCAATCCAGGTAAACTTCAGCAGCTTCTCCACGATAATATTTAAACATGAGATGGATTTGGGATTCCAGGTTACGGGGTTCTGAAAGTTCGGGTAATTTATCTTCTTCAAACCAGTTCACATCATTTGTCTCTTCCCCAGCGTAAATCTGAGTTCCAAGCGGCTCACACCTGATAAAAAGCTTGTACACGTATTCAAATTCGGGAGGCATAAGCTGAGCCGTCTTGTCCATTACAGCTAATAAACCTTGTGATTTCACCCTAATTCCGGCTTCTTCGAAGCACTCTTTTTCAGCGATTTGACGGGGGGTGTACCCGATATCAGCCCATCCTCCCGGCAACGCCCAACAGCCATCAGCTTTTTCCTGTACCAGCAGGATTTGGCCTTCGGCGTTGAAAACCACTGCCCGAACATCCACTTTCGGCGTTTTGTAACCATTCGTTTCCTGAATTACCGGACTGATTTTCCCGATAGGCATATCAGTCAGAAGTTCAAGCATTTTTAGACTTATTTGCTGAATTTCTTCATAGCGTTCACGGTCATAATTGATATTGCTGTAAACAAGGCCAATTTCAGCTAAAGCCTGAAGTCGTTTAATGTATTCAAAAAGTTTCCGTTCCATTGTAAATCCACATTTCAAAAAATCAGAGACCTGTCAGTTTTCAAATTACTAACAGGCCTGATTTATTAATACAGACTCGTTGTGCGATTGAAAATAAATAATAAAATATTGTTTAAAAAGTTGTGCATTATATTGGTATTCAATATATTAGTAGAAAATAAACGCCAATTCATTATTCTACTTATGCACAACCTGAAGGCAAATTTCGACAAGTTTATTGGTTTAACCAAATCGTTCTTTTCTGATCGGATTAATGAGTTCGACAACTTTCAAAGCTACCCAAGAAATCCAAAAATGTCAGATTGTCAAATAATTGCATTAGCTCTGACTGCAGAATCTATTGGCATTGACTCTGAAAGTTACTTCTTTGGTAAACTTAAATCAGATTATACCAGCGATTTTCCAAACCTCATTGACCGTTCCAATTTTAATCGCAGACATAAGCGGCTTTATCCGTGGATCGCAGCTTTTAATCAAGGCTTATCAAACATTCTAAACCACGGAGAAGATACTTACATCGTTGATTCTATTCCCGTTCCTGTTTGTCAAATAGCCCGAGAAAAGCGAAGCAGAATATGTAGGGAGAACTTTGGAACAGCACCTGATAAAGGTTATTCTGCTGTTAGCAAGGCCTATTATTATGGCTACAAATTGCACCTGGTGACTTCAGTTCGAGGTGTATTTGCAAGTATGGATATGAGCAAGGCAAGCGTTCACGATGTTTATTATTTGACCGACATTAAACATTCTCACTTAAGCAATTGCAGGCTCATTGGAAACAAAGGATATCTGTCAAAAGAACATCAATTGGACTTGTTTTCATCGTGCAATATCCGGTTGGAAACACCCAAAAGAAGCAATCAAAAAGACAAAGAACCTTTTGCGTACATTTTTAAAAAGTCAAGAAAACGAATCGAAACTCTATTCTCTCAACTATGCGATCAATTTATGCTCAAGCGTAACTATGCAAAATCAAACCTGGGCATTTCGGTTCGCATTTTATCAAAAATTACAGCAGTGACAGTGCTTCAATATTTTAACTTTTTAAACAACAAACCCCTGAATAAACTTAAATATGCTCTCGCATTTTAATCGCACAACGGGTTAATACAGATATTTTTTGACACTCAGCTATCCCGTAATTTTAGCCGGAAGTCCTTTTACTAAAACCCGTTTTTCGTTTTGTTTTTTGGGCATAAACATATCCTTATAGGTCAATCCCAGCTTCTCTTTCATCTCCAGGGAATAATCAAGGGTTCCCAGATCAGCGCCGGTGTTGTTGGTCCCAAATGTAAATTTTACCCCGGCTTCTTTGGCCTTCCGTAGAATTTTCTCGGATGGCAGCCTGTACCGTGAATTGATTTCCAGAGCAACACCATTTTTGGCCAAAACATTTACAAAACGATCGATTCGGGCGTCCGTCCAAAGTTCGTCATATTTGCCGGCAATCACAGCAGGTAAAAAAGTAGGATTGACATGAATATCAATAGGCTCTTGTGAAACAACACTTTCAATCTTGCTGACCAATTCATCCATAAACTGCTGTTCATCATCCACAAAAGTTTCTTCCGGAATCCACAGGCGCATCCGGCGGCCTTTGTGGTCGGTCCAGGTCATTCCATCGGTAAATATGTAATCGAATTTAGCCACGGCTTCCGGCGAAAACAAAGTCACCCATTCGCGACCTTCAGCCTGCATTCCGCGAAAAATTGGTTTTGTTTTTACTGTGTCCATATAAGCTGCCAACGATTTATCATCGGTTACCGGGAACTTCAGCCCGCAGTTGGGTGCAATACCATAATTAATACCTAGTTTCATTGAATTCTCGCAAGCCTGTTCAATGGTCAGTCCACCCTTTAAATGCACATGAAAATCGATGATCGGGAAGTTTTCCAAACACAATTTGGTGATTTTGTTGTCCCATTCCTTTGATACCAGCGGCTCAAACTTTTCGGCTTTAGGCAATGGTTTCATCTGGATACTTTTGAAATAAACTTTGCTTTCCGGATCGTGACATTGCAGGGCAATTCTTCCGGCGCTAAAAACTTTCAGCTTATCGTTTTTGGGTCGGTAAGGATCATCAGGCTGAATATAATCGACCACTTTCGTTCCGTCAACAAACACTTCACAATGGTTTTCAACTACTTTGAATGACAGTTCAAACCACTCATTATCGTTCACCGTGGGATAATAAACGTTACGGATGCCATAGATGCTTCCTGTTTTTTTCAATTCCTGAAAATCGCCGGGGCGTTCGTAAGAATTATTGATCTGAACTTCGTAACCGCGCAATAATGGGCCGTAAGGCTGTTCCTGGGTATGAAATATAATGCCTGAATTACTGCCGGGCTCTGTTTTGACCATAGCTTTCAACTCAAAATTCCGGAAGATACCTTTCTTGAAATCGCCGGTATAAAACAAATGACTGATTGACCATTGGCTACCAGCAAACCATTTTCAACTTTAAATGATTCAGGATGTTGGTTGGCAGTCCAGCCAGTTAAATCTTTACCGTTAAACAATTCTGTCCACTGGCCTTCGCCCGACTGGCATGAAACGAAGAGAAACGCACTACAAACAAGGATTAAAACAGTTATCCGATTTCTCATGGTAGTTCTGGCTTAGTTTTTTTGAATGAATAACAAAGGTAAAAATCAAATTTAAAGGTTTAATCAAATTCTATACTTTTGGGTTTCCAATTTTCCATTGCTAAACATTAACCTGAATCTAACACCAAAAATTCAATCTTATGAAAATCGTCGCAGTTTGTATCCTGGTTTTGATTTTTAGCGCAATATTCAATTAAAAGCTCAATCGGTTTCACGGCTTACGGCCAGACAAGTGATTGATGAAATCAAAAAAAACCTGACTTGTTTCTGGAATCCAGAAACTGTTGACACGTTTAAGTCTGGAGATCCGGATGACCTAGTGACCGGAATTGCCGTTTGCATGTTCGCCGATATGAAAACCATGCAAAAAGCAGTGGCAAAGAATTGCAACCTGATCATTGTTCATGAACCCACTTTTTATAATCATCAGGATAAAACTGATTTTCTGGAGAACAATTTGGTTTATCAGAAAAAGAAGGAATTCATCGATAAACACAAGCTCATTATTTTCAGGTTCCACGACCACTGGCACCAAGCTGTACCCGACGGCATTTACGTGGGTATGATCAACAAACTGGGATGGAAAGCCCATCAGCAGGACAAATCAATGTTGTTTTTCAAATTTGAGGAACAAACCGTTGGCGAATTTATCCAAAAACTTCAGGATAAATTAAAAACAGATCAGGTGCGACTGGTTGGCGATCCGAAGATGCGTTTTACCAATGTGGCGCTTTCGGTGGGCGCTCCGGGTTCGCAAAAACACATCAGTCTGCTGTCTGGCAACTTCACAGAAGTACTGGTTGCAGGTGAAGCGCAGGAATGGGAAACCTACCAATATGTACTCGACGCCTCACTTCTTGGTTTGAAAAAAGCCGCCATTTTTACCGGGCACATTCCTTCGGAAGAGGCCGGAATGGAATATTGCACGGCCTGGATAAAAACCTTCATCAAATCAGTCCCTGTAATTTATCTGGACAGCACGCCTTCTTTTCAAACCATTCAACATAGCCGGAAGCCATGATAAAAGCCATCATTTTTGATATGGACGGTGTACTTGTTGACAGTGAACCTTTTCATACAGAAATTGAAAAACGGCAATTCAGGCTGAACGGAATTAAAATTTCGGATGAAGAACACCGAAACTATATGGGCGTGGCATCGGATGTGATGTGGCGGCAGATCTCGGAGCGCCAGCCGCTAGAGCTTTCGGTTGAAAAGCTGATTGAGCAAAACAGGATTGAAAGTATCCGCTATTTTTCGGAACTGACCGAAATTCCGGTGATGCCCGGATTGATTGAATTACTGGAAAGCCTTCAGCAAAAAAATTACCCAATGGCGGTGGCTTCCTCCTCTTTTCCCGAAATCATTGAATTGATCCTCCAAAAGACTGGCCTGAAGAAATATTTCCAGGTAGTGGTCAGCAGTCAGGAAGCCGAGAAAAGCAAACCCGAACCTGATGTATTTCTGCTGGCTGCCCGGAGATTAAACATTTCTCCTGAAAACTGTCTGGTAATTGAAGATTCGGCTAACGGAATCAGGGCAGCCCATTTGGCCGGAATGAGTTGTATCGCCTATCAGGGACCTGAAGCCAATCCTCAAAACCAAGAAGAAGCTGATGCGGTAATTCAAAGCTATGCACAACTTGAAATGATGCTCTGAATTGTAAATTTGAACTTACAGCCTGGAATAATTAAAAAGGCCGCCTGATTTTCATCGGCGACCTCTTTCTGATTTAAGTGGTTCAGGTGGTTTGGGTTTACTAAATTTATTTGGTATAGATCAAAGGTTCTTATTTTCGTAATAAAAGACAATCAAAATGCACGAAACCCTTATTAATCGGGTTGTTTTTTTTACATTTTTTTACAAATGGCAGCCCAGCCTCCGCCTTTGGCCAGATTAATTTTCAGACGATCGGCTTTAGTTACCTGTTTTACAATGCGTTTATAATCGCTGGCACTCTTTTCAGCATTGATACCATCCTGCATAATTTCAATTTCATAGGTTCCATCGCCCAGAAAAGATAAATCAACATTAAGCGAACGGGCATCCCAATCGGTCATGGAACCCAGATACCAGTCATTTCCCTTTTGGCGGGCCATCAGAATATAATCGCCAACTTTGGCATCGAGCACTTTCGTGTTATCCCATACGGTCTTCATTTTACTGATGAATGAAGTACATTCCGGCTCTTTATAATAATTCGACGGGCTGTCGCTCATCATCTGCAAAGGTGCATCGTAGCAAACGTACATGGCCATTTGATGGCAGCGCGTTCCCAGACTCATCGGACACGAATGACTAACCAAATATTCTTTGAGTTGCGCATTGTGCATGGCTCCGGGGGTAAAATCCATCGGACCGGCCAACATTCGGGTAAAGCAGAGGGTTACATCATGTTCCGGAGTGATATCCTTACTCCACTTGTTGTTTTCCATCCCTTTTACCCCTTCGTGATTGATAATATTCGGATAAGCTCTGGCCATACCTGATGGTTTAAATGCTCCGTGAAAATCGACCATCAATTTGCGGTCGGCACAGGCTTTGGCCGTACGTTCATAAAAGTTTACCATGTATTGTTCTGAACGAGCCATGAAATCAACCTTGATTCCTTTAGCTCCCCATTTGGAATATAAATCCAGTATTGCATCCATATCGGCATCGAGCGGATTCCAGAGGCACCACAAAATAATACCAACATTTTTCGATTTGCCGTATGCAATCAGTTCCTGAAGGTCAAGATTCGGATTAGGCTCTTTAATGTTGGTGGTACTTTTGGTCCAGCCTTCGTCAAGAATGATGTACGGAATGCCATATTTAGCGGCAAAGTCAATGTAATATTTGTAGGTTTGGGTATCGATACCCGATTTGAAATCCACACCGTAAAGGTTGTTATCGTTCCACCAGTCCCAGGCAACCAAACCCGGCTTGATCCAACTAGTGTCAGTGAGCTTACATTCCCGCGAGAGCAAGTAAACCATTTGATTTTCAACCAGGCGAGCATCTTCGGTACTGATCATGAATACACGCCACGGGAAAGTCCGGGTACCTGATGTTTTAGCAATGTAGTCAGCTTCCTGAATGTTTGTAATTCCGCGATCACCCTTGGGGTCCGATTTCAGGATAACATGAGGATATTTGCTTTTGAATGCCGCTTTCCCGGTGGCTTCCATAAACAGGCACGGATAATCAAATAAGTCGGCTTCTGTAATGCCAATCTTGATGTTGTTATCGGCTTTTACGAGTGTGGGCAGTGAACAAAAACGTCCTGAGTTGAGCGAACTGATTTTCTGATCAAGGTAAAGCCGTTCGTAATGCGAATAAACCGTTTCTTCTTCCGGGAAAAGTACGCCGTAATCACCGGCAAAATTCAGGTTTACTTCTTCATTTTTCACAGTAATTTCTTCCTTCATACTGGTTTCGAAACGGTAAGCCAAACCATTGTCGAACACGCGGAAACTCACCGCATAGTTTGGTTTAAACTGAAGAGTTAGCTGGTTATAGATATTGCTGATGGTTTTCGACTTCACCGCGATTACCGGTTGTACGATTTCACTGACTGATGTTGTTTTCGCCGATGAGACTTTCGGGTTAACCCCTAAAACCGAAGCACCCAAATCAAGACTCAAGGTATTATTGGTAAAAATGGGGTGATTGTTCACCGAGGCCGACCAGCTAATTTGTGCATCAACCGTTATTGCAACTGCGATCTGACCATTGGGGGAAGTAATTTTATAATCTTTGGGAAATGCACTCAGCGCGAGAATAGCGAATGCGAATGTCAGCAATTGTTTCATCGGTGCGATCAAAATTAATTAGACACTGCAAGATGCAAAATTCACCGGAGACTGAAGATGGATGAATCTTCCTGAATTATGGACATATCTTCAATACTCAACGAACCAAACACTTGCCAAAATTAAAATTCCAGCCGGAAAGAATCAGCATCATTGAGAACCGGAAAGCTTGTCCGGAATTTAAGCAATTCCTGATATGAAAGTTCAGCAACAACAGCATGTTCAGCATAATCGACAGCCTGAGCGACCACATTTCCTTTGGGCCCGATTATTTGTGAGCCACCTGAATATCGGATAGAATTTCCATCCGTTCCTATCCGGTTTACTCCGACAACATAAACCTGGTTTTCGATGGCTCTGGCTTTTAATAAGGTATCCCAAACCTCCTGCCGGGCATCCGGCCAGTTGGCCGGGTAAACCAGCAGATCGTACTCATTCCGGTTGCGGCTCCACACCGGGAACCGAAGATCGTAGCAAATCAGCGGGCAAATTCGCCAGCCCTTGTAAGTTACGATCACCCGCTCTGCGCCTTTCGTAAAACTGTCGTTTTCGAGCCCCATGGTAAACAAATGCCTTTTGTTGTATGACTGAACTTCGCCAGAAGGCTGCACAAACACCAGTCGGTTGTAAAAATTATCGTGTTCAGCGATGATCAGAGTTCCAATCAGGGCAACATTATATTCGCGGCTCCTGCTTTTCATCCAGACCAAAGTATCACCATCCATGGATTCGGTCATTTCGGCTACATTCATTGTAAAACCGGTTGTGAACATTTCCGGCAAAACGATTAAATCCATAAAATCGGCAAAGCCGAATAACATTTCATCGAGTTTTTCCAGGTTAGCAGAAGGATTTTCCCAAGCCTGGTCAAACTGAAAAACGGCGGTTTTTAGCAAATCCTGAACCATAGTAAATTCCAGATTTTAAATTTAAAAATGCAGTATTACAAACAACAAAGCGAACAAATACCCTTCAAAAGAATTTTTACCAAAATCCTGTGAACTGCCACTGAATACTGATCACTTGTTTTGCCTTTCTAGTCTTCCGCGGTAAATAGCTCCGGATGTTTGCCTATAACATTACGATCCCGGTAATACGCTTTCATCCGGTTAATATCGGCCTCAGCATTATCCGATAATTCAAAAGTCTCGATCCAGCCAATCTCTTTGCGCCCAAAATCGAAAAATCCCAGGTACACTGTGGCTCCGGTAGCCTTTGCAATAGTGTGAAAACCGGCTTTCCACTTTTTGGTCAATCTGCGTGTCCCTTCAGGAGTTATGGCCAGATGCATTTCTTCACGCTTGTTCATCTCCTGAATAATTTGTTTGGTAATAGAAGCTCCTCGTGACCGGTCAATTGGTACTCCACCCATCTTTTTTAAAACAGGCCCCAATGGCCAAAAGAAAAATTCTTTTTTAATCATGGTATGTGCCACGCCTCCAACAGAAGTATAATAGAAGTATGAAATGACAAAATCCCATCCGCTGGTATGCGGTACACCAATAATTATAGCCTTTTTATGTGGCATTTTCCCATTTACAGGCTTCCACCCCATCATTTTCAAAATCAGTTTACAAATTGATTTCCACATCTTATTCGATTTTAAATTCGTTGATGTTTGTTGCCAAGCAATACTCTTTCAGCAAATGGATAGCCATTTGCATGGTCCTATCCAATTGACCATCGCGACCAAAATCAATTATTATCATCAAAAAATGTCTGGTCCGATCAGTCACTTCTGTTCGTTGCGAATCGCTTGTTGGCGTTCCAAAAGCACCCAAATCATCCCTGAATACGGGAAGGTTTTCAATGTTCAGCTCGCCGCGCCCTATCCCGGTATAGGGTTCATCTTTTTGGCCAATGCCGAAACAAATATCTCCTGAGATTTGACCGGCATCGTAGCCGCCAATGGAAAAACCGGTGCTTATCGAAACCAGGTTCAGTTGGTCGACCACATTGTTAATCTGGTACAAACCCTTTCCGGAAACTACCCGGCGCAATAAAGCTTCCGCCGACAACCGGTAACGGGCAGGATCTTTTCCGCAAGTTTTGTAAGCCTTACGGGAAGCGGCAACGACCGGTAATTGAGAAATAGTCTTAACCAGAACCAATGACCGATTGATTTGTGTAATTCGGGAATCAATTTCGGAAATCAGGTCATCGGTTGAGCCCGCAACAACTACCTCAGTTTCGATACAGCCTAACCGAAGTTTGGGACATCGTGTTTTAAGTTCTTCATTGATACTTACATTAACCATATCAAAAATAGCTGTTGATTCATTTCCGGACAGGAAAAGCCTTTACACAAAAATAGAAATTTAGTCCGCAACAACTATTTTAAAAGATAAAATCTGATAAACGAACAACCGAGGTTAGATTGATGGCTATTCAGAAAAGTAGTGCATCAATAATTCATCAGATGTAAACGAGCTTTTTACTTAGGCTCAGTCCGTTTAAATTAATGCGAAGCACATATACTCCTTTAGGATGTCCAGCCAAATCGAAACTAAACCGGGTTGAATTTATGTTCACTTGGAATTGTTTTGACAACAACATTTTGCCGTTCAGGTCGGATACGGAAATCTCTGCGATTCCTTTATCCGGATGAAAAATATTCAGGTTAAAGGTGCCACTTGACGGATTTGGAAATACAACTGTTTCCAGAGAATTGCTCAAAAGATCGATGGTAATATTTCCATACGCGGCATTATGTCCGTCAACCTGTAGCCAATACATTTTCCCCGGATCGAGCGCCAGATTCTCAATGCGGGCGGTTTTATCACTACTGGAGCGGTTATCGCTGGCTGCCAGCATGTCGTATTGTCTTCGGTCGCCCGATAAAACCGACTGATAATCTTTCGCCTCATAAACTGCAATCTGGTCGTCGAATCCGCTGGTATTGATTGTAATTATCCCATTGGAAGGCGAAACAAATGTAAACCAGACAGAATTGTCCAACAGGCTTCTTCCCGGCTTAAAATCGGGGCACCAGCTATTACTGACCAAACATCCTGACGATTGCGGATAGGGTTCATTTATCTGCACAGTTGCACATTTGTTGGAATATCCGGTATTTCGTCCTAAAAACAATTTTGCTGCATGAACAATGTTGTCGTTTGGTTGATTAATTACATGAAGCAATATGCTGTCAGAAGCGATGCAGTGTCCGTTAGTCCCGGTTACCTTAACCCAGGTATCAAACGAGTGGTATAGTTTGCTTTTGATTTAAGGTCAGGAGTAACGTGTTGGAACGGATTAAAGTATCAATCAGTTCAGGCTTTTCAATTTTGAAATGATATGCTACTGCCCCGCCGGCAATCAACGGAAACTCATTGAGGTCGCATCCACAAACTACACTGTCAGCCCGCGCTTTAAGAAAGCTCACTTCTAATTTGCTTCTGGCCAGAATATATTTTTTCTGAATAAGCTCATCACTTCCGTATTTATTGGTTGTAAGCAATTTTACCGAGTAAGTGCCGTCTTCGTGAAACAGTACCTGTGGATTTTGAGAAGTACTGTCCGTACCATTGGCAAAGTTGTAGGTCGGAGGATCAATCTGCCAAAGCCACTCGGTTGGTTTATGGGTAGTTTTGTCGGTAAATTGTATGGGAGAATTCACGCAGACTTCCTGCAATTCGGCCCGAAAATTGGTTCTTGGCGGCATCTTCCAGATTCCGTCAAGCGTTTCTCTCATGTTTGAAGGATCAAGCCAATGAACCAGTTGTTCGGTATATGCTACATTATGATCCCACGACAACGACAATTTTCCGAAAAGCAAAACTGAGTTTACGCCTCCATGAAGTTGCCCCACTATCCGTTTATTCTGATCAAAAAGCGGCGCTCCGGATGAACCCGCTTCGGGCAAGCCGTAATCAAAAATAGCATTCCAATGTGTATCCGGAAGTGTCGTCGAAATCAATCTGAGATCTTCAGAAAACCAGTCTATTTTTTCAGGATAGCTGAATGCCGAATTGCCGGCAATTGCGATGTTTTTTGGTTCTCCGTCCGGATGATGGATACAGGCACTGGATCGTGGATTCAAACCACTAACATCCCATCCGGCATAGAACGGGTTGTATTCGTCGGGCGGATATTCACTCAACAGTAACAGGGAGAAATCGGAATAACTGCTTCCTGAGATAAAACGCGCACCCGATAAGGTCTGCGAAAACGTAGCATCATCAGCATCACAGGTTGAGTTCTCGTAATTAAAATAGGTAACAAGTGTATTGGCTATTGACTCCGATTTAATACAATGGTTGGCCGTAAGGAAATAAGGAATTTCATCCTCATTTACATTGTTGACTAAAGCTCCGGTACAAAAATAGGAATTCAGGAAATCATGGAATGTCATCAGACAAACACTGTGCTTTTCCCGCTGCCAGTCATCACCATCTTTGCAATTAATGCCGTTGCTGTTTTCTGCAACAAGCTGAAGATTGATATAAGCCTGCGATACTGCCCCCAATACCAATTCACCCGAAAATTCAGGAGATATGGGCTCAAAGTATTCAATAACCAGGTCTTTGTCGGGAAATTCGGCAACCGGCAAAAGATTTTGCTGATTGTTATTCCGATCGGTAAATGCGCCCCGCAACAGCGTCCTGAATGAATTATAAATAAAGACTTTGGCTTTGGGAGGAATGTGGTACTGTTTGAAAAACAGGCCCAGCGAACGGGCATTATGAGATTCAATCCGATATTGCCAGATTGTTCCTTTGCCCCGAATTTCAGTTTTAATTCCTGATTCTTTGATATTAATCCCGCATTGACGAACAACCCCATAGCGATTGTCAATGCCGAGTTTCTTATCTTCTTCAAGCATTTGCAGGGTTGAAACAGAATCCAGTTTCATTGCCGGAATTAGCAGTGCACTTTTTTGTTCCAGCAGAAAACTTTCGGGAATACCTTTCTCGCTTACCTGTGCTTTTGATTCGAAACAACTCATACTTATTCCAAAAGTCAGGCTGAAGACAAACCAACACCGAAGCAGACGTTTCACGTTTTCTGTTTTACCAATTCTGAATTTTCATGCAAAGAATTAGACACTTAAGATAGGAAATAACCCTATCAAAAACGAAATAACAGAAAACTTTCTTTTCACTTCTCAACCTTAAAAAAAAACCTCCGTCCTTATGTTTTCAGGCGGTAGTCCGTATTCTTCGAGCATCGCGGTTACTTCCTCAATCATATCTGAATTTCCGCAGAGGTAGCAAATTGTATCGTTATCTACCCGATGTTCTTTCAGGTAATAGGTTACCCGGCCAAAATAATCACCTTTATCATCACGCGAAGTGCAAAGGCAATACCTCGACGGGTCAAAAGCTTCCCTGCCATAAGCTTCTTCGGCAAAATGGACTCCATGCAATACGCGGTAATTCAGACCAGGATATGATTTCACGTACGAAAGAAAAGGAGAAATACCCGTTCCCGTGGCAATCATCAATGTCTGATGCCCTTGTTTCGTTTTTTCATTCAGAATAAAATAACCTTTGGGACCTTCAATATCCAGCTCCGAACCAGGTTTCAAATGACACAGATAACGCGAAAACTCTCCGGCCGGAATTTCACGGATCAGAAAATCGAGGTAGTTATCGGTTAGTTGAACTGAAGATGGAATACTCACGGCCTTTTTGCATCCCCGGAATACGGATGACTACATATTGACCGGGCTCAAACTTAAAATCTTGCCGGTCGAGCCGCAGGACAAAGGTTTCGGGTGTAATATTTTTAATTTCGAGAACGATATGCTTTCTACGCTTCATAAATAAGTTTCAAGTTCCAGGTTCCAGGTCTTAAACATTAATCATTGAACATTGATAATTATCCGTTTACATGCCGCTCTGCGTGATACGACGACCTCACCAACGGACTGCTTTCGACATACGAAAAACCGCGTTTCATGCCCTCTGTCCGGTACTTTTCAAAAACTTCAGGGGTGATGTACTCCTGAACCGGCAGCAAATTCGAATCGGGCTGAAGGTATTGTCCAATGGTAAGTACTTTGCAGCCTGCCCGTCGCAGGTCGTCCATGGTTTGCAGCACTTCGGTTTCGGTTTCGCCCAAGCCAACCATGATGCCCGATTTGGCCACGATTCCGGCTGCGGCAATGATTGAAATCGTTTTCAGACTGCGGTCGTAGCGGGCTGTGCTGCGTACTTTCGGCGTCAGCCGTCGGACGGTTTCCATGTTGTGCGAGATCACATCGGGCGCAGCATCAATCACTTTTTGGATGAGCCCGGCGTTGGCATTAAAATCAGGAATCAGCGTTTCGATGGTCGTTTCCGGATTCAGTTCCTTGATTTTGCGGATAGTGGCGGCCCAAAATACAGCTCCGCCGTCTTCCAGATCGTCGCGCGTAACCGAGGTAATCACGCAATGTTTTAAGGCAAGTGTTTGTATGGTCTTGGCCAACCGGAGTGGTTCCAACCAGTCAACCGGGTCGGGCACATCGTTTTGAACGAAGCAAAACCGGCAGTTGCGGGTGCATTTATCGCCCAGGATCATAAAACTGGCTGTTCCGGCATTCCAGCACTCCCCTTTGTTGGGACAGTTTCCGCTGGTACATATCGTGTGTAAGCGGTGATCGGCAATCAGTCGTTTCACTTTCGAGTAGTTTTCGCCATTGGGCAACTGGGCTTTCATCCAGCGCGGCAACCGCTCCCGCTCTGCTTTGATTTCGGTCATCTCATAAAATTGTGTTCAGCCATACAAACAGAATTGAAGGAATGAAGTTCATCGGATTTCGTCAATTCATTCTGACGAGGTTTTAAAAACCTGTCAGGATTGAATGACCCCGCAGAGTCGGATTGCAGGTACTCGGGACCGAGCGGAAAGATGCCCACCGAAAACCACCGCTGCCGAACTTGCCGGGTAGCTGAAGTTATGCTTAGTTTTTATTTTTAATTTTATCGATAAGGAACTCTATTTTAGTTACTTTTTTTAGTTTGTAATAGTTAGTTATCGAGATAAACAACCAGACTAATGAAACAATAAATACGATGATGAAGATAACCGACCAAATAGATTTTGAAATACCTAAAAAGTCATTTGAGAAGTCTGTAGTAAGAAATGTAATCAGTAGTGTTAAGTCAATGGAAAATGGAGTCACCCAATCATTAGATTTTTTTACATTCGGAATAAATTCATTTAAAATATTTCTGAGTTTATCATCCGTGATATGTATTAAATCTGATTTAACATTGGCGTATTCTACATTGACAAACTCTGAACCAGTATTATTATTTGTTGCAGCGCTTGTCATGCTATGCTCCCTTTCTAATATAAAAATTGAATAATATTGTTCGGGTTGTTCCAATCAACGGCGTTACTCTATAATTAAGAAATAATGGATAATTGTGCAAAGATCCTAAATCTAATAACTTAGTATTTCCGATTTGCTCAGGACTATTAAAATTTACAAAATCGATCTTTAAATGAAGTCTATCTAGCGTAGTAGTCCTTGTAACTGTTTCCTTTTTAATCTCATCCTTAATGAATTGGAATGTAAGTACATATAATTCACCAAATGTATCAGGTAGCTTTATTTGAATTGGTAAATTTTCAATCTGGATTACTGATATTGAATGTACAAGTTCATAATTTCCAAGTTTGATTTCAATTTCCATAGTTAATAAATTTAGATTCTTATAAGCTATAATATTGTTTAAAATGCGATGTCTGATAAATTAAGCATAACGTTCCGCAAATACACGCAGGACGGGATTTAACCGATGAACTTCCTACGAAGAACTGCCTTTCAAAATACTAATTTCCTGTCAACGAAGCACCAAAACCCGGCTTGCGGGTAGCTGAAGTTATGTACAGCCATTTTTTAAAAAGGAAGAGGATCATTAATCTCGGTAACATCATTATTCTGCACTTGTTCATGATAATGTTTATTGAACTCAATTATTAAAACATCCAATAAATTATTATATTCTTCTTCCTCTAAGCGATTCTTTAAATCTTTCATTATTACCCCAAACTCGGTTGGAATTTTTGTCGAAATTTCTTCATTCTCATAATAGGACGTAAAAGGTGTTGGTAAATTTTGAAAGATTATATTAATACTAATCGTTTTTGCCCATTTTAGTTTTAATAAAGCATTGTCAAGACTATCTATCCATTTTATAAAATCAGCTTTTTCTACTTTTTCCAAAAAAGTAAGTCTCTCATAGTAATTGCCATTCCAATCAGTATCTACAAATATCTCATTTACCAAATTAAAGATTTTATCTCTTAGCTCTTCAAAATCATCAAGTGACTGTTCTGTGATTATTTTTCTGAGGTCAAAACTAAGTTTAGTTTCATCCTTTTTTTCGTTTAGTTGATTATCTATCAAAGTTCGAAGTTGGTATTCAATCTTGTCCATCTTTTTATCAACTTTATCAACAAATGAAGATGGAACTGAATTTTTTTCCAATATTGAATCATACATAAAACCTGCCCATTGTTTTCTAAGCGAATTCTTTATGTCATCAAATGACTCATAAGGTATTATTGCGTTGTTACTTTCTAAGCTGTAAACTAAATCCAAAAAATTAAAAATGAATTTGTAAGAGTCTTGTGGGAAAAAGTATTTTGCTCTAAACTCTGCCTTTAATCTATTAATTATATTATTATACTCGATCTCGTCCAAGTCTTTGAATTTACTATCCGCATTTTGAGATATGTATTTTTTTAACGCATTTATATAGTTCTTATAGTCATAGTCAACAAACTTATTAATAAATATATGTTTAAAGATATTTGTTTCTAGTGCCTTTCTCATTTCTTGTAATGTCACCGAATCTGGTGCGGATTGTTCTTTTTGTCTATGATAAAAACTGCCATAATGATTCCCAATTATTAAAATAAAGAATTGGCATTTTTCAATTTCTTCTTTACACGAATCTTGAACATGTTTTTTATAATCATAGAATATATCACCAAATTCACTCATTACAGGCTCATATCCAATATCTTCGATGAAGTTTCGAAGCTGATATCTTACTTCTTGCAAGTCATAACAGGTAGAGCTTATAAATAATCTAGGTGTTGCCATGTATTTTAAGTTTAATTACAATTTCAAGCAATTATCGTAATGCACCTCCGATGATGTGCCCCCTATGGTTGCCTATAACTTTTTAATATACGCAATACTCCTTCAAATTTATGAATATTATTAAATACCCAAATTATTGATTAGTGTGCTTTTTAAATGGTTGATTTTTAATGGTGTGTCTCTTTTAAACTTACGAATTTAATGTTGTCAGGCGGACTTCTAATTTTCCCCTTGCTGGCGCGGGTTTATAACTCGTGCCCCTGATGAATGTAGAGACGCCCTGTTTGGACGTCTCTACCAACCAAATTAGGCACTACACTTTGGCCAGTTGTACATCCACCACTGTTAGTTCGCCATCATTCACGTAAACGGTCAGGGTTTGTTCGGTATAACCCATTTTCTGCAGGGTTACGCGGTAGGTTCCTGCGGGCAGCGAACTCACATTAAATCCTCCCTTCGCGGCGGTTTTCTTTACCAGCGAAGCATCGCCGGTTGCGGCGGTTTTCATTGCATCGCCATCGGGCCAAAACGAAATGATCACGCCTGGTATGGGTTCCCCGGTCAGCGCTTCGGTAACCAATCCTTTTACCGATAGTTTCCCGCTGCCCGATTCAATAATTTTTCGAACCGATTTATATCCGGTATAAAAATTAGGCTGAGTTAAACGCACAATCTCAACCACCGCATCCATGTTCGCGAGGGCTTCGTCGCCGTCTGCAAACAATACGGTTAATTGTTTGGTGGCCTGCACCCGACTCACCTTCTCAACGCGCGGAGAGGCCAGCGCCAGTTTATAATCGTCAATAGCTTGCAACAAAGCGGCCTGTGTTTCGCCGGTAAGCTGGTATTCGGCCAGCGAAGGCAAGTGAGTCTCGGCGCGGTCGTAAATCAGTTTCACAACATCGGCCAGCGTTGTATCAGGCAAATGCCTTAAATCCGATTCAGAATAACTGATTTCTTTCAGCAGTTTCTGGTTTTTGCTCAGTTTGGCAAATGCGATCAGTTTTCGCGCCGTATCGGCCCCCAAAATAACGACATTTTCTTTCAGATCGTTTTTCCCGGCAGTTGCTCCGCTGATATCGGCAGCCTGGTCTTCTGCAATGACATGAATCTGGTCACAGGTAGTTTTCAATTTCGACAAGTTGATACTGAAATTGGGGAGAGGAGTCGTAATAACTACGTTCTTTTCACAAAAATCGACAACAGCCAGATACATGCTGAAACGGTTTTCCTGCTTGGTTTTCATAGTTTAAATGATTAGATGATAAGGTAATTTTGGTTTTTATCAGCAAGTTACGACAACACAACATAAAAGTCAAGTAAAATTGCAACTATTTTTTCCCGATTTATTTCATAATATTTCTCCAATATTCATTTTTCACTGCCATTTGGCGTTTATACGCTCCTTCCGCATTCGGGTCATCACCCGCCATCAGCAAGTCGATCATTTACATCGATTGATAGACACTGCCGATATTGCCTGACACCCTTCAAATATTACCCGTCACCTTGCAAATATCACTCGGCACTTTGCAAATATCACTCGACACATTATAAATATTACCTGTCACATTGCAAATACTACCCGACACCCTTCAAATATTACCCGTCACATTGTAAATATCACTCGTCACTTTGCAAATATCACTCGTCACATTATAAATATTACCCGACACCTTGCAAATATTATCCGACACATTGTAAATATCACTCGTCACCTTATAAATATTACCCGACACATTATAAATATTGCCTGTCACATTGCAAATACTACCCGACACCCTTCAAATATTACCCGTCACTTTGCAAATATTACCCGGCACCCTTCAAATATTACCCGTCACTTTGCAAATATTACCCGGCACCCTTCAAATATCACTTGTCACATTGTAAATACTGAGAGTAACTTATTTTCCACTGGTAGCTATTTATTTCCGGCAGGTAGCCCACATGATGGAATGCCGCTTTCGGTACCGACTGACCCGATGAAAATCTTGGCCCGCGTGCGAAAAGATGTCGGAATTGTGTTCCCCAAATAGGATTAATCATTTCGGTTCAACCGGCAAATGGTGCATTTCGTACTGAAAAACGTGTATTTCAATGATTTTTTTGAGATCAGCGGTTCCAAAGCGGTAAATATTTTGATGAATTTTTTATATTTATTTCGTTCAAGCATCGACTTATGAAACTCTTTCTTTTCAGCGCATCCGTATTTTACTTGTTGGGTTTAAAACTCACATCCAAAATTGAACTGAAACCGGTTTTCTACCACAAAGCTGTTTCAACTGAAGCCACTGCAACTTCCGCTGAAAAGATTAGTGCCCCTGCCCTTCCGGTAAAAGTAGGGCAGCTAAAAAAAGATACACTCAATCAGGTTGAGCCTAAAAGTAACCAACAAACAGCACCGGTAAATAAAAACACCGACAAGTAAGTCCATCTCCTTTAGTGAATTTTTCATGACATTTTCAATCCATCTGTCATCATTTATGAATGCGGAATGGATTATATTTACCTGTAAATAAATGACCGGAATGATACAACAAAACGACATACGGATAGAATGCTGGGAACAACTCTGCGAAGAAGTTTACCACGATTCGTGGAAACCCCAGATGGGAAGATACCGCTCCGATTATGCCTTTCGCGGATTATCCGACCAGAGTTATGAGCTCAAAAACAGTTTTCTCCGGAATTGCGGTGACAAACCGGAACTTGAGTACCATTTACTTCGGAATTTCAGAAAATATTCCATCACCAGCGACCCACAATTGACCAGCACTTTTTGGCGTTCACTGGTGCTGGCACAGCATCACGGGTTACCCACCCGGCTGATCGACTGGACCTATTCGCCCTTCATTGCTATGCACTTTGCCACAGCTAATACAGAAAAATATGATACCGACGGAGTGATCTGGAAAGTTGATTTTGTAAAAGTTAATCAACTCGTGCCTGCTCCGTTCAGCCATGGGTTGAAAGAAGAAAAATGCAATGCGTTCACGGTCGAAATGCTTGAAAAAATTGTATTTCTGGCCGATTTCGATCGCCTGTTCCCCGAAAACCAGGTCCTGTTTTTTGAACCGCCATCGCTCGACGAGCGCATTGTCAACCAATTTGCACTGTTTTCGGTCATGACTAATCCAACGACCATTCTTGACGACTGGCTGATTAACCGTCCTGAATTGTACCGGCGTATCATTATTCCGAAAGAATTAAAACTGGAAATCAGGGATAAACTGGACCAAGCCAACATTACTGAACGGGTTTTATTCCCCGGTCTGGACGGACTGGCTAAATGGCTGAAACGACATTATAAACCAGTAATGTAAAATAGTGCTCCTGAATCAGATAAATAGCATAAAACCGGATAAAACGATATTCCGAACCAGAATATCAAAAAATTACAGATCTATCCTTTCAGTAACTTTATTTCCGACCAGGAAAGGCTCTTCCACTCCAAGCCGGTGGGCCAGAAAACTGGCCATAAAATAGAAAGGAATAATGGAGGTAAATGGAGTATATATTTCTTCAAGCTCCGAATCTCTTATTTCAAATACGGTTGCTCCTGCATTTTTCAAGACATTCAGAAGCTGCCGGCATCGATCGTATAAAACGCTTCTGGACGGATTAATAGCAATTATAATCGAATCTTCAGCTGTTTCTTCATATCCATGTTCATACTGAGTGATCGACATGCCTGTAAATGGTAATTTCGTTGATTCACTAAGCATCAATGCAGCCTGACAGGCAGTACCAAAATTTGGTCCGCTACCCAGAATAATACAATTGGCTCTTTTCTTGCGAATACTTTTTTCGACTAAACCAGCTATTGCTTCACCTGTTTGCTCATACTCATGAAAATTTTGGCCGACTCTTTGAAGAACTTCTTTTACATCAAATCCGTGTCCCAGGTACAATGCAATTAAAGTATTTATAAAAGTCTTTGAAGATGAAAACCTCTCTTCGCCCGCATGAAGCGGTACAACAAGTTTGACATGAGGCATATTAGCTAACGGAGAAGAAATGTCATTTACGATAACTGTATAGTCTTTAAAAAATCGGCAACAATTAAGCACATCGGTAGTCCTCCCCGACTGCGAAATAAGTACAGCATGATCGGATTGCTTGGCATTTTTAAGATAAGAAAAATATTCACCAGCCAACTCAGGACAATTCTTTATTCCAAGATAACGAAGCACAACAGCTGCAAAATAGGAGGATCCCATCCCAATATATGGAACTTTTTCAGGAAGGATCAGGCCTTTATTCTTTTCGTAACAAAGCCAGCCCTGATTTGGGATATCGTACAATTCCTTTTCCACCTTAATCGAATTTATGTAGTAGAAAGATACTCAAAAAAACAGCATCCTGAGCAATTATTTTCGGGCAAACAAAAAACCCCGCTGAATGAGCGGGGTTTCGTATGTTTATTCACCTAATCTACGGCGTTTATTTCACCTTATCTACAACTGCTTTAAAAGCTACAGGATGATTCATTGCTAAATCAGCCAAAACTTTACGATTGATTTCGACATTTGCTTTTTTAAGCAAGCCGATGAACTGTGAATAAGATAAACCTTCGGTACGAACGGCAGCATTGATACGCTGAATCCATAAAGCACGGAAGTTTCTCTTTTTTGCTTTTCTATCTCTGTAGGCATATTGCAAACCTTTTTCCCAAGTATTTTTTGCAACTGTCCATACATTTTTACGGGCGCCGAAGTTACCTCTGGTAAGCTTCAGGACTTTTTTTCTGCGAGCCCGTGATGCTACTGCATTTACTGATCTTGGCATAAAACTGATTTTAGAATGGTTAGCGTTCCTTTTGACGGAATCTTAAAGCTAATTCACTCGATTAATAACTTAATTAATTACGTTGAAAAAGAAACAAGACTAGATAGTCAACATGGCTTTAACGTTAGGCACATCAGCTTTGTTAACGGTTCCCCAATAAGTCAGGTTACGTTTACGCTTGGTGCTTTTTTTGGTTAAAATGTGACTTTTGAAGGCATGTTTTCTTTTAATTTTTCCGGTGCCGGTTAATTTAAACCTTTTTTTAGCTCCGGAGATCGTCTTCATTTTTGGCATCTTCCTAAGATTAATGTATGTAAGAAATTTATTTCTTCTTTTTAGGTGAAATAAACATGGTCATTCGTTTTCCTTCAAGTGCCGGCAACTGATCAACTTTACCAACTTCTTCCAACTCCTGGGCAAACCGAAGCAGCAAAATTTCGCCTTGTTCTTTAAATAGGATCGAACGGCCTTTAAAAAACACATAGGCCTTTACTTTCGAACCTTCCTGGAGAAACCTTTCGGCATGTCGCAGTTTAAACTGAAAATCATGATCGTCGGTATTCGGGCCAAAACGGATTTCTTTCACGACAACCTGAACCGTTTTGGCTTTGATTTCTTTCTGTTTCTTTTTTTGTTGATACAGAAACTTCTGATAATCAATAATCCGGCAAACTGGCGGATCGGCATTTGGAGAAATCTCAACAAGATCAAGTTCCAGTACATCAGCCATCTTCAGGGCTTCTGAAAGGGAATAGACTCCAGGATTTTCAACATTTTCTCCAACAACGCGAACCTGCTGTGCACGGATCCGTTCGTTTATTTTGTGCTGAGGAGCAATTTCTGCTTTTCCTCCGCCAATTGGTCTTTTATTAACAGATAGGGCCAAATTCTACTTTATTAGTGAATATTTTTTACTTGTATAACGACGATAACTGTTCTTTTACTTCAGCTTTCAGAAAATCAACGAACTCCTGAATAACCATTGTTCCCTTATCTCCCTCGCCTTGCTTCCTTACCGAAACACTCTTATTTTCAGACTCTTGTTCGCCAACTATCAATAAATAAGGGATACGTTTCAATTCGTTATCCCTGATTTTTCGACCAATCTTTTCGTTTCGGTCGTCAATTAGGCTGCGAATATCGGAATTATTTAGAAATTCTGAAACACTTTTTGCATATTCATTATACTTTTCACTGATCGGTAACACAACGACCTGATCGGGAGTTAGCCAAAGCGGGAATTTACCGGCAGTATGTTCAATCAAAACAGCCACAAAGCGTTCCATCGATCCGAATGGAGCCCGGTGAATCATTACGGGCCTGTGACGTTTATCGTCGGCACCGATGTATTCCAGTTCAAACCTTTCGGGCAGATTGTAGTCAACCTGGATGGTACCCAGTTGCCAGTTGCGACCAAGCGCATCTTTCACCATGAAATCAAGCTTTGGACCATAGAAAGCTGCTTCACCCAAAACAGTTACAGTCTTCAGGCCTTTTTCAGCAGAAGCTTCGATGATGGCTTGTTCTGCCTTATCCCAGTTTTCTGATGAACCAATGTACTTCTCTGGCTTATTCGGATCGCGCAGAGAAATCTGTGCCGAGTAGTTTTCAAAGTTCAATGCTTTGAAAATAATGAAAATGATATCAATTACTTTTTTGAACTCTTCTTTAATCTGGTCGGGACGACAGTATAAGTGAGCATCATCCTGGGTAAATCCGCGCACACGAGTCAACCCATGCAATTCGCCACTCTGTTCGTAGCGATAGACTGTTCCAAATTCGGCAAACCGAACTGGAAGATCTTTGTATGAACGGGGTTTAAATTTATATAACTCGCAGTGATGCGGGCAATTCATTGGTTTCAGCATGTATTCTTCACCTTCTTGTGGAGTTTTGATCGTCTGGAACGAATCAGCTCCATATTTCTGAAAATGTCCCGAAGTTTTATACAGATTTATGTCGCCAATATGAGGAGTCATCACCTGCTCATAGCCAAACTTTTTCTGAACACGTTTCAAAAAATCTTCCAGTTGCAGACGCAGCATCGTTCCTTTGGGCAACCACATCGGCAGGCCCTGACCCACATTCTGCGAAAAGGTGAATAATTCCATTTCCTTGCCAATCTTCCGGTGGTCGCGTTTTTTAGCTTCCTCAAGCATCACGAGGTACTCATCCAGCATTTTTTGTTTAGTGAAGGTAATTCCGTAAACACGGGTCAGCATCTTATTTTTTTCGTTGCCGCGCCAGTATGCTCCGGCGATTGAAGTCAGTTTTACGGCCTTAATAAATCCGGTATTTGGTAAATGCGGGCCACGGCACAAATCGGTAAAATTACCCTGGTTATAAACAGTTATGGTTCCGTCCTCCAGTTCGCTGATCAGTTCCTCTTTCAGGTTATCTCCCTTTGTTGCAAACATTTTCAGCGCATCTACCTTCGTGATGTCTTTTCTGACAATGTCATGCTTTTCGCGGGCAAGTTCAATCATCTTTTTTTCGATCTTTTCCAGTTCCTTTTCAGTCAGTTGCTGGCCTTCCGGAAGATCAATATCGTAATAAAATCCGTTGTCAACAGTTGGCCCGATTCCAAATTTTGTTCCGGGATAAAACGATTCAATAGCTTCGGCCATCAGATGTGCCGACGAGTGCCAGAAGGTTTCTTTCCCTTCGCGATCATCCCACAAGAAAAGCTTAATGCTGGCATCTTTACTGATTGGGCGCGACAAATCCCAGACTTCACCATTTACAGAAATGGACAATACTTCTTTTGCCAGGCGGTTGCTGATCGATTCGGCAATATCGTACCCGGTAATTCCGCTTTCGAATTCCCTAACACTTTGATCGGGCAAAGTAATTTTAATCATTGGTTTTTCGTACTTTAAAAATAGGGGGCAAAGATAAATATTATAAGCTGATATTAACCCATGTTTTTTTGTTTTTCAGGAATGAAAATCGCATGACTCAAAGAAAACAACCTGCTTGCATCTGAATCAGTAGTCGGGTTAAAAAGGGAGAAACTACCGGGTGCCCAGACTTATTCCAGCATTGTATGAAGTGTATTCCGATTTATTAACTGATCCGAAAAGATTGAAAAAAAGAAGCTTAAGCCGAATTCCTGCATCCAGACTGATATTTTTTGTACTGAACTGAAGGGCAATCGGATCAATCAGGGCATCTTCGTTGGTGATCACCAATCCGCCGCCCTGAATTTTTGTGATAACCGGATATTTACCAATCAGGTCAACTGTTGACTCGCTGGTGCTTTGCCCGATGCCGCCGAATAAAGTCAGAAATCCCAGCCTTTTAGATACAATCAGGCCATACTTACTGGTTTTTGTTTTTATTTTAAGAAACTGGTCCTTGTCGTTGGTAAACGTAACAGTAACATTGGCCTCGCTGTAGTCCTGAGGAGTAAAACTAAGTTGACTTTGTGCATTGACTTCCGAATAACTTCCAAAAACAGAAGCATCAAACGGAAGCTCTTTCAAAATCGGAATCCATTCCATAAAGTTGTGTTTAATCCCGATGCCGAAGAATCCCAGTTTCATTTCATCACCTCCATTGTAATGTTTCATCTCTGGCACATATCGCCCAATGACATCCGTATGTGGAAGCAAACCAAAGGTCAGCTGAGCCATGGGAACCGGAACAAGATCTTGCCCCAAACCATTCGGGGTGTTAAATGAGGCAATGGAGTTACCCTGGTTATCTTTAACGGTCATGCGGGGTCCTGCAACATCAGCTCCGGCAATTGTGGACGCAATGTTTCCACCACTGCTTACCGACATGTTAGTCAAATGGAGTACGCTGATATCAAAAGTTCTTGATTCTTCGGGAATTTGAATGGCACTGGCAGAAACAGAAAAATCAAATCCCAGGATTTTATGAGTTTTGGCCGAATTATACCAGCCATTGTTCAATCCATCGCCCAAAGCAAAGGCATACGGTTCAAGATAAACCTGGAACAGTTTACTTGCATCGGCTTTGCCCCCTTTTAAAAATTCAACCACATCGGTTTGTGCAAACGAGATCAAACTAATGAATACTGCTATTGTAAAGAGAATTAGCTTTTTCATCTGTGAATAATTTGTTTTTTAATTGCCAGATGGAATAGCCATGATAGAAACTTTATTCTCATTTTCGGTTGGCGCTTCCCCAATCATGGCTATTTCATACCTTCAAATTTAATCGCTTCATCCAATTTCAAAACTCACGCTATTCAACAAATATACTTACATATGAGGTTCAAGTTTCATTAAGGCTCCTAAATGATTAAACTCATTTTATCCACAAAAATTACTTTAAACTTCGGAGATGGAAAGTATTCTTTTTTTATATCAAAAAAAATTCGAAGTTTTGATGCCTTAAAGAAGGTATAAAACAATTTAGATTATGAACATCAGACTTAGCTTCATTTTGCTACTGGTAAGTGTTTCACTGGCTGCACTTTCACAAAAAAAGATTGAATTAAAAGATGTGGTTGAAGGTCGTATCTTTACTCAGAAAAGTGTCTCAGGATTGCGCTCAATGAACGATGGGTTGAACTATACCATCCAGGAAGGCGGCAACAAAATTGTGAAATACAGTTACAAAACCGGCACTCAGGTTGAAGTTTTGTTTGATTTATCGAAAATTGAGAATGCTGGTTTTACCGGATTCAGCGATTATGCGTTCAGTAACGATGAAACCAAAATCCTGTTTACCACCAAACGACAGTCGATTTATCGTCATTCTTTTACAGCCGAATACTTCATCTGGAACCAGACCACCAAAGAAATGACACCACTTTCAGAAAAAGGCGCCCAGCAACTGGCTACTTTTTCACCCGACGGAGAACGGGTTGCCTTCATCAGAAACAATAACCTTTTCGTCAAAAACCTGAAATTCGGAACAGAAAACCAGGTTACCCGTGACGGAAAAACTAACGAAATTATTAATGGCGCCCCCGACTGGGTATATGAAGAAGAATTCAGTTTCAACAAGGCTTTTGAGTGGTCGCCCGACAACAAATTTCTGGCTTACATCAAATTCAACGAAACCGAAGTTCCGATGTTCAACATCCCGATGTACCAGGGGCAAAAACCTGAATTAAAGGAAAACCAACTGTATCCCGGAAATTACAGCTATAAATACCCAAAAGCAGGAGAGAAAAATTCGGTAGTCAAAGTTCTTGTTTACGACCTGAAATCGAAAAGTAGTGTAACAGCTGAAACAGGCGACGATCTGGAACAGTACATTCCACGCATCCGCTGGACACCCGATGCCAACGACCTGGCCATCATGAAACTGAACCGGCTGCAAAATAAGCTGGATATTGTGCTCGCCAATCCAAACACTGGCGATACCCGTTCATTCTTTACCGAAAAAAACAAACGATATATTTCTGAAGACTTTTTCGACGATTTTGTTTTTCTTCCTGACAATAAATACATCGTGTTAAACAGCGAGCGTAACGGATACGCACACCTTTACTTGTATGACCGACAAGGCTTTGAAGTTAAACAGCTTACCGACGGCAATTACGATGTAACCAAATTTTATGGCTTCGATCCGGTGAAAAAGATGTTTTATTACCAGGCAGCCAAAGAATCGCCGCTTCGACGCGAAGTTTATTTTGTAAGTCTCGATGGCAAAAAATCGGGAAAACTGAGTACAGAGACTGGAACCAACCAGTCAGATTTCAGCGCCGGAATGAAATACTACATCAATTACTTCTCTAATGTTGATACACCGAACACTGTAACCTTACATGACCAAAGTGGAAAACTGATCAGAACCCTTGAAGATAATTCGGCCTTAAAAAATCTGCTTAAAGAATATACAATTAGCCAAAGAGAACTTTTCTCGTTTAAAACTTCAGAAGGTGTTGAATTAAATGGCTGGATGCTGAAACCGGCCAATTTTGACGCAACAAAAAAATACCCGGTTGTAATGACCCAATACAGTGGTCCAAATTCACAGCAGGTTTTTGATATATTTCCAAGAATAAGCTGGGACCATTATCTGGCTCAGGAAGGTTTTTTGGTGGTTTGTGTCGACCCGCGCGGAACAGGCGCCCGTGGAGAAGAATTCCGGAAAATGACTTATCTGCAACTGGGGAAATACGAATCAGACGACCAGGTTGAAGCGGCCCGTTACCTGGGATCGTTACCATACGTGGATAAAAACCGGATAGCTATCTGGGGCTGGAGTTACGGCGGTTTTATGGCTGCACTTTGCATGGAAAAAGGCGCCGATGTTTTCAGTACCGGAATCTCGGTTGCCCCGGTAACCAACTGGCGCTTTTACGACAGCGTTTACACCGAACGTTATATGCGCACTCCAAACGAAAATCCGGAAGGATATGATGATAATTCACCCCTCTCGCACGCCGAAAAAATCAAAGGAAACTACCTTTTAATTCATGGTTCGGCTGACGATAATGTCCATTTTCAGAATACAATGGAATTTACAGAACGAATGGTTCAGGCAGGAGTTCAGGTCGATATGGCAGTTTATACGAACCGTAACCATGGCATTTACGGTGGTAATACAAGCATGCACCTGTACACCAAAATGACCAATTATCTGAAAGATAAATTGCAGGTGAAATAGCAATCTGTTTCTGTACCGACTTTTGATTGAGACAAAATTCGTTGGCTTCAAGCTCATCATTCTTTTGAATAAATATGAACCATCGACGAATATTATTTTCATTTTTGATAACGATTCTGTTGTCTGCAAACCTGTGGGCCCAGGAAACATTTGTCGAAGTTTTCAAGTCAGGAACCGAAGGTTATAAAAGCTACCGGATACCTGCCATTATTCAGTTACCCAATGGGGAACTGCTTGCTTTTGCAGAAGGACGGGTAAACGGAGCCAGTGATTTTGGTGATATCAATATTGTATTAAAACGGAGCGCTGACAGAGGAAAAACATGGAGCGCACTCTCCCTGATCGTTGATAACAGGAGATTACAGGCAAGTAATCCGGCTCCGGTAATCGATATGTTTGACCCGACCTATCCCAATGGCCGAATCTTTCTGTTTTATAACACCGGGAACAACACCGAAAGCGACATTCGCAAAGGAAGAGGCGTTCGGGAAGTTTGGTACAAAACTTCGGTTGATAACGGCAAAACCTGGTCAGAACCTGTAAATATTACACTTCAGGTGCATAAGCCCAATCAGCCTGCAGTTAATTCGGCCTATACGTTCACCGAAGACTGGCGACATTACGCCAACACGCCGGGTCATGCCATACAGTTCTCGTCAAAACCATTTAAAGGAAGGATTTACGTTGCTGCCAATCATTCCAAAGGTCCTCAGCAAGAAACAAAAGAAGACTATTTCGCTCATGGTTTTTATTCTGATGATCATGGCAAAACCTTTAAACTGAGTGAAAATATTAACCTTCCCGGAAGTAACGAGAGCACCGCAGCCGAACTTTCCAGAGGTAAATTGATGCTCAATGCCCGAAACCAGAAAGGCGATGTCAGAGCCAGAATAGTCGCCCTCAGCAAAAATGGCGGCGAAACCTGGGACAATATTTATTTCGACAACAATCTTCCCGATCCGGTTTGTGAAGGCACGATCCTGAATGTCGGGAAAAAGAGAGGAAAATCAATTCTGGCCTTTTGCAACGCTGCCGACACCAAAGACCGAAATAACCTGACACTCCGGATCAGCTTCAATGAAGGAAAATCCTGGCCACTCACTTTCCCAGTCGATCAAAATTTGGAAAACCAAAAGGCATCATTCACCGCATATTCTGATATTGTCCAAATCAGTAAAAACGAGATCGGAGTTTTGTACGAGCGGAATGCTTATTCACAGATTGTTTTTCGGCTGGTAAAATGGAAATGACAGAAACAATTTTAATTGTGCGAATACCTAAAAGTCATATTTTTTCGTTTATTCGACAAGTTGTTCCAAAAAGGAATTGATCGACAACTTATCTGAAAAACAAAAGGAGATAACCGAACGAGATGATTCAAGCCTCCATGAAAACATTCAGAAAAACAGTCCGGACAATAGCGGCAATTAAAATTATTTTCCTGTCAATCCTGATTCTGACAGGTCAACGTGCATTTACCCAAGGGACTCTCAGCGGTGTTGTAGTGGACGATGAATTTAGCACACCGCTCGAAAAAGCAGTTATCACCATTCCCGGAACACTCATCAGCGTGCTGACCGACCAACAGGGAAAATTCGCCATGAAACTGGTAGGCGGAAACTATTCCATCATGGTCAACTATCCCGGTCATTTTGAAAAATTTTACAATGTTTCGATCTCAGAAGGTATCTCCACGCCCATGTTTATCATTAAACTGAAAGCGAATGCAGTGGGTCGCGAGATGCAGCGAAAAATTTCGGGATATGAAACGCCCCGTCAATTTCCGCAAAGTTTGGAACCCTTTACCTGTTGGCCTGTTGACGAACAAAAAGGACATCAGGAGTTTAACGAAATTTTCCGGTCGGTAGCCTCGGTCAATTATCAAAGTAACGGAAGCAGTTTGGGCCAGTCAGGAATCGGTTTTCGTGGAAACAATGCCAGCCACACCAGTTACACATTCAACGGCATTCTGCTGAACAACCCAGAAACAGGTCGGGTTAACCCGGTCATGTTTGCCGGACTGACCGATTGGGCCGGACAAATTCAGGCGATCAGCGGGCAGGCTGCAAATCTTCAGGATCAGACAGCTTCAGGAGGATTAATCAACGTGCTATCCTACCTTCCGCAGGAAAAGGCCGGAGTTGAAGTTCTTGCGGTTTACGGGAATGCCGGTTTTCTGAAAACTTCGGCAACCATCCATACGGGACAAACTAAAAAAGGCTGGGCTTCCTCGCTGCAATTTTCGCGAACGGCCGGTGACGGTACTGTTCAAAATTCAGATTTTGAGCAATATGGATTTTTTATCGATCTGCGAAAAGAAATCAACCATAAACATACGCTGGTTCTAAACCTGAACGGAGTGTTGCAACAGCGTAACCTGAACGGCGCTGATTCAATCGGGGCGTACAACTTCTATGGACCGCAATACAATAAAAGCTGGGGCTTCCTTGCTGAAAATCCGGTTTCCTGGAGCGGAAATTACGAAAGAAGTCCGCTAATCAGCCTGACTCATTTCTGGCAGCCCCGTAAGAAAACACACCTAACTACCCAAGTTTTTGCTCAACTAAACAATTCGGCGCAAATTTATGCTGACGGCAGATTTAACAGACTACCTCTGGATTCGTTGCCACGTGATGAAAACGGGCATCTTCAAGTCGATCAGGTTACCAATTGGAACCAGGGACTGGAAGCGACTGGAATGGGTTCGGTTAGGGTCGCTGATGCCGAAGGAAAATTTATAAATACCGACACCTCCGGGGTCAGTTTATTGGCCGCCATCGACCGTGAATACCGGTTCGGTCTGCGGTCGGTTCTGACTCGCGAAATCAGCAAAAAATTGCAGGTACAGGCTGCGGTTAACTTGGAACGATATCAGGCCCGGCATAGCGGAGTTGTTCATGATTTACTTAGCGCCAACGGGTATTTCAGCTTTGCCGATGCCAACCAGACCTCAGGTTTTCAGGTGGATAAACTGTTTAATACCGGCTTTTATCCCAACTTTCAGTCCCCCGGGGCGGCGGCTTATTCTTACCTTTCCCTCGTTCAATCAGGCGGATTAGCTTTCCGGATTAATTACCTGACCAAACGCTTTTACTGGTATCTGGAAAGTGCGGGGTCGTTGCGGAATATGCAGCGAACAGATGATTTCAATTACCTGAATACCGATCCCGACCGAAAACCAAGTACTGGTCTTTTAGCAGGCGGACGAGCGCAAACCGGATTCAGAATCAATTTCTGGAAATACCATTCAATCCATCTCCGGACGGGTTATAGCTCCAGCCAGCCCCTGTTTATAACCATTTCCCCTGTTTCAGACAACTGGAAAAACAACAATGTGAAAAATGAACAGGTATTTGATGCCGAATTGGGGTACACCATTTTCAGCCGGAAGTTGAAAATTGAAACGCTGGCATATCGTGCTGAAATATACAACCGTGCTGAAATCCGGAGGTCAAATCTTCGGCCCGATCATGTTTTAGGCCTGATTAATGGTTTGCACGAAGTTCATCAGGGAGTCGAACTAAAATCGTCGTACAAGCTGACTAAAAATCTGCAACTTTATCTGAATAGCGCTTATGGCGACTGGAAATATACCGTTGATGCTACGGCCCAACTTCTGGACAACAATCACAACACTGAAACCAGTAACTTGCTGATTAAAAATATTCGGGTAGCCAATGCCCCGCAATTGAGCATTTTCGGTGAAGTTGAATACCGCTGGGCGCACAATTTTTATGTCAGGCTCAATTATTACCGGGCCGACAGAATTTACGCACCGTTTGGCCTTTCTGATTTTAAGAATCTGGCTGATCGCAGTGACTTCGTCCAATGGCAGTTGCCGGCTTACCAACTACTTGGCGCCAGTGGCAATTACCAGCTTAAAATTGGCAAATCGCAGATGCTCAATATTATCTTTGGGGCCAATAACCTGCTCGACTCAGAATACATTGAGCAATCGACTACTAATTTTCCTGAAGGAAATTCACGATATACCTCCAACCTGGTTTATTACGGAATGGGAAGGACGTGGTTTGCGGGAATCAGAGTTCAGTTTTAAAAATCCTGTCTCTTTATCTCAATCCCGTCGGGTTTAATTCATAAAAAGAATAACCGGGTGCTTTGCCAACCTTGATAAATCTCCTGCTGATAACGGGAGTACTATTTTTAGGCACGAATTCAGCGGACAAAACATAGCCTCCTGTTTCAAAAGGAAGACTAACTGAAACCGGAATATCCGTTCTAACCTGCGGTGCAAGCTTCACCGGAATGCTTTTTTCAACCATCGGCTGACCTTTTTGATTAATCAACTTCAGCTTTACGGTTCCATCAATTTCGATCCTGTTGTTATTGATTCCGGCCAGATTAAACAGCAATTCTGATCCGGGTTGGTGAGGGTCGATGTGTTTGGTATATCTTTCATCGGTCAGGTTAATAAAAGTGGCCGCCGGAGCAAAAGCATGTCGAAACCAGTCGAGCGTTGGTGAAGGTTTGAGGTCTTTGATGTTGTCGGTAAACCAGTCGCCGGTGTAGCCGTAATTGTTGGCCAGATAACAAAAAGCCAGTACCCCGGCAACATTGGGATTACTGTGCAGCCATTCGGTTTCCAGCTGCATCCAGTAGGCCTGAAAATCGCGGTTCTGCTGTGGTTTTGAATCAGGTCCGAGGTAATATTATAAAAATTGACCGTCAGTTTACTGGGTGTGCCATTACGCCACAGCCAGACCCAACCATATTCGTTAATGAGTTGGGCAGTTCCCGATTCGTCAAGTTTTTGAATCATCTCAGGTTTAAAATCCAGATTTCCCAATGGGTAAGGGTTTTTATTAAAAGCCGGAATTGCAGTCCAGGGCATGGGTCCCTGATACGGATGCGGTTCGTCCATTTCGTCGAGAACCATCTGATCGCCGGTCATGTACCCGGCATCCCAAACCCGGGTTGGATCCAGTTTTTTCAATTCAGGAATGAGTTGCCCGCCGATATAGTTATCCCAGTTTTCGTTGATCGCATCCCAAATGGCAATACTCGGATGGCTTCCATCACTCCAAACCCAATCGTTGTTCTTTGCGTATCTGGTCGTCCCACCCATGATTCTGCCAGTATAACCATTCATTTTAATCACAGTCCGCCCATCCTCATTGGCAGAATTAGCCAAAAATGGAATCCAGAAAAAAAGGCAAATAAAAATTCGTTTCATTGGTTTTTGGGTTTAAAATGATCGAATTGGATGACTGTGCGGTATTACTCCAAGAGTTTATATTTTCGAAGAAAATCATCTGTAATCTTGAGTATTTCGTCATCATAGTAACGCGAATAGTTGGGATTTACTTCACCCAGATAATGTTTTCTTCCCTCATAGATATGAAGTTCAAAATAATTGCCTGCCTTTTTCATCGCACTTTCAAAATACTGAACCGTCCATTTAGGAACCTGGTCATCGTCCGTACCATGAAATTCAATCATCGGAGGTAATCCTCCCCGCATATTGTGAGCCGGAGAAATACTCCATATTTGGTTTCTGCGGTCGGCCAACAAACGGTCGCACCAGCCTTCAACCGTATTTAACACGACGAAAACAACAGAATTGCATTTGGGCAGCTACTAATAGCAAGGTCATCCGATTTTTCAGTGTGATCATTAATCATAGCCGTTGCTAATGCCAACTGACCTCCGGCAGATTGACCGGCAGCAACTATCTTATTTCTGTCAATATGGAATTTTTTGGCGTTTTCGCGTACCCACCGTATGGCGGATTTGGCATCCATTACTGATTCAATCGGGCTAATTGTTTTATGTGGAGTTACCCCATTTTTAATCGACAAACGATAGTCTACCGAAAACGTCACAATCCCCATCTTTGCATATCGTTCACAGGTTGTAAAAAACTCACCTGGAGTGCCGTAAGCCCAGCCCCCTCCATGAAAGAAAACGATAGCTGTGTTATTTTCTTTCTCAAGCGATTGACTGGTGTAAAAAATATCAACCTTGAGTTTCAAAGTATCAATCGTCTTGTATACTTCCTGAACATGATTAACCTGATTTTTAGGTTCAACCTGATCACCATAAATAGCAGACTGGGCCACAAATGAGAAGCACAGAAATAGAAAAGGAAACAGATGTTTCATAATTGCTGATTTTATGGTTATTTTTTAGAGAAACATTGCTCAGAGCTCGAGCCTGCAGCTCTTTCAGTGATAAATGATTTAAAAGTTTCAGCGGGACAATTTGAAAATATTGCATGAAGGCATCAGGCCCGAACCTGCAACCAGCAAACCGCTACTGACTGCGCCCTTGATAAATTTTCTGTGCGAATTTAGCTTCATAACTATTTACCTGACCGTGTGTGCCTCGGTGAATTCGACCCGGGTTTTATCGGTATTGGCAATATTCAGAATCCAGCGCTTGCCTTTGCCAATCATTGGTTTGCCAAGCGATTCATTTTCCCGGCGTTCTTTCAGCGTATAAATGGTTTCCTGCATGTCGTCAACCAAAAAGCAAGGATGACAAACATTTGGATCAGTTGACGGGAAGATCTCGATATTCTCAATGCAATCGTCCATACTCAGATACAGCATCAATGGCGGGGCATTCCGGTCGTCGGGGTATCGCATGAGTTCCTTAAAATTCAGTATTTTGGCATAAAACGGATCGTTATCCTCAATTTTTTCGGCAAAGAGGCCTGCGTGGTGAATGCGTTTGGCAATGCGCCGGTCGGACAGGTATTTCCCTTTCGACTTCCGGTGCAGCCCATTGGCCTCCAAACTGATAAATTCGATCTGATTACCCGAAGGATCGTTGATGGAGAAAACCTCGTTTCCGGCTCCGTCGATGATCGTTTTTTCAGGTACATTTTGTCCTTTCGATTTCAGGTATTGCCGCATTTGTTCCACATTTTCAGTCTCGAATGATACGGAAACCAAACGCTTTTTATTTTTCGCTTCCTTATCTGCCACAAACTCCAGAAACTGGCGATCGTTTACCTTGAAGGAGATAACTTTTCCCTGATCAGACGGATAGGAAAAAGCCTCATCAAAGCCCAGAAATTTGTCGTAATAATCGCTGGCCAATTGAAAATCGCTCACCAGAAAGGTCATTTTGGCGATCCCCCAAATGGCAGGGCGTCGAACTTCCTGAGCTTTGCTTTCAGTGCCGGAAATGAGCAGAACCGTCCAAAACAAAATAAGCGGCATCAAAAATTTCATCATTACTTCTCCTCTAAATAAAAGTTCGGGTGCTTTCTGATCTCTCCAAATGACCTTATTAAACAGTTCGGATGCAAAGCATCTATTTGACTTTCAAGATCATTTACTACAAATCGTTTCGCGCAGGATTATTTCAGCTTTTCAATCCACAAATTACGGAACTGAATTTTGCAGCCTTCTGCCTGTAATGCAATCGCGCCTTTGGTCAGCGAACAATTGGTGGCAGTGTTTTGTAATAAGCCGTTCACTTTTATCTCTATGGTACTTCCTTTGCAAACAATGTCGTAGCTGTTCCATTCGCCAGCCGGCTTTTCGTTTGAAGGATTCAATTTTGGAACAACCGGTTTATCTTTTTCAGTCGAAATATACTCCTTTCCACGAATGGTAGCCTTCACGCCTACTCCATGCACTACAAAATCGCCGACACTTTGGTGTTTCAGGTTGGCCTGATAATGGGTTACCCAAATTTTATCAGGACCTGAAGTATGAAGCATTATGCCACTGTTTACCTCATTTTCAGGGTAACGCCATTCAACATGCAAACGATAGTTCGAAAACTCTTTCTTTGTTCTCAGGTAACCAACCGGAATTCCAACAGTTTCAATTACACCGTCTTTCACGTAGAAATATTTATTCAAATCAACTTTGGGGTCACTTACAAATATGGTCCATCCTTTCAGGTCCTTGCCATTGAATAACGACTGTTTTTTTTGAGCATATCCTGCCACAACAAGAAACATAAATACAGAAATCAGTATTGTCTTCATAATAAAATTGATTTTAGAAACCTAAAAGTAAAAATATATTCCTGAAATTTCTAAAACATCTTGACGATGAACCTTTCAGGCATATTTTTTTATACTTTTCACTTCCGGTTTCAATAAGCGGCAGGTTCATAACATTAAACGACTCTGATGATGGAAAATATTGACTCTATTTCGCTTTCATCCATATACAAGCTCAAAAAAAGTGATCGCGACATTTTTCAGGAACTGATGCCCACCAAAGTAAAGGAAGTTCTTTTGCTGGCTACGCTTTACGACAGCTATTCGATTGTCAGGGAAGGTCAGTTTACCGATAAAATTTTTGGCGAATTTCTGCAACTAAATCTTTATGCGTATCCCCGGTTTACCAGTGTAAACACCGAAGAAGAAGCCTTGCGAATGCTCAAAGTCAGGGAATTCGATCTGGTCATCATCATGGTTGGAGTCGACAAAAACATACCGGTTAGGGCTGCCAATGCCATCAATAAAGTCAAACCACACATTCCGGTTTTGCTGCTGGTGAACAACAACGGCGATTTGCGCTATTTCCAAACCAGTTCAAATAAAATTGAATCGATTGACCGTGTATTCGTCTGGAATGGCAATTCGAACGTGTTCCTGGCGATGATCAAATACATTGAGGATAAAAAGAATGTGGAAGAAGATACCAAGATCGGAAGCGTCAGGGTTATTTTACTGATTGAAGATTCCATCCAGTATTATTCGCGGTATTTGCCCATGCTGTATACCAACATCATGACACAGACCCAAAACCTAGTGGAAGATAAATCGGCTGATGAACTGCACAAAATCCTGAAAATGCGGGCCCGGCCGAAAGTTATTCTGGTCAGTACTTATGAGGAAGCTGTTCACATCATCAAAAAATACAAAGACTATTTGCTATCAGTCATTTCCGATGTCAAATTTCCACGTAACGGGATTGACGACGACGATGCCGGTGTAGACCTGCTCCGGTATGTCAATTCTACCCTGCGTTTCCCAATTCCTATTCTGTTGCAGAGTCACGATGTGAACAATGCCCAGCGTGCCCGCGAGGTAGGAGCTGATTTTATCAATAAAAATTCGGAAAGTCTGGCACTCGACATTCACAATTACATTTACAAACGGCTCGGTTTTGGGAACTTCGTATTCAAGGATACCGAAGGAAACCCGATTATGATTGCCCGCAACATGGCCGAATTTCAGGAAATGTTCCGTATCGTTCCCGAAATGGTCCTGGCCTATCACGGACAACGCAACTCTTTCTCAACCTGGCTGATGGCCCGCGGCGAAATAAATATTGCCGAACAGCTGATTCCATACCGGCTCGAAGATTTTAAGAACACGAACGACCTGCGGCAGTTCTGCCTCGATGTGTTCGAAAAAGTCCGTATCCAGAAACTCCGGGGAAGCGTTACCGAGTTTGACCCTTCGCTGGTTAACGGAAATCGTTACGTGGTTCGATTAGGAAACGGATCGCTTGGGGGTAAAGGACGTGGAATGGCATTCATGTGTAATTTTATTGAAAACATCGATTTTGGCCAGATTATCCCTGAAATGAATATCCGGATTCCGGCCACAGCCGTGATTGGCGCCATGGAATTTGACAAATTTCTGGAGACCAACGATTTGTTCGAAGAAATTTATTCGAGTAATGACTACGAACACATCAAAAGTATTTTTCTGGAATCGCAGTTCGGCAATGAACTGAAACAACGTCTGTTTCAGTACCTCGAAAAAATGACTCAACCCTTGGCTATCCGCTCTTCTGGCTTGTTTGAAGATTCACTCACACAACCCTTTTCAGGAGTGTATACCACCTACCTCATCCCGAATAACCACCCTGATATCCAGGTACGGTTTCAGCAACTCGAAACGGCCATTAAACTGGTTTATGCCAGTATTTTTACGGAATCAGCTATGTCGTATTTCGATGCTGTAAATTACAAGATTGAGGAGGAAAAGATGGCTGTCGTTATCCAGGAGGTAGTAGGTCATCAATATGGTGATCGTTATTATCCATCGATCAGCGGTGTGGCACAATCGTACAATTTCTATCCGGTATCATACATGGAACCTGAAGATGGCTTTGCAGTAGCCGCTGTCGGTTTGGGAATGTATGTGGTTGGGGGTGAAAACGCCTACCGCTTCTGCCCCAAATATCCGGGAATTAATACGCTGATTGACAAAGATATGGTCCGCGATTCGCAAAAAGAATTTTATGCCATCGACATGGACCACTCACAGTTTGATCTGGAAAACGGTGGTGAAAATGCTGCCATACGAAAAATGAAGATTTCATTTGCCGAAAAAGACGGAGTATTACAGCATTGCGCCTCTGTATACGATCATGAAAATGATTGCCTGTTACCCGGGACCGATAATCCGGGTTTGAGGGTTATTAACTTCGCCAACATCCTGAAATACAAATATGTTCCGCTGGCCGATACGTTAAGTATGCTGTTGAGGCTGTTCCGCGAAGCAATGGGTTCGCCGGTTGAAATTGAATATGCCGTTGACCTTGAAAAAGGAGAAAACAACCTTCCGACCTTCTACTTACTTCAAATTAAGCCGCTCATCCGCCGCGATGAACAACTGACGGTGAATCTGGAAAATGTTGATCCGGAGAAAACCCTGATGTATGCCAAACGAGGCATGGGGAATGGAGTGGTAACCGGCATCCGCGATATTATTTACGTTGACCCGAAACGGTTCGATAAGATGAAAACCCGGGAAATAGCTGCTGAGATCAACCAGTTTAACCGAAAGATGGATTTTTTGAATCGGGAATATGTTTTGATTGGTCCGGGCCGCTGGGGTACCCGCGATCCGTTTACGGGCATTCCGGTTTTGTGGGCTAATATTTCAAAAGCCCGCATCATCGTGGAAATGGGCATGGAAGACTTTCCGCTTGATGGTTCGCTGGGATCGCATTTCTTTCACAATGTCACCTCGATGAATGTGGGTTATTTTACCATTCCTCACAATTCGCAGGATGCAGTTGTTAACCTCGAAATACTGGGAAAATTGCCCGTTGAGGAGAATACCCGTTTCATCCGACACGTTCGTTTTGACAACGAACTCAATATTGTAATGGACGGGAAAAACCGCCAGGCACTGATTTCATTCGAATGAAACGAGTTACGGGTTACTTTTTTCAGAAGAACTGAAACCCGTAACCCGCAACCTAAAACTCCTGCTAGAGCAGTTTTGTCTTCAAATTAGCCAGTTCAAGTTTCATCTTCTCCAAATCAGCCATCAGGTTATTCTTCGAAGTAGAATCTTCCAACTGGGTTTTATATTTCTGGAACAATTCCCTATAATAGTCAACACCTTTGTTCAGGTTGTCATGAAAAGTGTCAAAATATTTCTTTTGCTTATCCGAAACTGGTTTTATGGTTTCTTCAATTCTTCCGCTCAGATAGTCGATATACATTTTTAACTCTTTCACAAACAGATTGGGGCGGTCTGTGCGTTCAATCACATTAGTTCTGCCATAAATGTGGTCAACCATCTTTTTTAGCGAATAGGTGCTTGAAAAATAAGCCAGGTTTGGTCCCGGACAAATACTCACAGCAGTGCCTTCCATCTTGGTATCCAAACCGTTTGCCATCAGAGTCGAGGCCGTCAAACCATTACACAGACAGGCTTTAACTGTTATTTTTTCAAGCTCTTTTTCAAATTCCATTTCACTCAGGTTTTTCTCCTTCAGTTCCTGAATCTTTTTGCTCTGGTATTCTCTCGAAGCGGTGCAGGTTCCTTCTTCCGTGAATACCGGAAACAGCGCCAGGTATTTCTTTGTGCAGGGAAATCCATATTTTCCGGCTTTGTTCTGGGCTTCTTTTTTCAGGTCCATGCTATTTCCACGAACATTGTTGAAAAGAACTCCCATAGGAGAGATTTCACTCAGATAAAGGTCTTCTTCCTTTGCATTACAAAGCACTTCAAGCGTTTGTTCATCCACCGTGGTAGCTTCGGGAACCAGCAAAAACGGAGTTCCCCACCCAATTGAATCCAATTGGTAATGGTTAAGTAAAAACTGATGCTCGGTATTGGAACCAACTCCTCCTTGTGCAGTGATTCTCATCAGTAAAGGTTTATCCGGAATTGGTTTTCCTTTCTCTGCCAGTGCTTTAATATAAATCTCATGAACAGCTTCAATCAGTTGTTCCTTGTTATTTTTGAATTCTTCGAGGACCGGTCCCATCAAAAAACCATCGGTAGCAAAAGCATGGCCACCACAATTCAACCCTGATTCTACACGGTATTCCGAAACCCAGATTCCTTTTTTCGCCAGAAACCTTCCCTGAATAATGGCAGAACGGTAATCACTCACTTTCAGAATTACTTTTTTCTTCAGTTCCATCCGGGCATTCGGGTAGAAATCTTCGAACTCTTCCAGGTAACTATATAAGCGAGGATTCATTCCGGCCGATAGGACAATGGAAGAACTCAGGTCGCTCTGGGCAAATCCGCGTAAAGCCGATTGTGCATCGCTATAGATCGATGGTAGTTTTTCACCATTCTCAAACTGCTCACGATCCAGCTTCGACATGATATTCACATCAATTTCGCCGGCAACAAGGTTCTCATGCAGCCAATCTGAAAACTTTTGCTTGATGTCATCGGTATTGATCATCTGATTAAATTTCAGCTTGATTTCAGACATATCAGGTAACATGTCGATGTATTTCTGGACCTCATCTTCCGTATGCGAAATCGAGTTTTTCAGGTTCTCGAACTTCTGACCAACAATCTCCTGAACAGTATTCAGGTAGGCTGTAATCCGTTTTGCCCGATGATCTTCTGTTCTGGTTGGAATTGATTGAAAAGGCAAATTGAATTTTTTGCAATAGAACTCCCTCATTTTTTCCATGGAGATATCGTCAACCAATGAAATTACTGAAGAAATACCATAATGGGCAACTTTTATAGGCGAATCGATGCTGTATCCAAGTCCCATAACCGGGATATGAAAGGTGTGTGGGTTATTGTGAAAACTCATTTTATTCCGTTTGATATTTGAAGGAGGCAAAAGTAGCTTATTCGGTCAAATATGTGCGAAACTTTAAGTGCATTAATTCATGGTTTTTTATTAAAACGGTGAGTTTCCATTGCAAATTGAAAGAATTAACAGATTTTTCGGGCATTATTTCAACCACCTGGCCGGAAATTCGAAAAATCAATATGGTTTTAAAACTTTTTGTGTGAAGTCAATCAGCAGTTCTCCCCGAATTTTCTGGAATATCTGGAATATTCTTTTCCCAGTATTTGACGGGTAATCGGGAATCCATGCCCCGAAAGGAATAGGCTGCACCCGGTATCCAAAAGACGCTTCCAGCTCCTGACCAACTCCCCGACATCATCAGCAAAAGGAGAAAGTACCCGATTGGGAAAAACACCGAAAAGAGCATCGCCGGCAATAGCAATTTCTCCGTTCAAAATCAGGCTTACCGAACCTGCAGTGTGCCCTGGAGTACACAATACCCGAAGTGTTGAAATTCCGGATAAAAACATGGAATTATCATCCACCAGAATATCTGGCTCAAAGGCATGATAACCGAACCATCGTTGACCAATAGCCTTTCCGGGTTTCGATATGAATTTGGTGAAGGGATTCGTTCCTCCGGGAACCGGAGTATAACCGGATTGTGCGAAACTTGCGTCCAATTGACTGACCACAATTTGGCAGGATGAGTTTTCTTTCAGGTACGCAGCATTTCGGCAATGATCAAAATGAGTATGAGTAAGTAACAAGTAATTAATTTTCAAATCAGATACACCAGCGACTACAATATTTTTAATCAGTGCTTTCCGATCATATTCCATACCTGTATCAACCAGAACAACTACGCTTTCAGGTGTCAGAACCAGAAATGAATTACTTCTTCCTGAGAGCACCTGCCAGATTTGAGTTCCGTCGGTCAATTTCCATGTATTCATTGTCGACTGGTTAACAAGCTTTGTTATCCAAATTCACTGATGCGTTCTAACCGGCCAATATCCAGCAATTCGATGCTTTTACATTGCATGTCAATCAACCCGTCATCTTTAAATTCTTTCATCATCCGGATAACGCTTTCGGTTGACATACTGGTCAAATCGCCCAGATCTGCGCGCGACAGAGGTAATTCAAACGATTTGCTTTTGAAGATACGGGTGGCCAGGTAAAGCAGAATGTCGGCCAGGCGGCCATGCAATTGCTTTTGAGTCAATGAAAAGAAACGCCCGTAAATCTGGGCGGTACTTTCGTTGAGAATGTTGATGATGCGGTACGAAAATGCAGCATTTTGTTTCAGCAATTGCCTGAAAATCTGAATGTCGATCATCCTGATTTTTGAATTGGTATAGGTAGTAATTGAATACGGCAGCTTATTATTACCTTCAAAAACAGAAGTCAGACCCAACAAATTGTTACTTGTCGACAAGGTCAGAATAAGGTTTTTGTTTTTCTCTTCCAGATACACTTTAACCAGCCCCTCTTGCAGGAAGAAAACATGCGACGCAAATGCACCCTGTTTGCAAACGGTTTCGCCTTTCCTGAAATTCAGGTCGACCGAGTGCTGGTCAATTAACAGTTTCTCATCTTCCGTCAACAACTCATACCAGCTCTGATCAAAATCGAATACCGAGCAATGGCGAATTATCTGGGAGTCATTTGTTTGGGTCATTTGAAAATTTTAAATTAATTCGTCATAAAAATAACTGCTTCCCGTTAGTTTTTATGCCCGAAATTACTTTTTATATCCTAACAAATCAAATTCGTTTTCCATTTTTAAGTTTAACTTTGGCCCGGTTTTTAACCAACATCCAATTCAAAAACTATAAAAACGAAACCATGTTAAAGAAATTATTCGCCATTGCCTTGCTTCTGACTGCATTTCAGTCGTTTGCGCAAGGCCCTGTTATTTCGGCCAAAGATTTTGCTACCGAAATGAAAAACAATAAAAACCTGGTAGTAATTGACGTGAACGCCCCGGATGTTTACGCCAAACAGCACATTCAGGGCGCCATCAACGTGTATGTCAAAGATTTGTATCAGAGTGGTCCCGTTGAAGGTCAGCTGAAACCAAACGAAGAATTAGCAGTACTCTTTGGTAAAAAAGGAGTTTCGAACACGAACAAAATTGTAGTTTACGAAGATGATTCGAACAAACACAACAGCCGCGTATGGTGGGTACTGAAATCGCTTGGAGCAAAAGATGTTTCTGTTTTGCATGTCAATGCCGGCCAATTCTCAGCAGCCCAAATCAAGTTAAGCAGTGTACCCACAACCAAAAATACCACCGCTTTTGCTTTAACCGGAAGCAGCTACAAAGCATACACCATGGCTGATGTAAAGAAACTTCCGAGGGGAACACTTCTGCTCGACGCGCGTGAAAAAGACGAGTTCAATGGAGTTGATGCCGCCAAGAAAAGCAAAGGGCACATTCCCGGAGCTGTTTGGATGAACTACAAGGAAGTGCTGACAGCGACAGGCGCCTACAAATCAAAAGATGAAATTATTGCTGCCGCAGCCAAATTGGGTGCAACACCCGAAAAACCAATTGTTGTATATTGTAATTCAGGTGTTAAAGCAACAGTTTTATACATCGCCTTCAAAGAAATTGCCGGTTTCCAAAATGTACAATACTACGCCGGTTCTTATGCCGACTGGGCTTCAAAACCTGAAAATCCGATCGTGAAATAAGTTTTCTGTTCACAGATAAAGATGTGAAAGTGCCGGTGTTCCCGGCATTTTTTGTTTCCTGACGTCTAAAAACAGGTCCGATCCTTACTCTCTTCATTATTTTTTGATCATATAGTAAATCTTCCGTATCGTTTTTGATTTTCTGTCAAAACGTGTTTTTCTGGTTATTCGTAATTATTCCTGCTGTTTCGATACTTATATTTTTCAGAATAATTCAATTATTTCTGGTCTTTGTATCCATTCAAAAATAGATCAGCAGGTTAAAAAATAAATTCTTAAATATTTAACAATGAAGTTAACCATGAAAAAACTTTTGATTTTTTTAATTGCAGTTTTTGTAGTTGCTTTCGGGAAAATCTCCCAGGCAACCGAAATCGGGTTTAAGGAGTTTGATCTCCCCAACGGATTGCACGTGATCGTGCAAGAAGACCATTCTGTGCCCATTGTTGCAGTTTCGGTCATGTATCATGTAGGCTCAAAAAACGAACAACCCGACCGAACCGGGTTTGCACACTTTTTTGAACACCTGATGTTTGAAGGAACCAAAAACATCGAGCGCTTCCAGTACGATAAAATTGTTGAAGGCGCAGGTGGAACGCTTAACGCAAACACCAACAACGACAGGACTTACTATTACGAAATACTTCCTTCGAACCAGCTTGAACTGGGGCTTTGGCTCGAATCGGAACGTATGCTCCATGCACGGGTTGATTCAATCGGTATTGCTACGCAAAAAGGTGTAGTTATTGAGGAAAAGAAACAGAACTACGACAACCGGCCTTATGGTTCATTTCTTCCTGAGGTACTTAAACGCGCATTTACAAAACATCCGTACCAGTGGACAACCATTGGAAATGCTGATCACATCAGGGCTGCAAAAGATGAAGAATTTAAAAAATTCTATGAATCATTTTATGTTCCGAACAATGCAGTTCTGATCCTGGCAGGCGACATCAATTTTGAAGATGCAAAAAAGCTCGCCGAAAAATATTTTACTGATATTCCTGCAAAAAAAAGTGAAATATACCGCCCGGACCTGACAGAAGAAATTAAACATACCGAAGTCAGAGATACCATTTACGACAATATTCAGTTGCCGGCCGTATTTCAGGCCTATCACATCCCTGCCATGGGAAGCAATGATTATTATGCCGTCGAAATGTTGAGCCAGTTGCTCGCAACCGGACAAAGTTCGAGGCTATACAAGTCACTGGTCGACGAGCAACAGCTCGCCATTGAGGTAGCCGCCATTCCACTTCCTTTCGAAGATCCGGGATTGGCAATTATTCTGGCCTTGCCCAACATGGGACTCGATTGCGCTAAACTGGAGGCTGCCATGGATAAAGAAATTGAAAAAGCGCAAAAAGAATTAATCCCTGACAGAGAATTTCAGAAATTAAAAAACCAGGTTGAAAACCAGATTGTAACGGAAAATTCGACCATCGCAAGCAGGGCACATACCCTTGCAGAGGATTACACTTTTTTCAAGGATGCCAACAGGATCAATACCGACCTGAATAAATTCCTGGCAGTGACGCCCGAAGACCTTAAACGTGTTGCCAACGAATATTTCAGAAAAGACAACCGGGTCGTTTTATACTACCTTCCTAAATCATCAAAAAAATAATCCTCATTCAAAAACATATTTATCATGAAAAAAATAGTCTATTCCTTATTTATACTTTTACTGACACTCTCGGTAAATGCCCAGCTCGACAGGAGTATCCGACCCAATCCGGGGCCGGTGCCTAAAATACAACTTGGCGATTACAAGCTTTTTACACTTGACAATGGACTGAAGGTAATCGTCGTAGAAAATCATAAAATTCCGAAAATCACCTACCAGCTTAGTATCGATATTGACCCGGTTCTTGAAGAAAACCAGGCAGGTTATGTATCCATGACCGGCGACCTTTTGAGGGCCGGAACCACAACAAAAACGAAAGCTCAGATCGACGAAGCCATTGATTTTATAGGTGCTTCGTTAAATACACATTCGACCGGAATTTCCGGATCGGTATTGACAAAACACAGTGGCGCCCTCTTAAATATCATGAGCGATGTTTTGTATAATCCTTCATTTCCGGCTGAAGAACTGGAAAAATTAAAGAAGCAAAACATCTCAGCAATCCAAACTGCAAAAAATGATGCAAAATCAATTGCCAACAATATAAATTCAGCGGTGATGTTCGGAAATAAACATCCTTATGGCGAAATCAATTCTGAAAAAACCTTTGAAAACATTACGTTGGATAAATGTAAAGAATATTACAAAACCTATTTCAGGCCCAATGCCGCTTACCTGATTATTGTCGGCGACATTACTTTAAAAGAAGCCCAGTCGCAGGCGAAACAATATTTTGGAAAATGGGGAAAAGGTGTTATACCAAGCCATTCGTATACTTTTCCGGAATTGAATAAATCTCCGAGAGTAGTCATTGGCAACCGGGATGGCGCTGTGCAATCGGTAATAATGGTCAGCAATCCGCTTGATTTTAAACCCGGAAATCCGGATGCGATTAAAGCCAGTGTTATGAATTCGATATTGGGTGGTGGAAGTCTTTCCTCGTACATCAATGCCAATTTAAGAGAAAAACATGCCTATACCTATGGCGCTTATTCATCTCTTAACACGGATAAACTGGTAGGTTCTTTCAATGCTTCCGGGGAAGTAAAAGGTGCAGCTACCGACAGTGCCATGACACAATTGTTGTCCGAAATTAACCGAATAATCAATGTGCCTGTTGATCAAAATATGCTGCAACAGGTAAAAAGCAGAATGAACGGATCGTTTGCCCGGTCTCTCGAAAATCCGTCAACCATTGCACAGTTTGCCCTGACCATTGAAAAATATAAACTGCCAAAAGATTATTATGCCACTTACCTCGAAAAACTTAGTAAAGTATCGGCAGCTGACGTTCAGGAAATGGCGAAAAAATATTTAAATCCTGAAAATGCAAATATCATCGCGGTTGGAAATGCCGACATGCTTCAAAAAACAATGGCCAGGTTCTCAAAAGACGGAAAGATTGAACAGCGTGATTTTTACGGCAACCCGGTAAAAACGATGGAAGTTCCCTCAAACCTGACAGGAATGGACGTCATTTCTAACTACGTGAAGGCTATCGGCGGTAAGGAAAAACTCACAAAGGTCAACGATGTGACCACTAAAATGGGTATGGAAATGCAAGGGATGAAAATTGAAATAATCAATAAACAGAAGGCGCCCAACAAGATAAAAGTAGAAACCCTGATGGGAGGCAATGTTATGTCGACACAGGTTTGTAATGGAGTAAAAGCAATGGTTAAAAGTCCCAGGGGAAACCAGGAATTGACCGGCGCCCAATTGGATGAAATGGTAGCCCAATCGACTATGAATTCCGAATTATACCTTGATAAAATGGGAATAAAAGCAGAACTAAAAGGGTCGGAAGATGTTGATGGCCAACCTGCATGGAAAATACAAATGACTTTACCTTCAGGAAAAAATACCGTTGATTTTTACGACCAGAAAAGTGGACTGAAAGTTAAATCAGTTGCCCAGCAAGGGCCGATGAGCGTAACCACACTTTATTCTGACTACCGTGTAGTTGAAGGTGTTCTGTTCCCGTTTAAACTAAAACAGTCAGCTGGCCCTCAGTCATTTGATATTGTTGTATCATCGATAGAAGTCAATAAAGGTATTGAAGATTCGGTATTTGAGTTTTAATATTCCGGATAACCTTTTAGTGATACCCTTAATAAAAATAAGGGTATCACTAAATAGAAAAGCTCCTCTTTCGAGGAACTTTTTGTTTGTCGGGTTATTCGAAATAACTGCTGAATCGTTTGGCTGAATTCTTCACTAATCACTTTCCGCCAATACACATTTTCTACTTCGTCTCGCCAACGTTTGCTGATAATCTTCCAGTGTCATATCCATCACTTTTGATTTTTCATCGTGACAGGTCAGGCAACTGCCCACGTCCAAAATCCGTTTTTGTTCGGCTACCGAGAAGGGCCGGAATAGAGTTCATGTAATCAGTAATCAACAAACTGCTAAATTTGATATATTTGTCCTATGGATTTAATTGAAAGCAATATTGACGCGATTAAGGCACTGTGCAAGAGTCACTATGTGGCTCGGATGTTTATTTTTGGTTCTGTTTTGACCAGCAGGTTCAAAAAAAATAGCGACATTGACCTGATTGTTGACTTTCAAGGAGTTAATCTATACAATTACGCTGATAACTATTTTGACTTGAAAGACTCACTGGAGCTTTTATTTAATCGCGAAGTTGATTTACTGGAAGATAAAGCAATTCAAAATCCATATCTCCGCCAGTCAATAGACTCCTCCAAGCAACTCATTTATGGATATTGAAATCAAAACATGGTTATATGATATTCTTCAGTCGATTGGAGAAATTGAAAGCTACTTTGAAGAAAAGCCTAAAATCTTTGAGAACTACATCAAGGATATCAAAACAAAACGCGCTGTTGAACGAAACATCGAGATTATTGGAGAAGCCACGAATCGTATTTTGAAGAAAGAAAAAAGTTTTACGCTTGAGAACGCTCAAAAAATCATCGGAACAAGAAATCGGATTGCTCATGGTTACGATAAAATTTCAGACGATTTGATTTGGAGCATTGTAATCAATCATCTCCCAAAGCTTAAGTCTGAGATTCAAAATTTGATTGAGGATTGAAGTATATTACCGGACACATCTTCACAGAAACTCCATCAACGCTCATCCGCCAATACACATTTTCTACTTCGTCTCGCCAACACTTGCTGATAATCTTCCAGTGCCATATCCATCACTTTTGATTTTTCGTCGTGGCAGGTGAGGCAACTGCCCACTTCCAGAATCCGTTTTTGTTCGGTTACCGAGAAGGGCCGGAGATTATTTCGGGTAGAATTGGAGGTTTGTGCCTCTTTCAAAAATCCTGTCCACGCATCTTCAGGCAGATTATCGTTTGGATTGAGCGCAAAACGAGGCTCAAAAGTCCAGTTTCCGGCCTTTCCTGAAACTTTGAAAATCAGTTCCCCGCGTCCAAAACCAATCGCAAGTGGATCATTATGACATGATTTGCAACTTCGGCCTTTGCGCTGGATAGTATGCCCTGAGGTTGGTGCATACAACCGGTGAAAGCTTTTCCCTTTCCCTTTTTCAAATGACTCTTTGTCGATACTCATTACCATTCCGGGCATAGCAGTCACCACCTGATTCATAGTTGTGTTTACACCCAAAACGGGAGGTTCAGCCAAACTCTTTCCGGCAAATTCAACCCAGGTGTTTTTAGTGGTTTTTCCCGTCAGCAAATCAAACCCGGCAGTTTCTTTCTCGAAGGTATTGTGGCATCCGATGCACTGCGGAACCCAGGCGGTATGGCAAGCCTCACAACTCAGGCGGCTATGTCCTTTTCCTTTGGTACAAATCGAAATCACAGGTTTCGACTCATGAATTTTACCGGAAAGTTTATCCGTCAGAAAAATCCGATTCAGCGAATCAACACGGGTATTCATTAACGGATGCTGATTTTTGGCAGTCAGTACTACTTTGTTTTTCAGTTTGGTTTTCCGCAGCCAGGCAATCATTTGCGATTCCTTATCGGGCAGCGACGAAACGACTATTGAATTCACTTTTCCTGTAGTATGGCAATCCACGCACTGAACACTCACCGCATCTTCCTTGTGGGGGTGGTGTTTGCCGTCACCCATCAGGTCGTACGACGTGTGGCAATCAATGCAGGCCATTCCCTTTTGGTGGTGCACATCAGCCTGTACAAATTCAAGTATTCTATTATCAGATAGAACCTTTGATTTGATTGTGGAACTAAGTTTCGTTCCTTCGCTGGTTTCATTCCAGCCTTCGTAGTTGAGAGAAATACGGCCCGACCGACTGTGGCAACTCAGGCAGCGGTCGTTCGAAACCTGAATATCGATGGTTGGGTGAATTTCTTGAGTGATAACCGAATTTTTAGCTTGCATCCGTTTCATGCTTTCGGTCGCCTGATCGTTGTAATGCAGGTGACAGGCATTGCAGCCCCCTCCCCGTTCAAGCCAGTCCGCATTTCCGGTTTTGGTTTTTTCCATACCCAGATGACAACCGGCACAAAGGTTGCGAAGGTGCGTATCGGCAGCTGAATGACCGAGATTTTTGACATGAAAAGTATCGTTCAGCGAAGCCGTTTCGCCAAACACAAATTTATCGACGGCAATAATTCCGCTTTGGGTAGTCATCAGTGATTTTTGCATCCGGTTGGTAATATCCTGATGACAATTTTGAGTTCCACAAGTTTGCCGAGCATTCGAAAAATTGCCGGGTATCAAAATCATATTCCGGTGAGCCATTGCCTTTCCGGTTGCGAATGGATCGCCCTTGTGACAGGCCACACAGCCCATCACAGCCGGATTGTGCGACTCCGACAAACCTTTCATCGCAATATGACATATCAGGCAACTCTCCCTTTTCTGGTTTTCAGGAATTGCTATTGGTTTGGCAGAACTGAATAAATCAATCGGATTAAAAATCAGAAGTTGTTCTCCTGAAAGCCGGTTTTCGCGCCACGATTTCCATTCCCAATTTTCGCCCCGGAAAAGCAGTGCAACCATTGTCAGGAGCAGGTAAAAGATTCCGGTAAAAAGTAAAATACGCTTGGTCAGATTTCGGTAATTTTTCCGGAATCTTGGAAGAAAATAGATAACCGTGAGCAAAATGAAAATCAGGACAATGATATAAGCCGGATGACTTGTCAGGTGAAGTATTTCCTGGATTCCCACAAAAAACCAGGGACCTTTAATTTGTGCACTGTCGGCCTGACCCTGTGGCGCCCGAAACAGTAAACTGACCAACAAAATCATCAAAAAAACGATAATCCACGATTTCTGTTTAGCCCAAATGGTTTTTACATGATCGTAAACGGCAATAAAAAGCAAAATGGTTCCGGTAGCCACATGCTGAATGTAAATGACTTGGCTGTTTTCTCCCACGCCTGTAAATGCTGAACTTATCAGTTTTCCGAAGAAAGGAACCGATTCGAGCAACGAGGACAAAATCCGCCGTGCCTGAATACCGGCAGCATCACCTTTCAGTATAAAACCTGAAATCATTTCGTAGCCCATAAAAATCAGCGCCAAACACATCATTAGCCAAGTGCGTCTGTTTCGGACATTGGTCTCTGTGGATTTAGAAAAATGATCGTACACATGCAGAACCGAAAAGATGAAAAACAACTGTGCACTCCAGTAATGCAGGTTGCGTACCAAACTTCCGCAGGGATTGTAGAGCAACATTTCGGAAACCGACTGATGTGCCCGTGTGAAATCATACGGAATGGCCAGCAAAATACCACTTATGGTACAAATCAGCAGCGACGAACTGGCGATCCATCCGGCCGTATCAAATTGCAGGAACTTTTTTAGCTTTTGCAGGTGCATTCTGTAAATGTAAAAAATAATAAAGCTGCTCTTTTATCTGTGATATTCTTTGTCGTCTGCTTCATCTGACGGATATATATGCAAATACAATATTGGCTTTAGTCATAAGCTTTAGGGCTAAAGCCCTTGGTTCTTTGTTGTCTTTCCATCCGTTGACTTCAGTCAACGGCAAAGGGTAACTTCCTATCAATTAAGCAACCGACTTCAACCTCACCACCCATTGCTCCGTTTTCTGATCAAACCGGCATTCTATTTCCTGTAGCGATTTTATTGCCGGACCTCTCAAGGGTTTTCCGGTCTCGGCTTCAAATTGGGAACCATGACAATTGCATTGCATGATAGTTCCAGACCCTAAACCGATGCGGCAACCAGCATGTGTACAGGTTGTTAAAAAAGCCCGAACCGACTTCTCATTCCGAAAAAGGTAATACTTTTCAAAATAACTGATTCCCATCGGTATATCATGACCATGCCGGAACTCCAGACTGTTCTCCTTTTCAATCTGAAATCCGGAAAGCCGATACCAAATCCAGGCTACCAGCCCCAAAATCAGAACCGTTCCGACCTGAACAAAAGATTTTCGTGATAGTGTTCTTTGCTTTCTCATAACATCTGCCAATTGGCGATTCAAATCTACAACTTTTAGAATTGAGCATACAATTTCAGATTTCATCAAAAAGTGCTTTAAATCAGTTTTATTTATGACCAGCATCACAAACTAAAATGAGATTTTAGAATAATGTATATCTATCTGATTTACTGAAAAATAGAAAAACAACTACAAATATCTATATATTTAAAATTAAACTCCTTTGTTAAACTCATCCAATCCTATACTTTTGCCGGACCTGAGTCAGAATATTATTAATTCTGATCTTAACTATTCCATAAAATTCTAAATATCAACAGAATGCATACACGAAGGAATTTTATAAAAATCAGTTCATTAGGCATTGGAGCTACAGCGCTCACCGGAGGTATGGTGAAATGGGCTGTAGGAGCTTCTTCCCAAAAACTTTCAGGGGGACTGAAATCGACCCCTGTTTGGAAGAAGATTCCTACCTATTGTGAAGTTTGCTTCTGGAAATGTGCCGGCTGGGCGTATGTCACACCCAATAATCAGATTCAAAAGATTACCGGAAATGCAGACGATCCGCAATGCAATGGTCGTTTGTGCCCTCGTGGTACCGGTGGTGTCGGCATGTTTTCTGATCCCGACCGGCTCAAAACACCCTTGATACGTGTAACCCAAAATGGCGAACAAACTTATCGTGAAGCCAGCTGGAACGAAGCGCTTGATTTCGTAGCCAAAAAGATGAAAGAAATAGCCGAAAAGCATGGCCCCGAAAGTATGGCTTTGTTTAACCACGGCACATCAGGTAAACATTTCACACAGCTTCTCAATGCTTATGGGTCCAATAATATTACCGCACCTTCGTTTGCGCAATGCCGTGGTCCACGTGACACCGGTTTCGAGCTCACTTTTGGAGAATCGGTCAGTAGCCCCGAAGTAACCGATATCCGTGATACCCGCTGCATGGTTTTGATCGGTTCGCACATCGGCGAAAATATGCACAATGGTCAGGTTCAGGAAATGTCGGAAGCTATCGATAAAGGAGCCGTGATCATCACCGTTGATCCGCGTCTTTCAACCGCTGCCAGCAAATCAAAATACTGGCTGCCCATCAAACCATCAACCGATCTGGCGCTGTTGCTTTCGTGGATTCACATTTTGATTTACGACGATATTTACAACAAGGAATATGTAGCCAAATATGCCGAAGGTTTCAATGAACTGAAAGAGCATGTAAAAAGTTTTACTCCGGAATGGGCGTATGGCATTACCACGATAAAACCTGAACAAATCCGCCAGACTGCCCGCGAAATGGCCAATGCAGCACCGGCAGTTCTCGTTCATCCGGGACGGCACACCACCTGGTATGGCGACGACGTTCAGCGTTCACGCGCCATCGCTATTTTGAATGCTTTGCTGGGTTCATGGGGTAACCGCGGTGGAATTTTCCTGAAAGAAGGTTTTAAAATTCCTGAATTTCCGCATCCGGACTATCCAAAACCAGCCTGGTCGTGGCAGGATACGCTGAACGGACGGTATCCTCTTGCTAAAGAATCCATCACCAATACCATTATAGAAGCATCTATTCCTGAAGAAGGAAAAGAGCACCAAATCAAAGGCTGGATCGTTTCAGGTACAAACCTGATCGTGTCGGTTCCGCTGAAAGAGCAATTAATGAAAGCCATGCAATCGCTCGAATTGCTGGTTGTAGTTGATACCATGCCGATGGAAATTACCGGATATGCCGATGTGGTATTGCCCGAATGTACTTATCTGGAACGATACGACGATTTGCGCGCATCGCCTCACCGCGAACCGACACTGGCCCTGCGAATGCCCGCTGTTGAGCCGTTGTACGAAACAAGACCTTCCTGGTGGATCGCCAAACAAATCGGCGAACGGCTTGGACTGGGTGACTACTACAAATTTACCGATTTCAAAGAAGTACTTGACTGGCAACTCAAACAGATTGGCATGTCACTGGAAGAAATGGAACGAGTCGGCGCTAAAAAATTTGCACGAAAAACCCCGGTTTACATTGAACCCGGATCCGATCATACCTTCAAAACCGCTTCAGGAAAAATACAATTATTCTCGAAAGAGCTGGAAGAAGCCGGATTCGATTCCATGCCTAAATACACAGCTCATGCACAACCTGAAGATGGCTTTTACCGCCTGATTTACGGACGGGCACCGATGCATACTTTCAGCCGGACGGCCAACAACCGTAACCTAGTGGCTTTGATGCCTGAAAATGCAGTTTGGGTCAATCCGCAGGTTGCCGAATTGTGGGGCCTGAAAAAAGATCAGTACGTTTGGTTGAAAAATCAGGATGGTATCGTTTCAAATTTCCCGGTAAAGGTAAGGGTTACTCAACGCATCCGGTGGGATTCGGTGTATATTGTTCATGGCTTTGGCCACCACCACAAACCACTTTCTTATGCGTTTGGAAGAGGTGTAAACGACACAGAACTGATCAGCAAAATTTCAGTTGACCCAATCATGGGTGGCACCGGAATGCGCGGAAACTTTGTAACCTTCATTAAAGATGAACCAAAAAAGGAGGCTAAATCATGAGATATGCGATGGCCATTGATACCCGCAAATGTGTGGGCTGCAGCGACTGTGTGGTAGCCTGCCAGACTGAAAACAATGTACCGGTAGGATTCTGCCGCGATTGGGTGGTTGAAGTTGTTGACGGAACTTACCCGAATGTGAGCATTGAACTTCGCTCGGAACGCTGCAACCATTGTGACAATTCGCCTTGTGTTCGCTGCTGCCCAACCGGAGCAAGTCATTTCGAAGATGGCGGAATTGTATTGGTTGAACACAGCAAATGCATTGGCTGCGGCGCCTGTATTCAGGCTTGTCCGTACGATGCGCGCTATTCGCATCCCGACGGATATGTCGATAAATGTACGTTCTGCATTCACCGGGTTCGCGAAGGTAAAGATCCTGCCTGTGTGAGCGTTTGCCCAACCAGCTGTATGAGCTTTGGCGACCTTGACGATCCGAATTCAAAGATCGTGAACGTACTGAAAAACAGAAAATTTAAGTCGCTGGCACCCGAAGCCGGAACAAAACCACAGATATTTTACCTCATTTAAAACCGCGAAAACTATACTAATATGAAAGAAGAATTGTTTGCAAGCGGACGTAATATCCCGAACATCGATCCTTATTTAAATATCTGGCACTGGCAAATTCCGGGATATCTTTTCCTTGGGGGTCTGGCTGCCGGCATCCTCTTTTTTGCCAGTTTCTTTACCATCATGGGCAAAGAGCACAAAATGGAAGCTACCGTAAAAAAGGCGCCGATGCTTGTTCCTTTTGCCTTGGTACTCGGCCTTTTTATGCTATTTCTCGACCTGAAACACAAGCTCTATTTCTGGCAACTCTATACCACTGTAAGGTACCAATCACCCATGAGTTGGGGCGCCTGGGTTTTGATGGCCATTACTCCGCTGTCCATTGTTTGGGCTGCCAGTTATGTGCGCGAACTTTTCCCTAAATGGGACTGGAAATACGACATCCTGAAAAAATTTGAAAAATTGGTTATAGACAACCGACTTTGGGTAGCCTGGCCGCTCGCTTTTCTTTCGGTAATACTGGGAATTTATACCGGTATTCTGTTGTCAGCCTTCAATGCCCGCCCGTTGTGGAATACCTCGATTTTGGGGCCATTATTTTTGGTCTCCGGAATGTCAACCGGCGCGGCAGTTATCATGCTGATGAGCAAAGACCATAAAGAACGAAAAATAATCGGTCGGATTGATATTCTGCTTATTATCGTCGAATTGTTTTTTATCATCCATTTGTTCATGGGCTTTCTGGCCGGATCGGAAGTACAGATTAATGCAGCAAACCTGTTTCTCGGCGGAAAATTTACCGCTCCGTTTTTCGCTTTTGTTGTTATTCTTGGACTTGTTTTCCCGGCGGTACTTGAAATCATGGAGCTAAAAGGATTCAAAGTACCGATCGTCATTCCGGCAATATTAATACTTTTGGGAGGTCTGATTTTCCGCTTCCTGATGGTTGAAGCCGGACAAATTACACGATATTTATACTGATACGAGATACGGGTTCCGGGTTGCGAGTTAAACCAACCCGAAACTCGTAACACGTAACCCGCAACAATTAAAAAATAGAACTATGAAGAAGATAAAAAATGACGGATCGTTCTACCTCAACCCCTATTTGGGCGGGGTGATACTCGGAACTGTTCTTTTGCTTTCGTTTTACATTTCGGGTCGTGGACTTGGCGCCAGCGGCGCCGTTAAAAATACGGTAGCTGCAACGGTGAATGTTGTTGCACCCCAGCATGTCGAAAAATCAGCTTATTACAGTCAGTTTGCCGGTGGCGATAAAAAGCCGATGAGCAACTGGTTGGTTTACGAAGTGTTTGGAGTTTTGGCCGGAGCTTTTATTTCAGGAATTATTTTTAACCGCCTGAAGTTAAAAGTTGAACATTCGCCCAAAATAACTTCGCGCCGCAGGCTTTGGTTTGCTTTGGGCGGAGGACTTGTCTTTGGCTTTGGCGCACAGCTTGCCCGTGGTTGTACCAGCGGCGCGGCCCTGAGCGGAATGGCTGTTTTATCATTTGGTGGTTACATTACCATGGTTTCAATCTTTGGAACTGCTTTCGTGATAGCCTGGATTCTTCGTAAAAACTGGATTTAATCTCTTAAACTTGAAATTATGATCGGACCAATCATTTCATCAGGAATAGTTTCCCAGGCATGGGACAATATATTTGCCGTGATGTTGGGCATGGGTTTTGGCTTCGCACTCGAATCGTCGGGTTTTTCTTCATCACGCAAAATTATCGGTACCTTCTTCGGCTACGATTTTGTGGTGGTAAAAGTATTTTTCACAGCAGCCATTGTTGCTTCAATGGGTTTGCTTTACATGAATTACTTCGGACTGGTTGATTTCTCACAATTATACATCCAACCAACTTTCCTGACTTCGGCCATTGTGGGCGGAATCATCATGGGAATCGGATTTTCGATGGGTGGCTTTTGCCCCGGAACCAGTTTGTGTGCTGCGGCAGTCGGGCGACTTGACGGACTTGTTTTCTTTGGAGGAATGTTTCTCGGAGTATTCCTGTTTTCCGAATCGTTCCCTTTGTTCGAAAACATGTATTACAGCGGTTCGCAGGGCGCTAAAATGATTAATACCGCCTTTGGAATTTCACCCGAACTGTTTACGTTCTTCCTTGTTTTAGCGGCCGTTGGCATGTTTTTCGGTGCAGCATGGGTTCAAAAGAAGGTAAAGAAAGTTGAATATTAATATTGAGATAATTTATACTCACCCCAAGCCCGAAAGCTCGGGCTTTTCCCCTCTCTACTCGTAGAGAGGGGAAAAGTCCACTTGTGGACGACGGGGTGAGTCAGACAAATCCTATAAAATAAAACCATTTACAATGGAAAGAAAATATACAATACTTGCTGCTCTAATGATTGTGCTGGCTTTGGGACTGGTTGTTCTTCCGAAGAAAAAAGGAATGAAAGAAACCGATCCAAAGGCATTGTTATCGGTCGTTGCAGAGAAATCACGCTATTTATCGGTTGATCTGATAACTCACCGCATCATCGAGAACGACCCGACACTTTTGCTCATCGACCTCCGCCCGGCCAAAGAATTCAAAACATTTGCGTTGCCGGGTGCGGTTAACATTCAACCCGATTCACTGCTATCAGCTGCTACACTTGAACTACTTAACCAGCCTGGGAAAGATAAAATATTGTATGCCAATTCTGATTTAACAGCCGAGAAAGCCTGGCTACTTGGCACTCGCTATTCAGTAAACAGGTTATATATCCTGAAAGGTGGTTTGAACGAATGGTACAATACCATCATCAAACCAGCCGATGTTTCGGCCACCGCTTCATCGGCTGATCTTGATCTGGTAAGCTTCCGAAACGCTGCCCGCCAGTATTTTACCGGAGCCGGACAGACACCAGAAGAATCCGGAACCACAAAAGCACCTGAAAAAGTTAAAGTCATCCGGAAAGCGCCGCAGGCTGCATCGGGAGGTGGATGCTAAGGACAAGGCAAAAGGTAAAAGTAAAAAGACAAAAGAAATCTCAAAAATCGCAACAATGAATCCTTTTATCAAATCAAATAAACCCTGGTTAAGTTTACTCGGACTGGCTGTAATTGTCGTATTTCTGGCGTTCCTGTTCAGGCCAAAAACTCTTGATTTTAAACTCAGTGCCGACGAGACTGTCAAACTAATGAACGAATCGCAAATGCAGGTGGCCTTTTCCGATCTGGCCGGGAAACAACTCATCGATATTCGTCCTTCCGAATTATTTGCACAGGGACATCCCGAACTGGCCGTCAATATTCCGGCGCGTAACCTGCTCGACAAAGAATCGGTTGAGCTGCTCGACCACCTTTTGAAAAGCGGACAGGAAGCAGTTGTTTATGGAAGCGATGAATTACAGGCAGTCGCTCCGTGGCTGCTTTTACAACAGCTGGGCTACTCCAATGTTAAAGTATTAAAAGGTGGATTTGTTGGTCATGAATTCAGGGAATCCGCACAGTCCTCAGCCGAAGTAATGCTATTGGATACTGCGGCGATGAAAGCTAAAACGGCATCAACACAGGTCACTGCAAAACCGGAACAAAAGAAACCACAAACCGTCACACCGGTTCGGAAAGCCGCATCATCAGGCGGAGGTTGCTAGCAAATCAGGAAACAATTACGGTTTGATCTCTTCAATCTGACCATAATAGCTGATCCATTGCCGGTTTCGGAAGGTAATTTGCAGATTGGCATATCCGTTCAGGCCGGTTGACAGATTGATAGAATAGGAATCCTGCGTATCGGCCAACTCCGTACTGACACTATATAATTTCTTTTTTTCATTCCATTTTCGGTCAATACTTTTCGCAGTCAACTCAAATTTTACACCTCCGCTTCCGCCATAGGGAACGGAATATGCACGCCCATAATAGGGCAGATTAGCTTTTACATTCAGGCTGTCGAAAACCATATCGTAACCGGAGCCAATGTTATTGAAGGTCCCAAGGGTCGACCTGGCCGATTGAGCCACAAACATGAAATGGCCACTTTCAATCAGCTGTTTCATCTCTGTTTCCTGTTGCGCCTTCTTTGCCTTTTTGTCGCTCGGTTGAAATCCGCTGATCCCGATCAACAGAATAACCCACAGAAGTAAATTAACTGTTCGCATAAGATCAATTTTCGTTAAAGTTCAACGCTTTTATAACGAAAAAATCCGGTCAAATGTTTTCCTTTCAAGGAGGAAGTTTTTCTGCGCTGAAAAGCCTATTTCACCACGTTGACCGGTTTTCCGGAAAGAAAGTTTTTCAGGTTCGAAACCGTAATATTCATCAGGCGCTGACGAGCTTCGAAGGTTGCCCAGGCAATGTGTGGAGTGATATAACAATTTCGCGCTGACAGCAGCGGATTTTCCGGTTTGGGCGGTTCGGCCGAAAGTACATCCAAACAAGCTGCGGCAATTTGTCCTGAATTCAGCGCTTCGGCCAGATCAGCTTCGTTGATCAGCGGCCCCCGTCCGGTATTGATCAGCACAGCAGTTGGTTTCATGGTTCGAATCAGATCACGGTTTACAAAAGCTGTATTTTCGGCGGTTAGCGGACAATTCAGACTGATAAAGTCACCCTCGGCAAAAACTTCGGCAAGGCTTTTCTGAACCATTCCATCCGGAAAATCAGTCTTTACCGAACGGTTTTGAAAGATTACCTTCATTCCGAATGCTTTTGCAATCTCAGCTACTTTCCGCCCAATGCGGCCAAAGCCAACAATTCCCAATGTTTTTCCGGCCAGTTCAACCTGCGGCGTTTTCCAGTAAGCAAAATCAGGATTGGCAGCCCAGTCACCGGCTTTCACCGATTGGGCATGAAGATCAATCCGGTTGGTTACATTCAGAATATGCGAAAATACAAGCTGGGCAACCGAATCGGTACTGTAAGCCGGGATGTTGGTCACCACAACATTTCGACGGGATGCTGCCTGAACATCGACGACATTGTAACCAGTAGCCGTCACACCAATGTATTTCAGGTCAGGTAACAGGTCAATTAACCGCTGATCAATCACCACCTTGTTGATAATGATTGCTTCGGCATTGCCAATCCGTTCCAAAACTTCGGCAGGTTTACTCCGGTCGTAAATTTGGCAATCGCCCAGATTGCTCAAGCCTTCCCATGACAAATCGCCCGGATTCAGGGCATAACCATCCAATACAACTATTTTCACTGCTGATTCATTTTTAATTTACAGTAAAGAAAGATTAAAAAATGAAGTTTGACAAACCGGTTACTTTCCCCGGTTGTGATTACGGTAAAAACAATCAGTCATGCCACATAATTCGCAGGTGTATTCGCGGTATTTCACCTCTTTTCCTATTCCGAAAAGGCCGCTCACCGATTTGATCGGGTTCATCAAAGCGGATTCAGTCAAACTGATTCCACAGCAATTTTCAGGGAACAAAGAGAAAAGTTTGTGCTGATCGGTAACGCCCCAATTGCAATAACCCGGACTGTACCGATTGGTTAATTTCAAATCTTCAGCAGCCAGTTTATCCCGGATTTGCTGATGGACTTTATCCATGGCCATTTCAACGGTAAGCGAACCCAAAATATCATAAACGTAGCCCAGAACAGGGTTTTCGCCCAGCATTAATTCACGCGACAGATCACTGATTTCTTTGCCGGCTGTGCAAATAAAAAATGCAATTTGCTCTGAATTTCGCAATTCTTTGGCAACCGTTTTACCAATTTCGAATTCAAGGCCGCCGACTTCCAGACAGGCATTTTGGCGAGTGAACCGGATTTCACCGGATGTAAAAACAGCCCCGTTAATGCCGGAAAACGTGCGTGCTTTATTCGTCGCCTCTTCCACATAAGTTGGAAAAGGTTCGGGCAAGTCACCATCCGGATAACCCAGCAAGGCGGCCAGATCAGCCGTATCTACATTCAATTCGCTGAAAGAAAAGGAAAATTCGTGGATCATGATATACAAAATAAATCAAATAATTTTTGAAAGGATGTTTTTTCAGGAAAGTTGCCGATGATCACCAATTCGGTCGGACCACTAAAGGGTTCCACGTTTTGGAGCGAATACCGGTTGTAACTTCCCTGCACAAATACTTTTTCCCCGTTACTCAGATTGACATAGCCCTTGCAGCGAATGCAACCTTCGCCGGTCAGGTTGATGAATTCGTTCAACTTATCGGGAGAGATGCTTCGGGAACTTTTAATCACCTGCGATTCAAGGTCAGGTCGTCCGTTTTCGGCTTTTTCGCCCGGATGCAGAAATTTCATGATTGGTTTGCGGTTGTTGAACTCAACTTTGGCAAAGGTGGTTTGTACAATTTCGGCGAACGGATTGATTTTTTTAATACGTTCAACCAGTTCATCACTGTTACCTTTCAGCAAGTCAGTTTTGTTGACCAGAACGATATCGGCCATGCGAACCTGATGGTTAACCCTTGTCTGCAAAGCTGAAATCCTGCTGAAATTGAGCGCATCGACTAGGCACCAGACCCGATCGAGATAAACCTTTTGTTTTAATGCCGGCGATTGCAGGATTTGACCAATACTCAAGGGATCAGACATTCCGGAAGCTTCCATGATCAATTCATCGGGATGAATCTGATCGATAAAAGCTGCCAGCGAACCGACAAAACTGCCGAGCAAACAGACACAAAATACCGAACCGTTGTTTATCTCCAGAATTTCGAACCCGGAATTGCTTTGCCGCAGTTCCTGACTATCCACATTCACCTCCGAAAACTCATTCTGGATAATACCAATTCGCCCCGAACCGGAAAATTTTTCCAGGTAATGTTTCAGGAAAGTGGTTTTGCCGCTTCCCAGAAACCCGGTTACCAGTTGCATCGGAATTGACCCCATAAGAATGGAAGGATGAATTTGCTGAAAGGTTGAAGGATTGAAGGACTGAAGGATGGATTATGACAAACTTTTTACCACACGGTGAACTTCGCAAATGTGATCGGGCGTGGTTCCGCAGCACCCGCCAATGATGTTGGCCCCGGCTTCCACAATCTCGCTGACCCGGCTGGCCATATCGGCAGGAGTTTCAGGGAAAGTGGTTTCGCCATCGCAGAGATGCGGCATCCCGGCATTGGCATGAATCAAAATTGGAACTTCAGCGTTGGTCTGCCTGATTTCTTTCACAATGCCAATCATGTCGGCAATGCCGTTTCCGCAGTTGGCGCCGATAACTGAAGCTCCTGCTTCAACGAGTGTGCTGATCATTTCGGTGGGTGAAATGCCCATCATGGTGCGGAACTCGCCGCTCAGTATCTTATCAAAGGTCATTGTACAAATCACCTCGCACGAAGTATTTTCGCGGCAAGCTTTAACGGCAATGCGGGCCTCTTCCAGATCGGTCATGGTTTCGATGACGATGGCATCAACGCCACCAGCTTCAAGGGCAACAGATTGTTCTTTAAAAGCATGGTACAATTCGTCTTCGGTGACTTCATCCATCATCAGCAATTTTCCGGTCGGGCCAACCGACCCCAGCACAAAGCGGTCGGCTCCGGCAGCTTTCCGGCTGATTTCGGCGGCAGCTTTATTTAATTCAAACACGCGGTCTTCCAAACCATAGTTTTTCAGTTTGAAATAGTTTCCACCAAAGCTGTTGGTTTCGACCATATCGGCCCCGGCGTCAATGTAGCTTTTTGCGATATCCAGTACATCGTCCGGATGGGTAAGATTCCATTCCTCGGGACATTCGCCAGGTCTCAAGCCTTTCTTCTGGAGAAAAGTTCCCCAGGCTCCGTCGGAAACAAGTACACGACCTTTTTGTATTTCGGAAATTAATTTGCTCATAGAACGATGGATTGAATGATTGATTTTAAAGTGCCTAAAGTTAATTGTTTTGAAAAACTGTTTAATTTTTTTTATAATACTATTTATTGTCGTCCTTTTTTTGACTCACCCCAAGCCACCTTGCGGTGACTTTGCCCCTCTCTCGCGAGAGAGGGGCGGAACGAGCATTGCGAGTTCGGGGTGAGTAATAGAATAAAAATACGACATTTTAACTTTCCTATTACATCATCTCTCTCGGGATCAATAATTTAAAACAGCCTCTGAATTATTGACAGCTAAAAAATTTACCGTAGAAAATGCAACGCAAACGCGGAGTTAAGCAAAATGATTTTTGTTCGTTTTTTCAGCCTGATTACTTTTCCGTTCGAAACATGAGATTTGCTTTGAAGTACATTTAAGCGCGAACGGTAATACTCGTTGTCTCCTTCCACCCGGGGTTCGCTTCACTTCACCCCAAGCTACTAATATTTCACCCCTGTGGGGTTATTTCGGAGAAAACCAACTTAGGCACTCTAGTTCACTTTAGTGCACTCCGAACTTTTTAAATCTCTTTGATCCACTCCTTGATTACATCCAGCGACGGAACATTACCTTCCGATTTCAGTTTGTAGTTGACAAGTACCACGGCTGGTCCTTTCCGGATACCATACAAGGCCATTTGTGCCTTATCTGTGATTACAGAAACTGAAGTTGATTTGCCCAATTCGGTAATGGCACGCTTTACCCGTTTAGTTATTTCCTTACATTCCTGTTCCGATTCGCCCAAAATAAGCACTTCGCTGTGTTTCGACCGAATCTTCAGCCGTAACTTTTCGTTGATGCGTTTCTGAATGGCCTCAATCAGCAGGTTTTGCGGCGGAATCTGCGAAACAAAAACAATCTTTCCGTCGATGCAGATGGTCGGAATGTTCTTCACCATCAACGACGACATAAACGAAACGGCTTCCATCTTTTTGATCGGATGCTCGCGCCATTCCACCACGCCTTCAAAGTGCGGAGCCACGCGTTTCACCGCTTCAACCATGTACTGACAGGGAGCGCAGGATTCCGAATCGAGTGTAATGATGTCGACAATCACTTTATCCGACTGTCCATAGTCTTTCATGTTCAGGATGTCGAGTTTACTTTCTTTCTTATCCAGATTCCGGGCCACATCCTGAAGATACTGGCTGAATACCAGTTCCGAAACGGCCTGAATATTTTCAACCGGCGTTTTCATTGGCAAATCGCAACCCGGAGCAAGAATAAATCCCTGGTTTCCGCCCAGGTCGAGGCAAGCCAGCGCGTCCTGTTTGGTATCATCAGTATCGCCCATCAATAAAACTACGGTTAATTTCAGGTTCCCGCCGAAGCTGATCTTTTTTGATAGCGCAATTTCTTTCACAAATTCGAGCGGAATATTTTCGTCAATCGAAATGTTATCGGGGCGACAGCCACACATAGCTTCGATGTTCTGCTGGGCATGACCACAAACAAAAAACGAACTCAGCTTTTTCTTGCTGCGGACGAATTCAAAAATCCGGCGGGCAAAAGGAGTCACATACGTTTCGAAGGAAAGCGGATCAATCTGACTGGTCATCGGATCAACTACGGCAATGACATCACAGCCGGCTTCGATCAGCATTTCGGAATAACTGACAGCCACTTTGGTGCAGAAATCCATCACCTCCATCACGTAATCCGGGTCATCAAACAGTTTCATGAAGATTTCGGTGCCAAGGAGGTGCAAGGCCAGCGTAAACGGACCGGTAATCAGTCCATAGAGCGCAATTTCCGGATTGCTGGCCCGAAGCAGTCTCGTCGTTTCCAGCACAATCGGAATGCGGCCATCGGTTGCTTTCGGTAGTTTCAGGGATTTGAGCGAAACACCTTCGAACAAAGGATGGGTAACAACTGCCGGAGGATTTTCTTTGGCCCAGTTCAGGCGGCAACCCAGAATTTCGGCTTCCAGTTGCAAATCAAAACTGACCGGAATGCCATCCGGCTTGTACAGTTCAATGGCTTTGGTGAGCCCGGCAACCATATTTGCCGACGATTTCAGGTATTGTTCGGCATCGACTCCAATCAGATAACCGCCGTGAACGCCTACAAAAGGCACCCATGGAACCCGTTCAACCGGTTGAAGGCTGAACGCCTGCTTGATTAATGAAAGTCCGTGCATGATGCAATATTTTTTGTAATTATTTGATTTTAAAAACTATAAACATCAACTTAAAGGCTGAATAAAGGCAACACAAAACCAAAGACTATGCAAACGCAAGCTTTATTTCGTATAATTTGCCTTAAAGGGAAAGCCTTCAGAAATCTGGAATTAAAAATTCAGCTTCGAATGAAGGCTAAAGTTGAATTTCAGGCAATCCGGGCATTCAGGAACTCAACCACTCCCTGAGGATCGGGCGAATAATTGTCTGCGCCAATCTTCGAACAGAAATCGTTGTTGACCGGTGCACCGCCAATGGTGACCAATGTTCCGGGAACAGCCTCCTTGATGTCTCTGGTGATCTTTTCCATGTTGACCATCGTTGTAGTTAAAAGAGCCGACAAGCCAACAACCGCTTCAGGATTCTCTTTTACCGCAGTAATGAATTTTTCGGAACTTACGTCAGTTCCCAAATCAATTACTTTGTAGCCGTTTCCTTCGACCATCATGCCAACCAGATTTTTACCAATGTCGTGCAGGTCGCCCAGAACGGTTCCGATAATAAAGGTTCCTTTTTGTTTGGCGGCGCCCGAAAGAAAATGAGGTTTCAGGTGAATCATGGCTGTGCTCATGGCTTTGGCCGACATCAGCACCTGCGGAACAAACACCTTGTTTTCGCGAAACTTAACTCCGATCCGTTCCATTCCGGGCATCAGACCATTTGATAAAATATCCTGGGGATGTACGCCCTCTTCGAGCGCTTTGCGGGTGATTTCGTCGGCGCCATCCTGTCCTTTCATTTGTGGCGGATAGGGTGATGCCAAATTTATTTTTCCAAATTCAATACATTCAGAGAGTTTTATCAGCAATTCATTCATGGTCGATTCGTTTTATGGTTTTTATGTATTCAAATGTATGGTCTTCTCCGGCAACAAAAAATAGTATTTTCTTTGATAAAGATGTAAAATATTACTTTTTTTAAGCTCTGAATTCCAAAAACCATGATCGTCAAGAAAAGATTTTTCAAACTTCCTTCGTACATCATTGCCGAACAGCTAAACAATCCGCTGACTAAAGACCTGTATTTGTGCGAACTAGCTGAAATTATGATTCAGCACAACACTCTTTGGTCTGACCAGACCAAGCTGGAAGACCATCTTTTGATTTATTGCGTGAAGGGCGGCGGAATTATCCAGATTTCGAAAGACATGGTTCCTTTCAGGCAAAATCAGTATTGTATCATACCCGAAGGCTTTATCTTTAAAATACAAACCGACGACTCCGACCCTTCGGTATTCTTCACCTGCAAATTCAACGGCGAAAAGAGCAAAATTATGGAGAAAGATTTCACGGTGGTGCGCGACCTGATTCCTTCGGTTAATAACTTGGTGGCTAACCGGATTATGCTTTTTGACGAATTGTTCAGCAATCTGACGCGGGGTTTTTACAACGCTAACTTTAAATACATCAACCTCACGTTCGGACATTTGCTGGCCACGTTTATTTATGCCAGTAAAACCAGCGACGATTTTCTGGAAGAGCAAAACCCCGGCATCACTAAAGCCATCCAGTTTATGGAACAAAATCTGGATAAAAAGCTTTCGCTGAACGAAATTGCCGACGAAGCCGGCTATTCGCCAACCTATCTCACTACGTTGTTCCGGAAGAAAACCGGTTATAGCCCGCTGAGTTACTTTTCGCACCTGAAAATCACCAAAGCCAGCGAGTACCTCGACTACAGCAAACTGAAGATTAAAGAAATATCGTTTATGATGGGCTATACCGATCCCTATTATTTTTCGAAAGACTTTCAGAAAAAAATCGGTTTTTCGCCCCGCAACTACCGCAAACGGGTGGCCGGGAAAAGTTAGATTCAAATAACAAGGAAGAAGGCAAAAGGGCGAATAGGCAAATTTTTACTGATCAGCCGAAGTTTATTTCTTAATGTAATCCTTAATGATCACCGTGCGACGATCATACGAGTAGGCAGAGAAATAGCCGAGTGCGCCATTGTTGAAATTGCTGATGGGATTGGCCGGGGAGGCCGACCGTATCGCTTCGATTCCGGAGATACTTTCGAGGGTTGAGAAGTAATTGTACGTTGCTTTATCAATCGACTGCAATTCGATCGTGAGGGTATCCGTCTCCTCAAAGACCATCGAACGCTGGCCCAATGCGATGACCTTTCCGTCAAACAACTGATCAGAAAACAGGGAAATTTCGTCCTTATCATTCATTGGCTTTCCGTTGACATAGTATTTCAGCCGATAATAATTTTCTATGCCAGCGGGGTCCCTGATGCAACATTTCACTTTGTAGCCGCTATCGAAAAAACCGAAACCATCCACATACGAAAAGCTTAAATCAACAATAGGCACCGGCTCATTCATAAACGAACGGGCCGTGTAAGTAACGCCTTCATATTCTACGTCCAGAATGTACCAATAACCGGCAATGGCCCAGATTTTTTCCAGGGTATAAGTTCCGGGGGCAGTTTCTTCAAAGTACCGGGCTTTTCCGCGTTCAGAACGCACACTCACCTTTGCCCCTGTAACACGCGAATCAGTGGAAGCGCCGAAATAAGGAGAGGTTTTGGAGATAAGCACGGTAAACGACGTTTTATTGCTGGTTATGTTGGCTTCAATCACCATCACTGCTTTTGATTCCGACAAATCGAATTCGATCACTTTTTCGCAGGATGAAAGTGAAAATAAAGCCAGCAGTAACATCAATATCGAAAATCCTGTTCTCAAACTATTCAGAATTTAAATGTATAACTCACCGAAGGAATCATTTTAAACAACGAAATCTGAACCGCTTCGGTTTCCTCCGGATTTTCCTTATTCGGCCTGAAGGAAATAAAATAAGCATTCTCCCTTCCGTAGACATTGTAAACCGAAACGTTCCAGTTCGATTCAAATCTTGCAGTCTGTTTCCGTATCCAGGTCAGGCCAAGGTCGAGCCGGTGATAATCGGGCATCCGGTAACCGTTGCGCTGCGTGTAATATCCCACTGTTTTCCCGTCGATCACATATTTGCCGTTCGGGAAAGTTACTGCATTTCCGGTATAGTACACCCAGGTAGCCGATAATTTCAGTTTGCGGCTCAATTCATACAGGGTAACGACCGAAATATCGTGCCGACGGTCCTGCCTTGCCGGAAAAGGATTGCCGTTATTGATCTGATCGAACTGACGCATGGTTTTCGACCAGGTATAGCCCAGCCACCCCGTAAGTTTTCCGTAGTTCTTCCGGAACAAAAACTCGGCGCCATAAGCCCAACCCCGTCCGAATACCAATTCGGACTCGACGGTTGAATTAAAAATCAGGTTGGCGCCGTTCCGGTAGTCGATTTGGTTCTGCAGGTTCTTGTAATACAGCTCGACCGACGATTCGAAAACATTATTTTTACTGTTGCGGAAATAACCGAGTGACCATTGATCGGAAATCTGCGGTTTAACATGATCGCTGCTGGGTAGCCACACGTCGGTAGGCGTGGAAGAAGTTGAATTCGACAGCAAATGAATAAACTGGTAAATGCGGTTGTACGAAGCTTTCACGGCATCGTGTGTGCCGGTCTGGTAATTGAGAGCCAGCCGCGGTTCGGGTCCCCCCTGAGTTTCTACCCATTTGAAATGATCGTAGCTAACCGAGCCGGTCAACCCGCCATGGTCATTAAACTGATAAAAATCACCGGGACCTGTGTTGGAGAATAAGGCCAATCTTAATCCATAATACAATTTCAGCCGGTCGGATACCTGGTGACTGTCGGACACATAAAATGCACTTTCGATAGCACGGCGCGGGCGCACGGCCAGCGACTGATAAATACTTTCTGATGAAGCCTGAATATCGCCCGGAACAATTTTATGAAAGATCAGGTTGAACCCAAATTTCAGGGTATGGCAGGAAAGCAGGTACCAGGTAAAATCCTGCTTCAGGTTGAAGTCTTCAATCCGCGATCCCATCAGCACATCGTTATTTCCGGCAATGTCGATCTGGTACGAATAGTTGCTGAAGATCAGCGAACTGTTTGCAAAAAGTTTTTCGCTGAACGTGTGGTTCAGCCGGAGCGTGGCTGTTTTGCTTCCCCATTCGAACCCAAACTGATCCTGCATCCTGAACTTGTCGCGGCCCAGGTAACCTGAGAGGAACAGGCGGTTGGTTTCATTCAGCCTGAAATTGGTTTTGAGGTTAATGTCGTAAAAGTAAAGGCTGGCATCGCGGATATCCTTGCTGGGCAAAAATTTCAGGAATAAATCGGCATACGTGCGACGGGCGCTCACCATAAACGAACTGACATCTTCCTTAACTGGCCCTTCAAAGCTCAGGTCCGACGAAATGAGCCCCAGATGACCCGTGGTATGATAGTCTTTCAGGTTTCCTTCTTTCATCCGGATATCGAGCACCGATGAGGCCCGACCGCCATATTCAGCGGGAATAGCGCCTTTCAGCATATTGGCATCGCGGATCGCCTCAGAATTGAAAACGGAAAAAAAACCGAGCAAATGAGAAGCATTGTAAACCGGGGCTTCGTCGAGTAAAATCAGGTTTTGATCCAACCCGCCGCCACGCACATAAAAGCCAGTGTTACCTTCTCCCGCCTGCTGAACGCCGGGCATCAACTGCATGGTTTTAATCAGGTCGCGCTCGCCAAATAACACAGGGATGCTTTCGATTTTCTTTGGATTGATTTTGACGCTGCCCATTTCGAGCGAAGTGATGTTATGATCCGGCCGTTCGCCCGTCACTTCCACATTCTCCAACTCATAATGAATAGCTTTCAGGCTGAAATTCATCACATGCGAAGCGTGCAAACTCACTGGAACCGACTGATTCTCGTAGCCGATCAGGCGGACAGACAAAGTATAATCGCCTTCAGGAACCGTGAGCGAATAAAATCCGTAAACATTGCATACCGCCGAGTAGCTGGTGTTCTGAACCGACAGCACCGTCCCGGCCAGATCTTCTCCACTAGAAGCATCCGAAATGGCGCCACTCAGAGTAAACCGCGGCTGTGTGAATGCCCCGGAGAACAAACACAGAAAAAGCAAGGTAATTTGAATCCGGATACAGGCCATGTTACTTCCTATTATTGCGCTAAAATAGGCTTATTCGGCTGGCGATGAAACAGATTTCAAGGATTTTCGGATAATTTCAGTTTTTTAACTGTTTTATTTCGTTAAAGATGTTGCATCATCCGTATGTATTAGGAGAGAAACTGTTTAAATTTATATTGAACCCACTTTGGGGTTCTCCAACTTGTTGTTTTATTTGCCTCCGGTTTCACCGGAGGTTATTCAAATTCAAGTCCTTTGGACTTGTGGTTCTTTACTACCCTGAAAGGGTGTGATTTTAATAACCGTGGGTGTTAACCCACGGTAAATGAATGACATAATCCAGCAACCCTGAAGGGGTTGAACTTTGATACTTGTTGAATAGATTAATTTTAAACAGTCGCTTAAGAAACTGTTTAATTTTTTTTAGAATATTATTTATTGTCGTTTTTTTTGACTCACCCCAAGCCACCTTACGGTGACTTTACCCCTCTCTCGCGAGAGCTATCCTTTATACACAAATCAAAGATAGAATGCTTTTCCGGCCTGAAGGGCCAGGATATAATAGCCCGGGGCATAGTTTCGGGAGGAACGATCCGAAACGCCGCCCCGGGTAAACGATGCAGAAGAAAAACCGTCCGAGAGGATTCGATGAACAAAGCAAATAATTCCTTTCGGACGGAATTGCCAGACACCATTTCCGGGAAACACAAGGTCATCTCACTCGTCCGAAGAAAGATTTTGCCTTTTATAAACGTTATCGGAGCGAGCATTGCGAGCTGGGGGTGAGTTATAGAAACAGAAATACAACATTTTAACTTTTCGATTACATCATCCCTCCCGGAATCAAAAAAATAATTTTAAACAGCCTTTTAATAATAATTGTATTTTTGAATTGAAATAACTTTAATTTATGGAACAGGCCTATCCGCTTACTATACCGGCTTTATTTGGCCGGGCTGTCAAAAAATTTGACACCTGCAATGCCATGGCACTGGTTGGAGAAAAACCGCTGACTTACGATGAAGTAAATCGTCAGATTAACGGACTAATGCGGTTTCTGGAAGATTTGGGGATTCAGCCAGGCGACAAAGTGGCTATTTTGAGTGCCAATATGCCCAATTGGGGAATTGCCTATTTTGCAACGACCTTTATGGGAGCCGTGGCGGTTCCGCTCCTCCCCGATTTTTTACCTTCCGAAGTTGAAAATATACTGAATCATTCGGAACCGAAAGTCTTATTTATTTCTGAAAAGCTGAATTCCAAAATAAAAGATATTCAAGTCAGTTCGCTGAAATACATGGTCAAGGTCGAAGATTTCACCCTCATTACTGACCTCACCACGCAACCTGTTTACGATGCCTCAGCGGTTTGTCTGAAAAACTATCTGGTTGAAGAAGACGATCTGGCAGCGATTATTTACACGTCGGGAACTACCGGAAGCTCGAAGGGCGTGATGCTGAGTCACAAAAACATTTGTTTTGTGGCTGAAAATGCCCAGTGCGTCAGAGTAGTTCACGAGAAAGACCGCTTCCTGTCCATTTTGCCCATGTCGCACACCTACGAAAACACGCTTGGTTTTGTGATGCCGCTCACCAAAGGAACCTGTGTGTATTATCTTGGGAAGCAGCCTACTCCATCGGTTTTACTTCCGGCCTTACTCGAAGTAAAACCCACCATGATGTTTGTGGTTCCGCTGATTATCGAAAAAATTTACCGTAATAAAATTTTGCCGGTCTTCACGAAAAAGTGGCCGGTACGCCAACTTTACAAAGTGCCGTTCATCCGTAAGAAACTAAACCGTCTTGCCGGTAAAAAACTGATGCAAACTTTTGGTGGCGAAATCAATTTCTTTGGAATTGGTGGCGCCAAGCTGGATAAAAAGGTTGAACAGTTCCTGATCGAAGCCAAATTCCCTTACAGCATTGGTTACGGACTAACTGAAACGGCTCCCCTTTTGGCCGGAATGAAAGTTTTTGAATCGCGCCTGCAATCGACGGGCCCCGCCATTACCGGAGTTGAGCTCAAGATAAATAATCCTGACCAAAAAACCGGCGAAGGCGAAATCTGGGCACGGGGCGCCAACGTCATGAAAGGTTATTACAAAGAGCCCGAAATAACAGCCAATGTAATTACACCCGATGGCTGGTTTAAAACCGGCGATCTGGGAACTTTCGATAAAGATGGGTATTTATTCATCCGCGGCCGGTTAAAGAATATCATTATCGGGGCCAGTGGCGAAAACATTTATCCGGAAGAAATTGAATCGGTCATCAACAATTACCCCGATGTGATGGAATCCCTGGTTGTTCATCAGAAAGGCCGGCTCGTGGCCCTGGTCTATTTAAACATGGAAGAGCTGCAAACCAAATACTCGGAACTGATTGAAAAAGGTTCGCAGCAGGCTGAACAAAAGCTGAACGAAGTCCTTAAAGAACTTCAGAGTTACATCAATCAGAACGTCAACAAGTTTTCGCAGGTACAGGCCGTGCTGGTGCAGTCCGAACCATTCCAGAAAACGGCCACCCAAAAGATCAAACGGTTTTTATATAGCTAGTTTAATATTATGAACAAACAATTGATCCTTGTTCTATTGTCCGTTTTGTTGTTACAAATCACTACGCAAACACTGGCCTGTACCACTTTTCTGATTTCAGGAAAATACACCGCCGATGGTAAACCTCTGTTGTTTAAGAACCGTGACACGGATGAGATGCAAAATTCACTGGCCTATTTCAACGATGGCAAATACAAATACATTGGTTTGGTTGATGGCAAAAAGGATTGGGGAAAGGCGGTTTGGGGCGGTTATAACAAGACTGGCTTTGCCATTATAAACACCGCCGCTTACAACAATAATCTGGGCGATACCACCAAACTAAAGGACAAGGAAGGCGAAGTAATGAAACTGGCCCTGCAAAACTGCCGAACCCTTGCTGATTTTGAAAAGCTGCTTGAATCGTTACCCAAACCAATGGGTGTGGATGCCAACTTTGGCGTGATTGATGCTTTTGGCGGAGCTGCCTATTACGAAACAGGAAACCGCGATTTCAAGAAATACGATGCCAACGATCCGGTCCTAGCACCCAACGGATTGCTAATCCGCACCAATCATTCGATGCGCGCCGACCTGACCAAAGGATTTGGCTTTTGCCGTTTCCATACAGCCGAAGGCGTATTGAATGAGGCTGCAGCCAACAAACAGCTGAACCCGCAATTTTTATTCAACCAGTTGTCGCGTAACCTCACGCATTCCTTAACCAAAACGAACTTGTGGACTGAATTGCCGGCAAAAAGAGAAGTTCCTGAATTTAAGTTTTTCATCGACTATATTCCCAGGGTCACCACCTCGGCTGCAATTCTTATTGTTGGTGTCCAAGACCAAAAACAGGCTGATCAGGCGATGATGTGGACTATACTTGGATTTCCGCTTACCTCGGTCGCTGTTCCTGTTTGGATTGCCGGAGGCGAATCGCTGCCAAAAGCCGTGAGCATGAACAGCGAATTTCAATCGCCCATTTGCAAAGCCGCCCTGAAGTTTAAAGCCGAATGCTTCCCCGTTACTTACGACCGGATGAACAATTACATCAACCTTTCGGCAGTAATTAACAGCGAAAAGACCGGTTACCTTCAACTGCTTCAACCTATTGAAACAGGAATCTTTGAAAAGACCGCAGAACTGGAAAAAAGCTCCCCTACTCCACAGAAAATACAGACATTTTATAGCTGGCTCGACGAATACCTGGAGAAAAACTACCTAACCCAGTTTGGCTTGAGTTTATTTAATAATTGATCTAGCCTAACGCCTTATTGAGTAACCGAGGAAAATCACGCAAAAGAAACCGCACCTACCCCTCGTCTGAGCGACAGCGGGAACTGCCTGTCCCGATGAAAATCGGGAAGGGGTTCATTGTTTAGCGTCTGCGACGCAGTTTCCGTTCCGGAACAACCTGAAATAAAGATTGAGTTACAAACTCATGATAACAGACTGCTCGCACAAACGAGGGGCAGCGACGGGTGGCCGGAAAAGGGTAAAAAAGAAAAGATCGGGCGTTCCCAAGGAAAAAAACGAGGAAATATCCAACGCTTTACGAAATTCGCGAAGCTTTTAGGCCCGTTTTTGCCTGTTTTTTTAAAGGCCGATTTTGCAAAAATGTATCGTTCATCCGCCCAATTGGCCATTTCATGTAAAAAACCGGTCATTTCACATATTTTTTTCAAAAATTGATCAGTTGTTTCCTCAAACTATCGTAATTTAGTTCAGGTTCACAACTGGTCTCCAACCGGTTAAGCGAATCCGACCTGAAAATATATGCTTTCCTTTTCTGTCCCATTGTGTTGAACAGTCGCTGCAGGCTCTATCCAGTTATTGAAAGCCAGGTCAATTATTATTGATGAAACTGACGATGGTCAGTCTAGTTGTTCGATTACTTCCGAAGGTGGGTTAATGCCCGCTGCGGGGTGGTTGATCAGCAAAATTAATCGGATTTGTGCGGGGAAGGAATGTCAGAGTGCGAGGAACGAATGTCACTGTGCGGTGATTTCATGTCAGTACGCGGGGAACGAATGTTCATGTACAGGGAATTCGTGTCGACCTGCGAAAAACCGATGTCGATATCCGATGAATTACTGTAAATGTGCAAGGAAGGGATGTTTGCAGGTGATGAACAAATGTAACTATCCGGGGAATTGATGTCAACAGGCGAAGAACGACTGTCAGGATGCTTTGAACGCATTTAAAATGACCTTCCCTAAACTAGTTTGACACGGCACTACCGTTCAAAACAAATGATTATAACGTGAAATCAACGATCTGGAAACAGATAATGAAGTATAAACCTAAAATTAATTAATTATGAACAAACGCTTGAAGAATAAGCTGACGATGTACAAAGCAGTACTGAGTTACCTGGAACAGGAAGAAGCTATTTGGCAGCAGAATGCACTTTTTGCACTGGTGGTGCAGGAATTGAAAAACCTGATTGAACAGATTGAAGCTACCCTGCAGTTAACCAACACCGATAACTCGGGCGTGGTGCAGAAGAAAACAAACATTCAGATTGATTTGATTGACGCGGCGTTTATCCTGATGGGAACACTGCAGGTGATGGCCGTTCGCACCAACAACACCATTTTGCAGGGCAAAACCAACCTGACGAAGTCGGATTTTCAGCGAATGCCCGACGAGCAACTGACCATTGTCTGCAAAAACCTGATCGATTTACTGAAAAAGAACCTGGATGCACTGGCTGAATATGGTGTTGTGGCCAGCGATATTACTGACCTGGAAACCAAACTGAACAACTACCAGACCAGCTTACCGACGCACCGCATGACGGTGTCGGAACGCAAAGCAGCCAACCTGAAACTGCAAGGATTAACTGCCAAAGTTGACATTTTACTGAAAAAACAGCTCGACCTGATGGCTGCCCGGTTTAAAAAAAGTCATCCTGATTTTTATGCGGTTTACCTGAATGACCGAAAGGTGGTGGATTACGGCATACGGCACGAAAAACCGGAGGAAACCGAATCGGTGGTTGACAATTCCTAGAAAGGCAGCAAGCTATCATCAAACCGAATGACACCGGGGCGTTGGCTGCGGAAATTTTGCCGATGGGGTTGCCGGGCATAGAAACGTTGCATGCAACGTATTTATAGGCAACATCCCAACATGCAACGCCTCTGCGGTCATTCGGTTAAACCCGCACCTACCCCTCGTTTGAGCGATAGCGGGAATAAAGAGTTCGTTGTTTAGCCTCTACGACGCAGTTTCCGTTCCGGAACAACATGAAATGAAGACTGAGTTACAAACTCATGGTTACAGCCCCTTCGTTACAAACGAGGGGCAGCGACGGGCAATACAAAATGCGAAAGACTAAATCTTTAAATTTTAAAAAGCCCACACCATTAAAAATCAAGTCTTTGAAAAATATACTAATCAATAATTTGGTTATTGAATTATATTCATAAATTTGAAGGAGTATTGCGTATATTAAAAAGTTAGGTGCAAGCCAAACGCTCCTTTTTGACACATTTTCGCTGACTTGACAATGACGGAAAATAAAAATATAACTTGGATTAATGCTTTTGGAAACCTCTTTACAAGGGGTTTTAATTTTTTTCACCCACCCGCATTGCGCCTTTTGGGCGCATTAGGAATGGGACAATCAACAGCCCACGCAAAAAACAGCACATTTGCAAACCGCACCGGCCGGAACAAGACCAAAGTTTGCAAAAGAGCTGTTTTCTTGCCTTTGCCCGCTCGCATTTTTATACATTTGTGTTACTTGATAAGTTTTTAAAAATGAATTTAGACCAATACATCGACAGCCTAAACCAACGGTATAAACTTGGAAACGCAACCGAGCATACTTTCCGTGGAGACTTGCAGACACTTATAGAAAGTTTGGTTCCGACAATCAGGGCGACCAACGAACCAAAACGGCAATCGTGCGGAGCGCCCGACTATATTTTGACTAAAAAAGATATTCCGGTTGGATTCATCGAAGCCAAAGACATTGGCGACAGAGACCTCGAAGGAGTAAAGAAAACCGGAAACAAAGAACAATTCGACCGTTACAAAGCTTCGCTTAGCAACCTCATTTTTACCGACTATATCAATTTTCTGCTTTATCGCGACGGACAATTTGTAACCAAAATTACCATTGCCGAAATTACAGACAAGGGCATAAAACCATTATCTGAGAATTTTGCCGGTTTTGAAAACCTTATAAAAGACTTTTGTACGCACATTGGACAAACCATAAAAAGCAGTAAAAAACTTGCCGAAATGATGGCGGGCAAAGCTCGTCTTCTTTCTGAAGTTATTGAAAAGGCGTTGACAAGCGATGAAGAACATCAGGAAGACAGCACGCTGAAAGACCAGATGATGGCTTTTAAGCAAATCCTGATTCACGACATTACACCCAAAGGATTTGCCGATGTGTATGCACAAACCATTGCTTACGGAATGTTTGCCGCCCGGCTGCACGACCCGACTTTGCCCACTTTCAGCCGACAGGAAGCCGCTGAACTCATTCCGAAATCGAATCCTTTTTTGCGAAAACTGTTTGGTTACATTGCCGGTCCCGACATTGACGACCGTATAAAATGGATCGTTGACAGTTTGGTCGAAATATTTTTGGCTTGCAACGTCGAGGAAATTTTAAAGAACTATGGAAAGAGTACAAAAATGGAAGACCCGATCATCCATTTTTACGAAACCTTTCTGAGTGAGTACGACCCTAAATTGCGCAAGGCGCGCGGCGTGTGGTACACACCCGCACCCGTTGTGAACTTTATTGTTCGCGCCGTTGACGATATTTTAAAGTCCGAATTTGATTTGCCGCAGGGATTGGCCGACACCTCAAAAACTAAAATTACGCTAAACACGCAGTCTGCCGACAAACGTTCAACTACAGGATATAAGCAAATAGAACAGGAAGTTCACAGGGTTCAAATACTCGACCCGGCAACCGGAACAGGCACTTTTTTGGCCGAAGTGATTAAACTCGTTCACCATAAATTTGAAAAGCAACAAGGCATTTGGAGCAATTATGTTGAGACACACCTTTTGCCACGCCTCAATGGGTTTGAGTTGTTGATGGCAAGTTATGCCATGGCACATTTAAAACTCGATTTGCTATTAACCGAAACAGGCTACAAACCTACCAAAGACCAACGATTTCGGGTTTATTTGACCAACAGCCTTGAAGAACACCACCCCGACACCGGAACACTCTTTGCCAACTGGTTAAGCTCTGAAGCCAACGAAGCCAACCACATCAAACGCGACACACCGGTGATGGTAGTAATGGGAAACCCGCCGTATAGCGGTGAAAGCGCCAATAAAGGTGAATGGATTTCGAGCCTGATGGAAGATTACAAAAAGGAACCGGGTGGAAAAGAGAAGCTAAAAGAAAAAAATTCAAAATGGCTCAATGATGATTACTGTAAGTTTATCCGTTATGCCCAACATTTTGTAGAAAAAAACAACACTGGAATAGTTGCATTAATTAATCCTCATGGATTTCTGGATGCCCCAACATTTAGAGGAATGCGCTGGAATTTGATGAGTACCTTCGACAAAATTTATATTCTTGATTTACATGGAAACTCACGAAAAAAAGAGGTTTCTACGGATGGATCATTAGATGAGAATGTGTTTGACATTATTCAAGGTGTGAGCATAAATATCTTCGTCAAAACTGGCGATAAAAAGAAAGGTAAACTTGCTACCGTAAATCATTTTGACCTTTATGGAAAACGACAAGATAAATATGATTTTATTTCTCAGAATTCAATTGGCTCTGTTGAATGGCAAATATTACCATGCAGTGGCCCAGAATATTTTTTTGTAAATAAAGATTATTCACTCAAAGAAGAATATGAAAATGGATTTTCTGTTTCCAAATTGTTTCCGACAAATGGCGTTGGCATTTGTTCAAAAAGAGATTCAATTGCATTCCAAGAAGCTAAGAAAGATATAAAAAAAGTAGTCGAAGATTTTTCGTCTTTATCAGAAATTGAAATCAAACAAAAATACTCAGTAAGGTCTGAAAGTAGAGACCAGAAAATTTCATTAGCGAAACAGAACATCAATGATTTTGGGTTAAATGACAAGTATTTAATTCGTTCCCTTTATCGACCTTTTGATGAAAAATGGACTTATTTTACAAATAGAGTTCGAGGTTTCTTAGCATATCCTGTTTTTCAAATTATGAAACATTTTGTTTTAGGCGAAAATATTGGTCTATGTTTCGTTAAAGCTGGAAGAAATGCTGATAACCAAAACTTCTTTGTAACAAATAAGATTGTAACAAAAGATGCGATTTCTTCACTTGATAGCATAAATGTTTTCCCTCTTTACCTTTATCCCGAACCTTCAGCCCAGCAGACGATAGAGCCAGCCGCCGCCAGAATGCCCAATCTAAACCCGGAAATTGTAAAGCAAATAGCTGAGAAATTGGGATTGGGTTTTGTTCCCGAAAAAGAAGCCGAAGGCAATGTTTGTTTTATAAATAGCCCCGAAGTGCGCGATGATTTTAAAACCACTTTTGCGCCCATCGACCTGCTCGATTACATTTATGCCGTTTTGCATTCGCCAACCTATCGCGAGAAATACAAGGAATTTCTAAAAATTGATTTTCCGAGAGTTCCGTATCCAAAAGATGTGGACACGTTTTGGCAGTTGGTGAAATTGGGCGGAGAAATCCGCCAGATACATTTATTGGAAAGCCCAACCGTAGAAAATTACATCACACAATATCCGATTGACGGTAACAACGTGGTCGATAAGCTGAAATATGAAGAATGCAAGGTTTACATTAACGAAACACAATATTTTGCAGATGTACCAGATACAGCATGGAATTTCTACATAGGAGGTTACCAGCCCGCCCAAAAGTGGCTCAAAGATCGCAAAGGCCGCAAATTGGAGTTTGACGATATATTGCATTATCAGAAAATCATTGTGGCATTATCGGAAACTGCCCGCCTGATGAAGGAAATTGACAAAATTGAGATTGAATAATCCAGATTTTCAAAGCCAGTTAAAACATAAAGATGCTAAAAGTGAAAACCGATAACTTAAAATAGTACAATGGAAGTTGAGAAAGCTAAGCGGATGGATACAAAATTGGAATCAGAAGGTGCCGAGTTCCTTGTCTTGGGCAATCTTCTTATCCAAGGTATTCCTACCTATAAAACTTATACCAATATGCCCGGCTATGATTTGGTTGCAACCAATCCTGAGAAAAACAGTTCGGTAAGAATACAGGTTAAAAGTCGCTATCAAACGAACTGGGACGGATTTATCATTAATAATATGGACGCCGATTTTGTGGTACTCGTCGCATTAAACAGGGGAATTCCAAACCGAAAGAAATCGATTGAAGGAGTAACCGTAAAAGAGCCAAATTTCTATGTATTTCCTATAGATTATGTACTTACAATCAGAGATGAAGGAAATTCATGGGGCAAGATTACTAAAAAGCGAATGATTGAATTTGAACGATATGAAAATAGGTGGGATTTGATTCAAAACAAGCTTTCAGGAACGGATAAACCAAAGCAATTATCCAATGGAGATGACGAGAAAAATTCAGTAGAATAACATGGGATTAGACATCACGCACTATAAATTAAGTCATTCGCCAAACGATGAAGGCAACCAATGGGCAATTGAAGATTGGGATTCAATTTGCAATGTGCCATTGGAGCATTTTTCAAAGTACATTACCGATGTCTGGGAATACGATTTTGACAAAACCATTGCAATTGTAAAAGACGAACAAACTTTGGAGAAGCTAAAGAAGGATAAAGAATTTTCTGAAATGGATTACATAGCCATCTTTGTTGGTTCTATCGACCATAAAATGCGAACTGATCTTGCCACTTACATTAAAAACGAAAAGTTGGATAAGCTTGAACAATCAGGATTTACGATTGAGTTTAATGGCATTAAATATAGTGAGTTGTCGTTTGGCGAACGGGTAAAAAAGAAAGGGTTTTACTACGATGAAGTTGGATATCAACGACAAGGAATGAACAAACTCTTTTATGATACATTTAGGACAAACATTTTTTTATGGGGTGAAAAGAAAGACTTTGATCTGGCTTTTGAATGTGTGGGCGGAGAATATTATAAAGACAGTTGGAATCTGAAAGCCCTTGATCGACTGAAAGCCAACTTCAAAGAAAATTTCATTGATAAATTTGTATTTGGTCAGAGTATTTTGAATACTTCATTCTAGCAATAAGTACAGCAAGACTTAACTAGTGGTCACAGAAAATGGCTCAATTGATGGAGAAAACTGAATAACTTGAAATTGAATGAAACAATATGACTACATCGGCAAAGTTTCGGAAGGGCTAATCAGGGTCAAAAACGGAGCACTTCGTGAATTGAGTTGTGGTTATATTAATGCACTTGGACAGGAAATAATACCACTTGTCTATTCCGGCGCCAGGGATTTTCACGAAGGTTTGGCGGCTGTAAAAATTGGAAATTTTTCAACAGGCAAATGGGGTTTTATCAACATTCAAGGAGAACTTATTATTCCATATTTATTTGATAAACCAAGGTCATTCTCTGATGGCTTGGCGAAAGTAATTTATAACAATGAGTGGTGTTTTATCGACAGGCATGGAAATAAAGTCATTTCCTTGAAAAACTATGATAATGCATCAAAATTTAACAATGGCTATGCTTTAGTATGCAAACGTAACGGTTCATATTGGGAATCAACAATTGGAGTGATAGACAAAACAGGGGCAGAAGTAATTCCATGCAATGTGAATAGCTTTCAATTCAGGTCATTATTTGCTTGCGAGTCACTTGATGAAAGTGTTCGGCGTTACAAAGACATCAAAACATAGGCTATGGAAACCTTTAATCTTGAATTCAAAAGCCAAATTAAACTTTGGAAATTGCTGAAAAAGAGAGACTTTTTTTTAACGAGAAGGGAAGCCAAAGATTTAATTATCTGCGGAATGGTATCGGTAAATGGAATTGCTGAAACCAGACCAAAAGCTAAAGTCAGTTTTGGTGATGTGGTGGAAATAGAAGGGCAAAAAATCATCATCGAGTAAAAGCTTTAAAAGAAATAAAATTCGTTGAACTTAAGAACAATTGATATGCCGAGAGAACTACAAAGTGATGGCGAAAATATAATTTTCAAGGATTATCTAAACAGAAATGTGACTATTAAACACGAGGATTATCTTGATTTGATGGCAAGCTCACAGAGACGGTCAATACGTCCGGCTTTGGAAGATTGTCTAGCTGACCCTACTGAAGTATGGTGGACAATAGAAAATATTGAAGGTAAAGACTATACATTTTATAAATACATTAAACTCTATAAAAATCTGGCATTTATAGCCTATGTATTATTAGATGAATTAATGGATTTTCACCTAAACAACTTTTACGGTTTTGATGAAAATGAATTTGATGAAGCAGATAAAGAACGCTGTGGTCAGCTAATTTTATCCAAATTACTATAAGCTGATTTAAGAATAAAATAGAGCTGTCACATATAATGTTTGCACACTCAATTCATTAAACAATTTTCGCAGTGTTTGAGAGAACATAGCTGTATGATTAATGAAATTGATAGGATAAATTGTGAATAACATGAAAAAGAAGGTCAAATCGGAATATTGGGTGCCAGACACGGAAACCTACGATCAACTTCAAAAACTTAAAAAGTTTGTTGATTTTGTTGCGGAACAGGAAGAAACTTCCACAGAACATAGAAACAATGCGGAAAAAGTAAAGTATTTAATTGAAAATCTTGATAAACCGGAAACATTCACAGACGATTGGAATACTTGTATTGATATTTATGACCATATGATTCAAGGTGGTCATTATGGCCGCAACTATGAAGATAACAAAGGATTGTATTGGAAAAAATGGTGGATTTGGTTTGAGTTAGGAGAACTTCAAATAAATATTGTTGAAGAATATGCCGATAAAGATGGTTATCAAGACGAGAAATGGATTTTTGATAGTAGAATTAACTTTATTAAAGATTTTGACGGTGAACGAATTTGGGGTGATACTAACTATGCGGTATTTGTTGAAGATGCAATGAATTTCAGAAATTATATTACAAACGACTTAGAGGATGTTGAAACGGAGATTGATATTTTTGAGAAATTTAAACAACATCACGAAGTAAAGAAAGAAGATCCCGTTAAATACAGTGTTAAGATAAATTTAGGGAACAAGGATATGATCGAACCTTGGTAGAGATGACCAAATAATCAGGAAATTCCTATTCCACTTTCAGTTTAATTCAGGATTTCGAAGGCGAATCGGTTGTTTTTATTGACATGTAAATTTTTGTATATTTGAACATGCTTCGGAACGAGAAAATATTACTAAAAATAAAACAGTTGGTTGGTTCTACAGACCCATCTGCAACTGTTATTTTATTTGGTTCGCGTGCCAGAAATCAAAACAGTAAAGACTCTGATTTTGATTTACTAATTCTGATTGATCAGGATAAAATTTCTTATTCTGACGAACAGCGCATAAAAGACCCTTTGTATGATTTGGAATTTGAAACCGGAAAAATCATCAGTCCGGTTATTTTTAGCCGTAAAGATTGGGAATCCAGACATCGGATAACTCCGTTATACCGAAACATTAAAAAGGAGGGAATCCAGCTATGACGGGTGATTTGGAAGATTTGGTTCAATATCGGATTTCGCGTTCTTCGGAAACACTCCGCGAGGCAGAAACAATGATTCAGAATAATTTCTGGAATGCTGCTGTTAATCGGATTTATTATGCTTGCTATTATGCTGTAAGCGCACTTTTGTTGAAGAAAGGTGTTGAAACCAATTCACACAAGGGAATCAGGCAAATGTTCGGCCTTCATTTTATCCAAACTGAGATACTCACAAAGGAAGATGGTCGGTTTTTCTCTGATTTATACGACCGTAGGCAAACCGGCGATTACGACGATTTTATTTTGTACGACGAAGAAACTGTATCGAAGCTTTACGAAAAAGCGAATGGCTTTACCAATCGGATCATTGCATTATTAGAGCTGAATAATTAGATCGGGTTTATCTTCTTCAACTTCTACAAGTCCCCACACAAAACAATTAGCGGCCTGAAACTTACAAGCCGAAAGTAGTTTTATAAAGTAAGCTACGTTTTTTATGTAATGACCTCCGGTAAAGTTGTAATGAGCATCCGTAAAGTTGTGACAGGCGTCCGTAAAGTTGCGACAACCACCGGAGAATATGAAACAAGGTATGCGAAGTTTGCAGCAAGCACACGCACAAAGGCCAGCACCTAATCGAGTAGACTGCCCCGCCAGTAAAGACTGACGGGGAGAGCCTCTCACACCACCGTGCGTACGCGAGCTTCGCTCCTCCCTTTCGATTCAAATGTTCACCGGACATTCAATTCTCAGGCACGTACACGGCGGTTCATTAAGACGTAGGGCAACTTTTTCGTAATACGACAGCAACGATTCATAACCTCTTTTTCTCAGTCGTTCCATGGTGATGGTAGTAACCAAAATCGGGCTTTGGGCGATGCGCCAACCTCCCATTCGCGAACGGCTCCACTGGTAAGCATGATCGGGGTCAACACTCAAACGAATCAGGTTTTTCCTTTTCCGCTCGGGCTTTTTCCAGTGATGCCAGATACAGTAACGCAGCCGGTTTCGCAGCCATCCGTCCATTTCCTTTAGTTTGCCTTGCAGGCTTGCCATTCGAAAATAGTTCAACCAGCCCCGTGTTATTTCTTTGAGCTTTTCAATTCGTTCGTCGAAACTCATCGGCGTGGTTTTGCGGGTGGTTTGCTTCAGCTTTTCTTTCAGCGTTTTCCAGCTCTTATCGCTGGCTACCAACTGGTATTTGCCTTTCTCGCCTTTTACATACGTTGGTACAAAACAGTAGCCAAGTATGGTAAAATTCACAGGGCGCCGAATGCCGCTCTTTTCCCGGTTGATCGGTAGTTTCAGCTTGTCTTTCAGAAACAGAAAGATGCTGTTACCAATCTTTCGGGCTGCCGTGTTGCTTTTCGTGTAAATGCTAAAGTCGTCGGCATAGGAGCTTACAGTGGCACACCGGGAATATTTATTTCGGGAAAATGGTGAAAACGAAAAATAACGCACCGGTAAAGACGCCCAAATTGGGCGTCTTTACTATTTTGGATCATTTGTGTTCATCAGATCAGGCATCAACAGGGAACTCTCGTTGCTAAAAGCAGGTAATGAACGAACAAAAGTTCCGCTTACTTATGATATGTTGTTTCATTTTTTTATATTTATATGAAATATTAGATTTATTCAGAGACTGTTTAAAATTATTTTTTTGATTCCGGGAGGGATGATGTAATCGAAAAGTCCCCTCTCTCGCGAGAGCTACTCTTTATACCTATCTTTTAGAAAAGGAAATGATGTTTCCAAGACAAGAAAATGGCCTGAAAGGCCAGTATATAATAGCCCAGGGCAAACGGAGTGACGCCCTGGGTTGGAAAGCGGGCAGAGAAATCGTCCGCACGATAACGTTTATAAAAGGCAAAATCTTTCTTCGGACGAGTGAGATGACCTTGTGTTTCCCGGAAATGGTGTCTGGCAATTCCGTCCGAAAGGAATTATTTGCTTTGTTCATCGAATCCTCTCGGACGGTTTTTCTTCTGCATCGTTTACCCGGGGCGGCGTTTCGGATCGTTCCTCCCGAAGCTATGCCCCGGGCTATTATATCCTGGCCCTTCAGGCCGGAAAAGCATTCTATCTTTGATTTGTGTATAAAGGATAGCTCTCGCGAGAGAGGGGCAAAGTCACCGTAAGGTGGCTTGGGGTGAGTCAAAAAAAAACGACAATAAATAATATTCTAAAAAAATTTAAACAGTTTCTCAGTTCAGAAAAAACAGACGACGACTTCCCGATGTGCAAAACCATTTAAAACCAAAGAAATGAAAAGCCTGCTACCCGGAATTTTAATCTTTGCCATTTTATCCTGTGCAAATCACAAATCGAAAACCGAAACCAACAGTAGCACTAACATCGTGCATTTAAGTGAAAACTATCAATTGGACACCCTGATTTTCGGAAAAAGACTGATAATTAAAGATACGACGAGTTATTCACCTTACTTTATAAAGGGGCTGAAATCGTCATATCAGACATACGAAACCTTAAAGGTTGCTGATGACAGCTTGTTTATCACTTACCGGATCAATACCAAACCCGAAAAATTAATTACAGATCAATATGCCATCCCTACTAATTTGGAACTGAACAAGGATATTACATTTTCTGCAAGCCTCCGGGGAGATCCTTTCACCCTGATTTTAAAAAGAACAAATTATACGGACATTGATTATCAACTCAGACAAAGGGAAAAAACAATTAAATCGGGAACCGTTAGGCTCCAGAGCTCATTTTATTTTGGCGCCGAGTGTCAAAATGATGAAAACGGAAAATCCATGTATCTGAGACAGTACCTGGATTCGTCCCGATGGGGAACAATCGTTAAAGTTGAAATGGAGCATGCTCAGAAAGCAACCATTTCCTATTGTATTAACGGGAAAGGAGCCAAACAGGAAGAACTGCCGGTTTTCAGCCGGGAATAAAATATACTTTATTGGCAGAGAAATCAAAACATCAGTCCATGGCCACAACAGAACCTGACAAAGATTTTTTAAGTGAGCTGACATTTGAACCTTTGAATAAAGCTAACTGGCCAAAATTTGTTCAGCTTTTTGGCGAAAAGGGAGCTTGCGGAAATTGCTGGTGCATGTATTACCGGCTTCGCAAAGCCGATTTTGCTGAAGGCAAGGCTGACGGAGGCAATAAAGACGCCATGCACAATCTGGTCATGGAAGATAAAACAACCGGAATACTTGGTTTTTATGAGGGGCAACCCATTGCCTGGTGTGCCTTTGCTCCCCGCGAACATTATCTGAAGCTTGAAAATTCGCGTGTCCACAAGCGCATTGATGACAAACCGGTTTGGTCGATACCCTGCTTCTTTATTGATAAAGCATTCAGACGACAAGGTGTTTCGGTTGAACTTCTGAAAGGTGTGATCAGGTATGCCAAAGAAAAAGGAATCGGAATTATTGAAGCCTATCCGACCATTCCAACCACCGAAAAACTTCCGGATTCATTTGCCTGGATCGGATTATACCAATCGTTTGAACGTGCCGGTTTTGAAATCGTGGACCGGACATCTAAAAACAGGCCCATGGTTCGCTATTATACCAACAGGAAATAAGAAACAATTATTCTTCCTTTGCCCTGTAATACCTGCGGAACAGTACTTTTTTCAAATCGCGGAAGATGACCTGGTGAGCCAGCACTTCCAGATCATTGTAATGTGGCAGTTCATGATGAGCCCTTGCTATTTCGCGTTCGGTGATGTCAACCTGATACAAAACAGCCATCAGACGGCTGTAATCCCTATCCAGATATACTGAAATCTGGCTGATCAGCTGCTCATGCAACTCGTGGTAGGCATTTTCAACATCTCCTGAAAAGGTGATTTCGATACCAAACATGCCAAAATCTTTCATAATCTGTGCGGCAGTTTCGCGAACAATATCCTCCTTATTCAGAAAGAATTCGATGTTGTTGTGTTGCAGGTTTGGAAGATTCATAAGAATATTTTTTTAACACAGTGGTTTTTACCAAAGGCTCAAGGAATCAAAGTTAAACAAAGATCGTTTTAATTACGGGTCAATGCAGATTAAACTGCAACTCGCTCAGGTTGCGGTAAATACCGTTCGGAATTTGAGTCAGTTCATCATGAGTTCCTTTTTCGACCAGTTGACCATGATCGAGCACCAGAATCTGATCGGCCTTGCGAACCGTTGCCAGTCGATGGGCAATCACCACCGATGTACGGTCCTTCCATCAATTTTTCCAAGGCATCCTGCACCAGTCGTTCCGATTCAGAATCGAGCGACGAGGTCGCTTCATCCAGAATCAGGATTTTGGGATTTTTCAGTACCGCGCGGGCAATGGCAATGCGCTGGCGTTGTCCGCCCGAAAGCTGAGTACCGCGCTCACCAACCAGAGTATCCAGCTTCTCCGGAAAACGATTGATAAATTCCAGCGCGTTTGCTTTGCGGGCAGCTTCCATAATTTCTTCGTCGGTGGCCTCGGTTTTGCCATACGCAATGTTTTCGCGAATCGTTCCGCCAAAGAGAAAAATATCCTGCGGGACAAGAGCAATCTGACTGCGAAGCGCCGAAAGCGAATAACTTCGGCTGTCTTTCCCGTCAAACAGGATGGCTCCGGAAGAAGGATCGTGCAAACGCAACAGCAGCGAGGCAATAGTCGATTTTCCCGCGCCACTGGCACCAACCAAAGCCACCATCTGATTCGCCGAAATGCTGATATTAATGTTCTTCAGAACATTTTCATCCGGGCGCGATGGATAGGCAAACGTTAGGTCTTTGAAACTTATTTCACCGTGTAGTTCATCATCCGGCGAAACTGAAATTTCCTGAATATCTTCTTCCCGTTCATTAAAAATGGCAAACAAATCTTCGGTGGCGCCGATAAATTTCTGGATGCTGGCATAAACGGAAGCCAGTCCGCCAATGGTTCCGCCAACAAAAGCAGAATAAATGACAAATGAAAAGAGGTCACCTGCTACCAGTTCGCCCTGGGCCAGAAGCGAAGAACCTTTCCAGATAACAGCTACCAGTGCGCCAAACAAGCCAAACACGAGGAATGCAGAAAAAGCGCCTTTATACTTGCCGCTTTTAATGCCGATCTCAGCAATTTCTTCCGTCTTTTTCCGGTAACGGGCAATCTCGAAATATTCGTTGGTGTATGATTTCACACTTTGAATGCCCTGAAGCGTTTCCTCAACAATGGTATTTGATTCGGCCACCTGTCCCTGAACCTGTTTGGAAAACTTCCGGATAAACCGGCCAAATACACGCGCAAGAATCATGATTCCGGGCAAAACGGCCAGCATGAAAAGGGTTAGTTTTAATGAAGTAATGGCCAGTAACGCAATTCCGCCAAAAATGGTGATAATCTGACGGAAAAACTCAGCCAGTGTGGTAGTCAGCGTTTCCTGCAACAATATAATGTCAGCCGAAATGCGACTATTCAACTCTCCCACCCTGCGCTGATCAAAAAATTTCAAGGGTAATTTAATCAGGTGGTTATAGGTATCCTGCCGAAGAAAAGCCAGCGTTTTTTTCGGTAACATTTACAAACAGAACAATCCTGAAATACGAGAATACAGCCTGAGCCAGAAGTACGGCTCCCAAAAGCAGGCCCACTTCATTCAGGCTCCTGGAAATCGCTTCTTTGTTGGCGGCATTAACCAAATCGCCCAGTAATTTGGGGAAAATCAGGCTGGTTGTGGTTGACCCAAGCAGGAAAAGCATACCGATATAATATTGGCCCTGAAAAGGTTTGTTGATATACTTGAATAATTTGAACGCATTGCGAAGACCTTCGCGGGTAATTTTTTTCTTTTCGACTTTAGTCATCCTGAAAATTTTGGTTCTTTTTAACAGGCAATTAAACAGTCCAGAAGTGCTTCTGTTCAATAAAACAAGGTAAAAAGTAAGAAGGCAAAAGTAAAAAATGAAAAAATAGGAGAATGTCTGAGAAAAGAGAAAGGCAGATGACTCAACATCAACTGCCTTTCAGAATATCTGCAAGCAAAATACTTTTGCCTTTTTACTTTTTACTTGTTGCTTTTGCCTTATTTACAGTTGTTTGAAGAAGTCGTTTCCTTTATCGTCAACAATGATGAAAGCCGGGAAATTTTCGACGCGGATTTTACGGATGGCTTCCATGCCCAATTCTTCAAAATCGATCACTTCGCTCGATTTGATACTTTCCTTGGCCAAAATAGCAGCCGGTCCGCCGATTGATCCCAGGTAAAATCCGCCATGCTTTTTACAGGCATCAGTAACTTGCTGGCTGCGGTTTCCTTTGGCAACCATGATCATGGAACCACCCTGACTCATAAAGAAATCAACGTATGGATCCATGCGTCCGGCGGTTGTCGGGCCAAAACTTCCGGAGGCCATTCCTTTTGGGGTTTTGGCTGGTCCGGCATAATAAACCGGGTATTTTTTGAAATATTCGGGCATGGGCTTTCCGGCATCCAGCATTTCTTTCAGACGGGCATGAGCCATATCGCGGGCTACGACCAGCGTTCCGGAAAGGTTCAGCCGGGTTTTGATCGGATATTGCGATAATATTTTCAGCACGTCCTCCATCGGCTGATCCAGATCAATATCAACGGCTGGCTGCATACCGGGAGCTTGCGCCGGGAGAAAACGAGCCGGATTGCGTTCCAGTTCTTCAAGGAAAATGCCGTCCCCGGTAATTTTGGCTTTGATGTTACGGTCGGCGCTGCAACTCACGCCAATTCCTACCGGACACGACGCAGCATGACGAGGCAACCGGACTACTTTCACATCGTGAACGAAGTACTTACCGCCAAACTGGGCGCCCAATCCGCATTCCTGACAAATCTTTTCAATTTTCTTTTCCCATTCCAGGTCGCGGAAAGCCTGTCCGCCTTCGTTTCCTTCAGTTGGCAAATGATCCAGGTATCCGGCTGATGCCTTTTTTACGGTTGCCAGCGTGGCTTCGGCTGAAGTTCCGCCAATGACCACTGCCAAATGATAAGGCGGACAAGCCGAAGTTCCGAGGTCCATGATCTTTTCAGAAATGAATTTGGTGAGATTCTCCTCAGTCAGCAACGACTTGGTCTGCTGATACAGATATGTTTTGTTAGCCGAGCCTCCACCTTTGGTTATGAACAGGAACTCATACGAATTTCCTTTTTCGGCATAAATATCAATCTGGGCAGGCAGGTTGGTTCCGGTATTTTTCTCGTCAAACATATTGAACGGAACAACCTGTGAATAGCGCAGGTTACGTTCCTGATAGGTATCGAATATACCTTTGGAGAGACATTCGGCATCGTTTACCCCCGTGTACACATCCTCACCCTTTTTCCCCAGAACAATAGCCGTACCGGTGTCCTGGCAGGTTGGCAACTCGCCTTCGGCCGACACCACCTGATTGAGCAACATGGTATAGGCCACAAAGCGGTCGTTGTCGGTAGCTTCCGGGTCTTTCAGAATGTGAGCCAGTTTTTCGAGATGGGCTGCACGCAGGTAAAACGAAACATCGGCAAATGCTTCCCTGGCCAGTAATTCAAGACCTTCGGGGGCAACCTTCAGTATTTTACGGCCATCAAACTCAACAGTCGAAACGTACTCTTTAGTCAGAAGACGATACGTTGTGGTATCTTTTTTAATCGGAAATGGTTTTTGATAAATGAATTTGGACATTTTATGATACTGTAAATGAGTTAATAATAAATTCAGAACAAACCTAAACGTTTGAAGCGAAAACAAATATAGTGATTAGCGAAGGATAAACGGATAATCACATCCGGCAATTTCAGGAAACGACGGAGTGTTAACAAATAATTCAGAAGCAGTTTTGATTGACCCGCGGTTATTCCCGTTCCATCATTTTCCGACTTCAGAAATGTTATATATTTGCCTGACCGATAAAACAGTTCAAAATAAACAGGTTGACCGCACAAAAAATACATGCCATGAAATCCAATCATCTCAAAAAAATCCTGCACAGCCGATTCGGAGCAATCCTGATGCTTTACCTGATTTTTATATTCCTATCGCTGGTAAGCAGAACGGTACTTTTGTTGATGTCATTTGGCGAAGTCAGCCTTAATCCCCTCAGTTTTTTGTGGTCATATTCAGGCGGGCTTTTTATGGACACGGTGGCTTTTTCGTACTTCATGATTCCGTACGTGCTGTTCCTGACTTTCTTACCTGAACGGGCTTTTCATTCAGCCGTTCACCGTGTATTTGCCTATTTCGCTTACTTTATCACCTTCTACATCCTGATTTTCAATGCCGTTTCTGAATATTTTTTCTGGGATGAATTTGGTGTCCGCTACAATTTTATCGCGGTTGATTACCTGGTTTACACCACTGAAGTTTTGGGCAACATCAAGGAATCGTACCCGCTTCCGTGGCTGATTACCGGCATATTGCTGGCTGATATGGCATTGATTTGGCTGATAGTTAAAAAAGGTTGGCTGGCTGCTTCGCTCGAAAGTAAAAGCCTGAAAAAAATCCGTTTGCGCACCGGATTCATTTTGTTGCTCCTGCCGGTTCTGTCGTTTGTCCTGATTAAAAATACAACTGTTGAAATCACCAAAAACCGCTACAACAACGAACTGGCCAAAAATGGCATTCACTCGCTGTTTGCAGCCTTCCTGAACAGTGAACTTGATTACGACATCTTTTATGCGACCCAAAATAATCAGGATAATTTCAAACAACTTCACACCCTGCTAAAAAGCGAAAACAGCAAATTCCTGAGTAATGAACCTTTTGATATCACAAGGGAAATTACAAATCAGGGGGAAGAAAAACGATACAATGTGGTATTTATCACGGTCGAGAGTTTAAGCGCTGAATTCATGGGATACAAAAGAAATCAAAAAGAAAATCCCGCAAATTTCAGTGGAAATGTTACACACTACAAAGGAAATATAACTCCCAATTTAGATGCCATTGCCGATAGTTCACTGTTATTTACTAATCTTTATGCGATCGGAACCCGCACCATTTACGGACTTGAAGCTGCCACTTTGGGAGCGCCGCCTAAACCCGGACAAAGCGTCATCAAACGCCCGAACAACGAAAATATGTTCTCATTGGGACTGATTTTTAAAGAGCGCGGCTACCGGCTGAAATACATTTACGGCGGCTACGGGTATTTCGATAATATGAATAATTTCTTTTCACACAATGGCTACGAAATTGTTGACCGCAACGATCTCAAAAAGGAAGAAATCACTTTTGCCAATACCTGGGGCGTTTGCGATCAGGACCTGTTTAACCGGACACTTAAAGAATGTGACGAATCATTCGCCAGCGGGAAACCATTCCTGAATCATGTGATGACCACTTCCAACCACCGTCCGTTTACTTATCCCGAAGGAGTGATTGATATTCCATCGCACACCAGTCGCGCCGGAGGAATAAAATACTGCGACTATGCTATTGGCGAATTTATCCGGAAAGCCAGTGAAAAACCCTGGTTCAGCAATACCATTTTTGTCATTGTAGCTGACCATTGCGCCGGAAGCGCCGGACAGGCCGAACTACCGTTCATGGAATATCAGATTCCGCTCATTATTTACAATCCGGCTCTGGTTCGTCCGCAGCAAGTCGGCAAATTGTGCAGCCAAATCGACATCGGTCCAACCTTGCTTGGAGTAATGAACTGGACTTACAAAACCAAATTCTTCGGAAAGGATATTCTGAAAATGACACTGGAAGAAGAACGAGCCTTCATCTCGAATTATCAAAAACTTGGCTTCATAAAAAACGACCGGCTGACCATTTTAAGCCCGCAGCAAAAAGTAACCCATTACCTGATCAATCCTCAAACCGGCGAAATGAAAACCGCACCCATTGACCCGGAAATCAGGAAAGAAACAATTATTTATTACCAATCAGCCAATTACGTTTACAAAAACAAACTCAACAAATGGGATGGAGTATGGAAATAACAGCACGATTGCCTGTGTTTTTTAAACGTTCAGCTTCGCTCTTGTTATTTCTGCTGATAGCAAACGGTCTGTTTGCTGAATCGAAAAAAGATACGCTGGTTTATAAAGCCCGCCGCAACACAGTTCGTTTGGCCAAGGCTCAGCTTTATGAACTTCAGGGCGGAAATTCGATGCTTTTTTATCGGCCACGCCCTTTTGAATTTGCCAAAAATGTACCATCCGACATATACCTGTTGGGCAAAGCAGCTTTCTCGAAAAAAAATTTACCAAAGCTTGGTTTAATTTTGGCCGGATCGGCACTTCTGGTCGCTGTTGATCAGCCTATTACCGATGCGGCGATACAGTTCGGACGATACATCAACCTTGATCCGGCCCGAAAATCAAAAACGCTGGTTGAATTCAATATTGGTAATTTTCATGTCAATGCCCTGGAAATTCCGGATAATGTGAACTCCACAATTTATTATCTGGGTGAAGGCTGGGCAAGTATCCTGATTGCAGGAGGCTTTTACAGCTATGGACTTGGCAACCAACGATTATCGCGCTCTTCAGACCACATCACAAATCGCGGAAAGTATTTTTGCACTTGGGAATTACCACCCAGTTTCTCAAACGCATTACCGGACGCCAAAGTCCATTTCAGGGCAATGGCAGATCCAAACCCCGTTCCCGGCGGCGACTGGCATCCATTTCCAGCTCCTGTCGCGATACCAGAAAAGTGTTTCAAATTACGACGCATTTCCCTCGGGACATTTGGCTACCGCCATGGCGACAGTCACCATCCTTGCTTCAAATTATCCCGATAACAAGTACATTAAACCGGTTGGCTATTCGCTGATGGGAATTTTGGGTTATGCCATGCTAAATAACGGTGTTCATTGGATGAGTGATTATCCGTTGGCCATTGCTATTGGCTACACGTGTGGAAAGATTGTCGTTTCACGCGGACATCAGGTAATTCCGAAACTAAGCACAAAAAATGGGGCAACTTCTGTTTTAACACCAGCCTATTTAGGTACAGGAAGCCTTGGACTGAGCTACCGGGCAAGCTTCTGAACGATTTGTTGAAAGTATTTAATTTCCAGTCATAAATACAATCTGGTTATTTCTTCACTTCCGAAGGTGGTACACCAAAATATTTACGGAAACAGCGTGAAAAATAAAGCGGATCGTTGAATCCAACTTTGTAGCTGATTTCTGAAACAGTGTACTGACGTGCGTTTTGCTTCAATAGTTTACGGGCTTCTTTCAGTCGAATATTTCGAACAAACTCGGTGGCCGATTGCCCGGTCAGCGATTTCAGCTTTGAGTAAAGCAGTGTTTTGCTCATGTTCATCTGTTGGCAGAACTGAGGCACATCAAATTCAGTATTGCTCAGATTGGCATAAACAATTCCGAAAGCTTTGTCGAGCAGTTGCTGGTCGGCCGGATTTTGGGCGGCCGATTTAATTTCGGAGTTCGGCGCCTTCTGTAAACCGGTCTTTCAGCCGACGCCGGTTTTCGATCAGGTTATAGCAGCGGGCAATCAGCTCGTTCATCCGGAACGGTTTGGTCATGTAAGCATCGGCACCGGCTTCCAGACCTTCAACAACGTCTTCTTCCGAGTCGCGGGCCGTAAGCAGAATCACCGGCAAATGACTGGTTAACTCTTCCGATTTTCAACTTTTTGCAAAATTCCACGCCGGGCATGCCTGGAAGCATGACGTCTGAAATAATCAGGTCGGGCATTTCGTTATTCAACCAGTCGTAAGTCCGTTCCACCGAACCAAAACCTTTCACTACAAAATAGTTGCGAAGCTCATTCAAAATAAACCGAAGCATGGGTTCTTCATCTTCAATCAGCAAAACAGTGGCTTTTTCATCAGACTGATAACGGCTCAAATCTGTTTGTTCTTCGCGGCCATCAACGGATAATTCAACTTTTTCGGCGGGAATCAAGGGCAAAGTCACATAAAAGCTTGAGCCATGCACGCCATCACTGATTACGTCAATGCTTCCCTGGTAAAGATTTACCAGTTCTTTGACCAGCGACAAGCCAATGCCGCTTCCCGGAATGTGATTCAGCTTCTCGTTCCGAAAACGGTAAAAACGATCGAACACGTTTTGCTGCATCTCCTGCGGAATGCCCGGACCCGAATCGTTTACCCAAAGCTGAAGCCGGTCATCTGGTTTATCAACCTGCACAATCAACTCAACTTTTTCGTTCTCAGTCGTAAATTTAAAGGCATTCGACAGCAGATTAACCACAATTTTTTCAAGTTTGTCGGCATCGTATTTCACCCACATCTCATCCCGGTTACATCGGAAAATGAACCGTATGTTTTTTTCATGAGCCAGTGGCTGATAATAGTTTGAGATGTTGCGCAAATGCAGCATCAGGTCACCCGCACCAATTTCCAGCTGAATCTTACCGGCTTCAAGTCGTCTGAAATCGACCACCTGATTGACCAGATTAGTCAGGCGTTGTACATTGGTGTATATCAGCTCCAAATTATCTTTGGTTTCATCCTGCTTTCCGGCCTTGTTCAGTAATTTCTGAAGCGGGAGAGAAATCAGAGTCAGCGGCGTTTTTAGTTCGTGCGAAATATCAGTAAACAGCCGTAGTTTAAGTTGGTCGAGCCTGTGTATTTGCCGATCGCGGGCATACAATCTGATCAAAAGCATGACAATAATGCCAAGGAACGCGAGGATAGTCAGGATAAACCATGCGCGAAGGTAAACCGGTGGCAGAATGCTGAATGAGATTTGTGCCGGAACGGCTTCTATGTTTCGGTCAAGGTCGCGGGCTCTGACTTCCAACGTATAATCGCCCGAAGCCAAATCCAGAAAAACACTCGATTTTTCTTCGGAAAAAGGCGACCACTCAGCACCATTCAGACAATGTGAAAACTGCAGTTTTTCAGTAGAAGTATGATTCCAGTAATCGATTCCGTTGTAGGTAATGATCACATTTCCGGAAGAAGAAACTTCATGATTTGAAAAGGAAATATTCGTTTCAGGCGCTTGTTTCTCACGGAGGTACATAGTTGTTTTGAACAACAGCGGATCTTCTGCCGATGACTTAAAATCGTACAGATACCATTCGCGGGTTGCCTGATTAATCCAGAGCGCACCGTTTTTTGACATCCGAAGATGACCACGTTCGCGCAGAATATTCAGCGCCGGATGAATAATTTGCCGGATGAACTGTTTACCGTCGAAAAACGAAATGCCCTTATCGGAAGCTACAAATACAGCACTGTCGTTTTCGATGAGAACATTGGTGACCATATTGCTGGCCAGCCTGTTAAACGTGGTGAACCGTGTCCATTTGTTTCCGTCGAAATAAAATAGTCCGGTGCCTCCCTGAGCCACCCAAATCCGGTCGGAAGGAGAAACACGCACATCATCAACCCAGTTTCCCGAATTTGAAGGAAGTTCGACCCGGCGGGTTGTAACCATATTGAACATCCGAAGTGAATTACCACCCGAGAACCATAATCTGCCATCCGAAGTTTGTCCGATATTCGAAATCCGTTGCGGGACTTTTGGCATGGTATACTCTGTCCAACTATTTCTCCGGTAATTGTAAGTGATGAACCCACCATTATAGCTGGTGTTTCCCAAATCGAGTACTCCATTACAAGGAAATGCCAAAGCCGAATCGCCGAGTTCGCTGATGCCATTGTATGAAATGCCCAGGTAGAGCTGCGGAAAAACATGCAATTCCCAGTGCCGGTTGAGATAACGGGCCACAGCAGCCTTTCCGTTATGGCTTCCGGCAGCCCAAAGTCCTCCGGTTTCGGAATGGAAAAGTGTCATGGCCATTGTCATTAGCCCATCAGTTGCGGAGTAACTTTCGAATCGGGAAAGCGAGGCATCACCCGAAACCACTTCTCCTGCATTGGTGGTGAACCAGTATTTACCATCCGGAGTGTTGCAGTTAAAATTAAGTCCCAGGTAAGTACTGTATTGCGTTGACGAAAGATCGAGTTTCATCAGGTTGCCGCTGTCTCCCAGCAGAAACAGATTGTCATCCTGATCAAGATACATATTGATGTAAGAAAGCGGAAGACTGACTTCAGGATATTGATATACTTTCCAGCCTGAACTATTCAGCGCATACAATTTACTGTGACCGCCAATCCAAACCGTTCCACTGGACGATCGCAAAATAGACGACTGCAAATTGTCGCCGCCCAGTTTTTTCATGTTGATGCTTTCCCATCGGTCAGAATTAATCTGGTAGCGGGCCAGCATAATATTTACGTCAGTGGTAGTTACATACAATGAATTATTACTTTCACAAAGTCCGGAAATGCTTTCTCTGCCAATTCCTGGCATTTTCAAAAATTTCCATTTCAGGGAAGAACCTGTCAGTTCATTCAGATTAACGGTCCCCAGATTTTTATCCTGCTGACCGACAGCCATCCAAACCCGTTGCTGTCCGTTGATCGTCAGGTTATAAACCGGAAATCTGATTTCCTTCACTGAACTGATGTGATAATCATTTCCGGCTTCAAACTTCAGAATATTGCTCACCGAACCATTTGACGAGATTTCAAAATAACCTTCAGTATTGAGGCAAAAGATAGATTGCGGCGTGATCCGGATCAATCCAAAATCAGAACCAATCCAAAGAAATCCATCGCGGTCGCGAATAAAATTACGCTGTCTGTTAAAGTTAAAGTCAAGTATCTTCCGGAATTTTCCTTCACGAAAGCGGAAAAGTCCGTTGGTCGTTGTTGCCAGCAAATTATCATCCTTTTCGTAAGCCACTGAAAAAACCGATGAGCTGTCGGGGATAAATTGAACTGTTTTGTAACCGTCGTAGTAAACGGCTTTGTTGCCAATAGCCATCCATGAATTCCCGTCTTTCCCTTTGACCATGCAGGTTACCCGGATGGTGTCGTACTCGGGGAAGTCGGTCCAGCGCCAGGGTTCCAGTACCGGATCGGCCAATTGAGGTCGGTATGGGGAAATACAAAAAGCCTGGAATTGCAGGATAAGGGATAAGAATCCTCCGATGAAAATTAATTTCAGGCTTTTATACATGTTTTCAGTGATGATGAAAAGCTCAAAAATAGTAAAAAGGAAACGTCAGCCTACCTCTTTATTTACAATGAAAATCAATCATCTCCTGAATTGCTTTGTTGCAAACCGGGCAAAACTCATCGATGGAGTGCAGGTTGTTCATCAGACAGTTGATCCATGGACGGTAAACTCCTTTCGTAACATAACCGCCCCCTTCGTAAACACCCAGTTTCTTCTTATTTTCTGAAGTTGAAGGAGTTGGAACCGGCGTTCCTTCGGGCAACATATTTTTCCATTTTTGGTCGAAATGAACCAGCGTTGTCAGGTTGGGTTCCCAGGGTTCAACGTCTATCGGGTAAAATTCGTTGTATTCCACACCACCCACATATTCATCGCCCAAACCTGCAAACAAATGACCAAACTCATGAATGAAAATCTTGCCCGCTTCGTCCCGGTGATGTGCAGCGCTGATGCCGTAAAAATTGTAAATGGCGCCACCACCATATTTATCGGTATTAGCCAGCACGTAAATCAAATCGTAAGGCGCATTTCCGGCCACGTCGCATACGCCCTGAAAATCTTTAATCATCAGGTATCGTTCCGAATCAAAGGTGTAATACGAACTATTCAGGCGGGTTTTGTTCCAGATTCCATCTCCAGGAATATCCGGTCCGGCATCCTGCGACGGCGCCCACACCCCGCGAATGTTGAATTTGTCCTTATTTTCAGAATATGGCGAATACGAAAAGAAATCGTCAGCAAACTTTTTGCAGTCAGTTTTAAACAACTCTTCCTGATCAGCCGTGTAACCTTCAGGAAGCAGTACAATATCCACTTTTTTAGTGGGGTCTCCCGAATGAACAACATCAAAAACAGGCAGCTTCCCGGTTTCTTTCTTAATGAAATGACTTTTCGGATCAACAGTATGCTCAAATACCTTTCCGAAGATACCGACACGACTTCGGCTCAAAAGTGAAATCACGACTTTTTCTTTTGGGAAAGGCATCACCACTGATTCCGGATAACAGCAGTCGGTTAGTTTGGCTTCCGGGGTTGTCTGCCATTCGCCAAATAAGGTGCAGTATCCTCTTGAAAAGATCAGTTCGTTGGTATCAACAGTGCGCACTTCCACACGATTATTTCCGTAACCTTTATGGTCAATGAGGTTGTTTTTTGAACCTGCCCAGTATGGTTCCTCTATCAGTTCATCAAAATAGAATTTTTCGGTTTGGGCATTTCCGCAATGGTAATAATCGAGACGAAGAGTCTTTTCTTCAAAGTATTTTCCAAACTGTGCCTGTATATTCTGAACCAATAAAAATGCGACAGCCAGGGTATAAATGTATTTCATTTCTGTTTGATTGAGTAAATTGTTTTAGTCGGATTTTTTGCACTTTTTATGCAAACCTGAAAAACCAAATATAGCACAATAAAATTCCAGGCAAAATGCCGGTTGGCAGGGAAAAGGTACTTTTCGTGAACAAACTTTTAAGAAATTGGACTGTTTGTTTTTGTTAACAGTTCATGGCACGCGGTTAGCCATTCATTTTATACTTTTGAACCATGTTTTACCTGATTGCAATACTTTTTATCGTTTTAGCTGCCATCCTGGTTGTGGTTGCCTCCCGAAAACGAACTTCAGCTCCGGAAAAAGCCGAAGAGGCAGACGAGCCGCATTTGGTACCATCCGACTGTTGCGGGGCACACGAGATTTGTGAGTTTGATGCTTCGATATTTAACCAAAAAGAAATCGTTTATTTTGAAGATGAAGAACTCGATGTCCTCCGTAACGTGCGCGAAGACCAGTTAACCGGAAAACAAATTGATCAGTTGCGCGAAGTTCTTTATACCCTGCGTCCCGAAGAAATTAATAAATGGCTGATTAGCCTGGGGCGCCGGCACATCCATCTGCCGGTTATCCTTCAACAGGAAGCCCGGCAATTACTGACTGAAGGATAGTTTTACAGTTTACTGCCCTGATTATCCTTTAACAACCACATGTTTTTTAATGAAATCCGGATCGATATCAATTCCGGAACCAGGTCCGGTGGGAACTTTAATAATCCCATTATCGATTAAAAGCGAAGAAGTTTTACATTCCATCGGTATTTCCCGGTTGTCTCCCTTAAACTCGTGATACGGGCCGGCATTGGGCAGTGCAGACACAAAGTGCATCATATAAAGATACCCCAGACCACCTGAAATATGCGGTGTGCAAACCTTTCCGAAAGCCTCCGCCATTCGGGCCACTTTCATTGACCGGATCATTCCTCCAAAATAATAAACATCGGGTTGCACAATCTGAAGCGCATTATTGGCAATCAGCCACCTGAAGTTATGAATACTCGATTCCTGTTCACCTCCGGCAATTGGAATGGTAAGGGCATCGGCAACCTGTTTGGTTTCTTCATACCAGTCGAACGGTACCGGTTCCTCATAATGTTCGAATTTGTACTCTTGTAACAACTTGCCAATGCGGATAGCTTCTTCCGTATTGTATGAACCATTTGAATCAGCAAACAAATGTATTTCATCTCCAAAAGTTTTTCTAATCAAAGGGATCAACTTTTCACTCCTTCCCTTAGGGTATTCCGGATGACTCATTCGTCCGCCAACTTTAAATTTGAGCGCTTTTGTTTTCGAATCAGCCAATTGCTCCTGAATATGTTTCAACGTTTCTTCCTCAGTGATGTCCCGCTCGCCGTTGGCCTGGTAAAAAGCAATGGTTGGATTATGGATTTCACCGATCAACTGCCCGATAGACTTACCGGCAATCCGCCCCAATAGATCAAGGATAGCAAATTCGATGGTGGCCACCGGAACCCAAAGCGCCAGACTTTGAAATTTATAATTACTTTGAAAAACATAGACTTCTTCCAACAGTGATTCGAACTCCCTGGCATCCTTTCCGACAAAATAAGATTGCAACCGGTTTACAAAAACCGGATAGAATGTTATCATCGACCCATTGTTCGAAACCGACACTCCTTCTGCGCCGTCTTTAGAACGGACACGACATAAAAAACTATCTTTAAAACGAAGTAATTCAAGCGATTCAATGATTACAGGAGAGGTGAAAAGTTCTTTTTTCAGCACCGGCTGTTTCAAGATCAGATCAAGTTTTGAATAGTCAGGATTAGAACTATTTAGCTCATCAGAACCAGAATTTTGGATATGCAAGCCATGTGATGTTAATGGAATTGCTGCGGCCAGGCCACCAACTATAGCCGAATTAAGAAATTTACGTCGGTTCGTTTTCATTTTCAATTCTTTTATTTCACCTCTGTAATTTCGATCACAGCGCTTGTCAATTCATTGTTGTTGGGCAACGACAAACCAACTTTAGTCAGGTAATCGCCCGAAAGAGTTTTCCCGTCAGCTGAAAAAGAGCTTTTTGCTCCAGTCATTTTATTGATTTCTTCAACTTTATAGACCTTATTTGGGTCCAACCCCAATAACCGGACTGCACTAAACCGGCTACGCGCACGCGGATGGAGCGAATAGGAGAAAAGCACCGATTTTGTTTTATCCTGACTGACATACATCAGCACTGCCCTTTCTTCTTCATACGGCGAAACAAGCCGGTATAAATCGCCATTCCAGATCAGCCCTTTCAGTCGCTGATAATTCTGAACAGCCTGTTTGCTGAAGCTCAACTCATCGGCAGTCATTTCGTTTACCCGGATGTCGTAACCTAATTTTCCCATCATGGCCACGTCGGTTTTGTATTTGAGCGATTGTTTGCCCATGGTGGTGATGTGATTGCACGAGGTATTGCTTGGAAAGAAATACGAGTATCCCCACTGAATGAAAATCCGTTCGTATGGATCGGTATTATCGCTGGGCCAGAACTCGGTGAAGTATTTCAGGGCGCCGTAATCGGTGCGACCGCCGCCACCCGAGCAAAGCATGATAGGCAGATGTGGATATTTGGTCCGCAAACGCTCCATCACCCGGTAAAAACTGCGCACATATTCAATCTGCACATGCGATTGTTTGTCTTTCAGGTAAGGAGAATAAGTATTGGTCATCATCCGGTTGCAATCCCATTTGACAAAGGCGATGTTTGGATTTTTGGTGAGCATGTCGTCGACCATTTTATACACAAATTCCTGAACTTCAGGATTGGTCAGATCCAGAACAAGCTGATTGCGGAAATAATTTTCATCACGATTAGGCAATTTAAGAATCCAGTCGGGGTGTTTTTCATACAATTCACTTTTCGGATTCACCATTTCGGGCTCGATCCAGATACCAAATTTCACTCCTTTGGCTTCGGCCTGCTCAACCAGATAGCCCAATCCATGAGGCAATTTGGTTTGGGTTTCCTGCCAGTCGCCTAAACCAGCCTTATCATTGCTTCGCGGATATTTGTTTCCAAACCATCCGTCATCCAAAAGGAACAGATCGACCCCCAATTCTTTGGCTCCGCCAAACAGGTCAGTCAGCTTTTTCTCATCAAAATCGAAATAAGTAGCTTCCCAGTTATTCAGCAAAGTCAGGCGGTTTTGGTGACCGTCCATCACCCCATAGTTACGGGCCCACGAATGAAAATTACGGCTGGCCTGCCCCTTTCCCTTACTGCTGAAGGTGAAAATAAATTCAGGAGTCGTAAATTTTTCGTTGGGTTTCAGGTAATATTCGGAAGCAAACGGGTTCATGCCCGAAATCATCCGAAGAGAATTGCTGTTGTCGATTTCGAACAACAGCTGGAAACTGCCGGTCCAACCCAAAGTTCCGCCAATGACATCACCTGAATTCTCATCGGCAGGTTTATTTTTAGCCAGAAAAAATACCGGAGTCTGGTACATGTCAGCACGGGTGCCCAGTTTACTGTCAATAATTTTAATTCCGCTGGTTAACTGACGTTCTTCCATCCGCATTTCCTTGGCCCAGTCGCCATGAAACTGGGTAAGCCAGTATTGATCGGCATCCCAATGCAGCATAGCCGAAGCAAAATTGCTCAACACCACTGGATTTTTCTCCTGATGGGTAATTTCAACCCAGGTTTTAATAACATTTTCTTTCTGAAAAGCGGCAAAATTCAAACGAACTTCAACGGGGTATTTCGGGTCTTTCAACAATATGGAAGTGGTAACCACATTACCGTCCGAAGTAACTTTTTCGCCGGCAAACAACAATTCGAGCGACGGATTCCCGTCATTATGCAGCATTTTGATGGCCGGCTCAAACAAATTATCGGTTCCCGAAGGGACATAAGCTTCATGCTGCGTGGCAAGCAGCCGGTAATCGTCCCGGGATTTCAGTTTTTCGCCCAGGTAAACCTGATTAAGTTTCTGGTTCGTCCCAACCAAATAAACCAGTGCAGTATTTTCAGTCTCAATGCTGATTAATTTTTTGGGTTCCGCCTGGCGGGATTGTGCCATAACCGACACCGAAAAAAGAATAAGAACAATAAACAGAAAACAATTTTTCATGATATGCCGTTTAGGATTAGACAAAAATTGGAGCGCTAAAGATATTGAATGCTGTTGTTACAGTCAACATAAATTGAAATGAAATCAACAATATCTCGTGCATTTCCAGTAAATTCGTTCAGATAAAAACTCTTCCAAATGAAATTCAAAGCTTTTCACAAATTATCGTACGGGCTTTACCTGATTGCCTCCGAACATCAGGATAAAAAGGCAGGATACATTGCCAACACGGCTTTTCAGGTAACTTCGGAACCGCCGCAACTGGCAATTTCCTGTCACAAAAACAACTTCTCCAGCCAAATCATTCTCGACTCGGGTAGGTTTTCGGTTTCTGTACTGAAAAAGGAAGTGAACATGAAAATCATTGGCGACTTTGGGTTCATGTCGTCGATGGATATCAACAAATTTTCAGGCATCAATTATATCAAAGGACCTTCCGGCGCGCCTGTTGTTGTGGACAGTTCAGTCGCCTGGTTCGATTGCAAAGTGGTGAAATCGGTTGATCTCGGATCGCATTACCTGATCATTGGTGAAGTGCTCGATTCGGATGAAATTTCGGACGAAGAACCGCTCACCTACCAATATTACCGCGAAAAATACAAGATGTTCTCCCCCAAGAATTCGCCAACATACATTGAAAAATCGAAACTTGATGAAGGGATTAAATCAATTATTGTTGAAGGACGTGCAGGAGAAACTGATGTCACCTACTTTGACGGAGAAAACTACATTTGCGCCATTTGCGGATTTGTTTATAAACCGGAGGAAGGCGACCCCACAATGGGAATACCGCCGGGAACACCATTCGAAAACCTGCCAGAAGATTATCACTGTCCGGTCTGTAATGCCGCAAAGGAATATTTTCAGAAAGAATAAAAAGTGATCAATGGTCAGTCGCAGGTTATAATCGCAAATAAAAATTTCAGTAATTCAGTCCCTCTGTCCTTCAATCCGCTTCTCAAAATAGCTGTTTCCTAAAAAAGATTATTTTTGCCTTTCAAATTATGATACACCATGAAGAATAAAAACTACAACATCGCATTGACCCAGATTTCGCTGGACGGAACGCCTGAAGTGAACCTGAAAAAGTGTTTGGAGTGGATTCGGAAATCCGCTAAACAGGGAGCCAATGTGGTTTGTTTACCCGAATTATACAGCTCGTTTTACTTTTGTCAAAGCGAGAATCATGATTATTTCGATTTGGCTGAACCGCTGCACAGTGATTCATACAAGACCTTCAGCGCTTTAGCTACCGAACTGGGTGTAGTTTTAATTGTTCCATTTTTTGAGAAACGTGCAGCAGGTTTGTACCACAACTCGGCCTACATCATAAATACTGACGGATCGGAAGCCGGGCTGTACCGCAAAATGCACATCCCTGATGATCCGGCATATTATGAAAAGTTTTATTTCACTCCGGGCGACCTCGGGTTCAAAGCTTTCAATACCAATGTTGGCAAAATCGGAACTCTGATTTGCTGGGACCAGTGGTATCCGGAAGGAGCGCGGATTACCGCCCTGCAAGGCGCTGAAGTACTCTTCTATCCTACAGCCATTGGCTGGCATCCTTCTGAAAAAGCACAGTACGGTGAAAAACAGCACGACGCCTGGCGCACCGTTCAGCGTGGACATGCTGTGGCTAACGGTATTTTTGTGGCTGCCTGCAACCGCGTAGGTTTCGAAAAGCCGGTTGAAACCTCGGCAGGAATCGAATTCTGGGGAGCCTCGTTTATTGCCGGACCGCAAGGCGAAATACTGGCCGAAGCCTCACACGACAAGGAAGAAATCATCATGGCCGAGATCGATCATGCTTTAATGGAAGATGTCCGCCGCAACTGGCCTTTCCTCCGCGACCGCCGGATTGATGCATACAGCGATATTACCAAGAGGTTTATTGATTAAAGCTGAATTACTTTCATGCCTATACCGCAAAAAATTAAGGATGGTATGTACGGATAAAATTCCAGAAAAGTCGTGTGTGCGATGTTTAATTGAGCATATAAAATGATCATTAATAAAGTGATAAATTGGAAAACTATTTCGACAAACAATTTGATCTAAGATATTTCGAAATGAATAAATTCGGAGAGGCCTCGCCGTCTTCTATTTTAACTTTATTGGAAGAAACTGCTGCAGATCATTGCTTTTCAATAAATCACAGTTTGTATATCCTTGAAAAACAAAACATCGGATGGGTATTACTTTCTGGAATAATGGAAATGTTTCGATATCCAAAATACAAGGAAAAAATCACAATAAGAACTTGGCTATCAAGCTATTCAATGGTTAAAGGATTTAGAGAAAATATTATTTTTAATGATCAGGGTAGTATAATTGGAAAAGCGAAAGGGCTATGGGTTTTCTTTGATATTCAAAGAAGAAGACCTATTCAAATTTTTAATGCCATAAAAGAGAAATGGTCCTTTAATAAGGAAGAATGTATGAATCATGACATTACTAAAAAGATTGAAGCAATTGATTCATCAAATCACATTAAAGAGTTTAATATCAACCGGTTTGATGTAGACACAAATCAGCACGTCAACAATATCAGATATTTACAATGGTTAATGGAATCAATTTCAGAAGACATTATTGATAATTTTTACTTGAACTCTATTGATGGTCGTTTTATTGCAGAAGCTCAATTAGGTGATACAATCGTGTCATTTACAGAGCGTGATATTCAAGACAATTCTTATATCCATACTATTAAAACTAAAAGTAATAATAAAGTTTGTGCCATAGCAAAAACTTTATGGAAAAAAAGAGTAAAGTAGTACAAACATACTCAGAGCTAGCCATTAAAAAATCAGTTAAAAAATCGACCCCGACAGGTAGAAATTAACAAACGCAAAAATATCATGACCATTCTATCCCTAAAATTTTCCGCTGAGTGGAAAAAACATCCGACCATATTATTATCATTTCAGTAATAAGACTTCAATTAACTCGATATTCAGATTAAGAAAAATGAAAAAGACAATCTGTATTTTGCTGCTATTGGCTCAATTTTCGTGCAGCAAGCCCATCAAGCCGGAAGGACTAATCCTGAAAGTACAGTATCAGCCCGAAAAGACTTACAACATATCCACCATTCGCGGAACTGAAACTGTAATTACCTACTCTGGGCAGGATATTGCCATGCAAAAGCTGAAAAGCATGCACATTCAAAACCCAACCATTTCGAAGGTAAAAACAAAGACCGACACGGAATTGGTGACCGGCAAAAGGTCGGCAGACTCCGGTTTTCAGGTTAGTTTGACCTACAAGAAAACGATGAGCCTCGACGGGAAAAACGAGATTCCGGAAGGTACAGTGGTCAAAGGAGAGTTACAGGAAGAAAGTCCACCTGTTTTTAAATCGGTTGTTTCTTCAGCGTTGGGCATCGATCAAAGAATTCAACTTTTGAAAACTATCCAAAATACATTTGACCAGTTTAACTTTCCGGGTAAACAACTAAAAATGGGTGATACGTTATCGGTTAGCCGTCCGACGACAATGGCGATGGAAGATTCTGAAATAGAAACCATCGTCAGGAGCACTTACAAACTCATCAGCATCGATAAAAATTTTGCTCAGTTCGAACTCGCGCAAATCTACCAAATGACTCCCAAACGCCTGGACAACTCGTTCACGGGAACAGGTCAGGGTAAGGGGAAAATGACTTACGACATTGATAAAAAAATCATTTCGGACTACTCCCTCCGCACCGAAATAAACATGAACAAAAAGCTTGACTATTTTGAATTCGATCTGAAGACCACAAATGAATTCAGTCAACAGACAAGTCTACAAGTGAAATAGTTTTATTTTTGAATGACATTTTAACGCAAAACCATGTCCATTACAATGAACACCATAACCCGCAGATTCCCTGCAGAGTGGGAAAAGCATCAGGCCACATTACTGTCATTTCCTTCGGAAGGCCGCGACTGGCCCGGAAAGTACCATGCCATCAAATGGGCATTTGTGGAAATGATCAAAAAAGTGACTGCTTACGAACCGGTAATTCTGGTGGTAAAATCGGATGAACTGCGCGAAAAAGTAACCGGAATGCTCGAACAGGCGCATGTCGATCAGGGACAGGTTAGCTACATCATCAAAGACACCAACCGCAACTGGATGCGCGATTCGGGGCCGGCCATTGTAAAAACCATTGACGGAGGCCGTGAAGCTATTCAGTTCGGATTTACCGGTTGGGCAAAATATAAAAACCATAAAAAAGATCAGGGAACTCCGGTAGCAGTAGCCCGGCATCTGGAACTTCCACTGGTTCCGGCTATGTATAACAACAAACTGGTTGTTCTCGAAGGTGGTTCCATAGACGTGAACGGCTGCGGAACTCTGATTACAACCGAAGAATGCCTGATGGACCCGGTTCTGCAGGTACGCAACAAAGGTTTTAAAAAGGAAGACTACGAAAATGTTTTCCGTGAATATTTAGGCGTGATCAACACCATTTGGCTGGCTGAAGGCATTGAAGGCGATGATACGCATGGTCATGTGGATGATATTTGCCGTTTTGTGAACCGCAATACCGTGGTTGCCGTTCAGGAGCCCGATAAAACAGATCCAAATCATCATAAACTGGAAGCCAATCTCGAAATACTCAGGAATGCGAAACTCGAAAATGGTGAAAAGCTGAATGTAGTAACTATGCCCATGCCGGCCCGGCTCGACTTTGAAGACCTCAGACTCCCGGCCAGTTATGTGAATTTTCTGGTGACGAATGGTTGCGTACTGATGCCAACCTTCAATGACAAAAACGACTACAACGCTTTAGGAATTCTGACTGATCTGTTTCCGGAACGACATGTAATCGGAATTAATGCGGTCGATTTGGTTTGGGGATTGGGGACCCTGCATTGTCTGAGCCACGAAATTGCCGGATAGATCAATCTTATTATTTCCGATCGTATTTCCTGATATGGCTGTGTTTTGATCCGTAAGAAAAATACAGAACCAATCCGATCAGCAGCCAGATACCAAAACGGAACCAGTTGGTTATACCAAGTTGGCTCATCAGGTACAGGTTGGTGAGCAGGCCTAAAACCGGAATAAGCGACCAACGTTTGATCACGGCCAAAACACTGATTATCAAAGAAACCATTGCAAATATCAGTAACGGGAAGTGGTTACGGATAATACGGAACAAACCGGAACTTGAAGAAACATCAGTTATGAATTCGGAGCTTCCAAAATCAGACCGCCAGACCAAAAACAGAATCACGATCCACATCGGAATCAAATATTTTCGGCTATCAGCATAAGGAACGCGGAAACCCTTTGCTTCAGGATTCTCTTTTCCCAGCGGATTTAAGATCAAAATACCACCAGAAACGAGTATAAAGGCAAATAGAGTTCCAATGCTGGTCAGATCGGTGACTTCAGTGAGGTTCATGAACAGAGACGGAATAGCTACTACAAACCCGGTTACAATGGTCGAAAAAGCAGGGGTTCTAAATTTGGGATGAAGTCTGGCAAAAATAGGTGGCAGCAGGCCATCGCGGCTCATACTCATCCAGATGCGGGGCTGGCCCAACTGAAAAACCAGCAACACACTGGCCATTGCAATAACAGCTCCGGCAGCAATTATTCCTGAAAGTTTGGTCAGGTGCAATTTGGTAAATACATAAGCCATCGGATCGGAAACTCCCAATTCGCCGGAAGGAACCATGCCGGTGAGTACCAGGCTGATCATGACATACAGAACGGTTGTAATTAAAAGTGCATAAAACATTGACAAAGGTAAATCCCTGCGCGGGTTCTTACATTCCTCTGCGGTAGTCGAAATGGCATCAAAACCAATATAGGCAAAGAAAACTCCTGAAACACCTTTTAAAACGCCGGCTACACCATTTGGAGCAAACGGGCTCCAATTTTCCGGATTCACATAAAAAGCGCCAATTCCGATCACTAAAAGTAAAATCACTATTTTCAGAATGACAAAAAAGTCATTGGTAATGCGTGATTCCCGGATACCGATGTAACAAATCCAGGTAATGACAACAACGATGAACAGGGCTGGTATGTCGGCCACTAAATGAAAATTTCCAATGTGCGGAGCATTGGTCCAGGCTGAGTACGCCTCCTGAAGGTCGGAACTCAGGCTGACCAATGGCATTCCTGAATTGATGGCTTCAAGCGCCGTGTGATATCCACGCGATGCGCTTAAAAAATCAGTCGACAACCAGGCCGGAATATGAACACCCAGCCCGTTCATTAATCCGGTGAAATACCCCGACCACGATATGGCTACTGCAATGTTACCAATAGCATATTCCATGATTAGGTCCCAGCCAATAATCCAGGCAATTAATTCGCCAAAACTTACATAAGCGTAAGTATATGCGCTACCGCTAATTGGGATGGCCGATGCAAATTCGGCATAACACATGGCCGAAAGTCCGCAGGCTATTGCAGTAAATACAAACAGAAGCGAAACGGCAGGTCCTCCGGCAGCCGCAGCATTCCCGATGGTGCTAAAAATTCCGGCGCCGATTATGGCAGCAACACCAAGTGCCGTAAGGTCGAAAACACGAAGTGTGCGCCTCATTCCTCCCGCATGCCCTTCGCTCAGGTCGGCATCACTTAAAATGTTTGATATGGATTTCTTACGAAATAGATTCTCAAAATTCACCTGATCTTTTATTGAGTTAAAGCATTGTGCAAATAACCGAAAAATGACTCGGATTTTTAGGAATAAATCTATTAATTGCTACCCTTCCATAATAAATCTACTCTTTTAATTGTTCAACTTCAAAACAAAGATGAACGCAAATGTTATTGTTTTCGTTCATTTTGGTTATTTTTACGAAGTATTCGTTTCAGGATAAACAGAAGGGCGTCACGACTTAAATTTCATTGAAACCAGTCTTATATGCAAAAATTCGGTTCGTTAAAAATATTTGGGATTCTGATTTTTATGTTTTTTGTTTCAGCTGAATTCATTAGCTCAGAGCAAAAAATTTTTTGTTATCACAGGGCGTATCGAACCGGAATGGTTGACGAAAGCGCCACAGGAGTGATTGAAGTTTCAAAAAAACGGGAGCGAAACATCCACCATAGCCATTCCGAAGAACAGAAGGTTCAGATTTGAACTTGAATTCTTTAATGATTACAATTTGAATTTTAAATATCCGGGGCATTTCAATAAAATCATTCAGGTTTCCACTCAAATACCGCAGGAAGTATGGGAACGCGATAACGATTTTCCTCCATTTCCGATGATTGTTCAAATGCTGAAAGAGTTCGAAGGAATTGACAAAAGCTTTGCCCTAAAACCGCAGGGAAGGATTTTCTACGATAAGGAAACCGACAATTTGAAAAGGAAAGTTTATTTACAGACTTGCAATTTAGTGAACAGATAGCCACAGCCAAAACACAGGCCAACCAGGTTCAAAAAGAATCCCAGTCCATCTCAAAAGTCGATGCCAAAGATTTGGTCGCCAAGCAGAAAGATTTCGACCAGTTGATCAAAGAAGCTGATACCCCATTATCAGCGGGGCGAGTACCAGATGGCTTTGATGAAGTACCTTGAAGCACACAAATTATTTCCCGAAAAAGCTTATCCGAACGACCGGGTAGCCGAGCTTCAGGACCTGGTAAAAAGCGCTCGAAATTACCGAAAAAACAGAAGGCTGAACTGGAACAGAAATACAAGGACGCGATTGCTAAAGCCAATGGATTTTTTGATAAAAAAAGTTACACGGAAGCCCGGCCCGGATACGAAGAGGCTTTGCAGTATAAACCCGGCGATGTGTTTGCCAATGGACGAATCAACGAAATTGATCAACTGCTTGCACTTCAGGCTAAACAAAAAACAGTATGAACGATCTGATTGCCCAGGCCGATAATAGCTACAAATCAAAGAGCTACGATCAGGCACTGACCCAATACAATCAGGCCAGACAGCTTGTTCCAAATGACCAGTATTCACAAAAAACAAATAGACCTGATCAACCAGGAAAAAAACTGCAACAGGCCAAACTTGAACAGCTGGAAAAAGATTTCAATCAGGCTATCCAAACTGCCAACACCTTTACCAAGCAAAAGACTATCTGCAGGCTTTAAATGGTTACAAAAAGGCATTGGAACTCAAACCCGACAATCAACTGGCCCGCGACAAAATAGCTGAGACCGAAAAGGAAATTGCCTTCCAGGAAACTGATAAACAATACCTAGCAGGCTATCCAACTGGCCGATCAGGCATTGGCCGCCAATGACTTTGCGAAGGCTAAAATGCAATTTCAGGGAAGCTTTGAAATTCAAGGCCAACGAATCGTACCCGAAAGACAAACTGGCGCAGATTGCGGATACCGAGTCCAAAGAAATTCGATTTAACGAACTGATCTGCCAATGCCGAAAAAGCAATTCCTCTTGGCAATTTTGAACGAATCGCTGAACCTGTTGGCACAAGCCCTCGAAATAAAACCGAAAAAATGCAACTATTCAGAAACGAATCGACGAAGTTCAAAACCTGAAAAAAGTACAATCGGCTGACAAAGAATATGCTGGTTTAATTACCCAGGCCGATCAGGCTTATCAGAATGATCAGCTTGATCAGGCGTTATCCGGCATACAACAAAGCTTTGGATATTAAAAAATCGGAAACCTACCCAAAAGGTCAGATACAGAAAATTGATTCCTACCAGTCAACCATTAAAAAAAGCCGACAAATCGTTTCGATTCGAAAGACTATTCAGCCTCACTTGGAAGTTACAACGAGGCACTGACCGTGAAAGCCAACGATGCTTATGCCAACAAAACGAATTACTGAAATCAAACAGTTTGCTTGATGCCAGGAAAAAGCAAGACGAACAAATGGCTGTCGAACTTGCAGCTTTCAACGACCTGATCAAGAATGGAGATCAGTTGTTTTGCTGCCCAAAATTATCCGGAATCGCTGAATAAATTTAAGGAAGCTTCAGTAATGAGAGACAGCGAAGCCCTATCCCAAAAAGAAAATCAAAGAAATAGAAACCATTCTTTCTGATCAGGAAAAAGAAAAGGCAAGAGTGGAAAAGGAATACCAGACACTCATCGCCCAGGCTGATAAATTGCTCGACAAAAAGGACTACCCCAATTCTCAGGCAGAATATCGCAAAGCATTGGTCGTTAAAACCGAACGATTCTTATTCGACCGCACAAATTAAAAAAATCGACGATGCCCTTGCTGAAATCCGTCGTCAGGAAGATGAAACTCAACGTCAGCTTTTGGCTAAACAGGACAAGGACTTTAACGACGCAATGGCAGCAGGCGATCAGGCTTTCAATACCAATGATTTCGTGAATGCTATGTCGGGATATCAGAAAGCGCTATCCATTAAACCCAACGATCAGACTGCCAAAAATAAATACGCTTCGGCTGACGCCAAACTGGCCCAGCAAAACCGTCTTAAACCAGTCATACAATGCTGCAATTACCGAAGCCAACAAACGATTGACCTGACAAACGTTATCCGGAAGCCAAAGAAAAATACCAGGAGGCTTTGCAATATGCCCCGGAATCGGATTATCCCCAAACGGCAAATTTCAAAAATTGACGAATTACTGGCCCAGCAGGAAGCTGAAATCAAGCTACGTAAAGATTTCGATCAGGCCGTTGCTGAAGCCGAATCGTTGCTGAAAAAACAAGGAACTGACCAAGGCCAAAGACACTTTTATGAAGGCCTATAACCTCATTCCCTCCGAGCCAATTCCTCCGCAGCGAATCAGTGAAATTAATGCCCTCCTGAGGTGAACAGTCTCAGAAAGACGCTCAACTGAAAGCTACCATGGATGCATATCAGAATGCTGTTCAGCGGGCCGACAAGCTGTTTGGAAGCAAAGATTATGCGTCAGCGCAATTAGTTTATGGCGAAGCATCGTTGATCAAGCCCGACGAAAAAATACCCCACCGACCAGATTGAACTGATTGATAAACTTTTGAAAGAACAAAATGACCAAAAGTATCAGGCAGCCATAGATAAAGCCGACAACTCATTCAACACAAACCAGTTCACAAGACGCAACCGCATCCTATCAGGAAGCACTCACCTATAAGAAAAATGATCCTTATGCCACACGCCGCCTGAAAGAAATCGAACAGAAACTGGCAGATCTGGCTACTGAAAAAGATCGTCTGAAGAAGGCGCAGGACCAATACAACGCCTTGCTGGCTGATGCGGATAACGACCTGAAAAATAAAGAGTACCAGAAATCGAAGGATAAATACACGAAAGCTTCTGGTCTGAAGCCGGAGGAAACTTTCCCGAAAGATCAAATCGCAAAAATTGATCAAATTCTGAAAGACCTATCCAGAAACAAGCTGATTTGGATAAACAATATAACACAGTTCATCAACACTAGCGCAAGAGGAATTCAGTCAGAATAAGTTGAAGGAAGCCCGCAGCGATTATCAGAAAGCTTTTAAACGTGAAACCGAATGAACCACTTCCGCTGATGCGAATCAACGGAGATTGACCGGCATGTTGGCTCAGCAGGAAGAAACTGCAAAACTGGGCAGCAATGGAAGAAGCTCAACGGATCGCAAAAGCAAAAGCTGATAAGGAACAGTATGACCGTTCGGTTGCTGCCGGAGATAAGGCATTTGCCGAAAAAACAATACAAAATTGCACGAACTCATTATACTAACGCACTGATTGGACTACCCAACGAAAAATATCCGAAAGATCAGATTGCAAAAGTTGACGAACTACTGGCGCAACTGGAAATGGGAAAAGACTTTAGCTGTACAGCAGGCTCAACGCGATTCGATTCAGAGAGCCAAAGATTTAGCGGCTTTCAATGCAACGCGATGACTGCTGCTGCCGAACTTGACCGGAATAAACAATATCCGGAAGCCATTGCTAAGTATGAAGACGCAATAAAAATTAAACCCGAACAGAAACGCCACTGTTCAAAAGTTGATCAGCAATATTGAAGATAAAATCCAGCTGTTGGCTAAACAGGATGCCGAATACAAGCGGATTATCAAACTGGCTGATGATTTTTATGCCTCAACCAAACTGGAGGAAGCTTTGACCTGAATACCAAAATGCCGCGACAATTAAACCAGAAGAAGACTATCCGAAAAAAAACAAATCCAGCGAAATACAATCGCTACTGACTGCCCGTGATCAAGGCTATGCGAACGCGATTTAAAAACGGAGATAAAGCATACGAAGCTGCCGACTGGCAAGGTGCTAAATCAGTCTTACACTGAAGCACTGGCCATAAAACCGAAAGAGGACGTATCCGGCGAACCGGCTGAAAGAAGTGAACCAAAAAAATTGCTGATGCCAATCAGGCAGCACTGGCCAATGCCAGCGAAGATAAAGCCTATAAGGATGCTATCGATAAAGGTGAAAAATCATTGAAAGAAGATCAGCTGACCACGGCAAAAATGCACTTTGAAGTTGCCAAATCATTAAAACCAGCGGAAAAATTACCGGTTGACCGAATTCGTGAAATCGACGCATTGATTGACCAGCGTAATAAAGAACGTCTTGGCCCAAGCGCAACGCGATTTGGATGAGAAATACCGGCAGGCCATTTCTGTAGCCGACAATTCATTCCGCGAAAAAATCGTACAACATTGCCAAACTGCAATACAAACAGGCCTTACTAATTAAACCGGATGAATCGTATCCAAAGAGCCAGATGGCCCTGTGCGACAAGTTCCTAAACGAAGCTCCGCCAGTTGAAACTTATGTCTTTAAGGTTCCGGAAGTTCAGCCTGCTGCACCGAAAGCTACTCCGGTCTACAATCCGGTTGAAATCGGCTCAGGCCACTGAAGCCCCGCGCCCAGTCGTTCAAAACCATTACCGATTACGACGAAGCCATCAAAAAGGCTGATGATTCATTTGGCGTGAAAGATTATTCTGTAGCACGATTCTTCTACTCCAAGGCCAGCGAAATCAAAACCCAAAGAGGAATACCCCGAAAAATCAGCTCGAACTGATCCATAAACTGATTGACTCTGAACTCTCTGGCAGCGATCTTTCGGGGTACGAGCAAGCTCTGGCTCAGGCTGATGCCGCTTTCGGCAAGCAAGATTATACAATAGCGAAATTCTACTATTATAAAGCTCTCGAAATCAAATCATGGGAAAAATACCCTAAAGACCGAATTGATGAAATTTTGGCTTTGACCAATTCGCCTCCTTTCAGAAAGGGAAGAAAAAGAATATCGTGATGCCATTGCCAAAGCCGATGAAGCTTTTTTCAACAAAGACATCAGTATTGCCCGATTCTATTATAACCGGGCCATTTCGATCAAACGTGAAGAAAATTATCCAAGAATTAAGCTGAAAGATATTCAGAAACTGATTGAACAGGATAAGCTTGATCGGCAAAATCAGGAATACAATAAGCTGATTGAACAGGCCGACCAGGCTTTGCAGTTGGAAAATTTTAGTATGGCACGCTTTCAATTACAACAAAGCTTTGGTGCTGAAACCCGATGAAAAATATCCAAAAGATCAGTTGAAACGTATCAAAGAGGCGCTGGACAAGCAAGACAATTAAATTCAGGGATATAATGAGCGGGTGACTTTGAGCCCCTGTCCTGTTCCCATAAACTCATAAAACTATTCACGGTGGAACTAAAAATAAAAGATCAACTCATCAGCCTGTTCGAATCACATTTTAAGGAAGAAGTTACTTTTTTTGAACAGTTACCCGGCTCGGGATCATACCGCGAATATGCCCGGATGAAGAGTGCCGGCCATCAGGTTATCGGGGCCTTTAACAATGACATCAAAGAAAATCAGGCTTTTCTGGAATTTTCGGCCCATTTCAGAAATAAAGACATCCCTGTTCCACATATCTATGCCGTAAGTAGCGATATGAAAACTTACCTTCAGGAAGATTTGGGAAATACCACCTTGTTTGACTTTTCTAAGCAGAACCCCAGCGAAACCGAAGGCTTTTCAAGTAAAAATTGTCGACGAATATAAAAAAGTGCTCCGCCAGCTTCCGCGAATTCAACTCGTAGCAGGCAAAGACATCGATTACAGCGTTTGCTACCCCCCGCGATGCCTTCGACAAACAATCAATGATGTGGGACCTCAATTATTTCAAGTATTATTTTCTGAAACTGGCTAAAATTCCCTTTGACGAACAGGCCCTGGAAGATGATTTTCAGGCTTTCAGCGATTACCTTCTGGCCGTTGATAACAATGCTTTCCTGTATCGCGACTTTCCAGAGCAGAAATGTAATGTTAAAAGACGGAGAAGTATATTTTATAGACTACCAGGGCGGAAGAAGAGGTGCACTACCAATACGATCTGGCTTCGCTGTTGTACGATGCCAAAGCTAACATTCCGGAGGCGGAACGCGAAGAGTTGCTCGAATTCTACCTCGATGAACTGAGTCAGTACAAACATACCGACCGCGAAAAATTCAAATCGCTGTTTGGTGGATACGTGTTGATCCGCATCATGCAGGCCATGGGAGCCTATGGATTCCGGGGATTTTATGAAAAAAAGGAACATTTCCTGAAAAGTATTCCATTTGCCCTGAAAAACCTGGAAACTCTGCTGGCCAGAAATACCATTCAGGTTCCGCTGCCCGAATTATTTAAAGTACTGAAAGCCGTAACTGAATCCTCATTCCTGAGATCAATCAGTCCGGTAAACGACAGGCTAACGGTTCGAATCAGCAGTTTCTCCTATAAAAAAGGCATTCCGAAAGATCCGTCCGGAAATGGCGGCGGTTTTGTGTTCGATTGCCGTGCCATCCATAATCCCGGAAAATATGAAGAATACAAACACCTGACCGGAAAAGATCCGCAGGTTCAGCAGTTTTTGGAAGAAAAATCGACCATGGCCGACTTTCTGGAACCCGTTTTCAAGCTGGTTTCGCACTCAGTTGAAGTTTATTCGTTGCGTGGGTTTTCGCATTTGTGTGTCAGTTTCGGATGCACCGGCGGGCAGCATCGTTCGGTTTATGCCGCCGAAAAATTGGCGGAGTATCTGAAAAACAATTACCCGATTGCGGTTGTTTTACAGCACATCGAACAAGAAAAGAAATAAGACAATGCCTAAAACACAGTGCAAAAACGAAGATTACGAAGAAAAAGAAGATGCCAAATACGTTTGCAAACGATGCGAACGAAAAGCAAAAAAGGAAGAGAAACTCTGTAAACCGAAAAAATTAAAAGACTGATGCCGTGATGATCAAATCAGTCGCAATCAAACTTTATTCCCGTTATTTCATCCCGGTAGTATTTTTTCTGATTCCGTTTTCGTTGCAAGCGCAGTATCATTTCGAAGGTCAGGTTTTGGATGCCGAAACTGAATTACCGATTAATTCGTTTGTGGTGCAGGCCGACTCAAATGAATACCAATTTACCGCAGGAACCTTTCACCTCGAAACTTCCAAGATACCGGCTCTACTAACTTTTAAAGCCAAAGGATATTATTTATTCAGCCTTCCGGTCTCTTCCGAAGCAATAAAAATCAACATTCGCTTAATTCCTGAAAATATAAACATTCAGGAAATAGTGGTGAAAGCTTTTCAATCGGGCAAACGGCTGCTCGACACACCGGGCTCTATCGAAATAATTACCAACCGTCAATTGCTTCGTGAACCGGCTTTTACACTTGCTCCATCAGTCAATAAAATGGCAGGAGTCTGGATGCAAAGCGGGTCGATCAATACCAACCGGCTCACCATTCGCGGAATCGGAACCCGTTCTCCTTATGGAAGCAATAAAATCAGGGCTTATTACGGTGACATTCCGCTGACCAACGGCGTTGGCGAAACTACACTGGAAGATCTGGACCTGGAACAAATTGCCGACATCGAAATCATCAAAGGTCCCTCATCTGGCTTTTACGGCTCCGGATTGGGAGGTGTTTTGCTGTTTAACCCTGCAAAACCAATAAAAGATATGTTTGTTCAGCAGGTTTCAGCGGGTTCGTTTCAAACCATCAGATACACCGGAAAACTGGTTGTTGCCAGACAAAATTCGGGACATTCTCTTGTGTATAGCCGGATTCATTCCGACGGATACCGTGAAAACAATGAAACCAACCGTCACAACCTGACCTGGACCTCAACATTTACCAGAAATAAAACTCAAATTGATTTGCTGGCAGCTTTCATCAAAATGGACGCCTATATTCCGAGTTCCATCGACCTGAAAACCCTTCAGGAGACACCCGAAAAAGCAGCAGCGAACTGGGCAAATGCCAAAGGATACGAAGATTACAAAAAAGCCTTCGGAGGAATTTCGATTCAGCAAACATTCAGCAGAAACTGGCAGGCCAGGCTCAGTACCTTTGGGCAAACCAATCAAAATAACGAATTACGGCCTTTCAACATCCTTCAGGAAAAGAATCGGTACTTGGGACTTCGGTCAGTTTTGGAGAAAAAATACATCTCCGGAAAAACGACCAGCCGGCTGATACTGGGGAACGAATTTTTTACCGAAAATTATCAGTGGCAAACACTTCAAAATATAAACAGGGTTGCCGGAAACCTGCTGACCGACAACGAAGAATTCCGTTGGTACAACAATATTTTTATCCTGACTGACCTAAACTTTCAGGAACGCTTTCAACTATCGGCCAGTCTGAACTGGAACCGCACGAACTACCGCTACGAAGATCACTTTTTGACCGATGGTAATCAAAGCGGAAAACATCAGTTCAATCCGGTTGTTTCGCCGCGGTTGGCAGCCAACTGGAAATCGTCTGAAAAACTCAGCTTGTTTGCAGTGGTGAGCCATGGCTTCTCCCCTCCCACGCTCGAAGAAACGCTGATGCCGGGAGGTTTGCGAAACACGGCCATTAAGCCTGAAACTGGCTGGAACATGGAATTGGGTGCCAAAGGATCGGTGGACAAATCGCTCTTTTTCGAAGTTTCGGTTTATTATATGAAAGTAAAAAATCTGCTGGTTGCCCGTCGTACTGCCGAAGATGAATACATGGGAATCAATGCCGGAGGGACCAACCATCCCGGACTGGAAATAAAAATTGATTATCAACTTATTGACCGGCCCAAATGGTCGTCATTTTTTCGAATAAATGCCAATTTGACCCGGTATCGTTTTGCTGAATTTGTGGATAATGGAAATGACTATTCGGGCAATAAACTGACCGGAATACCTGCATCAACTACCAACTGGATGCTGGAAACTTCACACACCAAAGGCTTTTTTCTGAACCTTCACTACCAAACTGTTGGCCGAATGCCCATGCGCGACGACAATACGTTGTTTACCGATACGTACCAGCTGGCCAACTTAATGGCCGGATATGAAAAGTCATTAAGAAATTTTTCGGTCAGCCTTTCTTCCGGGGTGCAAAACCTGTTCGATACTCATTACGCTTCCATGATTCTGATTAATGCCACAGCTGTTGGCAACCAGTCACCACGATATTATTATCCCGGATTGCCGTGTAACTTTAAGTCGATGATAAGTTTGAAGTATTCGTTTTAAAGCCTGGTTTGCTTTAAATAAAAATAAAACATTGTTATATTTACCAGCCATTTCTCAAACTAACAAACGACACAAAAACTTACCATTATGAAACGAATTTTCAGATTTTTAAGTATTGCTCTCTGTCTATCAACCCTGTTTTTCACCAGTGGCTGCGAAGTAGATTCAAATGAAGATACGGGAACAGTTAGTGATACTAATTTTTACAGCGGCTTAGGTGCAGCCATGGTTAATTGCTATCACGACATTTATAATCAAAATCTGGCGGGGAAACCAACCGGGACTCAATCAAAAACAGTAAACGGACCCATGGGAGGAACAGTTGTTATTACCGGAACAACAACACAGGACAACACGCACAATATTACCTCCGCCGATCTGATTTTCAATATGACCAATGTAAAATACACCTATACTTATGGAGATACCGGGAATGAAGTTGTTGCCGAAATTACCCTAACCGGAAGCACAAGCTATTATGGCAGTTTCAGCACCACTTATACCAACCTCAGTTACCAATCCACCAGTCTGCATGTGGTGGGAACTGTCACTTACGCCGGGAAAGTCAGGGATATTGATCAAACCGGCTCGGTAGTGATCAATCATGCCTCGAAAGTAACTGTCAACCTGTTTGGTCATACCGTTTCGTGGTAAAAACATAAGATTTTACCTTGCTATTTTATTATTGACAAAAGCCCAACAGGTTGCTTTATTGAAAAGTATTTTTCCCGATAGCAGATAATCATCAGGTATGGGGATAAGATAATGAGCGTGAATTTAAATCCTGAATTTGGTATTTATCCCCCAAACACTGTAATCTTTCCAGGTCCACATTGGTCTGGTCTTCTGGTAACAATAGTAGAAATCAATTCCAAAATGTTGTTTTTTAAGAAGATGAAATCCCCCATACAATCTGATAGTTTGAATCTTTCCCAGATGCAGGATGGAGAATAGTTCATCCATCAGATAAGGTTTGGGTAATTTGTTGGTCGACCGGACAAAAAAATCGACATTGGTAATGTTGTCCAGTCCATATTGAGTATCCGCGTTTTTATATGTTTTGGTTACAAAGCGGTTGGCAAACCTGATTTTCACATCTCCAGGGTTGAAAAAGTACACACCATAAAACATATATGTTTGGCCCGGATTCCACTGCGCCGATTTATAGTTTTCGGTTTGACGGATTCCCAGGCCCAACGAGAAATTTTTACTTAATTTACGATATCCGATTAATTCAACATGCAAATAATCGAGATGGTCAATCTGATTGCTGTAATGGTCTTTATTGGCAAGAACAAACTCCGTTTTATTGTTTGGAGAATATGTGATGTTGGTTAAATTCCAGAAGTACGAACCGTCAGCGGCAAACTGTGCAAATCCTTCAGGAATAAGGATCGTAAGGAAGATAAAAAGGAGTATCGTAAATTTCTTCATTTCAACACAACAATTATTCGATGTGAATTATACCTTTAAGCTTTCAAAGGTCACAAAAATACGTTTTCTGACTAATCAGCAGTCAACTAAATTAAAAACCAGCTAAAATTGAACAATCCATGTCAAGATTTTTAACATTCGCATTGTTTTTCACTTTCCTTCTTTCAGGAAAAGCACAGAATAGCCAGTCCAACGGAGAACTGACTGCCAAAGATGCCAAGGTAACCAAAGCCGGAGGTGGCTATAAATTTACTGAAGGGCCGTCGGTTGCTCCTGATGGGCGCGTGTTTTTTACCGATCAGCCCAACGACAAAATTGATGTGTGGAGTGAAAACGGGCAGATTACGACATTTATGCAACCCTGCGAACGCTCGAACGGAACCTACTTCAATAAAAAAGGGGAGTTGGTGGCCTGCGCCGACCTTCATAACCGTTTGGCAGCAATTACTATGGACAAGCAAATGCGTACCCTTGCTGAAAATTTTAACGGCAAACCGCTGAACGCCCCCAATGACCTTTGGATTGCGCCCAACGGAGGAATTTACATGTCTGATCCGTATTATCACCGCGATTACTGGGAACCCGGACGCAAAGAAGTTCAGGACGTACGCGGAGTTTATTACCTCAACCCTGATGGAAAAGTAATCCGGGTAATTGACGATTACAAACAACCCAACGGTTTGATTGGAACACCAGACGGAAAAACGCTTTATGTTAGCGACATTAATGACGGAAAAATCTGGAAATACTCCATTAATGCTGATGGAACATTAAGTAATAAAACTTTTTTTGCTCCGGAAGGCTCCGATGGAATGACTATCGATAATCAGGGAAATGTTTATCTGACCAACAAAGTGGTATCGGTATTTAATCCCAAAGGCGAAAACATAGCCCGGATTGAAGTTCCGGAGCAACCTTCAAATGTTTGTTTCGGTGGAAAAAAACGGAATATCTTGTTCATTACCGCCCGTACATCGGTTTATACCCTGAAGATGAAAGTCAAAGGAGTAAACTAGAATCGACATGAGAGACTATATTCTGGCACTCGATCAGGGAACAACCAGTTCCCGT
>CAXXKQ010000003.1:0-6855 GCA_963676535.2 Prolixibacteraceae bacterium | reverse complement strand
GTTGGACTTGCATTGGCAAGTTGCAGCCCTAAAAAAGCAGAAGTAAAATCCTGCTTTACCCTGAAAGCTGAAGATTTCCAGAAAACCATTGATGGGAAAACAACCAATCTGTATTTTCTGAAAAACGGAAATATTCAGGCTGCTATTACCAATTATGGTGGCCGTATTGTAGGCCTTTGCACTCCGGATAAAACCGGGAAAATGGACGATATCGTTCTTGGATTCAGCAGTATTGACGGTTACCTGAAAGCCAAGGAAGTATTCCACGGAGCTTTGATTGGTCGTGTTGGGAATCGCATCGCCAAAGGAAAATTTACCCTCGACGGACAGGAATATACACTTCCGTTGAATAATGGAGTCAATCACCTGCATGGCGGTCCCGGCGGATTTCACAATGTAATCTGGGACGTAAAAGCGGCAACTGATTCTTCTATTGTTCTGACCTACCTTTCAAAAGACGGAGAAATGGGCTATCCCGGAAACCTGAATGTGGAAGTTCAGTATTTGCTGAATTCGAAAAACGAAGTGGTGATAAGCTACAAAGCCACCACCGACAAAAGTACTCCGGTTAATCTGACCAACCACGCCTTCTGGAATCTTGCCGGCGAAGGAAACGGAACCATCAACGACCACGTGTTGACCATCAACGCCGATGCGTATACCCCAGTTGATTCAACCCTGATTCCACTGGCCGGGAATGAAGCTGTTGAAGGAACTCCTTTCGATTTCAGGGCTGGAAAAGCCATCGGAACCGACCTTGGACAGGTTGAAACCAATATTCAGTTGAAACACGGCCCGGGCTACGACCATAACTTCGCACTGAACAAACCTGTTGCCGGAGAAATGACCTTGGCGGCCACCGTTGTTGAGCCCGTTAGCGGTCGTAAAATGGAAGTTTTCACCCAAGAACCTGCTTTACAATTCTATGGCGGAAACTTTATGGATGGCTCAGACTCCGGCAAAAGTGGAAAAACTTACAAATATCGTGAATCACTTGCACTGGAGACCCAGCACTTTCCTGATTCTCCAAACAATACCAATTTTCCATCAATTATTTTGAAACCTGGAGAAGTTTACCAAACTCAGAGCATTTACCGGTTTAGTTTGACAAAGTAATACTTATAACAATGTCTGGAGTGATTGGATGACTTCGAAGTCATCCAATCACTCCAGACAAACAAAAGGCCGTTATGCGAACTTTGCACGACGGCCTTTCTCGTTTAAAATTGTAAATTTGATTGTTTGCGTTTAATAATTTTTTCGAATGACAATCACACCACCTTCAAAAATCAGTTTCACTGTGCCCATCATTCAGGTGGAAGGCATGAATGCCGCATATATTGAATTTCCGTTCAGTGTGCAGGAACTTTTTGGCACACGGGGACAAGTCAAAGTTAAAGCGCTGTTTGACGGCAAAGTGGAGTATCGCGGCAGCCTGGCCAACATGGGAAGAAATTGCCACACGCTTGGCCTCACCAAAGAAATACGGGAAACGCTTCAAAAAACCTTCGGCGATCATATTCTCGTCGAACTCGAACGTGATCCGGAAGTCCGCGAAGTAAATGTTCCCAACGATGTTCAGACCGTGCTGAATAAATATCCGGAGGCTTTGGCTTTTTTCGAAAAGCTTTCGTACACGCACCGAAAAGAATACATCAACTGGATTACGTCGGCGAAAAAGGAAGAAACTAAAATAAACCGGGTCGGCTTATTCATTGAAAAACTTCTTGCCGGGAAAAAACCTGATCAGAAATAAAATTATAAGCATGACAACAGTCGAAATCATTCAGGAAATCAGATCGTACTGCATAGAAAATGCCAATGCAGAACGGGTCAGGAAATCGCAGCATTTCTTTAAGGAAGAATTTGTCGGATATGGGTTGACTGCACCCCAGGTTTATTTGAAAGTGAAAGAAATGCTAAAAAGAGGCGATTTTGATTTACCTACGGTTCTTGATGCAGCTCCAAAATTGATGAAAAGTGGCATGTACGAAGAAATCTCCATGGCCTTGCTTTTGTTGGACGGCCTTTGGAAACAGTTCACTCCGGATACCTTTCAAACAATTGGCAACTGGTTTGCGTTCAGCATCACCAACTGGGCCCATGCCGATACGTTGGGCATGTTCACCTTACCAAAGTTTCTGGACAAGAAGATTCTGGGAATGAACGATTTCAGCCCCTGGCTCAATTCGCCGTTCAAATTTCAACGCCGATGTGTGCCGGTAACGCTGATCAAACACACCAAGAAAACCAGACAGGTAATGCCGTCGATCCTTTTTGTGGAAAAGCTGATGACTGATCCAGAGCGTGAAGTTCATCAGGGAATGGGTTGGTCCCTGCGCGAAGCATGGAAAATAAATGCAGCCGATGTCGAACCGTTTCTCCTGAAATACAAAGATTCAGCTCCACGATTGATCATTCAGTATGCCTGCGAAAAAATGAGTATGGAAAATAAACTACGATTTAAACGAACGAAATAATTATCTGGAAATAATTCGGACGCCCACTCATGAGCGTCCGAATTTATGATTCATTTTCTATTCCTTCAACGAATTACAAATTTTCTGGTTGATTTCACTAACACGCTGTTCATCAATTTTGACCACTTTTCGATCATAAGTCATCAGCCCGTTTATTTCACCTTCCACATCAGTCGTTTGGGTATAAACTCCGGCAGAGAAACCTGTTTTGATCATTTTCAGCAAAGTTTCACCGAATTTCACATACTCATCGGTTACCTCCTTCGAACTTTTAAACTGAACATATCCCCAGTTCTTGTCGGCATTCCACAGATGTCCTTCCAAAGCCAGTCCAATTCCGCCGTATTCGCCCAATACTGTTGGCCGCTGACCGTCGTACAGATACATATCCGGTCCGGGATAATTGTGTAAATCGAGCATATCGCCTACCGGATAGTGGTTTCCGCCACTGGCCGGATTTATCAAACGACTTGGATCATAAGCTTTCGTCCATTCCACAATTTCCTGAGTTTTAAACTGTCCCCAGGCCTCGTTGAACGGCACCCAGGTAACAACGCAAGGATTGGAATACAGGTAATCCATGATTTCTTTCCACTCTTTGCGGTAATTGGCTTCCGACTCTGCACTGCGCTTCATCTCGTTACCATTGAAGTAGTTGTGGTTTTGCCATTGTGGCGAACGGTCACCGCTGGGCATATCCTGCCAAACCAAAATCCCAAGCTGGTCGCAATGGGTGTACCAGCGTGCGGGCTCCACCTTCACGTGTTTGCGAATCATGTTAAAGCCAAAATCTTTGGTTTTCTGAAGGTCATATTTTAGGGCTTCGTCGGTTGGCGCGGTGTACAGTCCATCAGGCCACCAACCCTGATCAAGCGGACCAAACTGGAAATAAGCCTTGTTATTCAGCTCCAGGCGAACGATGCCATTTTTATCACGTTTGGTCGAAACTTTGCGCATGGCGAAATAGCTGTCCACCTGATCGGCCACCAGTCCATTGCTGATCAGACTCACTTTCATGATATAAAGGAAAGGTGATTCGGGGCTCCACAGTTTGGCTTCAGGAACTGAAATCTCTAATTTTTCGGATGAAGAGCCTTTTGCCGAAGCTATTTCAGTTTTTCCGTCGAAAACTTTCACCTCCACAATATCGGCAAACGTGGCTGCATTCGATTCAACATCAATAGCCACCTGACCATTGTCGATGTTCGGCACAACGCGAATATTTTCAATATGTTTGGCTGCAACAGGTTCCATCCAAACGGTTTGCCAGATTCCGGTAACCGGCGTGTACCAGATTCCGCGAGGTTCACTGGTTTGTTTTCCGCGTGGCTGAAATCCTTTGTCAGTTCCATCCCAAACACGTACAACCAGTTTTTGAGTGCCAGCTTTATTCAGGAAAGGAGTTACATCGAACGAAAATGGCGTGTAGCCACCGGTGTGCGAACCAATTTTGATGTCATTCACCCAAACATCGGCTTTCCAGTCAACTGCCCCGAAATGAAGCAAAACATTTTTCCCTTTCCATTTGGCCGGAACTTCAAAAGTTTGCTTGTACCAGACTTCTTTTTCGCCGCCAACGGCTTTCATTACTCCTGAAAGACTTGATTCAACAGGGAATGGCACCAGAATCTGACCATCAAACGCAGTTGGCTCCGCCATTCCGGCTTTCAGGATTGAATAGTCCCACAAACCGTTCAGGTTCATCCAATCGGCACGTTCCATTATGGGGCGCGGGTATTCAGAAAGGACATTTTTAACGTCAATTTTTTCGGCCCATGCCGTTTTAATTTTATCGCCGGCAGGCTTCCACTGGGCAAAAGTTTGTAAAATACAAATGCTGAATAAAAATAGAATTACTGGTTTTTTCATCCGAATATAATTTGTTTTTTAAGGCCGGATGGAACTCGCATGTGAATATTCATCCGTGTTTGTGTTTGTACCGAACATGCTCGTTTCATACGTAATAATTTATCTTTAAAGGGTTACATGAAGCACGCCATAAAAATCACCTCCCGGATAAGGGACTCTTTTTCATGACTCCTTAATTGTTTTAACGGTCAGCAAATTTAGCATTCCTGAGCTATTGATCAGTTGTTTCTGCTGCATAATGCACTAAAATAAATCCCAATATTTATTAGTTCCTTTAATAATCCTGATTTAATTGTATTTCCATTGGTTTTACGATATTCGCAAAGGAAATTGCAATACTAAATTACCAATTAACTAATTGCTCAAATCATGAAAATTATACTCTCGGTTTTCTTCGTTCTTTGGATTACCGGCTTTGCCTTTGCACAACCGTTGGCTTCAGGCAAAAGTTTTATACCACCCGTTTACCAGGAAATGCCGTTGGGATCGGTCAAACCACAAGGCTGGATTAAACATCAGTTGCAAATCATGCGAGACGGAACCACCGGACATCTGGACGAAGTACATAATAAAATAAAAAACGACAACGGATGGCTGGGCGGCTCAGGCGATGCCTGGGAAGAAACTCCCTACTGGCTTGATGGCGCCGTTCCGTTGGCCTATCTGCTTAACGATGCTGAACTTCAACAAAAAGTAAAAAAGTATATCGATTGGACCATTACCAATCAACGGCCTTCCGGATATTTTGGAGGAATTACCAAGTATGAACGCGAAAATCAAACCCAGGTAACCGTTGAAAACATGGCCAAAGCAGGCGATGACTGGTGGCCTAAAATGGTTATGCTGAAAGTGATGAAACAGTATTACGAAGCCAGCGGCGATCAACGCGTGATTGAATTCATGCAAAAATATTTTCAGTTTCAGTTGAAAGCACTGAAAGCAGTTCCGCTCGGAAACTGGACCGAATGGGCAACTTCGCGAGGTACCGATAACGTGATGATGGCCCAGTGGCTTTATCAGATTACCAAAGATGAATCGCTTATCGAACTGGCAGACCTGATTGAGTCGCAGTCGTTTCAATGGAGCGAATGGATGGGAAACCGCGATTGGGTAATCTGGGCAGCCACCTACCAAAACAACGACCGATGGATGCACCGTCATGGCGTCAACGTGGGAATGGGCATCAAGGCGCCGGCTATCAACTATCAGCGTACTGGCGACGAAAAATACCTGAAAGCGTTAAAAACCGGATTTACCGATCTGATGACTTTACATGGCTTACCCATGGGTATCTTCTCGGCTGACGAAGATTTGCATGGAAACGATCCGACCCAGGGTGTTGAACTTTGCGCCATTGTTGAATCAATGTTTTCGCTCGAAGAAATTGCCGGAATAACCGGTGATCCGTTTTACCTGGATGCCCTTGAACGCATGACTTTTAACGCACTTCCGTCGCAAACAACCGACGATTACAATAACAAGCAATATTTCCAGATGGCCAACCAAGTCCAGATTTCAAGAGGTGTTTTCAACTTTTCACTGCCCTTCGACCGCGAAATGAACAATGTACTTGGCATGAGAAGCGGCTACACCTGCTGTCTGGCCAACATGCACCAGGGATGGACAAAATTTGTATCGCACCTTTGGTATAAAAACGACAAAAACGGAATAGCCGCTCTTGTTTTCAGTCCGAATATTTTAAAAACGACAGTTGGAGACAACAATGCCGAAATTGAAGTTGCTGAGAATACCAATTATCCGTTTGACGAAAAAATCAGGTTCGATATCCGGATAGCAACACCCGTTGAATTTCCTTTTGAAGTGAGAATTCCGGCATGGTGCAAAGAAGCCAGAATCATGGTCAACGGGAAGAAACTCAGCACGGAAAAAGGAGGGCAGATCGTCAGCATCAATCGCGTTTGGTCAAATCAGGACCGGCTCGAAGTTGAATTTCCGATGGAACTGACAACCAGCAACTGGGGGAAAAACTCACGTGCCGTTGAGCGCGGACCGCTGGTTTATGCACTGAAAATCAAAGAGCGCTGGGAAAAAGGTCATCAGGAAAAAGAAGGAGACTATTTTTCGGTATTCCCTGAATCAGCCTGGAATTATGGATTACTTCAAAATGTGGTTAAAAGTCCAAAAGAGAACTTAAAAGCGAAACTGGTACACCCGGTGACCAGTGATTTTATCTGGAATCAGGAACATGCACCAATTGAGATTACAGCACCCGGAAAACAAATACCCGGATGGAAAGTGATTGATGGAGTTGCTTCTCAACCTGTAACTGCCCGCGATGGCATTTACAAAGGAAATGTTTCCGACAAGGTGGAGCAATTGACTCTGATTCCGGTTGGTTGCACCAAAGTCAGAATTGTAGCTTTTCCGGTTGTCCAATAGAAATCAGTTTTATTAAAAATTATATCGAACCAGAAAACACAACATTATTTCTGAAATTTTACCTGATTCGATGAACGCCTGATTAAACGTTCACCGTCTTCCATTT
>CAXXKQ010000002.1:0-116993 GCA_963676535.2 Prolixibacteraceae bacterium | reverse complement strand
CCGACACCACGGCTGCACGGAAATTTGTTCCACCAAGATCAAAAACAGTAGCCTGACCTTTAATGCCATCTTTTTTCGGGTGAATGTAAGTTGGCAGACACTTGATTTCAGTACCGTCCTTTTTTAAGCCGTTTTCAACTTTCTGTCTGAGGTCGTTGGCAATATCCAATAACTGTTGGTTGTTTAGTGCAAATGGATTACTCATGATTTGTTTATTAGATTTAATGGATTAATTCAACTTCGAACGGCTAAAATTATAAAATCCTTCAGCATCAGCAAACGGTTTTAATAACTTGTTGATCCCTATGCTCTCAATTAAATTGGATTATGGCTCAAATAAAAAAGAGTCACAACTTTATGCTGCAACTCCCTAATTGTCTCCGTGGAGAATATCGGAATCGAACCGATGACCTTTTGACTGCCAGTCAAACGCTCTAGCCAACTGAGCTAATCCCCCCTTTCGAGGCGACAAATATAGAAAATAATTTCATCTGCAACGCTTTAACTCAGTCCAAAAATTTGTCTTTTCCCCCCGAAACCTTTCAGTTTTTTGGGATTTGCCAGATTTTTGCCAGATAGTAGCTGAAAATGAGCTGACTTTAGAATTGCTAAAATGGATTTCGTTTAAAAATAAACGAAACGGTCATTTTATTTTACTCATTATAGTAAGCTGATCTTAACATTAAACACACTGTTCGATATTAGAAAACTAGTGGAGTGTTACAGGAAGCCAGATTTGAAAACCCAAAAGAAGATATGGCGTTGTATCTTTTTCAAAAAAAATCGTTTTGAAAAAATCAAGAGTTGCAACCTGATTTAGTGAAAGTTTCGTGTGATTTAACGTTGAATACATTCTGAATAATCCACCATATTTTATTGTACAATATTTTATGTTTATCGTTCTGAAATTTAAATATCTATCTAAGGGTTTCTGCAAAATTTTTGTACTTTGTGATGTCCATTACTTTCAGGAAGTATCTGACCATAAAAATTGGAAACGTTTAACCATAAAGAATACGTAAAGTTCCTGATTTATGCTTAGTTTTACTTTTTCAAGGGTAATACATTTTGGAATTGTATATCAATAATGAGAAATCATAAGACGTATTTGCTTCTCCTGGGCATTCTTTTCAGCCTATCCATGGGTTGTGAGATGCTGAATGAACAGGAGAAATATAAAAGACCCGACTGGCTTCCGGGAAAATTGTATACAACGGTGTCGGTTCAGAAGAATCTTACCATGTTTACCAAGTGTTTAAGACTTACCGGGCTGGACACCATCATTGATGTTTCGGGAAGCTGGAGCGTTTTTGCGCCGACCGATGAAGCCATGAAACAGTATCTGTCAGAAAATCGATGTACCGGTATTTCCGACATTCCATTAGATAAGCTTGAAAAAATCACCAAATCCCATATTATTCAGAATCCATGGTCGCTTGAGCAATTGAAAAGTTTGGGTGTAAACGGATGGAGAACAGAAGATGATGTAAATTCGAACTCATACGCTTATAAACGCGAGACGATTTTGAAAAATCCTGACGAAAAATATTGGGTCAAAAAGGTGAATAATAAAGAAATTATCCTGATAGATTCAACTATATCAGGCGGGTACAAAATGGTTTTTGCTCAGTCAAGAAAATACGCACCCGTGTTTTATGATAAATATTTTACAATAAATGGCCTTACTTCCGCAGATTACAGTTTTTATTTTAACAGGGTATATGAACCGGGAAATGTTTATTATACAGGAGCGAAGATCATTCAGGCTGATATTCCAGCCGAAAATGGATTTATACATATCGTCGATAGGGTTGTGAACCCAATGCTGAACGCAAAGGAACTACTTGAAAAAGAATTGCCCGGTGAATCCTATAAACTCTTCCTGGAAATGGTTTATTGGTATTATCCGAATTTTGAGCCAAACTTAACGGCTACTTTTAATCAACCAGCGGCAAGACTTGGGGGAATAGTCGATACATTATGGGACTTAAATTACGCTACTCTGGCATTTGATCTTCACAAGGAACGTTTTGATAACATTAATCAAACCCTGGTAAGACACAACGGTTTGATTGCCCCAACAGATGAAACTTTCAGAAAATTCATTGATGGCATCCTGACCATTAAGTCAGGATTCCCTCACTGGACCGATTATAAATCTCTCCCGAAGGATATTGTTGATATTATTATCGCACAAAATTTTAAGTCTTCTCCGATATATCCTTCTACAGATCAGTATAAGAAAATTTTCAAGGGAACAAACAGGTTCCATCAGAACGAGGAAGATATTATCAGAAAGGATTTCGGAAGCAATTGTACTTTCATAGGACTGGGCTCTTATATTCCCGACCGGGTATTTACCTGTGTAACAGGGCCGGTATTCTGCCGCCCGACCTATTCCATATTCCGACAAGCGATGGTATATTCCGGAGCCTCCGATGCCATAGCTAACTATAAAAGTGGATTGTACTTTTTCCCGATACCCGATTACGCACTGATGGCCGATTCTTCATTAATACTGAATTGGATTGATAAAGATAAAAACAGTTACAATTTCATGGCCTACAACAGGTTGAAGCATCAAATGGAGAACCTTGGGAGTGGTACCATTAAAAATTGGATACTGAACCAGGTTGGAATTTCAATAACTAACGGAAGCACCGGCAAGGAAATCATACGAACCTTGGGGGGCAAGTACATCACCTGGGATCATTCCAACAACACGATCCAGGGCACTTTTCCCAGCACAGTAGGGTACAAAGGGGATATTGCCGCAACCTGCTCTCCTATTCCGCTAAACGAACCCACTGATAATGGCAAGAGCCTGTCTGTCAATTACTGGTTCAATTTTGGGAATTGAGGAAAGCAAACTGTCCTTTCGAAGTATACAAATTATAACCTGTTTAACCATTCAGAATCAATCTAACAGGAAGAATCCCTTGATAAAAAGGGAAAGTACAACCTTTATTCCTTCAAAAGAGGCACTTGCCAGCTACCAGCCCGATAAGCTGAGCATTGAGGGAACCTGCAGTTTCTTCGGTTGCGTATGAAATTGACAATGTGCTAATTTATTTAATCCAACTTGAAATTTAGTCTTTTACACCTCATATCTGGCGGATTTTTTGAATTTGTCAGATTTTTGCCAGATAACTCGAGGGAATGAACTGACTTTAAATTTTCAAAGTTGATTTCGTTTAAAAATAACCGACGAAATGTGGACAGAATGCTCCCGGACTCATGCAATAACCTAGAGTACCGAGTAAATAAGAGATGAAATAAAAAACACAAATGAAGAGAATGTACTAATCGTAAGACGCCTCAACTTTTTTCATACTGATTTTGCCGAAGGCAAAATGTACCCTGAATTACGCGGATCAGCAAGCAATTGGTTGGCTTCAACCGAATGATCACCAATAAATTGTTCTGTTTTACCATCGAATCTCAGCCATGGTCCAACTATATATTCAGCTTTATTTTCTGGCACACCCATGCCGTCTCTTGCTATAGCATGAATTTTCATAAATTCTTCGTAAGCCAGTGCATTATCGCCAAATCGTCCAGCTTTTTCGTTGAAGGGCACTTTTTCACCCAGCCTGTAAGACGTGTTCATCAGGTGACCAAGTGCACAACTGTAATGGGCATCGTACATGTTACCATTAGCCATTTTTGGATCGTTGGCATGACATGCAGTAACAAAACTTGCCCAGTTTCCACCAGGTGTTTGCCGAACATCTTTGATTGGTACATTCCGAGGTTGACTTCCATTGTGAGATTCATATTTTCCTTCAAGAAGTTTTCCGCCATCTTCAAAATAAAACCGGTTTGTTACTTCAGTCTTGTACCCTGGATATTTCACATTACGGACATTGAAAAAAACATATTGCCCATTCGCAAATTCGGCAAGTGCAAACATGGTATTGGGCGTTTCACCCTGATCTTCCCATACGAATCTTCCGCCAATAGCCATAACACGAACAGGATGAGTATTTTCAACTTCAGCATCGAGCCCCCAGTATGCCACGTCGAGCTGATGAGTTCCCTGGTTATTTAATTCTCCATTCCCTACTTTCCAGTTCCAATGCCAGTTGTAATGAACCAGATTCTTGTTGTAGCTATTTATAACTGCAGGTCCTTTCCAGATATTCCAGTCCAGATTAGCCGGAGGATTAGAATCAGGTTGAAAGCCAATTCCTTCGCGAGGTTTGCAGGCAAGTCCATGTGAAACCAGCATTTTACCATATTTGCCAGAACGAATATCGGAAATTTGTCGTGCCCATTCAGGCTCGCTGCGTCGCTGTGTACCATGCTGAACAACTATTCCGTACTTTTCAACAGCAGCCAACGCAACACGTCCTTCATGGATGTCGTGACTTGCAGGTTTCTCTACATAACAATGCTTTTTTGACTGAGCAGCCCAAATCACCATTTGAGAATGCCAGCTATTGGGAGTTGCAACACTTATCGCATCAATATCTTTGTCGTCAAGTACGCGACGAACATCCGCCACACCTTTTACATTGGAGCTGAGGCCACCTTTTCCACGTAACTCATTCACACGGGCTTCAAGTACCTGGCTGTCTGGATCGACAAGATAGGCAATTTCCAAATTATCAAGTCCACCAAATCCACCTATATGTGCTTTACCCCGACCATTAACACCACAAACTGCAATCCGGAAACGGTCGTTGGCTCCAAGAACTGAAGCATACGATTTAGCGCTAAAGCCCATTGCTCCAATGGTAATGCCTGCAGTTCCTAAAATACATTGTTTGATAAAGTCTCTTCTTTGTGTCATGTCACAGATTTTTTAGGTTTAGTTCATAAATTAAAATGCTTATTTCAGAGATACAATTCATTTCAGTTTAGTTCGATGTCTAAAATAGTTAAAAATGAGGGGAAAAACTATAAAAAGGATTTGATATTTCTTTTTGAAATTCTTCGTGACCCCATGACAGAAGTTTACCTCCTTTTCAACTCAAATTGTTTTCTCAACATTCCATACAAATGCTCTTAACCCTTGCTCTTCCACTTCGTGGTTAAGCGCCCGAAGTTTTTCGAGCAACTGATCAACTTTGTTGTCTTCAATAACTGTTAAATGAACATGGTTTAATTCAGGCCAGGTGTGGGTTCCCTCATGTGCCTCCCCCTTCACTGATCCTCTTCCTTTTATTTCCGTCCATTGCGTGTAGCCCCGAATGGATAAGTCATCCAGTACTTCCTGAACCTCTTCAGTAAGCGACTGATTATGTGTAATTAATACAGATTTCATGATTTAGTTGTTTTGAAGTTTTGCTAATTGTTTCTGAGCTCTTTTCATTTTTCCTACTCCAAAAATGGTGTAAATGGTAGGAATTAATACCAGCGTTACCAAGGTAGAAAAAGTTAAGCCGCCAAAGATTGCAATGGCCATTGGTTTCCACATTTCGGAACCACTTCCTGAAGTAACAATCATGGGAATCATCGCTAAAATCATGGTTAGTGAAGTCATCAAAACCGGTCTTAAACGCGAACGACCAGCAGAAACAACAGCTTCTTTCAGCGAATATCCCCGATCGACCAGCAAATTGGTATAATCAACCAGAATGATCCCGTTCTTTACTACAATACCGATCAGCATAACTGCACCAATCAGTGAAATGACATTGATTGTAGCATTGAAAAGGTACAACGATGCAAAGACCCCGGTAAATGCAAAAGGAATGGAAAACATGATAATAAACGGTTCGCTTAGTGATTCGAATTGCGATGCCATCACGATATAAACCAAAATCAATGACAGGAGTATCAGCATGATTAAACTTTTAAACGAATCCTGCATGTTTTCGGCGCTACCCCCAAAATCAACCGATACGTCATTCGGAAGATCCATTTTTGCAATTTCCGTTTCAAGAGCAGCTTTTACGGAACCAATATCGTTACCGGAAAGGGCTGACGAAACGGTTACAACACGAACTTTATTCTCGCGTTCAATATTGGGGGGTGAATAGAAACGCTTCAGAGAAGTAATTTCACTCATCTTAACCATTTTACCCTGCGGAGTCATAATGCTTATGTTTTCAATGTCTTCGGTCGATTGTCTGAACTGCTCATCGTACCGCACGATTACATCGTATTCGTTGCCATCTTCTTTATATTTTGTAGCTGTAACCCCATTGATACGATTTCGAACGGCTGTGGCTACAGTAGCTGTATTCAATCCGAATGAAGTCATTTTTTCATTATCCAAAACCAATTGCAATTCAGTCTTTTCCTTATCCCGGCTGATCAGGATATCCTTGGTTCCCTTAATGTTTTTAAGTGCAGCTGCAATTTTTTCAGAAATAACATTGGTTTCGTCAAAATCATTTCCAAAGACTTTTACCTCCAGGTTACTTCCACCTCCCATGCCCATGGCGCTGGAAGCTCGTGAACTTCCCGGATCGACGTAATATTTCTCTATTTCAGGCAATTTCTCAATATCCGCGCGCATTTCATTGGCGATCTGGAAAATATCCTTGTCGCGTTCTTTCAGCGGTTTCATTTTAAAGGTGTAATTGATGATATAATTACCAGTTTCAGTAAAAATAGCGGCCAAACTGCTTCCGTCTCCCACCCCGGCACTGGTAGAAACAATCTCGATTTCGGGATATTTAGTCATAAAAACAGAATCAAGGTACTGAGCCGTTTTTACCGTTTCATCGAGTTTAGTCCCCTGTGCCAGTTTTACCTGTGCCGAGATCCTGTCGTTATCGGAAGCTGGCATAAATTCAGTACCTATAACTTTCACAAGCAACATGGATGTAACAAATACCACGGTTGCTATTCCAATTACAGACCACCGGTGACCAACAGCCCAGGTAAGTATTTTTTCAAAAAACCGGTCTATTTTATCGAGCAGATTTTGCGAGAACCAATATATTCTGCCCCCAACGCTATTTTTGCCGGGAGTTTTCCCGTCCAGTATTTTAGAAGAAAGCATGGGGACAAGAGTCAACGAGACGACTACCGAGGTTGCAACAGCAATTGTAACAACCCAACCCAGCGGACGGAAAAGGATACCGGTAATTCCACCCAACATGGTTAAGGGAAGAAAAACAGCGATGATCGTAAGCGTTGATGCGATTACAGCTAAACTCACCTCGCTCGTACCATAAATAGCCGATTCGCGGGCAAAACCTCCACGTTCCAGTTTTTTGGTGATGTTTTCGAGTACCACAATCGAATCGTCAACCACCAGGCCAATGGCGATTGAAAGCGATGAAAGGGTAATGATATTTATGGTTCCACCGGACAGGTACATGTATACAAATCCTACAATCAACGAAATGGGTATCGATAGTGAAATAATAAAAGTAGGCCGGGCACGCCCTAAAAAGATGATTACCACAAGGACGACAAAAATCAGGGCATATATCAATGTTTCGGAAAGGTTATTGATTGAGCTGATCGTGTTGGTTGATGAGTCCATCAAAATATCAACTTTAATATCCGGGGGCAAAGTCTGTTTAATTACCTCCAGTTTTTCCTTGATTTTTTGTGCAACGGTCACCGTATTGGCGTCAGATTGCTTTTGGATCATCACCCGAACGTTTTTCCCGCCATTGGCCCGTTCATAAGTTTTGACATCTTTTAATCCGTCGCGAACAGTTGCTATATCTCTGAGATAGACTGTTTTCCCATTTACATTACTTACGATGATATCGCTAATAATATTGCTGTTTGCAAACTCTCCCTGCAGTCTGAGTGGCATATCTGATTTTCCCATTTCGAGACTTCCGGAAGGTAAATTGAGGTTATTGGCGGCCAATACTCCGGCAATTTGTTCGACAGTTAAGTTATACGCATCCAGTTTCCGTGGATCCACATCAACCATGACTGCTCTTACAGGCGCTCCCATCTGCATAATGTTACCAACGCCGTCGATCCGGTTAAGCGGCTGAATAAGTTTTTTATCCAGAATGTCATTAATCCCTGCATAACTTTCGGTGGAAGTGACACTAAACATGATAACCGGAACCATGCTGGTACTAATTTTAAAAATAGTCGGGGTTTCAACGCCATCCGGTAAATTTCGTTCTGCCATACCTACGGCATTCCGCACTTCGTTGGTTGCCTCATCCAGGTTTGCACCCCACTCAAATTCCAGGGTAACGACGGAAATGTTGTCTTTTGATTTAGATGTGATTTTTTTCAGACCAGTAAGCGACCCGAAACTATCTTCGAGTTTTCGGGTGATATTTTGCTCTACGTCAGAAGCATTGGCTCCGTTGTAATAGGTAAATACAGAAATAATAGGAGGATCAATTTTCGGGAAAAAATCCACCGGTAACTGAAGATAGGAATAGATCCCGAAAATTACCACGCCAATAAAGATCATGATCGTACTGACGGGTTTCTTAACCGCGGTGCTATATAAACTCATAAAATGTCTTTTAAAAATTCAATGGATGACCTTCATTTCATTCCGAAGGCCTATTTTTTAATTTCGATGGGTGAAAGATTTTCGAGTTTATTTTGACCCACTACCACAATTTCATCATCAACCGAAAGCCCTTCCAGAATCTCGATTTTATCATCAAACATACGGCCTGTTTTTACAAGCGTCTTTTGGGCTGTATTATTCTTATTGACAAACACATACAAATCATTGGTTCCAGTTTGTTTTACCAATGCGATGTTTGGAACCAAAATGGCATTACCTTTTCCGAGGTTCAGCTGAATTTTGGAAAACATCCCGGGACGCAACTTCAGATTGCTGTTTTGAATTTTTACCTCGACGGTAAACGTTTTGGTAGCATTGTCAATCGTTGGATAAATTTTGTAAATCTCTCCGTCAAAGGTCAGATCAGGATAAATTTCCGATTTCACATCAGCTTTCATCCCCTTGGTAATCAATGGGAAATAGGAGGCAGATATGCCAATAAGTGCTTTAAGCTGACTGATCTGGACGATCGACACCAGCGCGGGCTTGCCAACCGCGGCAACCGGTGATCCTGAATAAATTTCGCCGTCTTCAAAATATTTACCGGAAACAACTCCGCTAAACGGAGCTTTTAGCTGGGTGTTCTCCTGAAGAAACTGATAGCTTGTTTTCGCAATATTGTAGGCCGACTTTACCTGATCGTATTGCTGGTCGGAAATACTATTTGTTTTCTTCAGTGTATCCAGCCTTTTATAATTAGTTTCCAGATTCATCAGGTTAATCTGAGCCTGCTCAAGGTTCGTGCGATCCATTAAAGCAACAACCTGTCCTTTACCGACATTATCGCCAATTTCAACATTAATTTTTTCTATTCTTCCGGGGGAAGCCGGAGCAAGGTGCACTTCTTCGAAAGGAATTAAACTTGATGTATAATCGATGTTCCGGGTGATAACCTCCTGATTAACCACCATTGTTTTTACTGGCACCGCTTGTTTTACTTCGGCCTTAGCGGCACCTTCTTTTTTCTCATTCGTCGAGGTGCAGGCCGTTCCGAAGATTAACATTCCTGCAACGATTCCCAGGGTTAAAGTTTTCATTGTATTCATATATTAATTTTTTAAAGGTTGCTGTTTATTTTCCGTAAGGACACTTCGGCATTGAGTAACTGAAGGGTAATGCTGGTATAATTAGATTCTGCATTCAGGTAATCATTGTTGGCACTGGTAAGTTCCAAGCTCGAAATAATACCCTGCTGATACTTCAGTTTCATTTTATCAAGTACTTCTTTTGCAATTTCCACGTTCGTTTGCTGACTCTGATACTGCTCAAGCAGATTGTTGTAATTGTAGTGCAACTGTCTTTCCTGAAGGGTCAATTGTTCGGTCAGAAGGTCTTGCGTATTCTTACTTAAATCGTAATCAATTCTGGCCTGGTTTAACTGGGATGATCTCAAACCACCCGAGAATATTGGAATATTTAAGGTCAACCCAAGTACGTGTTTAGGCGAAATGTCAAAAACCGGTTTTTTCAACTTTTCGGTATAGGAGTAAAAAGCGGCCATCGAAGATAAATAACTTGCCTTTTTGAGTTCAATACTTTTCTTTGCAATTTCTCCCTGCATCGAAACCAATTTAAAATCCTGATTATTCTGAATATCGAACGAATCATCGGTCAGCGCTGGCTTGATGTATTTCATTGCAACATCGCCAAGTGTCGAAGAGAGTTTAATATTCTGTTCAGAGTCGATGCCCAATTGCAACCGCAACAGATTATAACCAAGTTCGACCTGCCGTTGGGTTGATTTGAGCGCATTTTCGACGGAAGCAACCATAACCGAAAGTTTTTTTGCATCCGTTTGCTCAATCATGCCTGCATTGGCCAGGTTCTGTGTTTTCTCCTGAATAAGTTGTGCATTGGCTTTGTTTTCGTTTATGATCGACAGGATTCTCTCGCTCGCCAGAATCATGTAATAGGCCTGGATAACTTGTTCCTTCACATTCAGTTCATCTTTCTGGTAGCTTTGCTCGGCAATGGATTTTCCAAGTTTGGAAAGCTGTACACCTACGAAATAACTTCCGCTAAAGATCAATTGGCTTGCACTTGCTTTAAAGTTACTGGTAGGATTAAATGTAATGACAGCCGGAGGCGCACTGGGATTTAATTGCAGAGAAGCTGTGGCACCCAGAAAATTGGAATAATCCATTGCAGCATTTACCTGTGGCAACCCCTGTGAAATAGTTTCTTTAATCTTCTGCGCTGATTTATCGACAGCAAATTTTGAATTAGCCAATGTCTTGTTGTGATTTAGAGCATAGCTAATTGCACTATCCAGCGACAGCACCAACGATTCCTGTGCCTGAAGCGATGAAATGCTGATACAGAAAATAGCGCTAAGAATGATTTTAAACGTAGTTTTCATTCGAATTTTTTTGATTTTTTTATTCCTTGAATTTTTTCTGAACTTATGTTTTATCAAATAGACAACAACATCAACAGTTGCAATTATCAACTATATTTACAAAAAACTACAGTTTTTTGACGTTGCTTTTAATGTGATCGATAACCTTATGAAAGGTTTCTATCTCAGATTGAGGAAGTCCCTGTTGAATCTCGACCATTAATTCCTGAATTATTTTCATATACTGATCGATTACCCGATATCCGGTTTTTGTAACCATCAGGTAATTCTTTCGCCTGTCCTTTAGGTCAACAACTCTTCTGACCAGCTCCTTTTCTTCCAGCGAATCGATGAGCCTCAATATTGCGGATTTGTCTTTACCCATCATTTCGGCCATATCTTTCTGGATTACATCCTCTTCTTTAATGCAGATGGCACGCAACAGGCCAAATTGTTCAGTCGAAATCTTTACCTCCACTTGAGTCTGCTCTTCAGAACGTCTTTTAAATACCCGAAATACTTCGTGCATCATTTTCCCCAATTCCAATAATGATATACTCTGACTTTCCATATCTATTTATTTTTAGATCGGCCAAAGTAAAAACAATTAGTTGACACAAACAACTAATTGTTGAAATTATTTTTTCAGATATTATTTTCATAACATTGCAGACACAAACCATCGCCAAAAAAGACTTTATGAAGAAAAACATAGCCTTGGTATTGTCCAGTGGTGGATCCCGTGGTTTTACACATATCGGCGCGTTGATGGATTTCAATAAAAAAATTGCTGCTTTGCCACAACAATAAGAATATTCTGGTGTGATTTTTGTTCCCAAAAAACAGATGCTATTTTTCAACTCTCATGAACTATGTTCATTGTCAATCAAAACTGATTGAATTTTAATAGAAGTTTTTTGTGCTTTTGAATTACCCGAAAATCGGGTGGTAAGACAAAAAATATCATCAAAAACACATCAGTTATAAATCCGGAAAAAGAAGAAAATCCTTATGACTGTTGACTTTCTGTGCCTCATCAATGAAAATCACAATTTCGGACAGTGCTGTTATTGCAATTGAAGATTATTTTTTATCTTTAGCCTCTCGATACTGAATGTGTCCCCTTTAAAGAAATAAACTAATATCACTTAATTATGGAACTCAAGAAATCACCCAAGGCGGATCTCGAGAACAAACGAAATCTGTTTGTTCAGCTAGGGTTGGTGGTATCTCTTGCGATCTGTTTATACAGCTTCGAATCGACCAGTAAAGTTGATCAGACTGAATCACTGGGATCAATGGCTGACCAAACAGTTGAAGAAGAGATTATTCCAGTAACTCGACAGGATGAAGTAAAACCACCACCACCACCACCACCACCCAAAGTTGTGGATATGTTGGTGATTGTTGATGATAACACTGAAATTCAGGACGAATTGGAAATTGAAGACTCGGAAGCTAACGACAAAACAGCAATTACCGCTGTAATGCAGGTTTCGAATAATAATAAAGAAGAAGAAGAAAAGGAAGAAACTCCGGTATTCTTTATTGTTGAAGAAATGCCTGATTTTCCCGGAGGACAGTTGGCTTTGCGCAAATTTATTGCATCAGCCATCAAATATCCGGTAATTGCTCAGGAAAATGGTATTCAGGGAAAAGTATTCGTTAATTTCGTCGTAGAAAAAGACGGTTCTGTTGCTAAAGCAACTATTTCCCGCGGGGTTGACCCATCGCTCGATAAAGAAGCTTTACGCGTTGTAAACAGTCTTCCGAAATGGAAACCGGGGAAACAAGGTGGTAAACCAGTTAGGGTTTCTTACACTGTGCCAATTAACTTTGTACTTCAGTAAAATAAAAAATTTTTATATACCTGAAACTTCCTGGTTCTGTTCCGACGGAACCAGGATTTTTTATTGGTAACATATTGACCTATGATTGAAAATTCGCCTGTTATCGAAACAGTTGTGCTGGTAGGTTTGATTACTCAAAATCAGGATGAGCATCAAGCAAAAGAATATCTGGAAGAATTGGAATTCCTGGCAGATACAGCCGGCGCCAAAGTAAAAAAACACTTCCTTCAAAAGTTGGATTTTCCAAACTCTACCACCTTTGTTGGAACCGGGAAATTGGAAGAAATTGCCGGCTATGTCAAAATCAACGAAATCGATACGGTAATCTTCGATGATGATCTTACCCCAACTCAACTCCGGAACATCGAAAAGGTGCTCGAATGCAAGATTCTGGACCGGACCTTCCTGATTCTGGACATTTTTGCCAAACGAGCCCAAACGGCTCATGCCAAAACTCAGGTAGAACTGGCTCAATACCAGTATCTGCTCCCGCGTTTGACCCGCATGTGGACTCATCTTGAACGCCAACGAGGAGGAATTGGCCGTCACGGACCGGGCGAATCACAAATTGAAACTGACCGACGAATTATCCTGGACAAAATTGCCCGGCTCAAGGAACAATTGATCAAAATTGACAAGCAAAAAGCCACACAGCGTAAAAACAGGGGAAAGCTGGTCCGTGTTGCTTTGGTTGGATATACTAATGTTGGTAAATCAACGATGATGAATCTATTGAGTAAATCAGAAGTTTTTGCCGAAAACAAACTTTTTGCCACCCTTGATACCACTGTCCGGAAAATGGTTGTTGGAAATCTTCCTTTCCTTTTAGCCGACACCGTTGGATTTATACGAAAATTACCACACGGATTGGTTGAATCGTTCAAATCAACACTGGATGAAGTCCGCGAATCGGACATTCTGATGCACGTCATCGACATATCGCATCCTGGATTTGAGGAACAAATCGACGTTGTAACCCGCACTCTAAATGAGATTCAGGCTGGTGACAAGCCTATCATTTTTGTTTTCAACAAAATTGATGCGTTTACTTTCGTCGAAAAACAGGACGATGACTTGAGTCCCCGTACCAGGAGCAATGTTTCTCTTGAAGAATGGAAAAGCAGTTGGATGGCCAAAAGCAATACTCCTGCCCTTTTCGTTTCGGCACTCAAAAAGGAGAACATTGAAGACCTGAAAAAAACGTTGTATGAAGAAGTAAAGAAGATTCATGTAACCCGCTTCCCATATAATGATTTCCTTTACGATTCGAACTGGACTGTAAATATTGAACAACCCTGATCTCTTTTGACAATTCTCTTTTTCTCGACCAGCCGAACACAGCCGGTCCAGTCACTTGAATAATAAAAAACTACTGCTATCTTAGTACTGTTTGTCACAAATGAAGTGAAGTGATGGAAAACTTTCATCAAAATCAAGGGAAAGACGAAGTTCGTGAGGGTTTGGTTCAGGCCGCCCGGTTGGTTTTTGCACGATACGGATACAAAAAAACCGTACTCGACGATATTTCCAGGGAAGCCCGCAAGGGCAAAAGTACAATTTACTACTATTTTAAAAGCAAAGACGAGATTTTTAAGGCAGTTATTGATGCTGAGTCTGAAATCAGGGCAAAAGCCATTGATGAGCAAATCCGGATGATTGACGATCCTCAGCAAAAGTTGAAGACCTATGTCTACGTTAGGATGTTGACCTTGAAAATGGTGGTTAATTATTACGAAGCCATTAAAAATGACTTGCTCGATAACCTATACTTTGTGAATAATTTCAGAAATGATCACTTTGAAACCGAAATCAATCAGGTCAGGAATATGCTGCTTGAAGGCATTGAAAAGGGTGCTTTCACCATCCAGAACCCGGAGCTCACGGCAAAAACAATTGTAACCGCTCTGCAGGGATTTGAAGTCCCGCTAATCCTGAAAAATCTTTCGGATGAAGAACTGCAAAAAGCCGTTGACGAAATGCTGAACATCCTGTTTTTTGGAATTGTCACAAAAAAATAGCCGATATGCAAAGACATACCGGCTGTTTTCTGTAATATGCAAAATTTATTTCTTAGGTTTAAATAACTCTTTCTCATCAACTTTCTTAACCTGCGAACTGTCGTTTAATTGCTTATTGATAGCATTAAACGGGGCAACAACAATTTCATCGCCTGCTTTCAGACCTTCCAAAATTTCAATGTTCTCGCTATCCTGAATTCCGGTTTTAACGGGTTGTTTAAATACTTTCCCTTCCTTGTACATAAATACAACCTCAACTTTTTTATCTTCTTCAGTTTTGGTTCCCTGCTGAGTAACAGCTTCATTTTCCGTTTCAGGTTTTTCAATATCTTTTTTAGATTCCTCTTTGATATTATTTTTCAGCGAACGGGTAGTTACGGCCTGAATCGGGACAGAAATAACATTTTTCCTGGTTTCGGTTTGAATGTCAACCGTGGCTGACATACCCGGGCGGAAAGGATATTTTACTCCGCCAACAGTGTCAATCAAATCTTTGTACGAATCTTCGATCAACAAAATTTTAACATTGAAATTGGTTACCTGATCGGTTGAACCGCCAACTACATTAGCTGAATTGGCGATTTCAGTCACCGCACCCTTGAATTTACGCCCAAGATAGGCATCAACCTCAACCAGTGCAGTATCATTCAGATTTACCCTGACAATATCGTTTTCATTCACATCAACCTTAACTTCCATTAGGTGGAGATTGGCAATCACCATCATCTCGGTACCGGCATACATGTTGGTTCCTACCACGCGTTCGCCCTTTTCAACATTCAGGCGCGATACGGTTCCATCCATCGGAGCATAAATCTTAGTCTTTACCAACTGTTCCTGAGCTTCGGCAACCGATGCTTCAGCCGATTTAACAGCAAACTGGGCTGCTTTTACTTCCGACTGTGCTACCTTAAATGATGCTTCAGCCGTTTCAAAATCAGAAATTGGTATTGTTTGCTGTTTGAACAGTGCCTGGGCTCTCTTAAAAGCCATTTCGCTTTCAATCTGCCGGGCTTCGGTCTGGGCCAACCGTGCCTGTGATGAACTCAAACTGGCTTGCGCCCGGTTATATGCCTGAATATAGATATCAGGTTTAATGACCATGAGCAACTGGCCTTTTTTGACTTCATCGCCCTCTTCAATATTCATCTCGATAATTTCACCGGAAACATCTGGGCTGATCTTAACTTCAGTTTCAGGCTGAACTTTTCCGTTTGCAGTAATTAATTCAGTAATAGTCTTACTTTCAACGATTTTGGTAGAAATATTGATTTGAAAATCTTTTCCAAACCAACCCATTTTTTTACCTGTAACCAAAACAATAATGATAACCACTGCCAACACAACAGCATAAGGAAGTAGTTTATTCGATTTTTTTTTCATTTTTCTCGATTTTGAAATATAGGTATGGGTTCGCTTTTTAAAATTACAACATTTCTGAAACCAAAAATTTCTTTCTGCCTGATAAAGTGAAAAATCCGTAGAATGGATCAAAACATTCATTCCGGATTCGTGTTATCTGTAATTCGTGGATAGCATTTCATCTATTGAAACTGCTTTCCCGATTTTTTTTGTAACCAATACGCTTAATGAATGAATCAATCAAAATTTAATGTTGAAGAACCTCTCGCCGGATTCACTCGCCAGGATATGCCTTTCGATCTATTTCTGAAGCAGTTAAAAGCCCGGATGAAAAATGTGTTTCACGTTCGGGCCGATATCAATCAGCTGGCTGTTAAGCGGGGAATGCCACCGTTTGTGATGCGTGAGATCATGGATATGAACCCGCTGTCGGTCGGCATCCCGGAAGCTTATGGTGGCCGCGGCTGCCGGATGGAAGAAAATATTGCCTTGCTGGCTGCTGCATCTTACGAATCACTGGCATTATCGCTGACTTTCGGAATCAATTCTGCCCTTTTCCTTCAGCCTGTGGCAAAATATGCCATGGAAGAAGTCAAAGCTCCGATATTTGATCGCTTCCTAAAACATCAAAATATGGGTGGCTTAATGATTACCGAACCTGGATTCGGAAGTGATGCCCTGAACATGCAATCGTGGTACTCCGAACACAACAACGGCTATCACCTGAAAGGAACCAAGCACTGGGCAGGTCTTACTGGCTGGGCCGAATTCTGGCTGCTTACAGCCCGCGAGCGTAGTCATTCGGGGGATCTGAAACGTGATATCGACTTTTTTATTTGCGATGTTAATAGCCCTGGACAACAAATTGTTGTAGAAGAATTCTTCGAAAACCTGGGCCTGTACCAGATTCCCTATGGTCGTAATCGACTGGACGTAGAAATCCCTAAAGTTCAGAAGCTGGTTCCCAAAACCACCGGAGTGAAAATGATGCTCGATTTGTTGCATCGTAGCCGCATGCAATTTCCAGGCATGGCAATGGGCTTTATTCAACGGCTGCTCGATGAGTCGATTGCACATACCCGTGACCGTCAAATCGGAGGAAAATCTCTTTTTACCTACGATCAGGTACAGCAGCGACTGGCCAAACTTCAGGCTTCGTACACGATATGTTCGGCCATGTGTGTCAACAGCAGCGCGAAAGCCGACATCGAAAATGATCTTTCGCCACACGGTCTGGAGGCAAATTCGGTGAAAAGCGTGGTTACCGACCTGATGCAGGAAGCAGCGCAATCGGCCACACAACTGGTCGGTGCGCAGGCGTATAAATTAGACCACATTGCCGGAAGGAGTATTACTGATAGCCGTCCTTTCCAGATTTTCGAAGGATCAAATGACATTCTTTATGCCCAGATTTCTGAAAGTCTGGTCAAAATGATGAAAAAGGCGAAAGAAAGTAACTTGTTTCAATTCCTGAAAAGTTTCAGTCTGACATCAAAATCCGCCACTTTCATGAAAGAAATGCTTGATTTTGAACTTGACACCAATCTTCCGCAACGCAAGCTGGTTGAACTGGGCCAGGTAATCGGACGAATCGTCTCGGCCGAAATGGTTATTAATCTCGGCGAAAAAGGATTCCGCAGCGATTTGATCAGCAGTGGAATCATGATGCTCAACCAGGAAATAACTGCATTAATGAGCAATTTCAAACATCAAAATCAAACGTCAGTTATCGAAGATTATCAGGACGACAGTTTGTGGTTAAATTTCGTTTCAGCGTGAAAAGGTCAGAAGAACCGAAATAAATTCAAAATAAAAGCGTTGATTAAATGATTTGTCTATAAAAAGCGGCCTTTTTCTTATTTTTGCGGACTAAAAATTACACAAACAAATGAGTTACCATTCCTATGTAATTTATGCTCCCGAATCAGGTAGTTTCTTTTATGGCTATTTCGAAGACCTTGAAACAGTTTTGGAAATGCACAACTCTGACCAAATTCCGCCAACCAAAGGGAAAGGTCCCTGGGTTCTGGTGTTTTCCGAAAGTTTCGGGAACAGGGTCAGGGCTATTCGCCAGGTGAGTTTTTACCGATCGGTAAAAGGTCAGCGTTACTTAAAAAATATACTGAATTTTTAAATTAGCAAAGCAGGAGAGAAACACTATATTGACCAATTAACATCCCGATCAAAACATCAACAGGGAGCTGTTGATAAATAATTGGTTGATCTACATTGTTTTGATCTATCTTTAGTCGATGTTTCGTAATTTTGTAATCAATTTAAACTCAAATAGACCATGAAGAAAATTATTTTAGTTGCCTTTACCCTGGCTTTGCTGGCAAGCGGATGTAAGATGTTCAAGTCGTCCAAAAAGAGCGAAGCAACTGCCCCCAAAACAGAAACTACTGCCGAAACAAAGGTGTTTTCAGTTCCGGCACCCAAGCAGGCTGTTCGCGATAATCCGGTTTCGGATACCATGTATGAAACTGCTGATAAAACAGCTGCTGGAGCAAAACCAGTCTCTGTTCGCAGCGAAAAATTTACGATGACGGCCGAAGACCAGGCTGCTTTTGGCAACAAGAGCTATTTCGTTATCGTGGGCAGCTTCAGCAGCAATGAAAATGCGAACAGGTTTAAGCAGGAATTGGTACAGCAAGGTTTTAAACCCATTGTTCTGCACAGCGAAACAGGCTATTACCGGGTTTGTGTCGATTCATTTAACGACGAAACTGCTGCCCGTAGCCGCGTTCAGAAAATCAGGACAGAATTTCCAAAATATGCTGACAGCTGGTTGCTGATCAAGAAATAAGTTAATCCAAATAAATTATAAAGGAGGACACTTTTCAGTGTCCTCCTCTTTTTGTGATTAATTAATTCATCTTTTACTCCTCCAGTTTATACCACTTTAGCGCATTCAGGTAAAAAATCTTATCCACAACCAGCCTCGGAAGATGCAATCCGCTGAATGGTGAGTTTACTTCTCCCGATGTCAGTTCCATGGTTCCGGTAAAGTAATTCCAGTCTTTAATTCGGGATGCCTGAATATTTGCAAAAGAGCTGCTGTCAAGTTTATTATCTGAATAGGAAACATCAGTTCCGTAAAGAATCCGATCCTGATATTTGATCAGGAAATTGCGAACTTTATCCTGATTTTTTGCACTTTGGTATTGCAAATGGCAAATTCGTGCAGCCAGATCGACGGCCATATTGGGAAAGCGATCGAGCGTTTGGGCAAGTTCATCAACCTCCCACTCCTGGCTTCCCAAATGACAACCCACAAATTTCAGGTTTGGATGTTTCGTCAGCATGCTGTCGCGTGCATTCAGCTGATCCTGATAGCTGGGATATTCAGGATGCAGGTACATGTGATATTCAGGATGATGCGTAAAATAGCTCTTGTCATTATTCACAGTCATCGAATCAACAGACAGCCAGCAGTTTTTGGGTTCTCCCAAATGACCAGTCAACGGAAGTCCTTTTTGTTCGACGAACGAAATTACAGGATCGAAACGATTATTGCTAACCATGATAAATTTGCCATTCCGGTCTCGTTCTGTCATGCCTATGTTTTTCCAGAATTTTACCCCAACAGCACCGCCCGAAATGTTGTTTTCAAGTTCAGCAATGGTTTTCTGTTCCCAATTATCGCGGTGCCATACCGCGGTATCAAAGTCAAATGTGGCGAGGTAGAAGACCTGTTTAGGAAATTTATGAATTAAAGAGATCGCAGTATCTCTTTGTAGATTAACATTTTCGCCGGCATTTACATTGATAGTAATAAACTTCAGATTTTCTTTTGCAGCGTGTTCAAAAATCAACGAGTTGGTAGTTAAAAAATGCACGTGAGCATCAATCTTCGGAACTTTAAAATAATCGGCCTCAGAATAATATTCCGACTGGCAGGAGTAGAAGATCAGTACCGAAAGTGTACAGAAAATCAGAGAAAGGCCGAAATTCAGATATTGTCTTTTCATTGATTTAAGATTTAATCTTCAAAAACAAATAATTTTATCCGTGCCACTGCCGTGTCCGATTGGTCTTGTTCAGGCAATCGATGGCTGTATTGACATTGCTGACCACCTGAAAATCGAACATTCCAACACAAATAAAGTCGGCGCCATTATCGTAAGCCCATTTAAATCCATCCTTCGGTTCAATCGACCCCGCTGCCAATACTTTAAAGCCCATTACTGGCACGGTGGCTTTGCTCACAAATTCAACCGTTTTTTCAGGAAATAAACAGAACATGTTGTTGTGGAATTTATTATGATCAATATATTCCTTGCCATCAACTTCAAACGGGACACGATTTTCGCGCGGATGAGCCGACCAATATTGATCGTGGTGCATGGTTTTCATGTAATAATCCGGGATGATTCCCTGATCAGCACAAGCGATCAAGGATTCGACTGAATGTGCACCCAGGCCTGCCGTATACCCTTTTTGGCGGATGTGGTCGATCATTTCATGAATCACCTCAATTCTGTTATCGCGTACCAGCCAATCGCACCAATTGCCCTGAACCTGAAGAATATCAACTCCATAGTCAATTGCTTTATCAATGTTCTCAAAGAATAATTTTTTATCAGTTTGTGGTCCAACTTTCGACAGTTCTTTATTATTCAGGTTTGGTGCTATCTGCGAGATTACCTTAATTTTACTTCCGGTCATTTTTTTGTATTTGGCCAGCAAAGGATTCGACGCAAATCCAATGTTAATTGTATTAATTCCGGCCTGTTCAGCCAAAATTAGAGTTTCGTATACCTTTTGCTCGGTATTGTAAGCTTTAAACAAAGTCGAAACGTAAATCAAATCACGAGAATGTGCCCAGCCACCAATTAGATTACCTCCAGCAATTAACCGGCTAATTTCATGTTTTCCGATTTTCCCTTTAGGCAGTTCGCCTTTCAGCTCATTCAAAGCGGTTTGTTTCACCTGAATCGTTGCACCCGACATCACATCAACACCATACGTTTTGAAATGATTTACCGCACCCCATCCCATTGCACCCAAAACCGGAAGTGTAGTCAGGTTCTTTAAGACTTCCCGGCGCGATGAAATACTTTTTTCTTCTGAAACAGCTTCCCTTTTACGACTGCGGAACTGGTGAATCAGCGTATCAACACAGCACCCTTTTTCATGATAAACGAAAAGAAATACTAAAGCAGCGGCTTCAATGAAAAGTTTGTCCACAATGAACAGATGACCTTCTGATGCATTCATCAATGGATTGCCAAACGGAGGATAGGCAAAATAATACAAGGTGAGCAATAATGCTCCGGCCAAAGACGCAAACCGGCTGAAAATGCCTATAAAAAGAGCCAACCCAATGAACAGAAGCCCGTACATATTCAGAATATCGGTTATTTTTAAAATAGCGGGAGAACTGGCCAAGGCATGATAAAAACCGGAAAGAAATCCTGAAGTATTCAGTAAAAAACCGGAAGAGGTCCAATTTCCCTGAAGAATTTTGGATAGACCTTCGTAAAGAAAGTGCCAGCCAATGGCAACTCGCAAAATGGTAATAAAAAGTCGATGATAAAAATGAAGGTGAATAGGTTTCATAATCGTTAAGCCGGTTGGTTAAGTTTTGGTATTCAATACCAAAATCGACCGTTAATTTCAGAATCTTTTCGGAGAAATCATAAAAATGGATAATTTTTTTTCGAAAAGGAAATATACTGACCGTCTTGAAAAAGGGGATGGATTTGTTTTGGTCTGCTATCCGTCCGTAATCAGGAAAAGCATTTTGCCCCGATTTGAAAATTCAGAAACACCACAGCTTATGGCACAAAACAAAAAAGCCGTCATGTTTCTATGACGGCTTCTGTATGTAATAAAAATACTTACTTACTGAATAGCATTGATATGCAAAGAAAGCGACGATTTCAAATTGGCTGCCTTGTTTGGATGAATTACATTCTTCTTAGCAAGTTTGTCAATCATGGAAACAACATCCGACAAAGCAGTTGCTGCAGCTTCTTTGTTGGTTTCAAGACGCAATTTTTTTACGGCATTACGCATGGTTTTTGCATAATACTTGTTCTGCAACGTTTTTGCTTCGTCTTGCTTGATCCTTTTTTTCGATGATTTATGGTGTGCCATCTTTTTGTACCTAAATTGTTAAAAATTTATTCGTAGCCCGTAGGGGATTCGAACCCCTGCTACCAGGATGAAAACCTGGCGTCCTAACCCCTAGACGAACGGGCCAACTTTATTGATTCCCTGATTTTGGGACTGCAAAAATAAATCAATTTTTTTAGTCACCAAATTTTTTCAGAAAATTTTACCAAAAATACTTTGGCTTCGTTTAACCAAGGGCCTTTATTTTGGCGCTGCAAAGGAAAATAAGATTTTTGAATCAACAAATAGCTGTTCCCAAAAATCTTATCGCCATTCCACGATTGTTCCGCGGTTCTTTTGAAGCAATTTTTCAGGAGCTGAGGCAACAATTTCTTTCCAAAGCAATTCGATCAGTTTATACTTGGCAAAATGCCGGGAATAAACCAAACTGACTTCGCGCAGAGGATTGATGTCAGTAAACGTGCGGACATGCTCAAACCGGGTTTCGCTCATGCCCAATGTAGCTAACTCCGGAATAATGGTCATGCCGCCCTCGCGGTCAACGATATTCATAATTGTTTCGAGTGAGCCGGCTTCGAATTGAAAAGGCAAAGCCTTATTTTCAGCCCCTTTGAAGGAGCACAGGTTGACGACCTGGTCACGGAAACAGTGACCGTCGCTCAACAGCCAAATCTCGGGAGTGGCAATGTCCTTCAACTTAATACTGACGTTTTTCAAAAGCGGATGTTCGTCGTGCAGATACAGCAACATGCCTTCGTAGAAAATCGGTTTTTCGTTGATCCGATCTTCATGAAGCGGGGTAACCAGAATGCCAACGTCCAGCAAATCGCGGTGTAATCGGTCAATGATGTTGGCCGTCGTCAGTTCCTCAACTTTGATGTTGATGTTGGGGTATTTTCGTTTATAATTTCCGATAAATAAAGGAAGCAGATAGGGTGCAAGTGTGGGAATAATACCGATTTTAAGTTCACCTGAAATCAGGTTTTTGTGATCTTTAATGATGGTATTTATTTTTTGTGATTCCTGAAGAGCAATCCTGGCCTGATCGATGATCCGGCGGCCAACATCGGTTGGAATCAGCGGTTGCTTGCTGCGGTCAAAGATGATGACTTCCAGATCTTCTTCCAGTTTTTTGATTTGCATACTTAGCGTTGGCTGGGTAATGAAACAGTTTTCGGCAGCCTTCCCAAAATGACGGAAAGTATCCACTGCAACGATGTATTCAAGTTGGGTTAACGTGATCATGGTTTTTCAAATTATCTGATAAATATAAATAAAAAGTTGGGAGTTATTATGCCCTAACGGCAAGATGCTGGCAAAAGCAGCGGTGGATTTTATTCAGGCAAAACTACCGTAAGGTAAGTGAACCACACATCGAAATACAAACTCCGGAACTTGAAAAAACTACTGAATTTGTTTCCTCCGTTCATAGAATATCTTTTCCTTTGAAGTGCAAATGACTGTTTCTTTACTGGAGATGATGAAAAATATAAATATAGTTGTTGGAATATTATTTTCTGTCCTGATTCTCTCATGCGGAAAATCATATAAGGAAAGGGCTACAGAAAAATTGAGTTTGGCTGTTAATATCTGCGCAAAAGGCGATTCGGTGTCAGCGCTTCAGCACCTGGATTCAATTCCTGCTTTGTTTCCTGAAGCTTTTGAAACGGTTGAAAAAGCAAAAGAGATCAGTAAAAAAATCAATTCTGAAATTTTATTTCGCAAACAAGATCAGTTTGACCAGGCAATCCAGAAAATTTCGCACCTTGAACAACTGTTTGACAAGGAAAAAGGCGAATACGACCGGTATGTCCAGTACGTTCCCAAAATGCAAAATTCTGAACGCCGGTGGAATAAATCGTTTATTCAACTCCACCTCGACGAACGGGGAGATTTGTTTATTTCGAGCAACTATTCCGGTGAGCAAGGATTGAATCATGTAGGTCTTCGGGTGTACGATGGCGTCTTTCAGGCAAAAACCGATTCAATTCCGTTGGATGATCCGAATAACCACCGCAGCGAATTCATGAATACCCATTGGGAAAAAGTAAGCTATACCCGGGGGAAAGATAATGGCGTGATTCAGTTTATTGCCGATCATGCCGATCGCAACCTGAAAGCAGTTTTCCTGGGGCAACGGATGTACTTCATCGTGCTGGAGCAATTCGACAAGCAGGCTGTTAAAGATGCGCTGGCTTTGTCAAATGCTCTGAAACTTCGTGCAAAACTGGAAAAAGATATCCGGGAACTTCAGGCAAAAGTCAGATAGACCTGGTACTCTTTTTACAAGAACGACCTTACTTTTTCCCAAATCCTCGCTGACGGCAGGCTTCGAAAACAACTACCGCAGCCGAGGTGGAAACATTCATAGAGTCGGCGCTCCCCTGCATGGGAATGATGATGTTTTGATCAGCCGCTTCAACCCACTGGTTGGTAATCCCATCGGCTTCGGTACCCATAACAATGGCCGATGCCCGGGCAAAATCAACTTCGGTATAGGGAACAGCAGCTTTTAGATAAGTGCAGTAAACAGCAATATTTTGAGACTTCATCCAGAAAATGGCTTCGGCAGAATTGCAAACAGCCAGCGGAACACTGAACAAACAGCCAATGCTTGAGCGCACCACGTTGGGATTGTAAATGTCGGTCTGCGGATCGCAAACCACCACGGCATCAATACCGGCAGCGTCAGCCGTGCGAAGTAAGGCGCCAAGATTTCCGGGTTTTTCAACAGCTTCGAGTACCAGTAACAAAGGCTTTTCAGGTAATTTCAGGTCGTTCAGCGCATGACTTTTGGGCCGCGCAAGGGCGATAATTCCGCCGCTCCCCTCTCGGTAGGCAATTTTCTCGAACACCTCTTTCGAAACCGGAAAAACCTCAGCATTGGCATTCACATTGGCGGAAATAACCCAAAAATGCGGTTCTGCAATCACATCGAAGCACACAAAAATGGCTGTAAACTGGTAGTTGTATTCTATGGCGCGGCAATACTCCTTTTCACCCTCCACAATAAACACATTCTGAGCTTTTCGCTCCCGTGCTTTTTGCAGGTGCGCAAAGTTTTTGATTCGCTGATTCTGAGTGCTTGTAATCGGATCGCGGAAAAACATATTGGTGGTCGTTTTAATCAGCCTCAAAAATAGAAGCTTATTTGGAAAAGTCACAGTATTCAGTCTTGTTTTCAACTGCACTCATCAAAACCCGAAACTCGTAACTCACCATATTGAAACCGCTTCCGATTTTTTCAGCTACCTTTGCGGCATAATTCCAAGCAAATACAAGATGATCATACTTCAGGCCAAAGGATGGAAAGATTACGAACTTATTGATTGCGGCGGATTTGAAAAACTCGAACGCTTCGGAAAGTACATATTGATTCGCCCCGAACCACAGGCCATCTGGAATAAACGGATGCCCGAAAGCGAATGGGAGAAAATCGCTCATGCCCGCTACACCCGTGACAAGCAGAAAAAAGCCTACCGTTTTGCCACCGAAGAAAACGGAGGATGGTCGTTTTTCAAAAAAATGCCTGAAGAATGGACAATTTCCTATCAACTGGATGAAACACTTCTGCAGTTTAAGCTGAACCTGACTACTTTCGGGCACATTGGTGTTTTTCCTGAGCAGGCCGAAAACTGGAAATATATCAGTCAGAAAGTTAAAAAAGCCGGCGCAGGCTGTAAAGTACTTAATTTGTTTGCCTATACCGGGGGAGCTTCGCTCGCGGCCAAAGCTGCAGGAGCCGATGTAACCCACGTTGACGCCGTCAGAAACGTGATTACCTGGGCCCGCGAAAACATGGAACTTACCGGTCTGAAGGACATCCGCTGGCTGGTTGAAGATGCACTCAAATTTGTCAAACGCGAAGTTACCCGCGGGAAAAAATACCACGGAATTATTCTCGATCCTCCGGCTTACGGACGTGGCCCGGCTGGCGAAAAATGGGTGTTAGAAGAAAACTTCAACGAACTGATGAGCCTTTGTGCCCAGCTTCTGGACGGGAACGGCAGCTTCCTGGTGCTCAATCTTTACTCGCTTGGATTTTCGTCGCTGATCGGAAACAATGTGGTTGACAGTTACCTGAAATCCGAGGAAAAGGAGTTTGGCGAATTTTACCTGCTCTCACAAACCGGCATTCAATTGCCACTTGGAACTTTTTTACGCCTGACCATTTAAACATGAAGTTTAAAGTCAAAAAAGATTGCACACTGCTCGAACTGGTACTTTCCTGTCATCCGGGAATGTCGAATTCGAAGGCCAAAAAGATGATCGAAAATCACTCGGTAAAATGTGGGGAATCCATATTGAAACGACCCGTTGACGTAGTTCGGGAAGGTCAGATCGTTGAGTTTTTGCCGAAAGTAGCCGAACGCGCAGTCAAACTGGACGGATTTCAGTTAAAAATCGTTTACGAAGACAAATGGATGATTGTAGCCCACAAACCTCCCGGAATTGTATCGAGTGGAGATACCCTGAAAGAAGGACAAACTTTGTTTACCCAGGTCAGGAGCTACCTGCGCAGTCGGTACGGCATCCGCGAACAGCTTTTTGTTGTTCATCGGCTCGACAAAGCAGTTGAAGGTCTGATCATGTTTGCGCGTGCCGAATTTGTAAAAGAAAAACTTCAGGAGAACTGGAAAGAGGTGAACAAATATTATGTGGCTCAAACCACGGCCATTCCGGAGAAAAAAAATGGAATTATCCGGTCGTGGCTGCGCGAAGAAGAAAACATGAAAATGGTTTCGTATGACCATGAAATTCCGGGTTCAAAAGAAGCGATTACACACTACCAGGTGCTGAAAACCTTTCCTCCGTTTGCATTAATCGAAATCAAGCTCGACACCGGACGGAAAAACCAAATCCGCATTCACCTGTCTTCCATTGGGTGCCCCATTGTTGGCGACCGGCGATACAATGATGACGACAAAACCGTCAATTATATCAAGCTGCTTTCATACAAACTCGAATTTTCTCATCCGGTAACCGGTCAGGCACTGTCGTTCAGCCTTCCTGTCCCACGAAACTTTCAAACTCCCGGCGGACGATAAATAGAACAAAGAATTGGTTCAGATACCCAGTTCTTTCAGAATCCTGAAAATAACTGCAGACTCGAAGCCTCTGCCCATTGCAAAGCGAACAAGTTTATTTTTCCGGTCAAAAGGATCTTTTCCTTTGGTAGTCTTCATCTTTTCGGCAAGTAATTGGCGTAGCTTTTCATCGTAACTTTCACCTTCAATTTCTTCAAAAGCCTGTTCGATGATTTCGGCAGAAATGTGTTTTGCATGAAGCATAAAAGCAATTTTCTGCCTTCCCCACCGATTAAAACGAAATTTATCTTTCACATAAGCACGGGCAAAACGTTCATCGTCGATGTACTTTTCAGCAACTAATTTCCTGATCACTAATTCCGTTTCTTCGCCGGAAAGGCCCCACTGTTTCAGCTTCTCACTTACTTCGAAGCTGCACTTTTCACCTCTGCTGCATAAAAAAGCTGCTTTATCGAAAGCTATGCTTTGCGTCTGCGTTAACTCCATGCTTTGAATTTTATCCGAAAGATACGACATCTGCCTGTTCCGCAAATGTTAACGCACACCAAAAACATCAACCGAAATATTAAGTGTAGCTTAATTCAGAATTTGTATTTTGAATTATTGGACTTTAAGTGTTTTTTGGTCGAATAAGTTAATTTACTTTGCATCAGAAATTAATTAAGTCATGAAAAGACAAATCAAACAAATTGGGCTAAGTTCCCTGTTTATTCTGATTCAAACTCTGGTAATAGCCCAGAATCCGGAGACAAAACCAATAACATTTGGCGATGCCTACGAGCAAATGACCGCCAATAGCCACATTTTGAAACGCGCTGATTTTGAAATTAGCGAGAAAGAAGCCGACCGGAAAGCTACTTTCGGCTTGCATGCTCCGCGTGTTTTTGTGACAGCCAATGCTGTTCAAATGGCCGATCCGCTTACACTTGATCTGACTCCGGTGCGAGATGCCATCACTCCGCTGTACGATGCTTTGGGCCATTACGGCAATTTTTCAGGCGTTCCGAATCCCGATCCAAACACTTCCGGCGTAATGCCAACACTTCCCGACAACATCAGCACACAGGCTGTTCGTGGAAAGCTTTTGGAAGGTGAAGCCAAAATCCAGTCCGCCGAATGGGATAAAATGATTCAGGAGAAGCAATTTGCCGCGGTGAATGCCAGTTTCATCTGGCCATTGTACGCCGGAGGAAAAATTCAGGCTGCCAACAAAGCATCCAAAATATATGAGGAAGAAGCCGGACTTCAGAAGAAACAAAACCAGGGAGAACTGTTGAACGAACTGGCAACCCGTTATTACGGACTTGTATTGGCCGAACAAGCCTGCAACGTTCGTGAGCAGGTTTCGGAAGCCATGAAAAAACATTTGTTCGACTCGGAAAAACTCAGCGAGCAAGGACAAATTGCACAGGTTGAATTTCTTCATGCGCAAGTTGCCAACTCGAACGCCGGGCGTGAACTGAAAAAAACCCGTCGCGACGCCAACATTGTGAAACGGGCCCTTCAGAACACACTTGCCCTTGATGACAGCAGCAATCTTACCCCGGCAAGTCCTCTGTTCATTCTGAAAAAATATGAATCTGAAGATTATTTCATTGAACAGGCATTAACGAACAATCCACAATTGCAGCAGGTCGATTCCAAAAAGGAACTTGCTGCAACCGGCGTGAAGCTTGAAAAAAGCAATTATTTGCCAACAGTTGCCCTTGCCGGAACTTATGATCTGGCCAGCAAAGATTTATCGCCATATATGCCCGACTGGATGGTTGGTGTTGGACTGAACTGGTCGCTCTTTGAAGGGAATGCCCGTCACCGTAAATTGCAGGCAGCCAAATTTAAAGGCGAACAGGTTGAACAGGCCGGACTGAAAGCTGAAGAAGACATTAAAACCCTGATCCGGAAACTTCATCAGCAACTTGGCATGCAGGTGGAACAACTGGAGGAACTGGACAAGACTCTTGAATTTGCAAAAACGTATGTAGACAGCCGTGAAAAAGCTTTCCGCGAAGGTCTTTCAACTTCTACCGAACTGGTTGATGCCAATTTATTGGTTGCCAAAGTCAAAATCGACCGTCTTCAGGCTTTATACAACTACGACGTAACCCTGGCAAATTTACTGCAGGTTTGCGGTACTCCGGAAAAGTTTCTGACGTACCAAACCAGTCAGGATGCTATTTCTGAAACGTTTTAAAATATAATATCAACAACAATGAACAAGACAAGAAACTTTATCATCGGTTTGTTCTTCACCGCTGTACTGATTTTTCTGTTGTACACTACCTGGATCATTACACGGCCGCTACCGCTCGAAGTTCAGGGAGAAATTGAGGCCACCCAGTTTCGGGTAGCGTCCAAAATTCCCGGACGAATCGATAGCATTGCCGTGAAAAAAGGTCAGCAGGTGAGCAAAGGCGATTTTCTGTTTTCGATCAGCAGCCCGGAGATTGATGCCAAACTGATACAGGTCACAGCTCTTCGGAACGCAGCACAAGCCCAAAGCCTGAAAGCCCAAAATGGAGCGCAGGTTGAAGATATTGCTGCAGCCTACAACCTTTACGTGAAAGCTGAAGCTGCCGCCCGGCTTTACGAAAAAACATTCCAGCGGGTTGAAAACCTGTTTAAAGACAGAGTCGTCTCTGAACAGAAAAAAGACGAGGCCGAAACGCAGGCCAAAGCTGGTCGCGAAACAGCCAACGCCGCCAAATCACAATGGGAAAAGGCGGTGAAAGGGGCCCGGTTCGAAGACAAACGCTCGGCACAGGAACTGGTAAATCAGGCAGAAGGTGGAATAAAAGAAGTGGAAGCCTATTTGGCCGAGACGCAGGTAAAAGCTCCGGCTTCAGGTGAAGTTTCCAATCTGGTTTCGGAACGCGGAGAACTGGTTCCAACCGGATTTCCGGTCATCACCTTGATCGACCACAACGATTGCTGGGCCACTTTATTTGTACGTGAAGATTTGCTCGCCGATATTCACATGGGAAGCGAAATTAAAGCAACTATTCCGGCTCTGGGAAACAAAGAAATCACGTTAAAGGTAAATTACATCAGTCCGCTGGCTGATTTTGCAACCTGGAATTCAACCAAAACTTCCGGAGGGTTTGATATGAAATCATTTGAAATTCATGCTGTGCCAACAACTCCGCTTGAAGGACTTCGGCCCGGCATGAGCGTGTTGGTTAACTGGAAACAAAGCCCCTCCTAACCTCCCCAAAAGGAGAAGCTATAAAATACAGATAATTTTGCACAGGTTCCTGATGAAAAAAAATCTTAAACAAGAAAGTGAAATTTCGCATATTGGTTTTTTAAGCCCCCTCTTAAGGAGGGGGTTGGGGGGAGGCTTTCCTTTCTTCAAGGTCTTCTTTCGTGAAATTGACCGGATGACCGGATCGACCATTTACCTTTTTACCACCTTGATCGGACCGTTGATCTCGTTTATCATTCTGTTGTCGATCTTTTCAGATGGCATTCCAAGAAATCTCCCGGTAGGCATTGTTGATCACGACAATACCAATTTGTCGCGAAAGATTGGCATGTGGGTTGGCGCAACAGCCGAAGCCGAAGTGGTCGGTCATTTTCCAAATCAGCCGGAGGCTTATCAGCAAATGAAAGAAGGAAAAGTGGATGCGGTCATCATCATTCCTGAAGGCACTGAAAAAAACATACTGAAAGGTCAGGGAGAAACCGTTCAGGTATTTATCAGCAATGCCAACCTTCTGAAAGGCGGCTTCCTGCAAAAAGGGATTTATAAATCGCTGGCAACACTTTCGGGAGGAATAAAGCTACAGTTTGCCATGAAAAGCGGGTTAACTGACGTGCAGGCCAAAGCTAAAATTCAGCCCATCAAACTGCAGCAGCACGTGCTTTTTAACCCGTTTGGAAATTATTCCTATTTCCTGCTTTCGGCTCTGTTGCCACTGATGATCGTGCTTTTCACCTTGCTTTCTGCAGTTTTTGCGGTTGGATTGGAAGTGAAAGAAGGAACCGGCCCCGACTGGCTGCAACACGCCGACGGAAGTTTGATTGTTGCCCTGGCCGGAAAGCTTGTTCCATATACTATTCTGTTGTTCATCAACGCGATGGTGATGAACGTGATTCTGTTTGTGCAGATGGGGACTCCGATGCAGGGCAGTTTTGTATTTTTACTGATCTCTGAGCTTTTTTTGATTATGACTTACCAGTTGCTGGCTGTATTTTTGGTTTCGGCAACGGCCAACCTTCGTTTAGGACTTTCGCTGGCAAGCGCATACTCGATGATGGCGCTCACTTTTTCAGGATTGACTTTTCCACAGTTTTCGATGCCGCTGGCCGCACGGATTTTTTCGTACATTTTCCCATATACATACTGGATCAAAATCTTCATTTCGCAGGCTATGCGCGGTGAAGCCATCGTTCATGCGTTGATTCCGCTGGCCTCATTTCTACCATTTATTCTACTGGCGGTGATGTTTCTGCCACGATTGAAACGCTTATTAAAAGAGGAAAAATATTGGGGAAAAGTATAGCTGTGTGATGCTTTGTTTCTCACGACAACGAATTTAATTGGTCAACTATGTTCAAAAAGATAATCAAAGGTCTGGAAATGACCGGTCAGTTTTACCTGGATGAAATGCGGAATATCCGGCACGATGCCGGAGCACTCCTGATTTTGGTAGGTGCCATGTTGATTTATCCCGTGGCCTATTCCATCGGTTACCAGAACGAAGTTGTCCGCGAACTGAAAACGACGTTGGTTGATCTGGACCGCACCCCAAGCAGCCGTCAACTGATTCGCATGATCAACGGAGCAGAACAAATCATGATCAACCGCGAAGCGATGAGCCTGGACGAAGCGAAACGCGATTTTTACGAAGGAAATTCAGGCGGGATCATCGTCATTCCTGAAAACTTTGAAAAAGACATTCTTTCAGGAAAACAATCCGATGTTGCTGTGTTTGCCGATGGAAGCTACTTCCTGATTTACCGGCAACTGATCTCCGGCTCAGTAAAAGCAGTTGGCACATTTTCGGCTGGAGTGGAGATAAAAAAACTGATGCTGGAAGGCAAGAGCTACGATCAGGCAGTCGGCCTGCGCGATCCGTTGACCGCCGATATTCATTATTGGTTCAACCCTTCCTCCGGATACGGTTCATTCGTGATGCCCGGAATCATCCTCATCATTTTGCAGCAGACACTCTTAATCGGAATTGGCATGTTGGGAGGAACCGCCAAAGAGAAAAACCGCGATAGTTTTATGGTTCCTGTTGCCCTGAAACCGGGCGGAGTTTTACCCATTTTATTCGGAAAAACATTATCGTACCTGAGCGTTTATGCTGTCAACAGCATTTTTACAATGGTTTGGATCCATTCCTGGTTCAATTACCCAAACCAGGGAAGCTACCTGACTGTTTTGATGCTGACTCTGCCCTACCTGCTGGCAATTATTTTTATGGGTATCACTTTTTCGGTACTGTTTAGGCGTCGCGAATCGTCGATCATGTTCATGGTATTTTTGTCACCCATCGTGGTTTTCCTGAGCGGCATTTCGTGGCCTGTTTCATCAATTCCTCCAATTGTTTATTCATTGGCGCACCTGTTTCCATCAACCATCATGATTCCGGCCTATTTGCGGGTTCGGAGTATGGGCGTTGGCTTGTCCGAAATCCGTACTGAATACGGGCAAATGCTTATTCTGATGGGGTTTTATTTCTGCTCGGCAGCGGTTGCCATGTACATTTCAGCCAGGCATCACGAAAAAATTTCGGTTGAAGAAAAAATTTAACTGAATTCTTCAACTAAAATTCAAGCTGAATCCCAACCGTTGGCAATACCGTTCCTGATGGATTTTTGACTGACCGAAGTACATACCTGGTATTGTTGTCGGTTGTCCGAAAATTTCCGTTGGCGTCTGTTTCACGTACAACGATGTCAGTCGATTGTGCCTGAAAATTATACAGGTTTTGAATGTCGAGGTAAAACTTCAGCGTCATTTTTTTCAGGTAATACGCTTTGTCAACCCGCACATCGAGCTGATGAAAAACTCCGAAACGATTGGCATTCAGTTTCGAATTGTCCAGATAAGGTCCACCGGTCAGGTTCCATGCAGCAATAAGCGACGAGCGATCAAGATCCCATAGAGTATATGGTAATCCGCCTACAAACCGAAAGCGCGTACCAACCTGCCAGCCCCTTTTCAACGCTGCGGTTCCGGTCATACTCAAAATGTGTTTGCTATCCCAGGCCGACACGATGTACTGGTTGTTTCCATCCTGAAATTCGCTTCGAACCAGGGTATACGACAAATTCAGGTTGTATCCTTTTGCAGAACTGATGCGGACCTGAAATTCGGCGCCATAAGCTCTTCCTTTCGAGGTAGAAGTCACTTCCTCGTCGCCAATCACGCCATAATCCGCACCTTTGTTGGCCAGCGAAATCCGGTCTTTTACCGAAAACGGATAATTCCTGTAGTTCTTGAAAAAACCTTCGAGCGAAAAAAGTACTGCGGTTGCTGGTTTAAATTCCAGTCCGCCAATAAAATGATCGACCGAAATGTATTTCAACTGGTTGTTTTTATTCACAAACTCGTTGTTCTGCCGGTATCCCAAAGTGGTGTAAGCCGGTAACTGAAAATAGCGGCCGGTGTTCAGATTCAGGCTCCACTCCGGAGTTAGTTGGTACGATGCAGAGATTCGGGGCGAAAATTGTTTCAGCGGGTTGTTCATTCCTGAAGAATAATTATTGGCATCCATCCGGAACCCGGCAGAAAGCGTCAAGCGTTCAGCAAGAAACTCATGGCTAATTTGCCCGAAAAGTCCATACCTCATCAGGTTCAACTCTGTATCGTAATTCACATTCAGGATCGTTCCGTCGTAAAAACGATTCTGCTGAGTGTCATTGCGATACCTTACAAAATCAATATTTGCGCCAAGGTTTGCCTTGAAACCATCCATCCGCATGTTATTTTCGAGTCTGATTTTATTCTCAATTTCCTGCGAACTATAATCCAGAATTTGGTTGTTTGGGGAACTTTCGTCGTTATCCAGATATTTGGTTGCTGTGTTGCTCAACTGACTGCGACTGACGACCAGTGTTTGGTAGCTGCTTTCCCTGAAATGCTTGTAAACGGCACCAAGCGAATAGCTCCACTGGTTATTCTCGGGCAACTGGCTTAATATGTACTTCTGCTGATCGTCCGGATTTTTAATGTCCAGATTCAGTTCATTCATATCGATTGCTCCCAATCCGATAAAAGTAAGCTCATTTTTGGCATCGAAGCGCGTCCTGACCTTGAATTGCATGTCGTTGAAAGTGGGCAGAAAAGGCAACTTTAATGCCGTAAAAAGCAATTTCAGGTATGACCGGCGGGCCGAAACAATGAATGTGGTCTTTTCGCTCAACGGACCATCAACGGTTGCCGAAACTTCCGATGCCCCCAAACTGCCCTTAAATCTGATCTTTTCGGCATTTCCGTCAACCTGTGCAAATTCGAAAACGCCACTCAGTGCATTTCCCCGGTTTGACGGGAAAGCTCCGGAATAATAATTTATTTCGCGAATCAGGTCAGCATTCAGGATTCCAACGGCCCCGCCCGAAGCGCCCTGTGTGGCAAAATGGTTGATATTCGGAACCTCAACGCCATCCAGGTAAAAACGGCTTTCCGACGGTCCTCCACCCCGAATAATGATGTCGTTCCGAAACGACGGTGACGACAAAACTCCTGCAAACGACTGGATCACTTTTGAAATATCGCGGTTGGCACCCGGACTGTTCTCAATCTCAGCAATACCAATGGTTTTAAGCGAGACCGGGCTTTCCCCGGTTTTCCGGAAGGGCGAGGCGCTGACGGTCACTTCTTCAATTTCGGCATCCCGTTTTTCCATCCCGATTTCGACAAAAGCAACTTTGGCATTACTAACTTCAATCTCTGATGAAAGAGCAGAGTGATAGCCAACAAATGAAGCCTGAATCCGGACGAATCCCGGAGCAAGTCCTGTCATCTGAAAATTACCGTCAATATCGGTAATTGCACCGATCGAAGTTCCTGAAACAATCACGTTTACAAAAGGCATAGCCTCATTGTTCTGGGCATCAATTACTCTTCCCTTTACTTCGGCTTGCTGCGCCCAAAGAGCCGACTGGCAACTAAGAAAAAATAAACCAAAAAATATCCATTTCCTCATACAGCAATTGAATCTTATCATTTTTGTTTAATTATTCAGATGAAAACACTAAACAAGATTAGCCGGTTAAAGTTTAAGCTTCCCGTTAGTTTTTTATAAGTTTGCCTGAAAATTACGTTTATGAGATTGGTTGTTCAACGGGTAAGTTCGGCTTCGGTAAAGATAAATAAATCGGTTATTTTCCAAATTGGGAAAGGACTTCTGATTCTTGCAGGAATTGAGGAAGCCGATTCTACAGAAGACATTGAATGGCTGGTGAAAAAGGTTTGCCAGCTCAGGATTTTCAATGACGCCGGGGGAGTAATGAACCTTTCCATTCAGGATGTTGACGGAGATATGATTGTAGTAAGCCAGTTTACGCTACACGCCTCTACCAAAAAGGGCAACCGCCCGTCGTACATCCGCGCCGCACGGCCCGAAACGGCCATTCCGCTTTACGGGCAACTGGTTTCCGAATTCGGTAAAATCTTAGGCAAACCGGTTGGAACCGGGATTTTCGGCGCTCACATGGATGTTTCGCTGGTGAACGACGGACCGGTGACGATTATTCTGGATTCGAGAAATCGGGATTTTTGAGTAAAAAATGAACCAAATTCAGGGATGAATCATGCAATTTTTCATCGATAAACAAGTATAAATTTAAAACGGAGGAGAGAAAATGACCAAATTCCACGATCAACTATCCGTTGCTGAAAAATCAGAGAAAGAACTGAAAAGTATTTGTATTCTGGGTGGTATAACTACCGCCATTGTTCTGGCAGGAATTCTACTTGATGTTGTTGCAGGCAACATTACCGGAGGAAATTTATCGGCCTTGCCACAAACAGCGGCAGAACGGTTTATGCAGCTTCAGAATAATCCATTCCTTGGTCTCTATAATCTCGATCTGTTAAACATGATCATCCAGCTAATTTTTATTCCTTCTTATTTTGCACTTTATTGGATTCATCGAAATTCGAACAAAGCTTATGCCCTGCTGGCTCTGATCATTTTTCTGGTTGGAACTGTAATTTTGGTCATCAACAACTCGGCTTTATCGATGGTTGAACTCAGTAACAAATACTTTGTTGCCGCAGACGAATCACAAAAGACTTTGCTTGAAGCCGCCGGAGAAGCCATTTTAACAAGAGGCGCTCACGGAACAAAAGGCGCTTTCCTGGGATTTTTTATACCAAACTTAGCAGGAGTACTCATGTCGTACGTCATGCTAAAAGGGAAGCTATTCAGTAAAACAAATGCATTGTTTGGAATAATTGGAAGTATTTTGATGCTTGTTTATGTCTTTTTAGTGACATTTGTCCCCGAAGTGAAAAATATGGCTACCGCTTTTGCCATGCCTGGCGGAATTTTGCTTTTGATTTGGATGGCAATGTTCATGATTAAGCTTTTCAAGTTAGGAACGTATAAAAACTTAACGATTTCAAACTAAAAATGGATCAGACTCAAATCAATATCTCCCAAGCACAACAAATGGTTGACCAGTGGATCAAAACCATTGGCGTGCGCTATTTCAGCGAACTGACCAACATGGCCATTCTGACTGAAGAAGTTGGTGAACTGGCAAGGCATTTTGCCCGACAATTTGGAGATCAATCGTATCGAAATTCTGAAATTCCTCCCCTCTCGGGGGAGGCAAAGAGGGGGCTTCTGGGCGACGAAATGGCCGATGTGCTTTGGATATTAATCTGTCTGGCCAATCAAACCGGAATTGATTTAAACGAAGCTTTCCTGAAAAATATGGAGAAAAAAACCAGCCGCGACAAAGACCGGCATCAAAACAACGAAAAACTCAAATGATACGAGTTACGAGTTTTCCCGCAACTCGAAACCCGTAACCCGCAACAATTTAACCATTGACAATTAACAATTTAACACTAGAAAAATATGTCCATAGAAACATGCCCATTATCACTCGAAGATGTTCAGGCTGAACTGGAAGCCCTTCGTGAAGTTGCTGAGAAAAACAACACCAAAGAAAAGCTTGCAAAAGCGCTTTCCTGCATCGATCTGACCACCCTGAACTCAACGGATACCGTCGATTCGGTAGCCGCATTCACAGAAAAAGTGAACAGTTTCCCCAAAGCATTTCCCGGGATAAGCAATGTGGCTGCCATCTGTGTTTACCCCAACATGGCCGAAACCGTAAAAAAAACACTGAAAGCGCCAGGTGTGCATATTGCAGCCGTTGCCGGAGGTTTTCCTTCCTCGATGACTTTTACCAACCTGAAAATTGAAGAAGCCCGAATCGCTGCTGAAGCCGGGGCTGATGAGATCGACATTGTGGTTCCGCTTTGGGCCTTTCTTGCCGGTGATTTCGAAACCTGTACCAATGAAATTTCAGCCATTAAAAAAGCGATCGGAAACGCCCATTTGAAGGTAATCCTTGAAACTGGTGTGCTGAATGTTGATCAAATCTGGCAGGCATCTATTCTTTCGATTGCTGCCGGAGCCGATTTCATCAAAACCTCAACAGGTAAATTGCCCCAGGCAGCTTCACCCGAAGCAGCTTTTGTGATGTGCCTGGCCATTAAACAGCATTTCGAAGAAACGGGTAAAAAAATTGGTTTCAAACCTGCCGGAGGAATTGTAACTCCCGAAGATGCCATTTTATATCTCACTATTGTTCAGGAAATTCTGGGCGATGAGTGGTTAACACCCGAATTATTCCGGATCGGAGCCAGCCGATTGGCCAACAATCTGCTCGAAAAAATTATTGGTAGTACAGCAAAACATTTCTAAGGGTGAAGCTGTTTTAGGAGTCAAAATCGAAATTCATTTAAAAAATCCAAATTATGGCAAACATTACTCTGAAAGGAAATGCGATTCAAACAATAGGGCAACTTCCGCCGAAAGGCTCTAAAGCTCCTGATTTTGAACTGATCAAAAATGACCTTTCCAAAGTTTCATTAAAAGATTTCGCCGGACAGCGACTGGTTCTAAATATTTTTCCAAGTCTTGACACCGGCACCTGCGCTGCTTCAGTCCGTCAGTTTAACAAATTGGCCGCTGGCCTTGACAATACCACGGTGCTGTGCATCTCACGTGATTTACCATTTGCTCAAGCTCGTTTCTGCGGAACTGAAGGCATTGCTAATGCAATTACGCTTTCGGATTTTGTAAGCGGGCAGTTTGCAAAAGATTATCAGCTGCTCATAACTACGGGTCCATTGGCAAACCTTTGTTCGCGCTCGGTTGTGGTACTCGACGAAAATCATAAGGTCATTTATACCCAGCAGGTTCCCGAAATTGTAGATGAACCTGACTACGACGCTGCGTTGGCTGCATTAAAGTAAATTAAACAGTTACACGTATAAAAAAATTTATTGTTGAAGCTGTTGGCACAAGTTGCTGACAGCTTTTTTATTTTGATATATTTTCCCCGTCGGGTTCTGATGTTCGAAGATATCTTGAGTTGCCGCTTCAATATTTCGAACTAAAACCGGCAACAAAAATTCCATCAGAGGTGTTTATACACAAAACTAAAAATATGCACCCTGTTCTTGCTGAAAACATAGAAAAAATAGGGAAACCCTATTCTGATCTGTACTTTTTACTCGAATGTTTGGCTGAAGTTCTCGAAGCAAATAACGAAAAAGACCTTGTTGCTTACATTCCCTGGAGAAATGCTTTGGTTTTCACACCAAAACCCGAGCAGCAACAAAAAACGATCCACTTGTATTCCATTTGTTTCCAACTGCTTAATCTGTGTGAAGTAAACTGGGCTGTTCAAAGCCGACGCGAAAAGCAACAGCATCATGGTTCGCAAAGCGTGAACGGAAGCTGGGCAAATACATTTTCGGAATTGAAAAATTCAGGTTTTTCACAGGAAGAGATTATTGCCACCTTATCGCAACTGGAAATAGAGCCGGTATTAACAGCCCATCCAACCGAAGCAAAACGAACCGTCGTATTGAAATATTACCGCGAGTTATACCTGCAACTGGTTATGCTCGAAAACCTGATGTACACCAATCTGGAACGAAACCAAATCCGTTCAGGAATAAAAGAAACCCTGACCAGGCTTTGGTTTATCGACGATATTTACCTCGAAAAACCCAAGGTTGAAACAGAACTTGACAATGTGCTCCATTACCTCACCAACGTATTTCCCGACGTTTTTGAACTTCACGACCGTCAGTTGGTGCAGGCATGGAAAGAAGCCGGGTTTAAGCCGCAGGCCTTGCAGAGCATTACAAACATGCCAAAGATAAGCCTGGGTACCTGGGTGGGTGGCGACCGCGACGGGCATCCATTGGTCACGCCCGAAATTACAGAATATACCCTCGGAAGGTTGCGCATTGAAGCTTTACATCTGGTGCGTCAGCGATTGCTGTTGCTTGCTGATAGCTTAAGCATTTACACGCCGGAAACCACTCTGCCTGCTGAATTTTTGCAGCATAAAATTAGTTTGTCATTACAAATTCCGAACATCTCCGATAACGATTGGTTTAACTCCGCTTCGCGCGAACCTTTTAAACAGTATGTGCTCTTGCTGGTAGAGAAACTGCCACTCAAACAGGATCATTTATCGGGAAATAGTTCTATATCCTTTGCTTCATGGACATTCACTCATTCGGGTCAATTGTTGAGCGAGCTGGAAATCCTGCTTCGGGCAATTTCAGATTGGGGAGCTCCTACCCTGGCAATCAATGAAGTTCTCAAAACTCAGCGATTCGTTTCCAGTTTTGGATTCCATCTGGCCCATTTGGATATTCGTCAAAACAGCACCTTTTACGAACAAGCGCTGTACGGTTTACTGGAAAATATTGAACGAGACAGCTATTCGGTCAATAATGGCAGTGCTCCGGACAAAGAGTTCTTACTGAACGAACTTAAGCACTACCGGCCATTTACAAAAACATACACCGGAGACCAGCCTGAAACAAGCAATGCCTTGTCCTACCTGGGCGTGTTATCCGAACACATCAAAAAATATGGTCCTTATGCCATTGGCTCACTGATTGTAAGTATGACGCGCAGGACAGAAGATTTGTTAACCCTTTATTTGCTTGCCAGAGAAGCCGGATTATTTCAAAAAACATCAGAGGGTCCTGCCTGCCAGATTCCGGTCGTTCCTCTTTTCGAAACCATTGAGGATTTGCATCGTGCGCCGGAAATTCTCGATGAATTTTTGTCACATCCGGTCACCCAAAATACGCTGAAACTTCAGATGGAATTAAAAGGATACAGCCGACCGGTAGCCGAAGTAATGATTGGATACAGCGATAGCAATAAAGACGGTGGAATTTTATCAAGCCTTTGGCATTTATACGAAGCACAGCATGAGTTAACCCAAATTGGACGCAAACATGAAGTTGACATCCGCTTTTTTCATGGAAAAGGAGGCAGCATAAGCCGGGGAGCAGGTCCAATTCACTGGTTTTTAAAAAGCCTTCCGCCCGCTTCCTTGTGTGGGAAGCTGAGGCTTACCGAACAGGGAGAAACTATCGAACGCAAATACGCCAATAAAGTGAATGCCGCATTCAACCTGGAATTACTCACTTCCGGCGCTTTGCTCAATACGCTATTAAATAACGACTCGCAAAATACCGACGTTTTTGAACTTGTGAGCTTTATGGCGCATGAAAGTTTTACCACTTACAATGCCCTGACCCGCCATCCGAGTTTTATTCGTTTTTTTGAAATGGCCACTCCCATTGATGTGATTGAGTCAAGCAAAATCGGGTCCCGTCCTTCTCGGCGGACGAATCAACGTACACTCACCGACTTACGTGCCATTCCCTGGGTTTTCAGCTGGACTCAAAGCCGGGTCAATATGACCAGCTGGTATGGCGTCGGCAGTACCCTGAAACTGATCAAAGAGCAACAACCCCAAAAATATGCTTTACTAAAGCAATTCCTGACATCACATCCGCTGGTTCGATATATTCTCACCAATGTTGATTCGGGATTGGCGGCTACCGACCCTGAAATTATTGAGCTTTATGCTTCGATGATAGACGACGAACAGATAAAAAATGACATTTTACCTCTCATTTTAGCCGAATACCATCTGACCAGGAGCCTGCTCGCCGAACTGCTCGTAAAACCTTTTGAAGAGCGAAGAAAAAATCATTATTATTCCACGCGGCTCCGGGCAGTAGCATTGAAATTAATGCACCAGATACAGGTAAATGCCCTCCGCAACTGGAGAAACGAAAAAGATTTTGCCGATCCGGAAATGGCCAATCAACAAAATATCATTTTGCTGAAAACAGTTAATGCAGTGGCAAATGCACTGGGATCAACCGGATAATCTATTTTTCGTTATTTTAGTTTCTGTTATCTGAATAAAAATTACCATTCTAAAGTCATAGACCGTGCAAAAAATAATCAGTCAGTACTTCGATGAGTTCTCAACCATGTCTGAAGCTTCGCATAACGCCGTGCTTGAAATCGCAGAACGCGAAAGAATAGAAATGAACCGGATTATAATTGCCACCTCCTTTTGTTTCGACGAACTCAACCACCAACATGCGAAAATGAACTTGCCGTCATCGCAGGGAACCTTTATCATGGGCGGATTGGCCGGCTATCCGTTTGTTGGGGAAATTGGACTGACCGCTTTCTCCGATCATATTCCGGATGGCGGCGCAGCCCTGTTTATTTTCGGATCGCACATCGGCATTTCGCGCACTGGCGAGGTTGGTAAAGTAAAGCGCGTTGGACAGAGCCGCCACACCAATACCTGCGGAGCTTTAATGATGGTTCAGCAACATGCCTTGTCAACGTCCATTCATCAGATCAACCCTGCCGATTATTCCGAATTTCAACCCGAATTTCTGGCTTTGCGGCTGTTGCCAATGGTTGAAGAAATACAAAAAGCAGAGGTACCGATTCTGAAAACCACGCATCTGGTTTACGATGAAATTGAGAAGGAAATACTTGAACTCATCCGGAATCATCCTACTTTTTTGAACAAATTTCCGGTGTATATTTTGGGGGGGATTGTGATTAATACCGACGAAACTTTACCGAATTATTTTTCACAGAAGGTTTTCAGGAGGGTAAGATAATATTTCGGGAAAAAGTCAGTGGTTATTTGAATAGAGTTTTCGTTTTTCTAATGTCTGATGACCTTTTTCTATTCTATTTCTGCCGGGTTGTTGTATAATTTACCAGTTCAATCAACGCAGTTCTCGATTCGCTTTCAGGAAATTCCAGGATTCCGGCGATAGCTTTTTCGCGGAACTCGTTCATTTTCTGTGAAGCGTATTCCAATCCTCCGCGGCTTACCACCAAATCGACCAATTCTTTTACTTTCGCCTGGTTCTTGTTTTTTCGTTTAATCAGGCTCAAAATCCGGCTTCGTTCTCCTGATTCACAATTGTTCAGGATGTAAAGTAGGGGCAGGGTAATTTTTTTCTCTTTGATATCGTTGCCCGTTGGTTTTCCCAAAATTCCCTTGCTTTGGTAATCAAAAATGTCATCTTTTATCTGGAAAGCAATGCCGACATCAAGTCCAATGCTGAACATTTTTTCAACAAGTTCATCATCTTTGGTAACCGAGGCTGCCCCAATGGCCATGCTTGTTGCGATCAGCGAAGCTGTTTTTTTCCGAATGATTTCGTAATACGTTTCGTTGTCGATATCCAGCTTGCGGCTTTTGCGCATTTGCAAAATTTCACCTTCACTCATGTCTTTTACTGCCCGAGAAATCAGGTGCAGAAAGCGATATTCTTTGTGATCAAGGGTATTGAGGAATCCCCGGGCCAGAATAAAATCGCCAACCAGAACGGCAATCTTATTTTTCCACAACGCGTTGATTGAAAAACTACCCCGGCGCTCGTATGATTCGTCAACCACATCGTCGTGCAGCAACGTAGCGGTATGAAGCAATTCGATGGAAGAGGCGGCTAAATGGGTCGATTCATTGAATCCACCACACATTTTGGCCGAAAGGAAAACAAACATGGGTCGCATTTGCTTCCCCTTTTTCCGAAGAATATACCGGATGATAATCTGAAGCAGTGGAATGTCGCTCTTGATGGCTTCCTTGAAGTAACTTTCGAAATTTTTGAGTTCTTCCTTGATGGGCGATTGTATAATATCCAAAGAGGTCATTCCTGCGTTTTTTAGCGTTTCAAAAATAGAAAATAAAATTACTTTTTTTGCTTAATAAACTCATTTGCCACCCATTCAAAATGCCAATCGTAATAATCTAATTTCCATCTAAATAAATTCTGAACAATCGGACAATGAGTTGTGATTTTTGTTTTTCCTCGGGCAAATATTTATATATTTGCATCCATTAAACATTCATCAATGATTACCAATATTCAGGAAATAGATGCCGACAGGCTTGAGACTGCTGCCAACATGCTGAAAGCCATTGCACACCCGATGCGTATTGCCATTCTTAAACATCTGGAAGGTGGTAAGAAACTAACTGTAACTGAGATTCACGAATTACTCGGAATCGAACAGTCAACCACCTCTCACCATCTCGGAATTCTAAAAGACAAGGGCGTTCTTTGCGCCCGCCGCGAAGGTAAAAACACTTATTATTATCTGAAACATGATATATTAAGCCAGATCGTTGATTGTTTACAACGCTGTACCTGCGAATAAAAAGAAACTCTCAAACGGAAAAATCCGGTCTTTCCAAAAAGGATCGGATTTTTCATTTATCGAATTTTGCCGGGATTAGGCAAGGAAGTTTAAAGAATTATTAAAACTTCTTTCCTAATTTCGACCTTCAGAAAATCAAGTTATGTCAAAAATAAGGGTAACCAAACAATTTGGATTCGAAATGTCTCATGCACTGCTCAATTACGACGGGCTTTGCCGAAACATTCACGGTCATTCATACAGACTCCAGATTACGGTGCTGGGCGAACCTATTCAGGATGCCGGAAGTCCGAAAGATGGTATGGTCATTGATTTCAGTATTCTGAAAAAAATTGTTCAGGAACAGATTATCAGCCAGCTTGACCATTCACTGATGATCAACGAGAAAGCACCGACTGATAAACTGAGTCAATTGGGGCAAATGTATGAACGTCATCAGGTTGTTTCGTTTCAGCCAACGACCGAAAACCTGGTTGTTTACATCGCCGATAAAGTGAAACCACTTTTGCCCGAACATCTTGAGCTTTTCAGTGTTCGTTTGTATGAAACCGCCAATTCGTTTGCTGAATGGTATGCTGCTGACAATTGATTGCAAATTAACGATTAAAGATTGACGGATTGAAGAAGGGAAAAATCGTTAATCTCGAATCGTTGTTCGTTAATCGTTAATAGTAAATAAATCAATTATGACCGAACACAACAACACCGATAAACGGCTTTTCCTGCTCGATGCCTACGCGTTGATTTACCGCTCTTATTTCGCATTCATCAAGAACCCGCGTTTCAACTCCAAAGGATTAAATACTTCGGCCATGTTCGGTTTTGTGAATACCCTCGAACAATTGCTGAACGAACAGAAACCAACTCACATTGCCGTTGTTTTTGACCTGAATATACCAACCTTCAGGCACGAAATGTTCGGGGCATACAAAGCCAACCGTGAAATAATGCCTGAAGATCTGCAGAAATCCATTCCATATATCAGAAAAATCATCGAGGCCTATCATATTCCGATTCTGGAGAAACCGGGTTTTGAAGCTGATGATGTAATTGGAACACTGGCAAAAAAAGCTGAGACCATGGGGTACACCACCTACATGATGACTCCGGATAAAGATTACGCCCAGTTGGTTTCCGAAAATATTTTCATGTACAAACCGGCACGAGGAGGCGAGAAGCCTGAAATCTGGGGAATTCCCGAAGTCCAGCAAAATTTCGAGATCGATGAACCCTGGCAGGTTATTGATGTTCTTGGCCTCATGGGAGATACCGCTGACAATATTCCGGGTTGTCCGGGTGTAGGTCCCAAAACAGCCATGAAACTAATCTCTACTTACAAATCGATTGACGGACTTTATGAGCATATCGACGATCAGAAAGGAAAACTAAAAGAAAATCTGGTTGAACATGAGCAACAGGTTCGCATGTCGCGCAAACTGGCTGAAATCATCCTGGACGTTCCGGTTGAGTTTGACGAAAGCAAACTCGTGATGGAGGAGCCAAACTTTAAACGGCTCAACGAAATTTATTCCGATTTGGAATTCAGACAACTGATTAAAAAGCAGGAATCCAAACCACAACCCGTTTCCGATGCGATGTTTCAACAGGGAACTTTGTTTGGAGCGCCAATTGCCGCAACTGAAACAAAAACTCCGGAAATTCAGACTTTGGATTCATTCGAAACCGTTCCGCATCAGTATTACCTGATCGAAACGGCCGAACAACGCGCCAGCCTGCGGGCAGAGTTGTCGGTCCAGAAAGAATTTTGTTTCGACACCGAAACCACCGGACTCGATACCATGACCGCCGAATTGGTTTGTATGTCGTTTGCCTTTCGCAGCCACGAAGCTTATTGTGTTACCATCCCGGCCGACCGGCAAAAGGCAACTGAAATTGTTCAGGAATTCCGACTGGTTTTTGGCGACAACAAAATCCAGAAAATCGGACAAAACATCAAATACGACCTTTCAGTCCTGAAAAATTATGGCCTCGAAATCAGTGGACCACTATTTGATACCATGATTGCGCATTATTTGGTTCAGCCCGACATGCGTCACAACCTCGACGACCTTTGCGAACAATACCTCAATTATCAGAAAATCACAACCGACACGCTGATTGGTAAAAAAGGAGCTTTGCCGCAAAGTATGCGGCAAGCGCCACTTGAGAAACTGCGCGATTATTCCTGCGAAGACGCTGATTTGACACTTCAGCTGAAACTGGCCGTTGAAAAAGACCTGAATAATAGCGGAACACGAAAGCTTTTCGATGAAATTGAAATGCCGCTCATCTTTGTTTTGGCCGACATGGAACGCGCCGGAGTAAAATTGAATACCGGCGAGCTGAAACTTTATGCAGAAGTTTTGCGCACTCAGTTGATTGAAATCGAGAAAGAAATTATTCAGCTGGCTGGTGAAGAGTTCAATATTTCTTCACCCAAACAGCTTGGCGTCATTCTCTTCGAAAAGATGAAGATTGATCCGGGCGCCAAAATGACCAAAACCAAGCAGTACTCAACAGCCGAAGAAACGCTCGAAAAACTTCAGGATAAACATCCGATCATTGGCAAGATTCTCGAATTCAGGGGATTGAAAAAATTGCTTTCCACCTATGTTGAAACTTTACCGGAGCTTATTAATTCTTCAACAGGAAAACTACATACTTCTTACAATCAGGCTATTGCTGCCACCGGAAGACTTAGTTCGACCAATCCGAATCTGCAAAACATACCCATTCGGGATGAAAATGGTCGCGAGTTGCGCAAAGCATTTATTCCTTCCGACAATGAGCACACATTTTTATCGGCCGACTATTCTCAAATCGAATTGCGCATCATGGCCGCTTTAAGCAAGGATACTCAAATGATGGAAGCATTCCGCAACAATCAGGACATTCATGCCATCACGGCTTCAAAAATCTATAAAATTCAGCTGTCAGAAGTTACTTCCGACATGCGCCGCAAGGCAAAAACAGCCAACTTCGGAATCATCTATGGTATTTCAGCTTTTGGCCTGTCGCAACGCCTCAATATTCCCAGAACCGAAGCGAAAGAGTTAATCGACGGCTATTTCGAAAACTTTCCGGACATTAAAAAATATATGGATCAAAGCATTGAAAATGCCCGGGAAACTGGATTTGTGCAAACCATCATGGGACGGAAACGTTATCTGAATGACATCAATTCTGCCAATTCGGTCGTACGTGGCGTTGCCGAACGAAATGCCATTAACGCCCCCATTCAGGGTTCAGCTGCCGATGTGATTAAAATTGCCATGATCAACATCTGGAAAGAAATGAACCGTCTGAAGCTTCGCTCAAAAATGATCCTTCAGGTACATGACGAGTTGAATTTTGATGTTTGGCATTCCGAGCTTGAACAGATGAAAACGTTTGTAAAACATGAAATGGAACATGCCGTAAATATTGGTGTTCCGCTGACGGTTGAAATAAATGCCGGCGCCAACTGGCTGGACGCACACTAGTGTTCAACTCTGCAAATGCTAAAACCAGGCGCCGTCTGAAGTTTCAGCGATAAAGTTATGAAGACAATTATGAAGTATTCACTTAATCAGTATTTTATGCTGATCAAGTGAATTTTGACCTACTTTCTACATCTGGAATATTTAACCATTTTCAGTAAATTTTAGATCAAATGAATGGAATATTCGATAAAATCTGGGTGAAAATAAAAATAAAATACTTTTTTGTCTTTTATTTCTGTTTGATATAGATTATTCTTCGGAGGTTCCGTAAATTTAACTCAGAAACTACTATTTTAATTCCTATATACCCAGCAACGGTAGTTTAAGCCGTTCTGCCTGGACACCGTTAATCGGCCTATTATCCTAAATTGTCTTTTCGCAGGATTGCGGACTATTGGTACCAAAATTAACTGAACGTCTTCACGGAAACCCTATCTGGGTCTATCAGCAAAATCATGGATTAGTTCCATGATAAATCGAATCGATGCGGGTAAAATACTACGTAAAGTGGATAAAATTGCCCGCACGGAGTTGAATTCTTGTTGAAAAAATTACACAGTTTCTAAAATTTACAGACATGAAAAAATTAGTATTTACAATTGCACTTGCCGTTCTTTATTTCGGATCCATTTTCGCTCAAAACACTAAAATTCCTTTAATTGGATCCAAAGCACCATCTTTTACAGCCGAATCGACCAATGGAACTCTTACCTTTCCTGAGGATTTTGGCAAAAGCTGGAAAATCCTGTTCAGCCATCCCCAGGATTTTACTCCAGTTTGTTCCTCCGAACTTTTGGAACTCGCTTACATGCAAAAAGACTTTGAAAAACTGGGAGTCAAAATCGCAGTTATTTCAACCGATGATCTGTCCATGCATAAAATGTGGAAATCAAACCTCGAAGAATTGAATTACAAAGGAAGAGGTCCTCAGAAAATTAATTTCCCTCTTTTTGACGATCATTCAATCGCAGCATCCAAAAAATATGGAATGCTTCATGAACCAACAAGCACAAACAAAGATATCAGGGGGGTATTTATCATTGACCCAAGTAATACCGTACGGTCAATAAATTTTTATCCGATGCAGGTTGGGCGCAACATGAAGGAAATTGAACGAATTGTAGAGGCTATGCAAACCGCTGATCGTTTATCGGTGCTGACTCCCGCAAACTGGAACACTGGAGATGATGTGTTGGTCGGACATTTTCCGTACACTGATGGTGAACTTGCTGCCAACCCGGATATAAAGAATGAGTTTTATAATGTTGGCAACCGGCTGTGGTTCAAAAAGTTAATAAATGAACAAATTCCCAAAATAAAACCTGAATAGATCCGGATGAAACAACCTCGATGACAATAATGAAAAAGCTGGGGCAGAAATTTTCAAGTCCCGGAATCAGGGTCTTGTCGATCAAGGAAAGAATGTATCTTGGAGTCTACACAAGGCCATAATACCAATCGGAACTGAAGCTTACGGTTCGCACATCACTTTCAGCATGTATAATGATGTAAACCAATTAGCTGAGAACATGGAAGGTATGGCTGGAGAAATGGATATGATGACTCAACTTGCCATTAATGAGGGATTAAAAACCAGGCAATAGAAAGAAGTCAAAATAGCCAGGCTGGAAAAATTGGTTAGGTAACGTCAAGGTTGTCGTGATATACTTAAACAATTCTTTATTTTTATATTGAAATTAAACAGCAAGAAGGGAGCCTTGAGCTCCCTTTTTATTGTCGTAATTTGTATATAATCGATCGCATCTATTATTTCAGCGGATTCCAACCTTGCGCCTGCAAAGGAATAACTGAACCACCAGAGGTAATCAGATTAGCGCCTTCAATTTCAGGAGTAATGTGGCCGATTACGGTAAAATCAAATTCTTTTTTAATAACATCAAAACAGCCGAGTGGAACCGTGAACAGCAATTCATAGTCTTCTCCGCCATTTAAAGCTGCCACCAGCGGATTGATATTCAGTTCTTCGGCCATCTGCTTGGTCTGCTGATCGAGCGGAACTTTTTCTTCGAACAGGTTACAGCCTACCTTCGAGTTTCGGCACAGGTGAAGGATTTCAGAAGAAAGTCCATCGGAAATATCAATCATCGAGGTAGGTTTGATGCCCAACGTTTTCAGCAAACTGACAATGTCGCCACGCGCTTCGGGTTTGAGCTGGCGTTCCAAAATATAATTGTATCCTTCGAATTGCGGTTGTGCTTTTGGGTTCACTTTGAACACTTCGTTTTCGCGCTCGAGCAACTGCAAGCCCATGTAAGCGCCACCCAAATCACCCGATACGCAAAGCAAATCATTCACCTGCGCGCCGCTGCGGTAAGTCAGTTCTTCTTCAGCGGCTTCGCCAATGGCTGTAATGCTGATGGTTAAACCGGTTAACGAAGTGGTGGTGTCGCCGCCAATCAAATCAACACCATATTTTTCGCAGGCCAAATGAATTCCGGAGTACAACTCGTCGATGGCTTCCAGCGAAAATTTTGCTGAAATGGCAATTGAAACCGTAATTTGCCGCGGCGTGGCATTCATGGCAAAAACGTCGGAAAGGTTCACCACCACAGCCTTGTAGCCCAAGTGTTTCAGCGGAACATACATCAGGTTGAAATGAATGCCTTCGATGAGCAAATCGGTGGTCACCACAATTTTCTTGTCGGGATAACTTAGTACGGCCGCATCGTCACCAACGCCTTTCACTGAGCTTTCATTTTTCAACTGAATTTTTTCAGTCAGGCGGCTGATCAATCCAAACTCGCCCAACTCGGAGAGCTGCGTATGTTTTTTTATTCCTTCCATGTTAAAAATTAAGACTTAAAGGTATTTATTACCTCTAAACATTCGGCAAAAATAGCTTTACTTCCTTATCTTTGCAATTCAATTTAAACCGAGTGGGTGATTGATTGTTATTTTGATGTGTTCAAGAGAACAGAAAACAGGATAAGATGGAAAATCAGGATAAATTATTAAACGACATAACGACCAAAGAATACGAATATGGCTTTGTAACCGATATTGATACTGACGTTATTCCGAAAGGATTGAATGAGGATGTTGTCAGGTTGATTTCGGCCAAAAAGAACGAGCCGGAATTCATGCTCGAATTTCGCTTGAAAGCTTACCGCGAATGGCTAAAAATGAAAACTCCGGAATGGGCTCATTTGCGCATTCCTCCAATCGATTTTCAGGAGACCATTTATTACGCGGCGCCTCGTACCAGCCCGAAATACAAGAGTTTAGATGAAGTTGATCCTGAATTGCTTGAAACATTTCAAAAACTTGGCATCCCAATTGAAGAGCAAAAACATCTGGCCGGCGTTGCCGTGGATGTAGTTATGGACAGCGTTTCGGTAACCACCACATTTAAAACAGTTTTGGCTGAAAAGGGAATCATTTTCTGCTCGTTTAGCGAAGCTCTCACTGAGCATCCCGAACTGATAAAAAAATACCTCGGAATGTCGGTTCCGACTACCGATAATTTCTTTGCAGCACTGAATTCAGCGGTTTTCTCCGACGGATCGTTCTGCTACATCCCGAAAGGCGTTCGCTGCCCGATGGAACTTTCGACCTATTTCCGCATCAATACTGCCGGAACAGGACAGTTTGAAAGGACGTTGATTATAGCCGACGACGACAGCTACGTGAGCTATCTCGAAGGTTGCACCGCCCCAATGCGCGACGAAAATCAGTTGCACGCCGCCGTGGTCGAAATTATTGCAATGGACCGTGCCGAAGTGAAATATTCGACCGTACAAAACTGGTATCCTGGCGATAAAGAGGGGAAAGGCGGAATTTACAATTTCGTGACCAAACGCGGAATCTGCCGCGGCGAATCGTCGAAAATTAGCTGGACGCAGGTGGAAACCGGCTCGGCCATCACCTGGAAATACCCCAGCTGCGTGCTGATGGGCGACAATTCGGTGGGCGAATTTAACTCAGTGGCACTAACGAACAATCATCAGCAGGCCGACACCGGCACCAAGATGATCCACATCGGTAAAAACACCAAAAGTACCATCGTTTCGAAAGGTATTTCGGCCGGACACAGCGACAACGCTTATCGCGGGCTTGTAAAAGTACTTCCGGGAGCAACCAACGCCCGCAACTTCTCGCAGTGCGACTCGCTTTTGCTGGGATCGACCTGCGGTGCGCATACCTTTCCGTACATCGAAGTGGGCAATAAATCGTCGATTGTAGAGCACGAAGCAACCACCTCAAAGATTGGAGAAGACCAGATTTTCTATTGCAACCAGCGCGGAATTTCTACGGAAGACGCCATTGGAATGATCGTAAACGGTTACGCCAAAGAAGTACTGAACAAGCTTCCGATGGAATTTGCCGTTGAAGCACAGAAGTTGCTTGCCATAAGTCTGGAAGGCAGCGTGGGGTAAGAGCCCCTCCAAACCTCCCCTCAGGGAGGCTTCAAAAACAAGTAAAAAATGAGTCAAATTTCTGAAAATACAAATTATTGTTCCCCGTATGACGAAATACTGTCTTCGGGAGTTTTAAAATCCTCCCCCAACGGGGGAGTTAGAGGGGGCTATTTATGTTATCAATAAAGAATTTACGTGCCTCGGTTGAGGGCAAAGAAATCCTGAAAGGAATCAACCTCGAAATAAAAGCCGGTGAAGTTCACGCCATAATGGGCCCAAACGGTTCAGGAAAAAGTACATTGGCTAATGTGCTGGCCGGAAAAGAAGACTACGAAGTACTTGGCGGAGAAGTAACTTATATGGGACAGGATCTTTTGGAATTATCGCCGGAAGATCGCTCACGCAGTGGCTTGTTCCTCAGCTTCCAGTACCCGGTTGAAATTCCCGGCGTTCCTATGGTAAGTTTTATCAAGGCTGCTGTGAACGAACACCGCAAATTTAAAGGACTGGAACCTTTAACTGCCGGTGAATTCCTGAAGCTGATGCGTGCGAAAAAAGACATGCTTCACCTCGATACTGAATTGACCAACCGCTCGGTGAATGAAGGTTTTTCAGGCGGTGAGAAGAAGAAAAACGAAATTTTCCAGATGGCCATGCTCGAACCGAAACTGGCTATTTTGGACGAAACCGACTCGGGCCTCGACATTGACGCGCTCCGCATTGTTGCCGAAGGCGTGAATGCCCTGAAAACTCCGGAAAATGCAACCATAGTGGTAACACACTATCAGCGTTTGCTCGATTACATTGTGCCCGATTTTGTGCATGTTTTATACAAAGGCCGCATTGTGAAATCGGGTGGCAAGGAACTGGCCCTCGAACTTGAAGAAAAAGGCTACGACTGGATTAAGAACGGTGAAAATTAACGATATCGCCAGATGCGAGAACGTTTTTCACTTTTGTCTTTTTCCTTTTCACTTTTTACTTGAAAATATGAGTACTATTTCACAAAAAATATCGCCTGCCGAACATTGGGTTTCGCTGTTTGAACAAAGCAGGGAAACGTTAAATGCTGGTTCTTCACCTTTGCTGAACCGGATGCGCAAAGTGTCGATCAAGCGTTTTGCACAGGCCGGGATCCCGGATTTCAAGACCGAAGATTATAAATACACCAATCTGAAACCGGCTTTCGAGAAAAATTACAAGCAGGAAGTCGTGCGCGAAAATGGCGTGATTGATCTGAATGTGGTTTTCAGCAAAAATATTCCTCAACTGGACGCCCACCTGGTTTTCCTGGTGAATGGCTGGTTTTACAACGGAAATAATCCGGCAGCCGGACTTCCGAAAGGAGTTGTTCTGAGCAGCCTGGAACAAATAGCCAACGAAAAACCGGAATTGCTTCAGGATTACCTGAACCGTCAGGCAGCCTTGTCGAACGACCCGTTTGTGGCGCTGAATACGGCTTTTGCAAAGGATGGTTTCTTCCTTTACATTCCGAAAGGCATTGCGCTTGAAAAACCGATACAGGTAATCAATTTACTGAGTTCTGACGAAAACCTGATGGCCACCCAACGAAATCTGATCATCGCGGATGCGGCATCAGAGGTAAAAGTTTTGGTTTGCGATTATACACTTTCTTCTGCATCGTTCCTGTACAACTCGGTTACCGAAGTGTTTTCAGGAGAAGATTCGCTGATTGATGTGTACACCATCCAGAATCAAAATGCTCAGACAACTTCGATAAACTCAACATTTTTTAAGCAAGAGCGCAATACAGTGTTAAATACCGGAGCTTTCAGCTTACACACTGGATTGGTTCGGAATAACCTGAAGATCGCATTTAACGGTGATCACTCAGAAGCAAATGCACTGGGAGTTTCACTGACCGATAAGAAACAGCATGTCGACAATTTTGTGTTGATTGAGCATGCAAAACCTAATTGTGTAAGTAATCAGCTTTTCAAAAATATTCTGGATGATGAATCAACCGGAGCTTTTGCCGGACGAATTCATGTGGCCCGCGATGCCCAGCAAACCAATGCTTTCCAGCGAAACAACAATGTGTTGTTGTCGGACAAAGCACGCATGCAAACCAAACCGCAGCTGATTATTGATGCCGATGATGTAAAATGTAGCCACGGCGCCACCGTTGGTCAAATTGATGAAGATGCGCTATTCTTCCTTCGCTCGCGTGGCATTGGCGAAAAAGAAGCCCGCACCATGCTGATGAATGCTTTTGCACACGAGGTAACCCAAAAAATCACCATCGGGCTGCTACGCGAACGCATAAGCGAACTTATCGAAAAACGCTTCAACGGAACAATTGCCCAAGTACACAATAACCTGTAAAAGCAAAAAATGATCAATAAGAAATGAGGCTGACTCCATTGGGGCCAGCCTCATTTCTTATTGAAATTATTTTAGAATGAATCCACCTCACGATATGCCTTGATAAAGGCAGCTTCACCTTCCTTGCCTTTGATACTTTTACCGTGTTCGCAACATAAAACACCATCGTATCCTTTACTATGAATGTGTCTGAATACATTTTTATAATTGATTTCACCAGTCGTTGGTTCATTCCGTCCCGGATTATCGCCAATGTGAAAAGCGGCAATGCTTTCCCAGGCTTTGTCGATGTTCGGAATCAGATTTCCTTCAGTAATTTGCTGATGATAAAGATCGTTCACAATTTTACACGACGGATGATTGACTGCCTGGCAGATCATGTGCGCCTGCGGAATTTTGGTCAGAAACAGTCCCGGATGGTTGGTCCAGGCATTGAGCGGCTCCATAACTAAGATCAACCCACTTTTTTCAACCACTTCGCAGCACATCTTCATGTTATCGATCACGTTGGCTGTCTGGTAATCCCATTCTAGGCCTTCGTCGAAATGGCCCGGAACAACCAGCGCCCATTTGGCACCAGTGCGTTTGGCGCATTCAACCCCTTCCTCCATTTTCTTTTTTAGCATATCTTTTATCGCCGTATCCTGGGTAACCATCGATTTCACCGGAAAATCGGCATACAAAACAAACGGGCCCAAATCCATATTTCGTCGGGCAAGTTCAGCTGCAATTTTTTCCTGAACAGCTGGTTCTTTTTTCATCAGACTATTGTCGAAAATCGCCCGGAATCCCTGATCACTTATGAATTTAATCTGATCGAACAAATCATCGCCTGCATGTTCTTTGAAGGTTCCAAAACCGGGAGCATATTTCAGTTTGAATTGTGCTTCGTTGGATATTTTCACTTCAGAAGCGAATGCTTTAGTTGAACCTGCAAGTCCAACAGCTGCCAGCGTTCCGGCTGCATTACGCAAAAATGATCGTCTTTCCATATCGGTAAAGTTTAGTTTATTGAGTCAAAAATCTGTAATGACAGGTTTCCGCAATTTTCTCCGGAATCCTCTTTCATTTCGTCCCGAAGATAAGAATCTGTTTCTCCGCACACAAATTTCAACCCAATTTTACCCATTCCGGTCAGGTTGGTTTTTCACAGAATTGACGGTACTTTCACGAAAAGTTTTCTAATTTTATCGAACTTAAAAAACGACATTCTTTAATCATAAACCAATTAAACTACAATCAAATGATAAACCGTAAATTAAGAATGGGCATGGTTGGTGGCGGAAGCGATGCTTTCATTGGCGCCATTCACCGGCTGGCAGCTTTTATGGACGGGCAAATTGAACTGGTCTGTGGCTGTTTCAGTATCAATCCCGAAATCTCGCTTTCCTCAGGGAAATCGTATTACCTTCCTGAAAACCGCGTGTATAAAACCTATCAGGAAATGTTTGAAAACGAAGTTAAGTTACCGGAAAGTGAGCGAATGGATTTTGTAACCATTGTAACGCCAAATTTTGCTCATTTTGGTCCGGCTATGATGGCCCTCGAAAACGGCTTCAATGTAGTTGTTGATAAACCCATCACGTTCTCGCTCGACGAAGCGCTTCAGCTTGATGCCAAACTGAAGGAAACCGGTCTGATACTTGTTCTGACTCATACTTATTCCGGCTATCCGGCAGTGAAACAGGCGAAACAAATGGTTGCCGAAGGTCTATTCGGAAAAATCCGCAAAATATTTGTCGAATATCCGCAGGGCTGGTTATCGGCAAAAGAAGAAGATACCGGAAATTTACAGGCGCTATGGCGAACTGATCCGAAGCGCTCCGGAAAAGCCGGTGCAATGGGCGACATTGGTACCCATGCCCATCATCTGGCCGAATACATTACCGGACTTAGAACGACAGAATTATGTGCTGATCTGAATATTTTCTGCCCCGGTCGTTTGCTGGACGATGATGGTTCCGTTTTGCTTCGTTTCGACAATGGCGCCAAAGGAGTTCTGATGGCGTCTCAAGTTTGTGCCGGAGAAGAAAATGCCCTGAAAATAAGGGTTTACGGCGAAAAAGGCGGGTTGGAATGGACCCAGCAAGAACCCAATACACTGGTTGTAAAATGGACAAAAAAACCAATCGAGATCTATCGGGTCGGCACTGGGTTCATGGGATCGGCAGCAGCAGCCAATACCCGTACTCCGGGGGGCCACCCGGAAGGTTACCTGGAAGCATTTGCCAATATTTACCGCAATTTCTCCTATACACTTCGGACCAAAATGAGCGGCGAACAGCCCAAACCCGAGTGGCTCGACTTTCCGGGGATTGAAGACGGAATCCGCGGCATGCAATTTATCGATGCGGTAGTCGAAGCCGGCTACAACGATGAGGTAAAATGGATTCCTTTCGGATAGAAGCCCCCTCTAACTCCCCCGAAGGGGGAGAATAAAAGGGAGATGTCTTTATTTTATCTATTCAATAAAAACAACAAACAAAATTGTATAACTTTTGCCTTTTCAAACTCCCCTTTCCTTTGAAGAAGAGCTGGGAGAGAGGCTTCTAAAACAAAAAATATCATGGGCAGACCAGTAACTTTATTTACCGGACAATGGGCCGACCTACCCATTGAAACTATGTGCGAAAAAGCGCTCGAGTTTGGCTACGATGGCCTTGAACTTTGCACTTGGGGCGACCATATAGAAATTGATAAAGCCGATCAGGCTTATTGCGATGCGCGCAAAGAATTATTGGCCAAATATGACCTTCAGTTGTTCGCCATTTCTACCCACCTGATTGGGCAGTGTGTGTGCGACCCAATCGACGAGCGTCACAAAGGCATTTTACCTGGCTACATCTGGGGCGATGGCAATCCTGAAGGTGTTCGTCAGCGTGCTGCGGCAGAAATTATCAAAACAGGAAAAGTAGCCAAAATGTTGGGATTGGACACCGTGATCGGTTTTACCGGAAGTTCGATCTGGCATTTGCTTTATTCGTTTCCGGCTGTCAGTCAGGAAATGATCGACAAAGGATATGAAGATTTTGCCAAACGCTGGATTCCGATTTTAGACGAATTCCAGAAAATGGGAGTCAAATTTGCGCTTGAAGTGCACCCGACTGAAATAGCATTCGACACTGCAACAGCCCGACGTGCCTTGAAAGCTGTTAATTACCATCCGGCATTCGGATTTAATTTTGACCCAAGCCATCTCGGCTATCAGGGAGTTGACTACGTAAAATTTATTTACGAATTCTCCGATCGTATTTTCCATGTTCACATGAAAGACGCCTACTGGAGCGATCACCCTATGGAAATTGGCGTTTTTGGTGGACACACGGAATTTGGAGATAACCGCCGCTACTGGAATTTCCGCAGTTTAGGTCGTGGCAAAATTGATTTCGAAAACATTATTCGTGCTTTAAACGACATCAAATATCGAGGACCGCTTTCTGTAGAATGGGAAGACAGTGGTATGAACCGCGAAGCCGGTGCTTCCGAAGCCTGCGACTTTGTCCGTTACAGCAACTTTGATCCTTCGGATGTGGCATTTGACGATGCGATGCAAAAATAGTTTCGATTCCTGTTTTCAGGGTTGCTGATCCGGTGACTTTGAGTTCATCGGATCAGTCTTCTTATTTGATTTCTGATCCATAACAGCTAAAAAATCCATAATGACCAACCGAAGAAGTTTTATAAAAAGTACTACCACTGCTGCTGTGGGCTTAAGTCTTGCTGCAACCATGCCCATTCCGATGAGTGCCTGCTCGGGAGCCAACGAAAAACTTCGTTGCGGGTTGATTGGAACCAATGGAATGGGGTTTGCCGATCTTTCGGCTTTTCTGCGACAAAAAAATACGGAATGTGTTGCCCTGTGCGATGTGGACAGCAACGTACTCAACAAACGCGCTGCCGATACGGAAAAAATTCAGGGCTTTAAGCCACAACTTTATAGTGATTACCGCAAATTACTCGAAAACAAAGACGTGGATGTGGTGATCATCGGAACTCCTGACCACTGGCACTGTTTGCCAATGGTTGAAGCCTGTCAGGCAGGGAAAGATGTGTATTGCGAAAAACCGTTGGGTAATTCCATCGAAGAGATTAACGTGATGGAACGAGCTGCCAATAAATACAAGACCGTTGTTCAGGTGGGAATGTGGCAGCGCAGCGATCCGCACTGGCGTACTGCTGTCGATTTTGTGCAGTCGGGAAAACTGGGGAAAGTGCGTACCGTTCGAACCTGGGCTTACCAGGGTTGGATGGAACCCGTTCCGGTAAAACCCGATAGTGATGCACCTGTCGGAGTAGATTATGATTTCTGGCTCGGGCCAGCTCCAAAACGTCCGTTCAATCCCAACCGGTTCCACTTCAATTTCCGTTGGTTTTACGATTATGCCGGAGGTTTAATGACCGATTGGGGAGTTCACATCATCGATTACGGTTTATTCGGCATGGGAGATAAAGCGCCAAAATCAGTCATGGCAATGGGTGGAAAATTTGCTTATCCGGATGACGCTGCTGAAACTCCGGATACCCTGCAAGCTTTGTACGAATTCGACGGTCATACGCTGCTTTGGGATCACGGGACAGGCATCAATGGTGGTCATTTTGGACGCGATCATGGAGTCGGCTACGTTGGAAATAATGGAACTCTGGTTGTTGACCGTGGTGGCTGGGAAGTCATTCCGGAAAACAAAAAAGACAAGGATATGATGGAACGAATTCCATATACCAAAGGAACCGGAAAAGGCCTGGACCTGCACATGCAAAATTTTATTGAAGGAGTAAAAGACCGCAACCGTAATCTGAATGCCAGCATTGAAATTGCAGCAAACACCGCACGGGTGGCTCACTTGGGAAACATTGCCCTGCGTACGGGCCGCCGTTTATACTGGGACGCAGAAAAGAGTCAGTTCATCAACGACGACGAAGCCAACAAATTCCTTATCCCGCAATACCGTTCACCATGGGTGTTGCCTAAGATCTGATACAATTTTGAATGATAAGAAAACCCCGGAACATAAATTGTTCCGGGGTTTAAAATTCCGCTCTTTACTTTCCCATTTTTTGATCAGCTAAAACCTCAATCAAATCAATCATGAAACTTAAACGAAACTTTATTTTTGCCTTTTTTGCGCTGATCCTGTTGGTCAGTTGTCAGAAAAAAGATCCAATTTTAGTGGTCTCAAACGAAATTTCAGATGGCTGGACTTTCCGCCAAGCTGATAAAGATGAATGGCTTCCGGCAACTGTTCCGGGGTGCGTACATACCGACCTGCTAAAAAACAGCAAAATTGAAGACCCTTTCTATCGGCTGAATGAGCATAACGTGCAATGGATCGACAAGGTAAATTGGGAATATAAAACCAGTTTTAACATCGATCCGGATGCGATCAATCGTGACCGGATTGCCCTCGATTTTAAAGGACTCGACACGTATGCCGATGTTTTTGTAAACGGCACCCAGGTTCTTTCGGCTGACAACATGTTTCGTGAATGGCTGGTCGATATAAAACCCAGGGTGAAGGAGGGACCGAACGAACTGCGCATTTTGTTTCGCTCACCCATTGCTGAGGGAATCAAAAAATACGATGCCAATGGATATGTCATCCCGGTTTCAAGCAACGATTTGGCTGAGATTGGCCAGGTTGAAGGCAATAAAATGGTTTCGGTATATACCCGCAAAGCCGGCTATCATTTTGGCTGGGACTGGGGCCCCAGGCTGGTTTCGAGCGGTCTTTGGCGACCTGTTTACCTCACCGTTTGGGATGATGCCCGAATTGAAAACCTGCAATTGAAACAAAACTCTGTTTTAGAAAAAGAAGCCACTCTGACTGCCATTTTCGAGATTGAAGCCAATGCCGACAACCAGGCAACAATTACCATCGAAAACGACGGCAACGAACTGGCCCGAACCGACATTAAATTAATCAAAGGAAATTCAACGTATCCGGTTGATTTTAAAATTGAAAATCCAAAACTCTGGTGGACCAACGGTCTCGGAGAAGCTCACCTATACAATATCAAAGGAAAACTACTGATTGGCAAGCGTATAACCGAGAAATCAGAACGTATCGGTATCCATACTCTGGAGCTGGTTCGCGACAAAGACGAAAAAGGTACATCGTTTTACTTCAAACTGAATGGAGTGCCGGTATTCATGAAAGGCGCCAACTACATTCCAAACGATATTTTCCCGGCACGAACAACCGACGAGATGTATCGGAAAGTGATTCACACTTCAAAAATCTCCAATTTCAATATGTTGCGTGTTTGGGGTGGTGGTATTTATGAATACGATCGTTTTTACGATCTGTGTGACGAAAACGGTATTCTGGTTTGGCAGGATTTCATGTTTGCCTGTGCCATGTTCCCCGGTGACGAAGCTTTCCTGAACAACGTGAAAGCTGAGGCAACAGATAACATCAAACGCCTGCGTAATCATCCCAGTATTGCGATGTGGTGCGGAAATAACGAGATTTTAGCTGCATGGCTGGGTTGGGGCTGGAAAAAGAAAGAAGATGCCTCAAATCAGGTAAATTCAGATAAAATCTGGAAATCATACACGGATATCTTCCATCACATCTTACCCGACGCCGTTGCAGCCAATGATCCCGGACGAAGTTACTGGGACTCATCACCCTCTTCAGGAATGGGTATTCCTGCTGACCTGGTTAATGGCGACGAACATTACTGGGGAGTTTGGTGGGGCAAAGAGCCGTTTAAAAACTACGCCACCCATATCGCCCGTTTTATGAGCGAATATGGGTTCCAGTCGTTTCCTGAAATGAAAACCGTGAGACAATATGCCACACCTGAAGATTACGATATTTTCTCGGAAGTGATGAAGTCGCACCAACGTTCGTCGATTGGCAACGGAACCATTGAATATTACATGCTTCAGGATTATAAAAAACCAAAGGATTTTGTATCATTCCTGTATGTCAATCATGTATTGCAAGCTGAAGGAATTAAGTTCGCTCTCGAAGGACACCGCCGCGCTGCGCCATATTGTATGGGTAGTTTGTTCTGGCAAATCAACGACTGCTGGCCGGTTGCCTCGTGGAGTTCAACGGATTATTACCAGCGCTGGAAAGCCTTGCAATATTTTGCCAGGAAAGGTTTTGAACCAGTACTTGCTTCGCCATATACCGATAAAGATTCGCTTAAAGTGGATATCATTAACGACCATCTCGCCGAAATTAAAGGTCAATTGGTCATAAAAGTGCTCGATTTCGAAGGCAAAGAAATCTGGAAAGATATGAAAGATGTAACAGTTCCGGCAAACTCCAGCAATACGTTCTTTGAAGTGAATACCGCAGAATTTCTGAAAAAAGTTCAGGCCAACAAGCAGTTTCTTGTTGTTGAATTGCTTGAAAACGGAACTGTGATTTCGAACAACACCCTCTATTTCAAACCAATTAAAGATATTTTATTACCCAAACCTGAATTGAAATACGAAATTGCTTCAGCCGATAGCGGTTTTGAAATTAGCCTTACCACGGATAAACTGGCCAAAAATCTTTACATGACCATCGGCGATGAAGAGGGCTTTTTCTCGGATAATTACTTTGACCTGATTCCCGGACAAACGGTTAAGGTAAAACTGGAGACCAAAATCTCAAAAGAAAAACTTCAGGATGTATTTGCCATCCAAACGCTGGACGGAACTTTCTGATTATCTTAAATATAAAAATCCCCGGATTGAATTAATTTGCCGGGGATTTTTATGTTTAAAATGTTTCCAAGATTATATTTGACAGGACGGTCAACTTCCGGGATTATTCATTTGTTAGGTTTTAAAAAAGTTCGCTGCACTAACTGTTTATAGTTTTTTAAATTTACTACGAATAATATTTTTGTTTAACTGATTTTCGTTAGTTTTGTTTCTCTAATTTCCCGCATTATATATCGATATATGGAATATAATTTTATTGGAAAAACCATTTTGATTGTTGAAGATGAGGAAATTAATCGATTCTTCTTTGAAAAAGCATTAAAAAAATCTCAGGCTAACCTTTTTTTTGTCAATGGTGGGAAGGAAGCCATTGAAATGATACAGGAAAACAGCGAAATTGACCTGGTATTGATGGACGTCCGCATGTATGGAATAGATGGCATTGATACGATGATCAAGATCAAACAACTTATCCCCGAAATACCTGTCATTATTCAAACAGCCAACGCTTTACCATCGGTTCACGAAAGGGCGGTCAACAGCGGTTGCGACGAGTTTATTACCAAACCTATCGAAATCGATATCCTGCTGGCAATTCTGAAAAAACACCTGCTCTGAAAAGCTAGAATCTGGAATTTGTCAATCAATTAAATGGAACCCAAAGTACCACAATTTGATCCACCTATTTTGTAACCGACAAATCAAACGTGATCGAAACTTGTAAAGGATTGGTTGACTGAGGTGAAATATCAACCAGCTTATAGTTCACAGTGTAAATTCCCTGAGGCAATTTACCAATTGCGATGGTATCATTCCGCTGAACACAAGGCAATTTCATCTGGCTGTTGAATTGTTTCTCAATATCAATCGTTTTGGCGGTTTTCTTAACATCGACAAGGGTATTGTACTCGCAATCATCATAAACCACCAGGCTGATTTCGTCTTTGCTTGTCGGGTTCTCAGGTATGATTTTCATGTTGTTTTTCTTCAACACCTCGGGTTCTCCATCCGTTTTAGCCACCGAACAGGAGAAAAGTGAAACAAGAAAAAATACCGAACATTTAAATATCGTCTTCATCATTCTGCATTATAACTGGTTAAATGAAATTAATGTCATCTATTTCGTTTCAGATGCTGTTTTTTCAACATCTCTGAATACTCTCAGCAGATTACCTCCCCAGATTTTACGGATTTCTTTCTCCGAATAGCCTCGTCGGATCAGTTCCCGTGTTACGTTTGGAAACTGGCTTACATCCGCACAATCGAGCAATCCGCCTCCTCCGTCAAAATCACTTCCAATACCAACAAAATCAATACCCACCAGGTTTTTCACATGGTCGATGTGGTCAACCAAATCTTTTACGCTGGGCATATCAGCTGATACCTTTGACTGAACTTCTTCCCATTTCTGACTAAAAGCCTCTTTCTCCTTTTCGTTCATCTGCTCGAATGTAGTACGATACATTTTCCGAAGGCGTTTCATCTCCTGGAACTTTACCGTAGTGGTATCAGGTTCTTTTACGTAATCATCGAGCAGGCAAATCTGGATAACCCCTCTCTTTTCAGCAAGCTTCTTAATCATTTCGTCGGTCATGTTGCGGTTGTTGTTCGCCAACGCGCGGACTGAACTGTGCGAGGCAATGACCGGAGCTTTACTAAGCTTAATCACATCAAAAAACGACTTGTCGGAAGCATGCGAAACATCGATCATCATGCCTAGCCGGTTCATTTCAGCGATTACCTGCTTTCCGAATTCACTAACTCCATTGTGTTCGGCAGGTTTACTATCACTCGACGAATCGCAAATGTCGTTATGATACGAATGACAAAGCGTGATGTAACGAACTCCCCGTTTGTAAAATTCTTCCACCCTTGTGATGTCTTTGGCCAACGGGAAACCATTTTCCATACCAATGTAAATGGCCCGTTTTCCGGTTTTTTCTATTTTGGCTAAATCCCCAGCTTTCAGAGCCAGCGCAGCGATATCGCTGTTATGGCGAACCATTGAATGAATAGAATCGATCATTTGGTTGGCCAATGCATACGTCATTTTGTAATTTTCGTCAGTGCGCGGTTTCTGTCCGGTATAAGCGGCAAAAAACATGGCATCCAGTCCTCCGGCTTTCATGCGGGGTAAATCGACCCGGCTTTTGGGAGCTATATGTTCCTCACGAATATCAAACCCTGGTTTGATCATCTGCATCGGGGTGTCGCAATGTGTATCAACCGTCAGGCATTTATCGTGGATACGCTGCACTTTTTTTCCCAGTTTTGCAGAATCTTTTTCTGCGGAAAAACTCATCAGAACTCCTGAAATCAGGCAAAGGGTCAGGATTTTGCTCATTATTGGTACAGGTTATTTTTGTTGAGCCTCAAATGTAAATAAAAACAGGAAAACATCCGATTCTGGTCTAGATACTTACTTTGAAGTCCGGAAAACTATTCCTGAAGTGCCTATACATCCTTCTTCTCCATCGAAAAAACAGGATGTTTCATCGAAAAAAATTTAAGATCGGATATATTCTGCCGATATTCGGTTCAGTAATTAAAACCAGAATTATGAAATACAGGAAATTACTGATTGTTGCCGGAATTCTGTTCTTCGTTTCAGGATGTTCCGATTTTATGATGATTTGCTCGCTGAACCCGTTTTACATCGAAAAAAATATCACTATCAATGCTGAAATTGAAGGAAACTGGACGGCGCAACCCATTCGATCCAAGACAGACTCGCTTGAAAAAAATAATAACCACTGGGAACTGGCCGACACAACTTCTGTTTGGCAAATTAGACGAATGATCTCAGAAGAAAAAATCAAAACCAAGCAGGGCAAAGATTCAACGGTTTTCAAGCCACAGAATTTTTATGTCGTAAAACTGGTTGACAACAATCCCGATTCGGCTAAATACCAGTTTAAGATGATTCTTTTCCGTATTAAAAATACCCTGTACGCCGATTTTTGTCCATACGAGACTGCGGCCTTGAAGGAAAGCCGGATGGCCCAAGAGAATTATTTTACGGTACATACATTGGCAAAAATTTCGATTGAAAACAAACAGTTGAAAATCTCATGGCTCGGTGCCGAATACATGAAAAGCATGATCGAAGAAAAACGGGTCAGAATAAAATACCGGTGGATAGACGACGCCAAACGACTTTTGCTTACAGCCACGTCAAAAGAATTGACTGCCATGATTGAACGTTATGCTGATGAAAAACGCTTTATTGACTGGGATGACCAGCCTGCTATGCTGAAATTAACCAGAATAAATTAACTGCCATGAAAATAGTACAATATAAAAAACAGCTTTTAATCCTACTGCACCTGATCTTCTGGTTTATTTCATTCAATTTTTGGAATGTAATTTTAAATCCGGGAGTTGAATCCACCAATGTTATTCAGGGATTTGTGGTAGAATGGGATTTCATTCTGCTTATCAACTTTCTGTTTCTGCTTTACTGTTCGCTTCCGTTCATCTGGATTATCCGAAAGGCTAAACGATGGATAAAGATTTCAATTACTATTTTGTTTCTGATCCCGCTTGTATATGCTATTATGGAAAAAATCAAGCCAGATGGCAACAAAGACGAAGTAGCTGGCATACTGGAATATTTTGTGAAAAATTTCCTTTATGTTTTGGTCTTTCATTTTTCCATCATTGCCGCCGTTTACGTCAACCTTAAAGTTCTGATTACTATATTCCTAAATAAAAGCAAGTTCAGTTTGTATCTGCTTTATGCTGTTGGATTGATCTTATTGACAGCCTCATTGAATTATTTGCTGTTCGACTTTTTCATCGACCAGTTGTTTCCCTCCCTTTACTTTATCTCTTATTTCAGGATTTGGGAACTCGTTTTAATTGTGGCGTCCTATCTGATTTTCACCAGTGTTCTATTTTTGATCTGGCAATATGCCCTGATGCTCATTGCCAAACGCGAAGCGGCGCAAAATGAACTTTCAGTCCTGAAGGCGCAAATTAATCCACACTTCCTGTTCAACAACCTCAACACCATTTATTCGATGGCCACAAACAACGATTCGCGAACAAGCGATGTCATCCTGAAACTTTCTGATTTTTTGCGCTATGTACTGTATGATACAGCCAGTGAGATGATTTCCCTCGAAAAAGAGATTGAAATCATTCGGACGTATGTTGGCCTTCAGAAAGAACGAATAGATCAGGAAATTATCAAGGTTAGCCTGATTACTGAAGGAAATTTTGAACAGGCAAAAATTGCTCCTTTGCTCCTGCTCCCGCTGGCAGAGAACTGTTTCAAACACGGGATTGGAAAGAATCCCGGAAAGATCAGCATTCATATCAAGTTCGATGGAAGACAACTTATTTTTAAAACAGAAAATACTATTGCTTTACGTGAGAAAACGACCACCGAAAAGAATGGCAGGATAGGCATAAAAAACGTTGAAAAAAGGTTAAATTTGATCTATCCTGAAAATCATTCACTTGAATATCAGGCTGAAAACGGAGTTTTCCGGCTTGAGTTGAAAATTGAACTTTGAACAGATTGAAGGATCAAATTTCTGAATGACTGGAAGTTGAAATATCCGTACCGGGTACCCGAATTTCCGGCCCAACCTGAAATTTGGAATCTGAAACTCTACGACTATGAACTGCATTATCATCGAAGACGAACCTGCCGCCCAAGCTATCCTGGGGCATCACATCGGCCTTTGCCCCGGGCTGACGTGTACCGGAACGTTTCGCGATGCCTTCTCTGCACAGGAATTCATCGATCAAAATGCCGTTGATTTGATGTTTCTGGATATCAACCTGCCCGAAATGTCGGGCGTGAGTTTTCTTCGCTCCCTGATTCATCCGCCGCTGGTAATTTTTACCACAGCCTACCCGCAATATGCCCTTGATGGCTTCGACCTCGAGATCGTTGATTTCCTGCTCAAGCCCTTTTCCTTCGAACGGTTCTGCAAGGCAGTTAACAAAGCCAAAGACCGTCTCAACGTTAACTCTGCCCCTTCTGCTCCGGGAAAAATCACCGTAAAATCCGATCGAAGAATTTACCAGATCGGCATCTCAGATATCCTGTTTATTGAATCCTGCGGCGATTATGTTTCCATTCATTGTACGGATAAAAAACTGGTGGTTCACGGAACACTGAAAAGCTGGGAAGAAAAGCTGAAAGCTTCATCATTCCTGAAAGTGCACCGGACCATCATTGTCAACCTCCTTAAAATTGATCACCTTGACGGGAATCTGGTTTTCATTGACCAGCATAAATTACCTCTGGCCGAACCTTTTAAAGCTCAGTTACTCGAAAAAATGTTTAATTCCATTTAATCCTTCCCCTGGTTATTCATTTCAGCCAAAATTACCCCAACAAGTTCTAAAATTTTTATTAGCCAGGTATCTAAGGCTTCAGCAGTTCTGCGGTAACCCTAAAAATTCCATCATGAAAGCAATCCCGGTAATGCTGTTGTTTTCACCATTCAAAAAACGATTTACTTTAATCTTCTACAAACTGTGTATTAGTCTCCTCGTGGTTTTGCCTCCCGAAATTGGTATTTCTCAAGTCAGCGACAGCAGCAAAATGAACAACCATGAACTGACCATTTACGTCATTCGCTCCGTTGGTCCAATCGATTGGGAATCACCTTCGAGCTGTTACAAGTCTTACATCAAAGCATACCTAAATCACATATTTCGAAAGAAAATGACATTGACCGGGCATTTGTTTATCAAGTTTTCAACTCCCCTGCTCAATGAAACACTTTATGCCGGAATGTGTACGCCTTCCCGAAAAGAGCGACGGAATCTTGTGCTGAAAGAAAAAATTGGCCTGGCCGTTTTAGGCGCAAGCATGAAAGCTAAACTTGAAAACCGGAAAGACTTGATTCAGCGAATTAATTATTATTCCCGAAAGAATGAAATGGCTTTTATTACCTATCATTTAAATGAACAAGCGGCCCACCGTCTGATTGATTTTTACCAGGGATTCACGTCAAAATCACGAACAAACAATATTCCATCTGATTACTATGGAGGAGCACTGTGGCCCCGGTACATCGGCGAAGGCGCCGGGTGCTCCGCTTTCGGAATTGCGATGCTCGACGTAGCCGGACTTCTTGACGAAGAATCAAAATCCTGGATGCGGACTGTCAATATTCCAATGAGCTTAATTGGAGGAAAATTCAATAATAATCACCGGATCACTGGTCGGAATATAAAAAAAACAACTGTATGGAATGATGGAACCGGGCTTGAAAATGTTGATTTTGTCCCATTCTCAATTTACGATCCATCGCTGATTTATTACTGGATTATTCAGCAAAGGAAGTTATCTGGAGAATCCGGAATTTTGGGTTATTTTCCTGCGAATGAAGCTATCATTCCCGGACTATCGGCCGACCGCCGGCAGGTAAAAATAAACCCGGAGGAACCCATCTTCGTTTGTCGACCTGACTCAAACCTGTTTATCAAAGATTATTACCGGAAACTGGAACCCGTAATCAAAAAGAACTGATCTGCATGATGAGGGTTCCATCAAAATAAAAAGCCGGTCAGGAAAACATTCCCAACCGGCTGTATCATCAAAGTATCCTGATCCGTAACTCGAATTTTGGAACTTATTATTTGTCCATAATTTCAGTCTGCATCCTAACCGAATCTTCGTGGATGTGCTGAAAAATCTGCAAAACAAAATTCGGATCCAGGTTAAGGCTTTCGCCAAGTTTTGTCCGTTTTTCCATCAATTCTGAAAAACGCCCTACCTGAAACGCCGTGACATTGTTCGCCTTTTTATACTGACCGATTTGTCTGACAATTTCCATTCGCGACGACAAGGTTTCGAGTAATTCGGTATCGATGGCATCAATACGGTTACGAAGCAATTCCAGTTGATTTTCAAACTGTTTATTGTCGGTGGTAACTGTACGGATGATCAGGCGGTCGAGCAATTTGGCCAGGTCGGCCGGGGTAAGTTGCTGTTCTTTATCGCTCAGTGCACACGACGGGTCACGGTGCGATTCAATCATCAGCCCTTCCAGGCCCATATCGAACGCTTTTTGCGAAATATCGTACAGATACTCCCGTTTACCTCCAATGTGGCTGGGATCGCAAATAATGGGCAAATTAGGCATCAAACGACGCAATTCAATCACCGTTTTCCAGTTGGGGTAGTTGCGGTACTCCGTTTCGCGGAAAGGTGTAAAACCACGGTGAATGGCCACCAGATTTTTGATTCCTGCCTGGCTGAGTCGTTCGAAAGCGCCAACCCATAGCTGAACGTCGGGATTAACCGGATTTTTGATCATCACCACAGCATCAGTCCCTTTCACCACATCAGCAATTTCCTGCACCACAAAAGGGCTGGCTGTTGAACGTGCCCCAATCCAGAGCACATCCAGACCAGCATTCAGAGCTTCCTCGGTATGCTGTGCGTTTGCAACTTCAGTCCCAACCGGCAAGCCAGTTTCTTTCTGAACCATTTGTAACCATTTCAGGCCAATGCTTCCGATACCTTCGAAGCTTCCGGGGCGTGTGCGAGGTTTCCAAATCCCGCCGCGATATACAAATACGCGGTGATCTTTAGCCAGAAGACGGGCAGTTTCCAGCGTCTGTTCCTCGGTTTCGAGACTGCATGGACCTGCAATAATAAGCGGGTTGTTAATTTGCGGCAACCAGTGCTTAATCGGGTTAATTTCAATTTGTAATCCCATTACTATTTGGTATAAAGTTTAACAATTGTCTTTTCATTTTTGACCAACGAATCGCCATCTCCGGCTAAAATTCCACGTATGCGGTTGGCATTTTTCATCAAGGTCATCATCTGTTCCGGTTCCGATTCAATGCTTTTTTTGAAAGCTTTCAGATGTTTGATATATACATCAAGCGATTCAACAACATATTCCTTATTTTGTTGAAAAATGGGGCCCCACATTTCAGGAGAACTTTTAGCTAACCGTACGGTCGAATTGAATCCGCCGCTAGCCAAGTCGAATATGATTTCACGATCTTCCTTGTCGAGCACGGCGTTGGCCAGCGCAAAAGCTGCGGCATGAGGTAAATGTGAGATGAATGCCGTACTGTGATCCTGTTCATCGGCAGTCATGTAAGCAATATCCATTCCCAATACCTGGAAAATCTTTTCGGCAAAAGCCAGGTGTTGTGGCCCGCTTTTCTCCTGATCGCAGATGATGTTGATTTTACCTTCGAACAGCCCTTCCTGAGCAGCCGTCGGACCAAAATTTTCGGTACCCGACATGGGGTGAGCCGGCACATAATTTCGTCGCTTCGGATGATTTTCAACCGCTTCTGTAATTGCTTTCTTAGTCGATCCCACATCAATCACCGTAGTTTGGTCCGAAATCAGGTTCAGTACCTGGTTCAGCGCATTCAAAACTTTATCAACGGGAATGGCAATGATAACCAGGTCGGCCTTTGCGACAGCTTTTTCCAGCGTTTCAATGCGGTCGACGATTCCGAGTGACAGGGCTTCACGAGCGTTTTCGGGATTGGCATCCACACCGGTTATTTCGGAAGTAAGTCCAGCCTTCCGAAGATCTTTGGCCATTGATCCGCCAATTAATCCCAACCCAATTACTGTAAGTTTCATATTTTGAAATTTTTTCAAACCATCAGAAAATAAAAAAGGGCCTCGTGTATCACGGGACCCTTTCGATAAATATCTTTTGTAACAACAATAGATTACCAGCCGATCCCGATATGAGAACAGAAGTAATAAAACCAATAATAAAAACTGTTGTTACCTGTACGTTTCATTTTGCTTTCAATATGTCAGCAAATATATGGTTTTTATTTCAAATCAAAATTTTGATGAGATAAAAGAACTCCAGCAAAATCAGATCAAATATTAAGATACTAATTTACTGAATTTTACATTTTAAAGTTTAACAAATAATTAAGGTTAAAATGTCTGAAATTCACTCATTGAATCAGAATTTTCCGGGAAACAGGTCGTCCGTATTCGGGCAACAGGGTAAATAAATACAACCCCGGAACGAATTTACTAACATCAACTCCGGTTTCGAAAATGTTGGATTCAACGGGATAAACGTGGTTATAAACAACATTCCCAGCCGCATTGGTGGCTCTCAGGATCAGGTTGTGTACCGTTACTTTGCTTTGAACCTGAAAATTTAAACTCTCCGACGCCGGATTGGGATAAAACAAAACTTCTCCGGAAGATAAAAGCAAAGGATTGGTTGCTGTTTTAAAATCCTGAATCGCAAGATTATCGATGATCCACCCCCAACCATGTGCGTAGGGATCAGAAAACAGGCGAAACCGGATCAGGATCGTATCGCCGGCTTTAAAATTTCCGTTGGCAAGCAAATCAATTTCATGTCTGACAAACAAATCTTTGGTAGGTACAGCCGTACTGTTTTGACCCAACATGGCACTGTTATATTTGTCGAGCCATGATTTCTGCAAATTGCTATCATACCCATCAACCAAAGGTTTCCAGGTGATTCCGTAATTATATGATCCTTCAACGATTACATAATCCCAAAAATTTTCATCGCCAAATTTAGTTCCCGCATCGCTAGGTTCAACCAATACAATTTCGTCAAACGACATTTTTCCACCGGGTTTCAGTATAATCGGGTATTTCAGTATAGACGTAAAATTAAAATTCATGTTGTCCGTATCCGGACTCAGGTAAGGATGAGCCGTATTTAGCGCCGGGCTATCGAATCCGGTGGCTGTCGAAATTTTAAAATCAGTACTGATAAAATCACGTGTATCCTTGTCCAGATTATTCACATAACGTTCCACCGGATTATAAAAACCTTCGACAGTAAACGTATAATATCCGGAAAGCGGGGATTTGCCAATGTTGCTTTGCGACGAAACGTCAACTGCTTCAATCTTATAGCTGACAATGTCACCATCTTTAACTGTTCCAGCCGGAAAAACTATATTCCCTGAATATAAATCGTTCGTATCGTTCTGAAGCGTAAGTTCATTAATCGTTATTCCGCTATTCACAAAATATTTGACCCTGACTGACTTAATTCCGATGTTATCTGTCACCTGCACATCAATTTTAATGGAAGGATTGGAGGCCAGCATGTATTTTACCGGGTTGTGTGTTAGCACCGGAGCCTGGTGATCGATTCCGATATTGAAACTCAGATATCGAGCCGGCGAATTGGAGGGAAACACATATTGTCGCATTTTCTGATCTCTGGCGGAAAAATAGTAGCGAACTTCGCCGTTCAGGTTTTTGGAAAGTTTGGCATTGAAAACGGTTGAAACGGTTGTTGCTTTTAACAAAATCGAATCGGTTTTAACAAACTGATTCGTTGAATAATGAAGGTAAGTACTGGTCGAATCCAATCCATAATCGGCTTCAATTTGTGCGTCGAAACTGATCGGTTCCGAAACAAATTCAATATCTTTCAATGGTTTATGTTTGATAGACATACTTTTCCAGCCCATCTCATACATAATTGCCAATGTATTTGGTCCTGGGTCATGAATGGCCTCCCCCATTCCGGTAAACGGAGTCATTAGTGAATTTTGGTCGCCTGCGGGATAACTAGCGTCGTCTAAATGATAGATACTTGATCCGGTGTCCCACGTTGCCGGGGCATACAACCGTGGTAACCTGCTCTCAACCAAACGGGTATCAAATTCGAGCCAGCCTGAGGTCAAATTTAAATTCAGCGTAGTGGAAGGATTCAGAAAAAGCCGGGTATCAACCAACTTTTCACCATTCTTGTTTTGAACAAACTGGTCAAAAGCGGCAGAATAACCATCGCTGCCATATCCCCCGCGTCCGGAAGAAGAATAAAAAAATCCGGAAAAGCCTAGGCCATGAGCTATTTCATGCATCACGGTCGAAACAAAGTCATACTGATTAGCGGGAGTTTTTCCGTCAGTTCCAAAATACCAGTTCGGGAAGTCTTTGTTGAATGAAGCTGTAATTTCATAAGCATCAGACCCATTTATATCTTCACCGAGCATTTTCTCGATTAGGGCAACCGGATAATAGCAATTCCAAATCTGAGTCGAATTAAAGTTTTTATAATAATCTGCAGGACTACTACTGCCCAGAACATTTTTACTGAGACTTACCCACGAAGCTTTTACGTGTATGGTCACCGGCGAATAAATAAGGGTTTGCCAAACATCAATGGCAAATTGAAAGGCCTGTTGGGCCTCTGGCGGAAAACCAATATAGGTGACTTGAATATTTGCTTTTTTCAGCGAGCCAGCCTTGAGCCTTTCCAAGTATTCAACCGGTGGAAGAATGAAGGAATGATGTACCTCATTCGAACTGTAACAAATAGGAGCCGGCAGTTTTATTCCTTCTTTCTTCCATACCTCCTGCCCCATACTTTCCCCAACCGAAATCATGAATAAAAATAAAACCAATACTACCTTCATTTTTAAAAAAATTAATTCCCAATTGTTTATCCACATCAGAATTTAAATACCCTACAGCCAACTTATAAAAAATCATGAATTCCTTTTTTAGCAACTACTTTTAGCAATTTTCAATTGTCGAATGTAAAAGAATAAATGGCAATTTTAATCTATATTTGCCTGTATTACCATCTTTTTAACAATTAAACTATGAGGTTTTCTTTTTTGCTTCTCACATTTTTTCTTGCTACCCTGATAAGCCGGGCCAATAAGCCGGAAAAATTATTTAATGAACTTTATCGTCCACAGTTTCATTTCACTCCTGAAAAAAACTGGCATAACGATCCGAATGGACTGGTTTATTATAAAGGAGAATACCATCTTTTTTATCAGTACAATCCGTTTGGAAACGAATGGGGTTACATGCACTGGGGACATGCCATAAGTACCGACCTCGTGCACTGGGAACATTTGCCAATTGCACTCTTCCCTGATAACGATTCGAAGGACAAGGAGCTTTGCACCGCATTTTCAGGTTCCGGAATAGTTGATCAAAATAACCTGACCGGCCTGCAAAAAGGAGATGAAAAAACCATTTTGCTGTTTTATACCAGTCATAAATGCGGCCAGCGGCTGGCTTACAGCAACGACAAAGGACGCACCTGGATCAAATATGAAAAAAATCCGATTATTCCTTTCGACGAAACCGATGATGCCCGCGACCCGAAAGTGATTTGGCACGAAGCCAGCAAACAATATGTGATGGTTTTGTACCGCCGGCCTAATAACGACGAAAAACAAAAAGGTATCTCATTTTACACTTCTAAAAACCTGATTGATTGGACATTTAAGAATCAAATTTACGGATTTTTTGAATGCCCCGACCTGGTTGAATTGTCGGTTAATCGCCGGGCCGACGACAAACGGTGGGTTTTGTTTGATGGCGATGGCAGCTACCTGATCGGTTCATTCGACGGAGAAAAATTTGTTCCTGAATCACCCAAAATGAAAAGTGATTTCGGCAAAAATTACTATGCAACCCAAACCTGGAGCAATATTCCTGAAACAGATGGCAGAACCATTCAGATTGCCTGGATGAGAGACGGCGAATTTCCGGGTATGCCATTCAAAGGACAAATGACTTTCCCCTGTGAACTTTCACTCAAAAAATTTACTGATGGCATCCGGCTTATTCGAAAACCAGTGAAAGAAATTGAAAATTTGCACGAAAAAGGTGAAGTTTGGCAAAATGAAAACCTGATTCCCGGAATCAATAAAAATCTGACCCGGAGTGTAAAAGGCGATTGTATCCACATTATTGGGAGTTTCAAGGTAAAAACAGCGGATAGTTTTGGCTTCATAGCTCGCCTGGACAAAAAAAATAACGGTACTGAAATTATTTATAATACTAAATCAAACACATTGACATGCTTGGGCAATACCGCTACTGTTGAGCCGGTTGATGGGGTTTTGAAACTCGAAATTTTGCTTGACAGAAGCTCCATCGAGATATTCGCAAACGACGGGAAAATGGTGATGAGTTCCTGTTTTACGTCTACAGAAAATGCTGACGGCTTGTATCTTTTCAATACGGGCGGTGAATTGTTCGTCGAGAAACTCGAAATTTATCCGGTAAAATCTATCTACCAAAAAGAAAAGAAATAATAGTCAGATTTAGTGAAACATCTGGAAAAGCCACGGGTAAAAGCATTTATCTGTGGCTTTTCTATCTTAGCGAGAACATTAAACATGATATTCCTTCTTTATTTTGAAAGACGTTGAGCTTAATTTTGCCTTACATATTTTTCAAGTTTATAAAAAATGAAAGCAATTGTAAAAATTAAACCGGAAAAAGGAATTTGGATGACCGATGTTCCCATGCCTTCAGTCGGACCTAATGATGTTTTGATAAAAATCAAAAAATCGGCTATTTGCGGAACTGACCTTCATATCTATAAGTGGGACGAATGGGCTCAGAATACAATCAAGACACCGCTGGTTATCGGTCATGAATACATGGGAACAGTTGTTGAAAGAGGATCGGAAGTTTCACGCGTACACCTGGGTGAACGGGTAACTGTTGAAGGTCACATTGCCTGCGGATTCTGCCGCAACTGTCGCCGGGGACGCCAGCATATCTGTGATCATACCATGGGCATTGGAGTAAATCGTGATGGAGGATTCGCTGAATATGTTTCTGTTCCGGCTTCCAACGTTCTGAAAGTTGACGACCGGATTTCGGATGAATTGATGTCAGTAATGGATCCTCTGGGAAATGCAACGCATACTGCCTTATCGTTTCCGCTGCTGGGCGAAGATGTTTTGATTACCGGAATAGGTGGTCCGATTGGTGCTATGGCAACGGCCGTTTGCAAGTTCGCCGGAGCCCGGTATATTGTTGGCACCGATTTGAACGAATACCGACGAAATTTGGCCCTTAAAATGGGCGCCACTAAAGTGATTGACCCCCGACAGGAAAGTGTCAAAGATGCGATGAAATCGCTGGGAATGGTTGGCGGTTTCGATATTGGTCTGGAATGTAGCGGATCGGCACCAGCCTTTAACGATATGGTCGAAAATATGTATAACGGGGGAAAAATTTCGTTATTGGGGTTGCTGCCATCCTCAACACAAATTAATTGGAGTAAATTAATCTTTAAAGGATTGACCCTAAAAGGAATATATGGTCGCGAAATGTATGAAACCTGGTACCAGATGGAAATGATGCTTTCGCACGGACTTCAAATCGAACCAATAATTACCCATCGGTTTCGGGCTGATGATTATCAGGAAGCCTTCCGGATCATGGAAGAAGGTAATTGCGGAAAAATAATTTTGAATTGGGAATAGTTAGATTTATAACATAATATTTGTGGGCCTTCATTTTTTGTGGGCCTTTTTATTTTTGACTGATATTCGTTTGCCCAACGAAAACTGAATGAAATTAGTTCCATTTCCAATGCCTAAATCATTATATTTTAAGCTCGTATATTGAGTTGAACGGATTATTCCAAATCGGGCATAATAACGATTAAATCGGTACCCGATTCCAATCCTTCCAGTGTGGTTCATGCTAAACCGCCAACGGTTTATTTCGTTGACAAATTCCCGGTCGAACGAATTATCCTGCATCCCTGAACCTAAAATATACGAAAGCGTAAAAATCCCGTTTTGTAAAAAAACCAACGAATAAGCATATCCCAAATTGGCATTAAAAGCCAAAACTCCTGACTTAGCTATATCCCGGGACTTTAGAAAAAAGGCTGAATCAATTTCACGTGGAACAATGGAAGAATCGGCTTTAGTTTGATACGAAAATAAACTTCCGCCTGCAATGAGTGAACCTGCGCTTCGTTTTTGCCGTTCTGTATCGTTAAATGCTGCTTTAAAAGAAAACTTGGAATTATTGAATATGTAATTGACTGTAATACCAATATTTGCAGAAGAAATATCCGGTCTCTGATACTCTTTTCCCTTTGAGTAGGAATCCAGATGCGAGAATGAATTATTCAGATAATAGCCCTTTAAAAATGAAGTGAGTAAATCGATTGAGAACTTTCCTGTATAAAGGTAACTTTGAACTCCGAACCGTTTTGTTTCTCCATGTTTGTTCTCGCTGTTTTGGAAAACAGGAATTTTTGTTGCCAGACTCAATCCGAATGACCTGAAATTGACTCCTGCACCTATATTAAAATACCCATTCGGAAGATATTTCAAACGATATGGATTATTCAGGTCACTCAATTCCAGAGAATGAGTTTTTTCCCCTGAATATAATCTGAATATCAAGTCGTTAAAGTAACTTTCAATGAAATTACTATCTTTTCTGACCTCCAGAAAGTTTTTCAACGACTTGGCTTCAGCTGAAAATTGGAAAATCAGGAACAATATTACAATCAGCCAGGTACGTGCTTTAAATATCCAAATCAACCAGAACCGGACAATGATCAGAATGAATTGCATCAGTTAAAATTTTGGCATCCAATATCTTAGATTTTAAATCAGAAGTTACCATGTGATAATCAATCCGCCAGCCTTTGTTGTTCTTGCGTGAACCAGCCCGGTAACTCCACCACGAATATTGATTGGGACAGGAATTGATCTCTCGAAAAGAATCAACATAACCATCTGCCACAAAATTTGCAAACCATTCGCGCTCTTCAGGTAAAAATCCAGATGTATTTTGCTGTTTTTCAGGATTATGAATATCAATCCACAAACGACAAATGTTGTAATCGCCAGCAATGATCAACTTGCTTCGCGTTTTTCTTAACTCATTGACATACAGATGAAAGTCAAATGAAAAATCCATTTTATAACTTTGTCTGATATCACCCATTGTTCCTGACGGAAAATACACGCTGATCACAGAAACCCCTCCAAAATCAGCTCGAATAACCCTCCCCTCCCGGTCATATTTCTCATTATGCATTCCACAAAAAACTTTATCAGGCACGTCTTTACAAAAAATAGCAACACCGCTATATCCGCTTTTCTCAGCCGAAAAAGCATAAGCCCTATAACCCAACTTCTTAAACTCAGCTTCGGACATCTGCCCCGGTCGTGCTTTAGTCTCCTGTAAACAAATAATATCCGGTTCAAGTTTTTGGAGGTAATCCAATAAGCCTTTGCCCACAGCCGATCTGATTCCATTCACATTGTAGCTCAAAATCCTTTTCACAAATTTTGTTACTTTTGGTTCACGATTAACGAATTGCAAAGTAAAACGAATTTATTGAAAGGAAAAATATCCATTGAAAAAAGGAATTGTAATAAAATCAACCGGAAGTTGGTACACGGTAAAAACTACAGAAGGAACACTGATTGACTGCAAAATTAAAGGAAATCTTCGGCTGAAAGGCATTCGTAGTACGAATCCATTAGCCGTTGGAGACAATGTTGAACTAACTGAAATAAAAGAAGATAACGCTACGGAGAGTAAAATTGTAGGATTAATAAACAAGATTGTTGAGCGAAATAACTATATTATACGTAAATCGCCCAACCTATCAAAAGAATCACATATTATTGCTGCAAATATTGATCAGGCATTTTTGATAGTAACGCTTCAATATCCCGTTACAACAACAACTTTTATCGATCGGTTCCTGGTTTCCGCAGAAGCATATCGTATTCCTTGCCGGCTTCTTTTTAATAAAATTGACCTGCATACCAAAATACAGATTAGTGAAATGGATTCTCTAATGGAAATTTACCAACATGCAGGTTACGATTGTTTGAAGATATCGGCAAAAAATGGCGTTGGTTTTGATGAACTCAAAAAATTAATGCAGGATAAAACCAACGTATTTTCAGGTCATTCGGGTGTCGGTAAATCAACTATTATTAATACGCTTCAGCCTGGCATGCACCTAAGAACCGGAGAAATATCCGATGCACATTTTTCGGGCAAACATACCACGACTTATTCTGAAATGTTTGAATTGGACTTTGGCGGATTTATCATCGACACTCCAGGAATTAAAGGTTTTGGAGTACTGGAAATGGAGAAGGAAGAAATATCACATTATTTTCCTGAAATATTCAGATTGTTGAATGAATGCCAGTACTACAATTGCACCCACACCCACGAACCTAACTGTGCAGTAAAAAAATCTGTCGAAGAAGGTCAAATTGCCCAAAGCAGATACAATTCCTACCTCGGATTGCTTGAAGATGAAGAGAAATACCGAAACTGAGCTATTTCCAACCTAAACTCAGTGTAAAAAATGCTTAAATTTTAACTGTTTAATCATTTTTATTTCAGTAGTTTAGCTTATAAAAATCGAAAATTAAACGTGCTTTAGAATCGCCTACTTCACTGGCAACTGCATCGAAGGCTTGATTTTTTAAATTCTCAACGCTCTTAAAACGCTTTAGCAGTGCAGAAATAGACTTCTCTCCTATACCTGTTATGGTTTCCAACTCAGATTTTAAAAACTCGCCCGAACGTTTGTTACGATGAAAGGTGATTCCAAACCGGTGAGCTTCATCACGCAATTGCTGAATGATTTTTAAGGTTTCCGAATTCTTGTCCAAATACAATGGAACCGAATCTCCCGGAAAATAAATTTCTTCTAATCGTTTGGCAATGCCAATGATTGAAATTTTTCCACGGAGATCAAGTTTTTCAAGTGCATTCAGCGCCGCCCCCAGTTGACCTTTTCCTCCATCGATAACAATCAACTGCGGTAACGAATGTTCTTCATCAATCAACCGTTTATATCTTCGAAATACAATTTCTTCCATTGAGGCAAAATCGTTTGGTCCAAACACTGTCTTCACATTAAAATGCCGATAATCCTTTTTTGATGGTTTTCCGTTTCGAAAAACAACACACGACGAAACCGGATTTGTTCCCTGAAGATTACTATTATCGAAACACTCGATATGTATCGGTTGAACTTTTAACTGGAGGTCTTTTTGCATCGTTTCCAAAATACGATTTGTATTGCGTTCGGTTTTGGAAATCATTTGATGCTTTTGCTTTTCCAACCGGTAATATTTGGCATTTCTTTCTGAGAGTTCAACCAACTTCTTTTTATCACCTTGTTTTGGAATTTGAAACTTGACTCCTTCCAATTCAATACCAATTTTTATTGGAACCAAAATTTCTTTCGCATTACTAAATATTTTCTGCCTGATTTCGATAATGGCAAATTCAAGAATTTCTTCCGGCGACTCATCCAAAACTTTTTTGATCTCCATCGTGTAGGTTTGCATGACGGCACCACGAATGATCTTCAGATAATTCACATAGGCAAAAGCATCATCCTGATCAATCGTAAAAACATCAACATCACTAATTGTATTGCTAACGACAGTTGATCGAGATTGAAAATTTTCAAGCAAATTAAGTTTTTCTTTAATCACTGCGGCTTCTTCAAACTTGAGATCGAAAGAATATTCACGCATCAAATCCTTGAGATATTTGATAACACCTGAGATGTTGCCTTTCAATATCTCCTTTATTTGATCGATATTATTCATATACCGATCATGCTCTATCAGGCCAATACATGGTGCCTGGCAATTTCCGATATGATACTCGAGACACACCTTAAATTTTCCCTGGCGTATTTGCTCTTCATTTAAATTCAGTTTGCAATTACGCAATTTAAAAAGTTTGCGAAAAAGTTCAAGTAAGGTGCGCACCATTAGTACAGAAGTATATGGTCCGAAATAAACAGAACCATCACGGATCACATTCCGTGTTTGAAAAACTCTAGGGAACCGCTCGTTTTTAATAACGATCCATGGATAAGTTTTGTCGTCCTTCAGCCGAATATTATACCGGGGTTGATATTTTTTTATGAGGTTATTTTCGAGTAGCAGCGCATCCTGCTCTGTTTCGACAATCAAATGTCTAATGTCTGCAATATTCCGAACAAGCATTGCAGTTTTCCTGTTATCATGATTTTTGGTGAAATAAGAAGTAACCCTCTTCTTAAGGTTTTTGGCTTTTCCAACGTAAATGATCTTACCACCCTGATCAAAATACTGATAAATTCCAGGCTGGTCAGGAAGCACAGAAACCAAAGACCGGAGATATTCAGCATTTTTGAGCACCATTAGCAATGAAATATTAGTTAATATTGAATAACCGAATGCATCTTGTACTTAGCCAATTCTTTCTTTTTTTCAGTTTTAATAAACGTTAAATCACAAATAAAAGAAAAGTATATTTTTTTCACATTCATTTGTTTTACCAGATTGAGTGCAGCTAATGCCGTTCCTCCTGTCGCCAGCAAATCATCGTGAATCAACACCACATCATTTTCGTTAAGGGCATCAACATGCATTTCAATGGAATCAACACCATATTCCAATTCATACGATTCGTTGATGACTGTCGCTGGTAATTTGCCTTTTTTCCGAATTGGAACAAATCCGGCATTGATGCAATATGCAATGGCTCCTCCAACAATAAAACCACGCGATTCGAGCGAAACAATTTTGGTAATTCCTTTGTCCTTGTAAAACTCCGAAATCTGATCAACTACATTTTTAAAAGCGACCGGCTCTTTCAGTAAGGTCGTTATATCCTTGAAACTGATTCCTTCAACCGGATAATTTTCAATAACACGAACAAAATTTTTGAGTTCCATAGTTGTATTTTAAAGTTCCACGTGGAACATTATCGACCTAATAACACAAGCAAAACATTTATATCAGAAGGACTTACCCCGGAAATACGACTAGCCTGACCAATCGTATCCGGTTGAATTTCAGAAAGTTTTTGCCTTGCCTCAGTACTTATCGTGTGGATTTTGTTATAATCAAACTTATCTGTAATTGCAATATTTTCGAGCCTGCGATACTTATCAGCTACCGTTTTTTCCCGATCGATGTAACCCGCATATTTAATTACAATTTCAGCAGAATCCAAAATTTCATTAAAACGATTCGCTGGTATATCCTTCAAAAACGATTTAAATGGAGTAATATCTCCAATTAAATCAAAAATTGAAATTTGCGGTCGCAAAACAACATCGATCAGTTTAACCCCTTGCTTTAATGATGCTGAATTTTTTCGTTCTAAAATAGGATTAACGAATTGAGGTTTAATTGAAAATCTGCTAACAAAATCAACAATACTATCAACAGCATTTTTCTTTTCCTGATAAAGTTCATACCTCGCTTTTGTAGCTAATCCAAGTTCATACGATTTGGCAGTCAACCGGAAATCGGCATTGTCCTGCCTCAATAAAATTCGGTACTCGGCTCTGGAGGTAAACATGCGGTAAGGTTCGTCAACGCCTTTGGTTACCAAATCATCAACCAAAACACCAATATAAGCTTCGTCACGACTCAAAACAAAAGGCTCCAAATTATGAACTTTTTGGTGCGCATTTATCCCTGCAACCAGTCCCTGAGCCGCAGCCTCTTCATATCCGGTAGTACCATTAATCTGCCCGGCAAAAAATAAATTTTTAATCAGTTTTGTTTCAAGTGTATGAAGTAACTGTGTCGGATCAAAATAATCGTATTCAATCGCATAACCAGGACGGAAAATTCGAACCCGCTCCAACCCGGGAACATGTTCTAATGCCCTCAACTGAACATCCCAGGGTAAAGAAGACGAAAAACCATTCAAATAATACTCAATTGTGTTTTCCCCCTCGGGTTCTAAAAACAATTGATGAGAATTTCGCTCAGCAAATGTTACAATTTTAGATTCAATGCTCGGACAATACCTCGGACCGGTTCCCACAATTGTTCCATTATACATGGGAGAATCAGCAAAACCTTCTTCCAAAATTGAATGAACAGTTTCATTGGTATAGGTTATCCAGCAACTTTTTTGTACCAATTCAGACTTTACCTCAGGCAAAAACGAAAATTTATTGACCTTTTCATCTCCATTCTGTTCCTGTAGTTTTGAAAAATCGACAGAACGACCGTCAATACGAACAGGAGTGCCTGTTTTTAACCGACCAGTTTTAAATCCAACACTAAATAGCTGATCTGAAATATGATAAGACGCATTCTCTCCGATTCTTCCTCCTTCCATTTGCGCTTTTCCAATATGCATTAAGCCATTTAAAAAAGTACCATTGGTGAGAATCACTGCTTTTGAAAAGAAATCAACCCCTATCTTCGTTCTCACACCGGTAACAACCCGATCACTGATCTGAAGTGAAACAACGGCATCCTGCCATAAATCCAGGTTTTTGGTATTTTCAAGAACGTGCCTCCACTGTTCAGTAAAACGAAATCTATCGCATTGTGCCCGAGGACTCCACATGGCAGGACCTTTCGATTGATTAAGCATCCTAAATTGAATACTTGACTTATCAGTCACAATTCCTGAAAATCCCCCCATCGCATCAATCTCGCGCACAATCTGGCCTTTTGCAATGCCCCCCATCGCCGGATTACACGACATCTGCGCATATTTGGTCATATCCATTGTAATTAACAACGTTTTTGACCCTAAATTAGCCGAAGCTACTGCTGCTTCACATCCTGCATGGCCTCCTCCTACAACAATCACATCATAAAACGGTAACATCTATATCTAATTATATAATATTCAATACTTTATTAACGTATAAAGATAAAAATCTTCCTTTTCGGTCATCAGATTTTTGTCTTTTTTACTTTTGTCTTTATATCCTAACAGATGAAGTACGCCATGAACCAAAATTCTATTCAATTCATCACCAAAAGTAGTTTTGAATTCACCGGCATTTTCCCGAACGCGGTCGAGGCTAATAAAAATATCACCACTTATAATTAAATCATTTACATAATCAAACGTGATGATGTCGGTATAATAATCATGCCCCAAATACTTCCGGTTAACCTCAAGCAAGTAGTCATCTGAGCAAAATATAAACGAAATATCTCCCAGCACTTTACCTTCAGAAGTAATTACATTCTTAATCCAAGTCGCTGTATTTCTACGTCTTATTTTTGGAATTGAAACATCTTCACTGAAATATTGAATACTCATTTAGGCAATTTAAATTTAATTCTGACTTTACAACCCCCTTCAGAAAAAACCACGTCGTCAGCCAACTGCTTCAGAATAAAAATTCCCCGGCCATTTTCCTTTTTCAAATTTTCAAAACAAGTAGGATCGTTTAAACACTCAGTTAAAAATCCATCCCCTTCATCTTTAACTTCAATAAATAACTGGTTTTCCAAATAAAATACCCGAATACAAACGCGTTTATCAGCATCTTCTCCATTACCATGAACAATTGAGTTATTCACTACTTCACTTAAACCTAAAAACACCCGGTTAAAATATTTTTTATCTAAACCAGATTCGGTAAAAAACTCGTCTAAAAATATCCTCACTTTATTAAGGTAGATGAGTTGGGAAGATATGACTAATACGCGTTCCAAAATTAGTTTTTAATCTGATTTAAAAAGTTGTTATACTTCTGATCATAAAACGACTTTAACTTATAATTACCTCGCTTTAATCTTTCATTTTCATTCCGAAGTTGCTTCTCATATTCAAAATAACCTTCCGGAACAGTTTTCTTCACGTCTTGAGCTGTCTTTGATTCGCGCTTATCATCAACATCGCGTTCAATTTCCGACTTTTCAGCTTCCAGTAATTTCGAAAGGATTAAATTTTGTCGGTTGATTAACTCATTAGTGACATTCTTGCTGATCAAATCTTTTCTCGACTGCTCCAACAACTGATCAATAGCCCTTAATTGTTCTTTTGCCTGAGAACCAACAGTTTTGCCATTGAGCATTTCCCGTATTAGTTGTTGCATCATTTCCTGCTGTGCCAGTGTCTGCCCAATACTCTTACTCATTTTGCCCATATCGCCTTTCTTCATCTGATCAATCATTTGTTGTAATTGCTCTTTGATTGAATTCTGGCTTTCTTTCAATTTTTTCATTCCAGGTTTACTTCCCTGACTACCCGGTTTGTCACAATCTTCATCGCTTTCGGCTGAAGCGTTTTGCTGCTTTTTAATATTTTCAAGCGACTCACTCAGAAAAAGAGCAAGGTTATTTGCTGCCGTTATTCCATATTGTTCATACATTCGCGAACCTCCAATATTTCCGGATTCCAGATTTTCTAATGAAGCGTCGGCGCTGCTTTCGAGTGCCAAAATTTCTTTATTGATAACAGAACTGATTTCAGGCGTACGTTTAGAAAGGGCATACAACGAATCCTTGATAAATACAATTTGCCCCTGAACGTTTTTTTGTTTTACTTTCAATTCATTAATCAACGGATTATTATAATCAATAACACTCAATTGATTCAAAAGCTTTTCCTGATCAAACGAAACCAAAATCAGATTTTCAAGAATTTGCTTTAAATCTTCAATATTGGCCTGATTTTGCTTTTTCTTACCCGCTTTCAACATCTGGTCCATAGCAAAGGCTAATTGATTCAGTGCTTTAATATTGTCTTCAATTCCAGATGAAGTTCTGCGTTTATTACCTCTTTCCGCATCGTTGCGCACCTTAGAATAGTTTTCTTTGATATCAGAAAACTCTTTATCAAAGTTGAATAAATTCATAGGTTTTTCCAATGTTTGATTAAATTCAACAGCGCCCCCGTAATCATTTTCAATATTCATCAGAAACTCCTGATTTTGCTTTTCCGATTCTTCAGTCTTTTTTAAATCAGATTTTTTATCCAGCTGTTCCCCTATCATTCGTTCGGATTCTTCCATTTTTTTTAGTTGATCCAGCACACGTTCAACCTTTTGTTCAACTTTCATTTTCTTCAACAACTGCATATTTTTATCCAATTGTTTCGAAAGATCATCGAGATTCGAAACCATTTGCTTTGACAACTGGTCAAATTTTTTCGGATCAAATTGTTTAGCCAACTCATTAAATTCCTCAAACAATTTTTTTAACTCATCACTGAACACTTCATCCAGTAATTTTTCAATTTGCTCCTGTTTTTTAAAAATTTCATTTTTATCTTCATTAAACGAATTCAAAAAGTTATTGGCCTCTTTATTTTGCTGGCTAATCTGATTTAAAATATTTTCCAATTCTGATTTCTTATTCACGATATCTTTAACTGTTTGAAACTTATCCCAATCGGTAAGTTGACCATCAATCTGCTTCATTTTAAAATTATCAAATTCCTTCTGAATTTCTTCTGTAAGCTTAGAACTCTTTTCAAACAGGCGATCTATCGAATTTTGATCATCATTTTCTTTAGAAACAATTTCCTGGTAATCCGGAAAATTGAATGAAAAAGTTTCACTAATCGAGCGTTTAAAATGATTTACAAAATCATTATCCGAAACCGAAAAATAATACTTAAATGACTTTCCTAAACTTTTAACTGATTCAAAATTAAATGAATAATAAAAATCCTGATTCAGAAAAAATGGAGTAAACGGAATTTTAAAGACGCTATCCTTTCCCTCAACATTGATATTAAAATCAAGTTGGCTGAAGCCGTAATCATCCGTAATATTTCCTTTAAAATGAAAAGTTTTAAAATCAACGGTATCTCTTATCTGAACAACGTTAATTTCAGGAAACAAATCGGCAATAATTTGCACCCGGTATACCATATTATTTTCATCTGTTAATCTCGAATTCTTTACTAAAACTCGGTATTCTGCATCCTTATAAAATGTTTTTACGGCTTCAAAAGTATTCTCATTTTTAACAGCTTTAACTATCAAACTATCATTAATTAGAATCAGTAAGCTATCTGTATCAACCGTTTTAAACTTCCACTTTACGGTAGTTCCTGAAGCAATTTTTAAATCACCTATATTCTGAAGCGTTTCAGCTCCTATGTTTGTGTATGCCGGTGACTGAATTTCAACAGTAAACAACGATATAAATGGCTTATTTAAAACGGTGATCCGGTAAAGTTCCGAAATGTACTTTTTATCAGTAAAATAAATTGAAATAGAGCTGTTTACATTTTCAACAGTATAAGAAAACAAATCTCCATTTTTAATCATCAAAAAATTGTTGTCTCCAATATTTACATACATCATTTCAGGCACTTCTCTCCCTTTGCACCGTAATTTAAGTTCGATAGATTCACCGGTAACAATTTCCAGATCAGTATTTTCCAATTGAAAAGTGAAAGGTGCAGGCTTTTCAAATTTCTGCTGAAAATGAATTAACCGAACCGAGCTCTCAGTAAAAAAATCAGGTAACTGAATAAAAATGACAGCAAAAATGAGCATTACGCTTAAAAAAATACCTGCAACAACTTTCAGGTCTTTATAGCGGATAGCCTCCGAAAACCGAAAAAATCTTCAGTTCATCAATTTTCTGATCAATACTGGCTTGTTTTAATTCACCTGAATAAACCAAATTGGTATCGTTAGCCAGTTCAATAATGTTTATTAACTTGTCCTTAATTTCAGGATAACGTTGACTAAGCAGCAAAGAAACATCGTAATAACTGATTATCTTCCCTATTCCAACTAATTTGAGAATAGGTATAAACAGAAAATAGCTAAAAATGAAAAAACTAAGAAATATAGTAAATAAGAGAATCGTCAATTTTACTTTAGGATCAAAATAGCTAAAATATTCAAGCCCTCTAACACTGGAAAAATAGATAACAGCAATAAGTATAAAGAGGATTAATCCCCTTATCAACTGATAAAGGTAAAACTTTCTGATGTAGGAATTCAGCTTATCAACAAACTGTTTATAGTTTTTATCCATCCTTATAATAAATTCATTATTAAAGACTTATATTTATATGTTTTAAACAAATAATAAAAATGGTTGTTTATAAATCAAACTAAAAAAATGTAAGTCGTGACAAAGATATTCATAGAAATTTGTATTAGATATTATTTTCAAATACATCAAGAAGATTTAATGAATTATAATTGCATCAACTGTAAACAAAAATACATCACGCTAAAAACACTTTTTTATTAAAACCCAACTGAACTAACAATTGTTATTACCCAAAGAATTAAATTTATTATCAAATAATTAGATTGTTAATAACTCGTTCACAAATTTGAATAAAAACATGTTTTTCAAATTATCAAGAAGATTCAAAAAAAGATATCAAAGCTATTAACAGGCTATATTAATATACATTTTTTATAAAGATTTAAACATTAAATATTAAAATTGTAATGTTTATTAAAAAAATTAAAATTTGAGGGTATCCTTTTTAAGTTTCAGGGAATAGATTACATAGTGAATATAGAATGTGAGGCATGGGTGAGAGATTAAATATATTATTAGTTGAGGATAACCTTTTGAACCAGCGTATTGTAACGTTTAGTTTAAAAAAATACAATCATGAGGTAACGATTGCCAACAATGGCTTGGAAGCTATTGAAATGTTTCACAAGGGAGAAATATGATGTCATTTTAATGGATATTATGATGCCGGTTATGGATGGACTTGAGGCAACCGTTAAAATAAGAGAAGTTGAACGTGATCAAAAAATAGAAAAAAGAACTCCGATTATAGCACTTACTGCCAATACTATGGATAACGACAAGGATAAATGCATTTCTTATGGAATGGATGAATTTATGGCCAAACCATTTGATATTGAAAAACTTAAAACCATTTTTAAGGAACTTGAAATTCTGGTCTGACTTAATCCTTCGGTTCAAATTTAGCATGCTTAAATTTTCTTACTTTTGGCTGATATAAAAGCTAAGAATGAACGAACATTTCGATTTTAGAAATGAAGCTTTTTCAGAAAGTGAAAAAGAAATTGATAAGCAATTAAGACCATTGGAATTTGATGATTTCAGCGGACAAAGTAAAATTGTTGAAAATCTGAAAGTTTTTGTGAAAGCAGCAAAAATGCGTGGAGAAGCGCTCGATCATGTTCTTCTGCACGGCCCACCAGGTTTGGGAAAAACTACGTTATCCAATATCATCGCGAACGAACTGGGTGTTTCTCTTAAATTAACTTCAGGACCGGTTTTGGATAAGCCAGGAGATTTGGCTGGTTTATTAACTAATCTGGAACCAAATGCTGTCTTATTTATCGATGAAATTCATAGACTGAGCCCGATTGTTGAAGAATACCTGTATTCGGCCATGGGAAGATTACAAAATCGACATCATGATCGATAAAGGGCCCCAGTGCACGTTCCATACAGCTCGAATTAAACCCTTTTACATTAATTGGAGCTACTACCCGCTCAGGTTTATTAACAAGTCCTCTGCGGGCTCGTTTTGGTATTAAATCACATCTGGAGTATTATGATGTGGATGTACTTACTAAAATTGTAAAACGGTTCGGCTTTTATTTTGGATGTAAAAATAGAAGATCAGGCAGCGGTTGAAATTGCATCGAGGAAGTCGTGGAACTCCCCGTATTGTAAATGCCTTACTCCGAAGAGTGCGTTGATTTTGCCCAAGTCCAAGGGAAATGGAGAAATCAATATGGAAATTACTCTTTATTCGCTTGATGCTTTGAACATAGATAAATATGGTTTGGATGAAATGGATAATAAAATTTTGACTACCATTATAGATAAATTTAAGGGCGGACCAGTGGGCGTTTCCACTATTGCCACAGCTGTTGGAGAAGATTCGGGAACCATTGAAGAAGTTTATGAACCGTTTTTGATTAAGGAAGGTTTTTTGAAAAGAACTCCAAGAGGAAGAGAAGTTACAGAATTAGCTTACAAACACTTGGGAAAAATCCATTACGGCGACACTCCTACCCTTTTTTGACCGGTTTAATTTCAAATACTTTTGGGTAAAACTTACCGGTAACATACATCTTTTTGGTTACCGGATCAATTGCAATACCATTCAAAACATCAACCTGTTTATTAGGGTCAGCCATTGTTAAGATTCCATCAAGGTTGATTTTGGAAAGAACTTTACCTGTTTTTTGGATCTATTTTTACGATTAGGTTGGTACTCCATACGTTGGCATAAATAAAAACCGTCTGAATATTCCAATTCATTCAGGTACAAAACAGGTTCTTTATGATCGTAAACCTGAAGTTTTTTAATTATTTTGCAATTGGTTGGATTGATGTAGGTTAACACATTTGTTCCATCGCTCATAATCAGGTTTTGCTCGTCGTGGGTCATTCCCCAGCCTTCGGTCGATTCAAAATGAAAACTATCAACCAGAGCCATGTTTTCTAACTTATAAATGAATCCAATCTGACTTTTGTAGGTAAGCTGATAAATTCGATTATTTACAATCGTAATTCCTTCTCCAAAATATTGGTCAGGTAATTTTATCGATTGCAATGTTTTACCTGTTTTCAGGTTAGTTTTATAAATGCCTGATTTTGCATTTTCACCAGTGCTTTCATATAATGATCCATCATGAATTTCAAGGCCTTCAGTAAAAAAGATTTCATTATGCGGATACGCTTCAACCACTTCAAAAGCTGTACATTTCAGGCACAATATCCGACAAAACTTCAAAGGTTTTGAAATAGATTCCTTCCACGCCGTCTGCCTTTTTTGAAACCGCTTTTATGGTATGTTTTCCGAGGTTTTTAAACTTTTTCAGGGTATAGGTGAATTCGGTCTCTTTGCTTGAAGTAAACCAATGCCGAATCAACAAAATTTGGGTTTGATCTAATTCTCCATCTTTCAGTTTGACTAAAATGGCCAAATTAATATCATCACCATAAATAATTTTTTGGTGAACCGATTCAGTCCTGATTTGGACAGTGGGTTTTTTTGATCGGCTTGATTTGTTTGAACAGGAAAATGAACTGGTTAAAAATGGCTAAAACAATGAAAATGCCGAATAATCTGAAATTTCATTATGCTACTTGTTGATATGGATTGATAACAGGCTTCAAATATAAAACAATTGCTTTCAACCTTATTTTTGAAGTTGCCCAAAGGAATAGGTTTGTATATTTGGCTAAAATTTACAAGCGTGGGTGCATTAAAAAAACTTGCAGGTGAAACGGCCATTTATGGGATGAGTAGTATTATCGGTCGTTTTCTGAACTGGTGGCTGGTTCCCTATCATTCGCGTATTTTTCTTCCTGAAGAATATGGAGTAGTAACAAATCTATACTCGTACATCGCCTTTTTGCTGGTAATACTCACGTTTGGAATGGAAACCGGCTTTTTTCGTTTTGCAAATAAAACAAGTCAAAACGATAAAATTTATTCGACCAGTGCGTTTTCACTCTTTGGAAGTTCCCTGCTTTTTGTGGTGATTGCTTTTATTTTCTCCGGGAATTTTGCCGGTTTTCTTGATTATCCAAACAGTGAAAAATACATACAATGGCTTGCAGTAATTGTGGCGCTCGACGCCGGAACAGCTATTCCGTTTGCCAATCTCAGGCTCGAAGGAAAAGCCGTTCGGTTTGCAACGCTAAAGATGGTGAACATCTTTTTCAATATTTTTTTCAATGTCTTTTTTCCTTTCAGTTTGCCCGTATATTCTGAAATCTAATCCCGACAGTTTTATTCAATTTATTTATCATCGCGAGTTTGGAGTGGGCTACGTTTTTGTTTCCAACCTGATTGCTTCAGTAATCACTTTAATCATGCTGATTCCTGAAATCCGGAAAATCAAGCTGACTTTCGACTGGGGGCTGTTTCGTGAAATGTTTTGGTACTCCTTCCCTATCCTGTTGGTTGGCATTTTCGGAATGGTCAATCAGAATATCGATAAAATTCTGATTCCTGAATTGGTTCCGGCCAATCAGAAACCGATGGAACAACTCGGAATTTACGGTGCCAACTATAAGCTGGCCGTGTTGATGAACATGTTTATCCAAGCCTTTCGGTATTCGTTCGAACCATTCTTTTTCAGTCATCAGAAAAGCAGCGATTCGCGCCTGATTTATGCTCAGGTAATGAAGTACTTTATCATCTTCGGATTGCTGATTTTTCTGGGAATAACCCTGTTTATTGATGTATTTAAAATCATTATTGGTCAGGAATACCATTCTGGATTGCAGGTCGTTCCTTCTGTTTTGATGGCTAATCTGTTTCTGGGTATTTATTTCAACCTTTCGCTGTGGTATAAACTTTCGGACAAAACCTGGATGGGTGCCTGGATTGCCGGAATCGGTGCGGTTCTGACCATTGTTGTAAATGTGATGTTTATTCCTTCGATGGGTTACATGGGCTCGGCTTATGCTGTATTAATCTGCTTTGTGCTGATGACCATTATTTCTTACATTGTGGGTCAGAAATATTATCGCGTCGACTACGACCTGAAACGGATATTCATGTATTTTGGCGTAGCTCTTGGTTTTTATTATCTGTCCAGATATGCTTCAATTTCGTCCGAAATATTGAAGTACTTATTGAATATCAGTTTGTTTTCAGCATTTTTGGTTGTAGTATTCTTTGCTGAAAAAAAGGAATTACGAAGTTTATTGAAACGATAGTCAATAAAATACTTTTTAGTATTATTTTTGAAACGAATAAGATCTTGGTTGTCTCATGGTGGAGACCGTGTAAAAAGGGGAAAATGTAAAATTGTAGTGAATTATTTGCAGGTGAATTTCGAGCGAATCCACTTGTAGTCAAATAATTTATGACAATGTTTTTGTGTGAGAATTAGTTGAAAGAACATGGAAAATTTAAAAATTGCGATTGCCAGCGATCATGCCGGGTTTGAACGTAAACAGGCTGTGTTGAAATATCTTCAGGAACAAGGTATCGGATACAAAGATTTCGGCGCGTTTTCGGCTGAAAGCAGTGATTATCCTGACTTTGCCCATCCATTGGCTGAAGCAGTCAGCCGTGGTGAATTTGATAAGGGAATCACTTTATGTGGCAGCGGAAACGGAATTAATATGACCGCCAACAAACATCAGGGTATTCGATCGGCGTTATGCTGGATGCCCGAAATTGCACAATTGGCCCGCCAGCACAACGATGCTAATATTTGTGCTTTACCTGCCCGCTTTATTACTGACGATGATGCCATCGAAATTGTCGAGATGTTTTTGTCAACCGGATTTGAAGGTGGTCGTCATGTGAACAGAATCAATAAGATACCGGTTTGTTAAAATGTCAGAGCAAAAGAAAATATTCCTTCAGAAATCGGAAGAGGTTGCTTTTGACTTAAAACACCGGGCAACCATCAAATTCAACATTTCGAAATACGATGCTGCGGTTGACCGCGGTAAAAAGCGGTATTCCAACTTGGAACTGGCCAAATCACGGGCATCGTACATTAAGTCGATAGCGATAAACAACCTGCACGATTATTTGATTCAGTTCGAGAAAAATATTACCGACAACGGGGCAACAGTGCTTTGGGCCGAAAATACGGAAGAAGCCATTGCCGAGGTCAAGAAAATACTTATTGAAAATCATTCAAAATCGGTGGTAAAAAGCAAGTCGATGACAACCGAAGAAATTGAATTAAACCATCATTTGGAAGAAATCGGGGTGGAATCGCTGGAAACCGATTTGGGCGAATACATTGTGCAACTGGCTGGCGAAAAGCCTTATCACATTGTAACGCCTTGCATGCACAAGTCGCGCCATGATATTGCAGAGCTTTTTACAGAGAAATTCAATACTCCTGAAGGCAGCGAACCTGAGTACCTGACTGGTTTTGTGAGGAAAATGCTGCGCGAAAAATTCACTTCGGCCGATGTCGGAATTACCGGAGCTAACTTTTTGGTAGCCGATGTTGGTGGAATTTGTTTAACCGAGAATGAGGGAAATGCGCTGATGTCGGTTTCGTTTCCGAAGATTCACATTGTGATTGCCGGTATTGAAAAGGTCATTCCGCGGATGCAGGATCTGGCTCTGATGTGGCCTATTCTGGCGGCACACGGAACAGGACAGCAAATCTCAGTTTATAATTCCTTGATCACGGGACCAAAAAAGCCGGGAGAAAAAGATGGTCCGGAAAAAATGATCGTCATTCTGCTGGATAATAAACGTTCAGAACTTTACAATCATCCGGAGCAATATGAGGCGCTGAAATGTATCCGGTGCGGAGCATGTCTGAACGCTTGTCCTATTTACAGAAACATTGGCGGATACACTTATGACGCTACTTACAGCGGACCAATAGGCTCGATAATCACGCCATTTTTTAAGGGGTTGAAAGAATACAATCACCTGAGTTCGGCCTGTTCGGTTTGCGGCAAATGTACCGAAGTTTGCCCCGTTAAACTTCCGCTTCATCACATGTTGCTGATCAACCGACGCGATGCCGTAAGGGCAGGGGCAGGGGCCTTCGTCTGGAATCAGGGAATGAAAGCATTTGAATATGCTTTTTCAAAAAAGAAGCAGAATTGATCTGACGGGCGGAAAAACAAAAAACACATTTGCAAAATTTGCGGCCAATGCTTTGGGTACAAAAAAACAGCTTCCAAAGCTGGCCGATCAATCGTTCAGTAAACAATGGACCAATAAAAAATAACATCTATGCTATCGAATACCTGCAAATATGCCGTCAGAGCGTTGATTTATCTCGGAAAATATTCAGAAGACGGGACGAAAATCGGCATTAAAAAAAATTTCGTCAGATTTAATGATTCCGACACCATTTTTGGGAAAAATTCTTCAAAACCTGGTCAAACAGAAAATTTTGGTGTCAACCAAAGGACCCAACGGCGGTTTTGGTTTGGGCCGGAAAATCAATGAGATTTCGCTCTACGACATTGTCCGGATTGTAGATGGCGAAGATTTTTTCAAAAATTGTCTGATCGGGCTTCAACCGTGTTCTATTCATTCGGAGAATGAAAAACCTTGCCCCGTTCACAGCCGCTTTGGCCCGCTACGCGCCCAACTGATGCAGTTTTACCCAGGAAACCAGCATTGCTGAGATTTTAGGCGATATGTCAGGTTTCGAAGACCTGATCAGACTATAAGATTTGCAAATAATCTGATTTAATCTGTTTATCTGAAAAATTATAAATACAGTTAATCAGTCAATCAATTCTTCAAAAACTCAGTCATTCTAAATGGCCGGAATCTATATTCACATTCCTTTTTGCCGGAAACGTTGTCATTATTGTGATTTCTTTAAATCAACCGATTTAAGCGTAAAATTCAGGATTTTGAATGCCATTCAGAAGGAATTGAAGGACCGTGCTCCTGAACTGGTTTCCGACGAAGTTCAAACTATTTATCTGGGTGGAGGAACTCCCTCGGTTTTGCAGGTGGATGAGCTAAACAGCCTGCTGGAAACGATCGGGAACAATTACCAGGTTTCCCGCACGGCTGAAAATTACCATGGAAGTCAATCCCGACGATTTGAGCCAGGCTAAACTTTCGGCGCTTCGGGAGTTGGGCTACAATCGGTTGAGCATGGGAATTCAGTTCGTTTTCGGAACCGGATTTGAAACTAATGAACCGCCGTCATGGCGTTTTGCAGGCACTTCAGTCAGTCAAATGGGCAAAAAAAGCGGGGTTTTCCAACATCAGCATTGACCTGATTTACGGATTGCCCAACCAAACCCTTGCGGAGTGGGAACGAAATGTAAGGATTGCGGTTGAGTTGGATGTTCAGCACATTTCAGCCTATCACCTTACTTTACCACGAGGGCACTGTTTTTTACGATCAGTTAAAAAAAGGCATCCTCAAAGAATTGCCAGATGAACTTAGCTTACAGCAGTTTTAATATACTTATCCAAATACTGAAAGAAGCAGGCTTCGAGCATTACGAAATCTCTAATTTCTGTAAGCCTGGTTTTTATTCGCGACACAACACTTCCTACTGGAAAAATGAAAAATATCTGGGAATCGGACCGTCGGCTCATTCGTTTGATCTGAAAACACGTCGTTGGAACGTTTCGTCGATTGCCGGTTACCTAAAAGGTATGGAGAGCGGAGAACCATACAGCGATAGCGAAATACTGACCGAACAGGACCATTACAACGATTACATCATTACCGGTTTTGCGCACGGTTTGGGGCATTTCAGAAGCTTTCATTCAATCGGAGTTTCCGGCCGGTTATATTCTTCATTTTCAGAAAATAAAGGAAAAATATTTGCAATCGGGGACACATCAAAAGTTCCACAGGAATGATTAGCTTAAGCACTGAAGGATTGTTTGTTTCAGTATCAAATCATGGCTGATTTTATGGTAGTTGAATCCTGCTAAATATTGTTAATATCGCTTGTTATTGTATTTCATTCCTACTAAAAATCCATATCTTAGCACCTTGAAAAATTTTAAATAAAAATGATCGTAAAAATTGTCAATCAATCCAATAATCCGCTTCCCGAGTATAGTACAGTGCATTCCGCAGGGATGGATCTTCGTGCCAATCTGGCTGAACCCATCGTGTTGAAACCGCTCGAAAGGGTGCTGGTACCAACCGGACTGTTTTATCGAATTGCCGGTAGGTTACGAAGCGCAAATCAGGCCTCGCAGTGGTTTGGGCTCTGAAAAAAAGGTATCACCGTGCTCAATTCGCCCTGGAACCATTGACGCTGATTATCGGGGAGAGGTGGGCATCATCCTGATCAATTTGTCGAACGATGAATTTGTGATTCAACATGGAGAACGCATCTGTCAGATGGTAATTGCCCGGCATGAACATATTGGTTGGGAAATGGTTGAAGTGTTGGAAGAAACTGAACGCGGAACCGGTGGTTTCGGCCATACCGGTAAAAAGTAAAAATCCGAATGAAGAAAAAATATCTTGGCATATCTGGCAGTAGTTTTAATACTGATATCCTCTTGCGGAACAACAAAAAAGCAGATGGCATCGTCCGTTCAGGCGAAACCTGAAACCCAGGAAACGTCTATTTCTGACGATGATAAAAATGAGTTTGAATATACCTTCATCGAAGGGCTGAAGCAAAAAATGATCGGGAACCAGAAAGCTGCCATTTCGCTTTTTTCAAAGTGGTCTTGAGATTAACCCGAATTCTACCTCGGCCATGTTCGAACTGGCCAAGATACATAGCAGCAACGGCGATCAAACCATTTCATCGCTCCTTGCTCGAAAAAGCCATCAATCTTGATCCCGAAAATAAGTGGTACAAGCTTTTGCTGGCCCAGATTTACCAGCAGGGGAAGCAGTACAAAAAAGCCGCCGATTTAATATCAGCAACTTTATGCGCTTGACCCTGAAAATATGGAATATCTGTATATGAATGCCGCCTTGCTGTCGTCAGCCGAAAAGTATGATCAGGCAATTGAAGCCTACAACGCATTGGAGAAAAAAGTTGGCATAAACGACCAGATTTCGGTTGAAAAACAGCAGATATATCAGGCTGCCGGAAAGAAAAAGGAAGCGCTGGCCGAACTTCAGAAACTTATTGATTTTAATCCGACTGAGCCCCGTTATTATGGCCTCATGGCCGATTATTATTTATCTGAAAAAGATGAACCCAATGCCCTGAAATATTACCAGAAAATTTTGGAAATTGATCCCGACAAACGGTTTTGTGCTGTTCTCGCTTACCTCGTTTTACCGCCAGAAGGAAGACAAGGAAAAGGCCTGGGAATATATTCGCAAAGGCTTTCAGAACAAAACGGTGGAGGTGGATACCAAAATCCAGTACTACCTGATGATGACGGCTGAGGAAAAACCGTTTTTCACCGAAAGCCAGATTGATGAGCTGGTCGACATTCTGGTTAAAACCAATTCGGATGATTACCGGGTTTACACGGTTTATGCCGAATACCTGATCCGGAAAGGAAAAATGGCAGAAGCCCGTGATCAGCTCCGAAAAGTTCTGGAAACCAATAAAGACAATTACATGATCTGGGAGAGGATGCTGTTGATCAGCAACGATCTGCTCGATTTCAAAAGCATTTATACCGATGCCGATAAAGCAATCGAACTCTTTCCCAGTCAACCGGTGTTATATGGACTTAAGGCCGTTGCATGTTTACAGCTTGAAAAGTATACCGAAGCGCTCGACATCCTGAATGAAGGCGAACCTTATTTGCTGGATAATAAACTCATGCAAATTCAGTTTGATTTATACCGTGCCGAAGCCAGTTACAAGCTCAACCGGGTTGAAGATGCATTTAAGGCATTTGACAAAGTCATTAGCCTTGATCCGGAAAACTGGCTGGCCATGAATAATTATGCCTATTACCTTTCGGTGCGTAACGAAAATCTAGAAAAGGCCGAACAACTGAGTGGAAAAGCAGTCAGGGCCAATCCCGAAAATCCCACTTACCTGGATACTTATTCCTGGGTATTGTTTATGAGGAAAGATTATACCCTGGCTAAATTTTACATGGAAACGGCCATGAAGAATGGGGGTGACAAAAACGGGGTCATTGTCGAACATTACGGCGACATCCTGTATATGCTCGGGCAAAAGAATGAAGCCCTTGACCTTTGGAAAAAAGCTTTGGAAATAGGGGATGGCTCGGAATTATTAAGTGAAAAGATCAAACAACAGCGATATCTCGATAAATAAATGAATGCGAAACGTTTTTCGAATATTCGATTGGCCCTGATCGGATTGATTGGTATGGGTTTCATTGGATTGTCGTCGTGCAGGAGTACCAGGGTTATCACAACAACTGCTGTCGTCAAGCCTATGAGCGCCAATAAACTGATCAGGAATATCGAAAACAATACCTTCGAATACAAACATCTGGCAATCAAAAAAATTAGCTGCCAGTTTGATAACGGTAAGACCAAAACATCTTTCAGAGCCAGTATTCTGGCCGAAAAGGACAAGCGGATAACCATAATGTTGAGTAAACTGAACATTCCGGTAGGCCGGCTCTGGCTGACGCCCGACAGTGTGAAATTCATCAATTATCTCGAAAAAAATTACTTTCTCGACGATTACAGTTATCTGAGCTCGATGATGGACATGGATCTTGATTTTGAGACCGTTCACGCGATCATTTCGAACAATGTTTTTTCACTTCGGGACGAAAAACGAGACAAGGAGAACCGCGATTACGATACCAAAATTGATTCGGGGATGTATGTGCTCGAATCGGTTAAAAAGCTGAAGATGCGAAAGGATGACCAGCGAATGAGCGAACGCCGGCAGGCCCGGAAAGCCCGGAAAATAGTGGAGCCAGGACCGGTGAATCAGTCCGTTTATGTCGACCCGGTAACCTACAAACTTCGTAAAATTGATCTGGAAGATCCACAGAACTTACGAAAACTGAATATCAGTTTTTCTGATTTTACCGAAGTCGAAAAACAATTATATCCGGGAGAAATTGATCTTCATTTTGTGAGTCCGGAAAGTTTTATGCAGCTAAAGATTAAACTTAGTGGTTTTTCGATGGAAGATGAGAAGGATGTCCGTTTTAAAGTTCCCGAAAAATTCACCCGCATTAACCATGATTAGGATGAGGTTTTGTTTGCTTTTTTCCTTCGTTTTTTTGCTGACTGCGCTGGCTAATGCCCAGTCGCTTGATGAGTTGCGCAAAAGAAAAGAGAAAACCAACGAACAGATCAAATATACTACCCGTTTGCTCGAAGAAGCTCGGAAAAATGAGAAACAAACCCTGAACAAATATAAAATTCTGAATAAACAGATTGAACTTCGGACCAACCTGATTACCGGAATTAATTCCGAAGTTGGCGTTTTAGGTGAGTTCATTGATCAGAATGCGTGGCTGGTCAGTTCGCTCAATGCCGACCTGGAAGAACTGAAAAAAGAGTATGCCAACCTGATTTTATTTGCCCAAAAGAACCAGACCAATTACAGCAAAATATTGTTTGTCCTTTCGTCAAACAGTTTCAATCAGGCCTATAAAAGGCTGATGTATCTGAAACAATATACCGAATACCGGAAAAAACAGGCCGAACTGATTCAGTGGATACGTGACCTGATTCAGGTAAAAGTTAAAAATCTGGAACGGCAAAAAACAGAAAAGGAAACTCTTCTCCAGGCTCAAAAGCGGGAGGCTGAACAACTGAACAAAGAGAAAAAACAGCAGGGTAAAAACCTAACCACCTTGCAGCAAAAACAAAAGGAATTTGAGAAAAAACTTCGGGAGCAACAAAAGATAGATGCCCAGTTGAGTCGCGAGATTCAGAAAATTATTGACGAGGAAGTACAAAAAGCAAAACAAAAGGCCAAAGAAACAGGAAAAACTACCTATGAAATGACACCGGAAGAAAAGCTCGCATCAGCAAATTTTGAGCAAAATAAACGACGTCTTCCCTGGCCGGTAGAGCGCGGTGTCATTACCGACCACTTTGGAGTACACGAACATCCGGTACTCAAAAATATCCAGGTCAAAAATAATGGGGTTGATATTTCTACCGCACAGGGGACCAAGGCCCGGGCTGTTTTTGCCGGCGAAGTGAGTCGCGTATTCACAGTATCGGGAGGGAATTGGGCCGTAATTATCCGCCATGGGAAATACCTTACCGTTTATTCCAATTTGGTAAGTGTACAGGTGAAATCAGGTGAAAAAGTAGCGATAAAACAAACTATCGGAACTATCGGGACCGACAGCGGAGAAGACGATAAAACCGTACTGAAATTCCAGATTTGGAAGGAAAATGTGAAAATGGATCCGGAAGACTGGATTGCAAGATAAGTTCCAGACGATAAGGTTTCAAACAAAAAGAGGTCGCTTCATGCTTTGAAACGACCTCTTTTGTATGACTGAAATTTTATTTAAAGCAAGTTTGCCACTTTGGTCAGGCCCGGAACATTGATGAATTTAATCTTGCGTCCCTGCAAATCGATCAGGTTATCCTGCTTGAATTCAGAAAGCAGCCGGATAACACTTTCGGTCGCAGTTCCAACCATATTGGCTAATTCTTCGCGGGTGAGCGAAATCTGCAAGGTATTGGCATTGTCGAGCTCAAAATTTTCTTTCAGGAGCAGCAATACTTCGGCCAAACGTTCGCGTACGGTTTTCTGCGCAATATCAGTGATGTAATCGTTGGCCTCTCGTAACTCTTTACACACAATTTGCAGCATGTGATGCGAAAACTGCCAGTTGTGCTGAATCAGGTACAACAAGGTTTGGTAAGGGATATGGCTCAATACGGTTTCTTCAATCACCTTGGCGGTGGTACAGGCCAGCTCCTGGCTTAACAAGGAGCGGTAAGCAATAATATCGCCCTTTTTGGCAAACCTGATGATCTGTTCCTTGCCGTCAATTCCGGTTTTAAAAATTTTCAGAATGCCGCGCGTTACACAGTAAAAGCCAGTCAAACGGCTGCCTTCCCGGTAAATGATACTTCCTTTTTTATACAGCGAACAGGTTTTATCGTAGTTGAGCTGAGCAATCTCCTGCTCGGTTAGTTTTTTGAATAACTGAAATCCGCTTAAATCGCATTCATCGTCAGCCGGTCGTTTAATTGAACTTCTCATCGGGTTATATTGTTTGTTAATGAATTAAACAACAATCAAAGCTAAATTTAGGTTGGCGCTTTCGTTCCGAAAAGCCAGAACTACATTTAGTTCATAAAAATTAAGCGTAAATTTAGAACTATTATTCGATTTGCAACATTAGAACATTTAGATATGAAACATGTACTTGACCTTGCCTGGAAAGAAAATCTGGCTTTTGAGTGTGATATGGACGGCCATCGTGTAGTAATTGATGCCTCGAAAGAGGGTGGGGGCGATGATTTGGGGCCACGCCCCAAAAAATTGATGTTAACGGCTTTGGCCGGATGCACAGGCATTGATGTGATCATGATTCTGAAAAAAATGCAAGTAGAACCGGAAGCATTCAACGTAATTGTGGAAGGCGATCTGACCGAAGAACATCCCATGCGCTATCATGCCATGAAAGTAATTTACCAGTTTAAAGGGAAAGATTTGCCTTACGATAAGCTTGAAAAGGCCGTTAAACTTTCGGAAGAAAAATATTGCGGAGTAACAGCAGCTTATCGGCTGGCAATGAATCTTTCGTTGGAAATACGTGTTGTTGAATAATGAAAGAAATTGAAATTAACAGAAAGTTCTGTCTTTGCCTTCGGGCTGCTAAATAAAAACCAATAACCTTGAAAAATTCTCCCTTATTTGAAGAAGGAAATGAGAAGATTTTTACCATTGGTAGAATCTGTGAACTGAATGATCAGGAGATCGAGCATAACCATTTACCTCATTTGCACGATTTTTATTCCATCTTCTGGATCGAAACAGGCGAAGCCATTCATGCCACCGAGTTTGTGGAATACAGCCTCGGAGCCGATACTATTCTGTTTGTTCCTCCTGGCCTGAAACATCGGATGTACATCGACAAGTCGGTCAGTGGAACATACATCCTTTTTAACGAGCAATTCATCCGATATAACCGCAAAAATCATATTCCGCTAAAGGACTACAGGCTTTTTAATAATCCTGACTTTAAAAGCCTGATAGCGGTCGTTCCGGAGAAAAGGGAAAAACTGGGGAACATTACCAAACTTATTTTGGATGAAATGAAAGACCGCGATGATTATAGTCCGGATATTGTTCTAAACCTGCTTCACTTGTTCCTGTTGGAATCACGACGCATTTTCGACCAACAGTATCAATCGCCAAGAGAAGAATCCGATTCCACGCCAGATACCACGATTATCAGGTTTAAACAGCTGATTGAAGAGAATTACGTCTCGCAAAAGAATGTTTCGGCTTATGCTGAACTCCTGAACATGAACCCGTCATGTTTGAACGAGCTGGCTAAAAGAACCACCGGAATCACTGCCGGAGAACTCATACGCAATCGGGTGATCGACGAAACAAAAAAGCTGTTATACTCCAGTGGCATGTCGGGAAAAGAGATCGCCTTTGAGCTTGGATTCGATGATCCTGCTTATTTCAGCCGCTTTTTTCGTAAGTACACAGGGCTTACCCTGAAAGAGTTTCGGCAGCATAGCCGAAAAAAATACCATTAAATCCTTTATTAGTCCATTTTCTGTACCATTTCTCCATCCTATTTTTGTATCTGTATAAAAGCAATTAAAATTTAGATAGTTACAAACAGGCCGCTATTATGGCTTGCCAAACTGGAAACAAAAACATTCATTAATATTTAAAACAAAAAGTATGAAAACGATTAAATTATTTGGAGTATTGGTATTGGCTCTTTCATTAACGACTGCCGCATTTGCCGGTTCGCAAAAAGTTGATGCTGCAAAAAGCAGTGTAAAATGGCTGGGTAAAAAAGTAACCGGACAACATACCGGAACGATTTCAGTGAAGGAAGGTTCTTTGGATGTTGCCAATGGTAAAGTAACCGGAGGAAAAGTGGTCATTGATATGCAGTCGATTGTTGATACCGATCTGACTGATGCCGCATTTAATGCCAAACTTGTTGGTCACCTTAAATCAGATGATTTTTTTGCGGTGGCTACCTATCCAACTTCAGAACTGGTTATAACCAAAGTTGAAAGCAATGGAGCAAACCAAACTTTCAGCGGAAACCTGACCATCAAAGGGATTACCAATCCGGTAAGCTTTACTGCAACTTCGTCAAAAGATGGAACAAGCTCCGTTTATAAAGGAGTTTTAACCATCGATCGCAGCAAATACAACGTCAAATATGGCTCGAAATCGTTCTTCGATAACCTGGGCGATAAGGTAATTTACGACGAATTTACATTGGATTTTAGCCTGGTAGTGACCGAATAAGTAACTCATTGCTTAGAGTTTGAAGATCCTTGAGTTAATGCCAGACTGGCCTTTAGGCACTCCGGATTTTAAGTATTCCGAACTTTAATTTTACAGCTATGAAACTCACAGTTCATCGGGCAGGATGCAGGGGACATGCCAATCACGGTTGGCTTGAAACCTGGCATTCCTTCAGTTTTGCCGGATATTATAATCCTGACCGGATGCATTTCGGAGCCCTTCGGGTTTTGAACGACGATACAATTCAGGCCGGAATGGGTTTTGGCACTCATCCGCACGATAACATGGAAATCATCACCATTGTTTTGAGCGGCGAACTCGAACATCGCGACAGCATGGGCAACGGTTCGATAATCAGACCGGGTGAAGTTCAAGTGATGTCGGCCGGAACCGGAATTCGACATTCGGAATTTAACCATTCGCAGGAAGACGAAACCAGCTTACTTCAGATTTGGGTTTTTCCGGATAAAAAGAATGTGGAGTCAAGATACGGACAGGCCAGATTTTCAGATGAAGAAATGACCGAAAAATGGAGGACCGTTGTTTCTCCTGATGGCAAGGAAGATTCTCTTTGGATTCACCAGCAGGCCTGGTTTTCGCTGGGCGAGTTTGATGCCGGTTCGAACATCAGCTACGAACTTAAAAAGCCCGGAAATGCGGTCTATTTGTTCCTAATTTCAGGCGAACTTGAAGTCGCTTCAGAAACATTGAATCAGCGTGATGGCTTATGTATCGAGCAGATTGATTCGCAATTCAGCATGAAAACAATTCAGCAATCGAAAGTGCTGGTGATGGAAGTGCCGGTATAAAATCTTCGAAAAATATAGTGACAAGGGAATCGGGAAATCGGTTCCCTTTTTTATTTTGGCCACGGAACAAGGAAAACATGGCTGGTTAAAGCAGCATATCAGTAGCGTGCGGGTGTATTATTTTTTTCTGCCATCCGAAAGTGCTATTTTTGATCAGATCAAAAGCGAAATGTTATGCAATCCATTAACCCGTTTACAGGCCAAATCATAGGTGAATATCCGGAATATTCAGCTCCGGAAGTTGAGGAAATCATTCAAAAAGTTGATCGTGCATTCCACTCTTGGAGACAGACACGCTTTGAGCAGCGTGCTGTTTGCATGAAAAAGCTTCAGATTAAATTGCATGAAAAGAAGGAAGAACTGGCCGGAATCATTGTTTCCGAGATGGGCAAGGTAAAGTGCGAAGCCATCGGTGAGATTGAAAAATGTGCATTGGTTTGTTCATTTTATGCCGAAAATGCAGAAGCTTTTCTGAAAAATGAAATCATTAAAACGGAAGCTTCCGAATCGTATATTTCTTATCAACCTATCGGAACCGTTTTGGCAGTGATGCCTTGGAATTTTCCATTCTGGCAGGTATTCCGCTTTCTCACCCCAGCACTGATGGCGGGCAATACCGGGGTTTTGAAACACGCTTCGAATGTTTCGGGTTGCGCGTTGGCAATTGAGCAGCTGATACGCGAAGCCGGTTTTCCGGAGAATGTTTTCCGGACTTTGCTGATTGGCTCCAGGGCAGTAAAAGCCGTGATTGAAAATCCTCTGATTAAAGCGGTTACACTCACCGGAAGTACCCCAGCAGGCAAGTCGGTGGCTTCGGCTGCTGGTACGGCAATGAAAAAATCGGTGCTCGAACTGGGCGGGAGCGACCCGTACCTGATTCTGGATGATGCCGATGTGGAAACTGCGGCCCGGTTGTGTGTGACCAGCCGCCTGCTGAATGCCGGACAAAGCTGTATTGGCGCCAAACGGTTTATCGTGGCCGACAAGGTTTACGATCAGTTTCGGGATGAATTTGTGCGTTTGATGAGAGAAGCAAAATTTGGCGATCCGCTTGATCCACGAACCGACATTGGCCCACTGGCACGTACCGATCTCCGCGATGAATTGCATCAGCAGGTTGAAAAAAGCCTCGGACTTGGAGCAAAGGTGCTTTTGGGCGGGTATATTCCTGAAGGCAAAATCCCGTATTATCCGCCTACGGTTTTGGAAAATGTGATTCCCGGAATGCCTGCCTATCACGAAGAATTGTTTGGCCCGGTGGCTGTTTTGTACCGGGCAAAAACGGAAGAAGAAGCCATCCGGATTGCCAACGACACGGTGTTTGGTCTGGGCGCCGGAGTATTTACTTCGGATATTGAGAAAGGCAAAAGATTGGCTGAAAAAGGTCTGGAAGCCGGTTGTGTGTTTGTGAACGACTTTGTGAAATCGGATCCCCGTCTACCGTTTGGCGGAATAAAGGGAAGTGGTTATGGCCGGGAGTTATCGGTGATTGGCATCCGCGAATTTGTGAATATGAAGACGGTGGTAGTGAAGCGGTAAAACTTCTGAAAAGTAAAAAGCGACTGGAAGAGATATTCCAGTCGCTTTTTAGAGAAGACCGTCTAACGATCATTTATTGCTTGGCAACCACTGTACCGGTAAGGCTAAGTACAACCGCATTAGCATCGGCATTGGTAGTCACCGTAATACTTTTGCTGAATACCCCCAAAGCGGCGGCATTGTATGTTGCTGCTACAATGGTAGATTTACCCGGTAAAATTGGTTCCTGAGAGTATTTCAGGTTGGTGCAACCACAACCGGCGCGTGCCGACTGAATTAACAAAGGCTCTTTTCCTTCATTAGTCAGTTTAAATTCCGCTTCTTTCGGAATTCCTTGTTCTATCGATCCAAAATCATTTACAAGTTTATCCCATTTTGCCTTTGGAGCATTAGGATTAGCAACAGGAGCGGCTGATGCAGCCGTTGTTGGCGTTGCAGTTGCCGGAACTGGTGATTGTGCAAATGCCTGGCTTAAGCCAAACATGAAAACAACAGCAATAAAAAGCATTTTCATAGGAGTCTGTAATTAAAATTTATATACAAATATGGGTCAAAGTTTTTCTCATTGATCAAAAAAAGTGTAAAAGATTGTAAATACACATTTTAATTTATTGTCGATCGCGTTGGACACCGATAAGAACACCTGAAGTTTGTCGAATCTCATCTTCTTTATCCGGCTCTTTTGTTATAAACGCGGAGTCGTCTTGTGCCATCTCACCAGGCTGGTTGACAGGCGTGTGAAATAAAGTGGAGGCCGATCAAAAGTATATGACAAGCAATCAACAACGTAGAACAGTCGATACATTGCAAATTGACATACAAACATTATGGGGGTATTTGGCAATCAGTAATGACTGACTAATAATCAAAGTTAATTGGTGAGATGATATGCTTTTATACCGGTCAGCCAAACATGTACAGTAAATGTGCTAATGTGAATAATTCAAATTTATTCTACAGTATTTGAAATTTTAAAAATACAGTATTTGTTAATCAGAAGATTTTGTTTTTATGTTTTATTACCGTACCTTGCTTGTATAGTTATCAACTAACAATTTAAACTCAATTTGACATGAGAAAGAACTTTCGGATTTGGATTTATTCATTAGTAGTAATTGGAGCATTTGTGATGTTTACACCTGGTTGTGGAAACGACGATAAAAACGATACGGGGGTAACTGATATTGACGACAATATCGACATTGATGGGAATGTTTATACTACAATTACTATTGGAACTCAGGTGTGGATGGTTGAAAACCTGAAAACGACCAAATATCGCAACGGAGATCCCATACAAAATGTAACAAACAATTCTGCCTGGGCAACCTTAACCCAAGGCGCTCAATGTAACTACAACAACAGTGAAACAAATGGAATTAAATACGGCAAAATTTACAATTGGCATGCAGTAAAAGATAGTCGGAAATTAGCGCCTACCGGTTGGCACATTCCCTCTGATGCAGAGTGGACAACATTGACCAACTATCTTGCTGCAAACCTTGGTGTGTCAACCTCAGTTGCCAAGGCATTAGCTGCAAAAACAGACTGGATAACCTCTGTCGAAATTGGAGCAATTGGAAATGATCTGACAAAAAACAATGCTTCTGGTTTTTCCGCTCTTCCAGGAGGTATCCGGGGATTAGATGGCCCTAGTGGAACATTTGGTTGGTTAAACACTGATAGTTGGTTTTGGAGTTCTTCAGAGATTGATGCTTCTTTTGCCAGTGCCCGTGGATTGAGAAACACTACAAAAAGCAATTTGGAAATTGGTGGATTTTTTAAAACTGATGGACTGGCAGTTCGTTGTATTAAAGACTAATTTCTTAATAATTGAATATCGAACCGCCAACAGCAAATTACGCGTCGGGGTTGCGGTGCTTCGTTGGCGGGAAATTAGATTCCGATATTCATTGGAATGACGAGCAGGACTTTGCAGGAAGTTTATTGGGAAACTTCTGCCTTGCGTAGCGGAACATTGGCGTTAATTATAAGTGTGACACCAAACGACATAGCTATGAAAAAGATTTTATTCATCATCGTAACATTCTGCTTTTTGACAACTGCTCATGGACAGCAATTTTCATTTCAAATGTTCTTTACTGACGCGATTGGTAATAAAGACACTTTAACAATTGGTTATGATATTAATGGAACAAAATTTATTGATCCATCTTTTGGGGAGAAAAATATAATAGGAGTGCCGTTGGCTCCCATCTTTGACGTAAGAATTTCAGACGCATTTTTCAGTCATGGTATTGCAACATTTCATACTAAAAAGCAAATATTACCTGATTCGTGTACCGGATGGTGGTTCCCAGTAGTTTCAATTGATATAAAATGCAAAAATTGGCCTGTTACAGCAACTTGGGACAATTTATTATTTGGCACTGATTGTAGGAAGGGAAGCGTATTTACAAGTTTTAATCCCGGAGGATGGTGGGATGTTGGAGGATTTCCCAGTAACCTTGGCAGAGTGGAGTTAGCCAATAAAAACCAGGTAACATTTACATCAAACTATAATCCTTCTTTAGATTTTAATAACAATTATGCATATATAAACTCTTCGAATGAAACAATTCCTGTATTTTGGATGGCATTTGGAAACTTATCAATTTTACATACATCTGTAGATGAGTTGTCGAGTTCGGAAAACGTGATAAAAGTGTTCCCCAATCCTGCATCTGAAAGAATATCGATTCAAGTTCCACTTCAATTTGGGACAGTAAACGGAATAGAGATATTTTCATCATTAGGTCAATTGGTATTGACAACAAAAAAGACTAGTGCCATAAACATAACCCAATTAGTCAAGGGAATCTATTTCGTAAGAGTTACAAATGAAAAAGGGGATAAACTATGGACACGAACGATAAAAGAATAACCGCCAAGAGCAAGCGACTGGGCAAGTTGTGTTCTTTCCGAGGTTTTCGGGCAATTACAACGTGGAGCATTCTCTTCCAATTCTATGGAATAGCGCGTTTCACTTCTCTCTGGCTGATGGCATATTTCAAACCAATTGAAAACTGAGTCTGAGTATCGCCTGTGTTCGATTCACTAAAATGCAGCAGGGGGGCAAGGATTAATCCGTTTTTAAAGGGTATTTCCGAAGAAATTAACGTTCCATAATTTGTTCCGCCTATCCGGATGCTGAAGCCATTGGTTGCGCCAAAGCCCGATCCAATACTGAATTGGTGCCTGTATCCGGGTAGTGACAGCGGAAATCCGTCGGCCAGACGATATTCTCCAAAAATCACTCGTTTAGGCCCAAACCGGAAATATACCATCGGATAAAGGTCGGTGAGTACTCTGGCCGTTTGGTTTAATTCAGCTTTGGTGTTTTCGAGGGCATAGCTGATGTTCCCCGCATGGAATCCAGCCCCGACTCCGGCCCATTTTGAATCCATCAATATATATGGATTTATCCCGAAGATAGCATAATCGTTCCAGACATCGCTGCCAGTAGTTTCCAGCGCCCTTTCCGAATGATTTCCGCCATAGACATTCAGGCCGTAATTAACCGATGTATTTTTTTGAAGGTATTCGTTCTTCAAACTAATGTGAGCTCCAACCAGGCTATACCGTTGCCTGAAATAGGTAGGCTTGTAATACGGGCCACAATCTGATGAGTTTTCAAGTGTTCTGACGCTGTTATCGAAAGTGCCCGAATTGAAACCGACTCCAACAGACACCGATTTTCTTACTTCGGTTGAATCGCCTTGCAACCGATTAAAGGAAAGGCTCACAACGGATATCGGAACCGCAAGCAATAGGGTATAAGCCAGCCGGTAGACAGGCTCCCTGCGGTTTTGAAAAATATGAACCACGATAAAGACAACTGCCAATCCAAAAACCGACAGCAAGGCCAGAAGTTCGTAAATAGTGAACCATTCAGCAAAAAACAGGATCAGCGCCGCTGAAACAGAGAAAAACAGGATGACCGAACCCGGCGAAGGAACTGGAATCGGAAGAACCGCTTGTTTGCCGGGCTTCGGGTTACTTTCGCGGGCAATCAGTATAGGTGTAAAAACAGCCAGAAGGACCACAATTCCCCACTGAATCAGGTTTAACGGTCCAATCAGCATTCCTCCGTTGGTATGGGCGAGCGGATCGCGAAAAAACTCGACCACAAACCGGACCAGCGCAAACAGCACCAATGAAAACAGGAACAAACTTCCGGAAGATTTCCAGCGCTTTCTGAAATACAGCACGGCGATTACAACCAGGATTGCACCCAAAACTTCGTAAAGCTGTGACGGATGCACCGGAAGCGATAATAAGTCGGCGTCGCCGATGAGGGTTTGCTGGTATTGGTGATAATGCGGGAGGGTGTTCACCGGGTATTTCACGGCCCAAAATACATTGGAGGGACAACCATGACAGCACCCTGCAAAAAAACAGCCAAAACGCTGAATAGCCATGCCTATGGGCAATACCAGCGCAAAAGCATCGGCCAGCGGACGGTTAATCCGCATCCAGTGTTTTCCGGTCAACAAGCCAACAGTCCCAAGCAACAAACCGCCATAAACCACTTTTTTTGTTCCCGGAACCAACATCAGGTTATTGGCCATGAATTCCCATTCCTGGAACGACAGGGCAAACAGTTTGGTCCCGATGATAAACAGAATACGGCTGAACGTGAGAATTAAGATCCACTGAAGGAGCGGTATTTTGCGCTTATTCCCTTCAGCGATCAAAACGATCAGTACCACCAGAAAAGCAAGGGAATAAAACAGTCCAAAAAGCTGGGGCTGACGGGTAAGTTGAATAAAGAGTATTTCCATAACGTACATTTTTGGTGGCACAACAGGAAAGTTTGTGTGTTCATACGAAATTGGAGATCGATAGTTTTAAGAGGCACTGGCACACGTTAACTGATTCCCTGATTATTGACTAAAATTGTTGGGACTATTCGTTTGATCGGCTACATTTGTCAAATGCCAAAATACAAATTCAGATGAACCGGTTCCTAATCTTTTCAGTTATAGCTATGTGTGGCCTGAATTCATGTAAATCCCCGAAAATGAAAGTTGATTTGCTTGTCACCAATGCCATGGTTTACACGGTGAACGATTCGTTTGCCGTAGCCGAAAGTTTTGCCGTTAAAGATGGTAAATTCGTGGAGGTAGGTACCAACGAGGAAATTGAGTCTAAGTATATTTCGGATAAAATTCTGGATTGTGAAGGAAAAACTGTTTATCCCGGGTTCAACGATGCTCACTGCCACTTTTTCGGGTATGGCATGAATCTGATGCAGTATGCCGATCTGGCCGGGCTCGCTGATCAGGAAAGTATTTACCGGAAACTTCAGGAACATCGCGCAAAAGGCGGTGGAAACTGGCTGTTGGGGCGTGGCTGGGACCAGAATTTGTGGTCAGAGAAAACGTTTCCGGATAACCGGAGACTGAACGAACTGTTTCCGGATGTGCCCGTTTACCTCATCCGGGTGGATGGCCATGCAGCCTGGTGCAACGACAAAGCGCTCGAACTGGCCGGAATAACTCTATCCACAAAAATAGATGGGGGAGAGGTGCTCCTGAAAAACGGCAAACCAACCGGCGTATTGATTGACAATGCCAAAGAACTGGTTTTTAATCATATTCCGGCGCCATCGGATGAGATGAAGACGAAAGCATTGCTTGAAGCACAGAAAAATTGCTTTGCAGCCGGCTTAACTTCGGTAACCGATTGCGGCCTGCCCCTGGAAACAATTTTACTGATGGACTCGCTGCAAAAGCAAAACGTACTTAAAATGCGTATCAATGCCATGATGGAGCCCAGTGAAGAAAATTTTGCCCATTTCCTGAAAGCCGGACCATACATTACCGACCGTTTGCAGGTGAATACGATAAAGCTATATGCCGATGGTGCATTGGGTTCACGCGGCGCTTATTTGCTCAGTGATTATTCGGACGATCCCGGGAATCGCGGATTGCTGATGAACGAAGCTCCGTATTACGAAGCAATTTGCCAAAAGGCATACCATGCCGGATTTCAGGTAGCTACCCACTGCATTGGCGATGGGGCCAACCGGTTTATCCTGGATATCTATGGAAAATTTCTGAAAGGCAAAAACGATCGTCGCTGGCGCATCGAACATGCCCAGGTTGTTCATCCGGATGATGTGGCTTTGTTTGGCAAGAACTCCGTTATACCTTCCATCCAGGCAACTCATGCTACTTCGGATATGTTTTGGGCCGACGAACGACTGGGAACCGAGCGAATCAAAACAGCTTATGCCTATCAGCAATTGCTTGCTCAGAACGGCTGGATACCCAATGGAACCGACTTTCCGATTGAGGATATCAGTCCGTTGAAAACCTTTTTTGCATCGGTTTGCCGGAAGAATACAGAAGGTTTGCCTGATGGTGAGTTTCAGCCTGAAAATGCCCTGTCCCGCGAACAGGCATTACGCTCGATTACCATCTGGGCGGCCAAAGCCGGGTTCGAAGAATCAAAAAAAGGAAGTATTGAAGCAGGCAAATCAGCCGATTTTGTGGTACTCGATGTTGATTTGATGAATTGCTGCGATGACGCCATTCTTCAGGCTAACGTTTCGGAAACGGTGCTGGGCGGTGAGGTGATTTATCAGGCCCGGTAAATCATTTTTTTATTACCGGGTATTTACCCATTCTGCCCAATTAATGGATGTGACATAGCTACGCAGCATTCCGTCGAACAAGCGGATGGCCTGTAAGCGGGATTGGGTAGAATTGATCTTCTGAATTTCGTTCGGAACCTGTGCGATCCTATGATCCAGAAAAGCTTTGAAATCTGTTGTCGTTTGAGGGTAATTGGTCACCGTTTTTTCTTCGGCAATAACCTGAATGTTTCCCGGAATCCGGATGCTGTCCACATTCAATTCGGGCATATACCGCAGAATAAGTTTGAACGTATTTTCGGGAAGTTTGTATTGCCAGTCGGCATAGTTGGCAATCAAATTGACCAGTTTATCTTTACTTTCCCGGCTGGGCTGTTCGGGGAGGCTATCCATTTTTTGCCGCAGGTCGGACACAAGAGGTTGGAGTATAGTCCAGCTGGTTTTGACGGTATTCAGCGTATTCACGTCCTGAAATGGATTATCGCTGGGCAGGCCAATGAAAGAGATTGAGATCTTGTAGGACGGGCTGCCGCTTTTTACTTCGTCAATTGTTGCTTTCAGTGCAGTGATCGATGCCTGAAGGTCATGTATCGATTGCTGTACGGCTGCAAAATTCAGTTTATAAAAATAGTTTTCGATGCTGTCGCAGACTGCCTGTACCGAAGTCAATTTTTCGGCAATCTGATCATTTTTCACGCCGTTTGCCTTAATATTTGGAGTAGTGAACCAAACGTCGGTTGTTCCGGCAACCTTGAAATAAATGGTTGATTCGGCCAGATTTTCTTCCTTAAGCATTATTTCATTCTGGGTAAACTGCCAGTTGGCTTTAACCGATATTTTCAGAAACGATTGCGAAAAATTGGCCGTTGATACCTGAATCTGGTATGTGTTTGGATTGGTTAGTGTTTTTACCTGAATAAATTCATCGGGATCAAAACTGACTTTTTCATCCATCAGCTTCCACTCACTTTTCACCCCATTCGCCTGATAAGTCAGGCCATTTTCACCTCTCGAAAGGATTTGTGCAGCACCGGAAATGTCGGCATAAGTATCCGGAAATTTACAGAAATCTCTTCGTCCACCTTCCATATCCACATTCATTGTCAGTTGCTGGCCTGGAGTAACAGTCAGGATATCACTGTTCCTGAAGTTTTTTCCGTCAATCTTGATCTGAATGAAGGGTTTTCGCAAGGGTTGCACCCCCAAAACAACTTCAACCATAAAAATCGTAACCAGGACTAAGATCAATCGTTTCATATTTCCAGCATATTATAGTCCATCAATTGGCCTAAAATTAATTAAAAATAAAACGATAAAAATGCTTTAACTCATTATTCCTGGTCGATCTCTCAACCGTATTCTTTTCTGAAGATAACCAGTTAAAAAGTTTTAGTTCTTTACGATTTTTTCGGTAAAAAGTTGACCTGCTGTTTTTATCCGGATAAAGTACATACCTATCCGAAAGGAGTCTGTGTTATGTTCTTGTATGCTGAAAATCAGGAGTTACGACTTATTTATTCTTTCTGGAATTGTTTAGCGGCCTCGTATATATTATCTTGTGCCATGAATCTAAACTAAATTAAAATGAAGAAGAAACCTGCTTTAAGTTTTTGGCAAATCTGGAACATGAGTTTTGGTTTTCTTGGCATTCAGTTTGGATTTGCTTTGCAAAATGCAAATGCAAGCCGAATATTCGAAACCCTCGGCGCCAATATTGACGATATTCCTATTTTGTGGATTGCTGCTCCGGTAACCGGGTTAATTGTTCAACCCATTATTGGTCATGCCAGCGACAAAACCTGGGGTCGTTTCGGACGTCGTCGCCCGTATTTTATGGTGGGAGCCATTATGGCGTCACTGGCTTTACTGATCATGCCGAATTCTCCTGCGCTTTGGGTTGCTGCCGGATTGCTCTGGATGATGGACACCTCGATCAATATTTCGATGGAACCTTTCCGGGCATTTGTGGGCGATATGCTTCCAAGCGAGCAGCGCACTTCCGGGTTTACTATGCAGAGTTTTTTCATTGGTACTGGTGCGGTCATTGCATCGGCTTTACCTTATGTACTCACCAATTGGTTTGGAGTTTCAAACGTGGCTGAGGCCGGAGAGAAAATTCCCGAATCGGTTAAACTTTCATTTTATCTGGGAGGGGCTGTCTTTTTACTTGCTGTTTTGTGGACGGTTTTCTCGACTAAAGAATATTCACCGGAAGAACTTACCGAGTTTGAAGCTGAACAAAAGAAATCAGGGCAAAAGGAAGAGCCTGAACAGACATCTGCCCAAAATCTCCTTCCCGGATTTATTCGAAATGGTTTTATCTGGTTGGCAGTGGGAATTCTGGGAAGTATTCTTATTCAGCAAATGGGCTGGGGAAAAGAGCTTTATATTTTGTCGATAGGGTTGGGCGCTTTCGGGCTTATTTTACTGATGTCAGCCTGGTACACCCGGCAAGGTCTGGTTCACAATGGTTTTGTTGAGGTGATTACCGACCTGATGAACATGCCCAAAACCATGAAGCAACTGGCCGTTGTTCAGTTTTTCTCGTGGTTTGCACTGTTTTCCTTATGGATTTATTCCACGTCGGCGGTCACCAGCCACATCTACGGAACCAGCGATATCGCCTCGAAACTTTACAACGACGGCGCCAATTGGGTTGGAATACTGTTCTCGGTTTACAACGGATTTGCTGCGGTGGTTGCTTTCGGGCTTCCTTGGCTGGCAAAATGGACCAGCCGGAAAATAGCTCATGCTATTGCGTTGGTTTGTGGTGGTTTGGGACTGGCCTCTTTCTATGTGGTGAAAGACCCAAACCTGCTCGTAGTTTCGATGTTAGGCGTTGGGATTGCCTGGGCCAGCATTTTGTCGATGCCTTATGCCATTCTCACAGGATCACTGCCGGCACAAAAAATGGGAACTTACATGAGAATTTTCAACTTTTTTATTATGATCTCACAGATTCTGACGGCCAGTATTCTTGGATTATTTACTAAAAATTTGTTTGGCGGACATGCCATCTATGCCTTGATTTTAGGCGGCCTATCCTTGCTGGTTGCTGCTGCGAGTGTGCTGTTTGTGGACGATGTTGATCAAAAATAAAGCAAAGCCCCCTTCTCATTCCCCAAAAAAGGAGGAAAGCTTTGGGCTATCGCATGAATTACGTGCAGCTCCAGAGGAGCAAAATATTTGTAGCCCCGGGTTGAAACTCGGGGAAAATGACAAAAAATGAATCCCGTCCGCGAAAAAATGAAAGGAAAAGTGATGAACTCTTTTCGGACGGAACGGCAGTGACCTTGAAAAATGAGCTAATTATAAAAACGTGACAACAATTGACGCTTGCTTATTTGATCTCGACGGTGTGGTGGTTGATACGGCCAAATACCATTTTATTGACTGGCAGGCACTGACCGAAGAGTTGGGTTTAAATTTACCCGCGAAGACAACGAACTTCTGGAGGGCGTTAGCCGGATGCATTCGCTCGAAATAGGTGGATTGCAGTTCCCCGATCAGGAGAAACTGGCGATGGCTGAAAAGAAAAACGCGTTGTATGTGAGCTATATTGAAAAGATGACTCCTGAAGAAATAGTACACGGCGTGGATAAATTTCTTCAGGAGTTTATTTTTTGTTTTTTATTGACACATGTAATTATTATATAGGATTTCACGTTGTTCAATTCGTATGATTGGGAAATAATCATTTCGATTGGTGATTTGGAAAATCATGCTCATTTCATATACGCCATCTTTCCTGAAATCGTTTTCTCTTCGGTTTGAATCTGATACAGGTAAATTCCTTTTTCGCTGTTGCGTGGAATCCATGTTTGGTATTGTGTCCCCGGGCTTAGTTTTCCTTCAAAAATAGTTTCGATCAATTTCCCCTGAGCAGTAAAAATGGAAATCTTTACCTGCGATGCTTTGTCGAGGTTAAAGAAAATGTTGGTTTCTCTGTTAAACGGATTTGGGAAATTACCGTTTCCGGCTTTGGTGCCAAATTCGGCTGTCAACACCAATGTTAAATCAGAAAAGCTAAAGTCGCTTCGGTTAAGGCCGACCAACTTGCGCCATCTTTCACCCTGGCCTTCACGGTTCCGTTGCCGTTAATTTTCACAGGCGACTGATAGGTGTAAACTCCGTTTGCAGCCACATTTCCTCCGGAAGCGCGGGGATCGGTTCCGTCAACCGTGTAATAAATGGTTCCGGTTGAAGCGGACATTTCCAGGTCAAGTTCCGTATTAATCAATCCGCCCTCATGAGAAAATACAGGGGCATTAATCAGCGGATACAATCCCGATAAACGAAGTTGGCTTACCACCAGCCCGGTTCGCAGAGGGAAATAGGTTTTGGTTAGCCAATCAAGAGTGGTTAGCCAATATTTTTCAGGCGTGTATAAATCGTTGTCTTTATCGCGCGGGTGCATGTCGCGGCGGTAATCTCCCCAACGGGCCGATTCGCACAAAATGGCTTTTTCGATCTCTTTGGTGCGTTTCAGGTAACGGTCAGCGGCCGATTGTGGGGTAAGCAAACCATTGCCAAAAAATAATTGATGAATATGATCGGCAACCAGCATTCGAAAATCAGCATTATCTTTCAGCTTGGTAAACAGCCGGCTGGGGCAGTTGGCATTGTTTTCTTTGGTTACGTCAATTGTGTTGTTGGTAAACAAATGTTCGGCATCCCAGCTGAAAAACTTAAATCCTTTACCCGGCTCAACCTTATTTCGGGCAGCTACCCAGTTGTGGTGGTCCCAGTCGTTGTTTCCGGCGTAAAAATTCATCAGCATATAGTCGATCAGGTTTTCCACATCAACAAAAGGTTCATAGGCGTTGTTCCGTGTGCCGTCGGGATTGTTCCCCTGAATTTTTTGATAGGCAGCTTGTGTGGACAATCCGCTGTTCGCCATAGCCATCATGTTGTTCCACGTGGTAATGTCGCCATTCGAAACTTCAGCATAATCTTTAATTACGTCAAATCGGCGGCTTTTCCTTTCAGGTAGGTTCCCATGAAGTTTTCGT
>CAXXKQ010000001.1:0-19051 GCA_963676535.2 Prolixibacteraceae bacterium | reverse complement strand
GTTTAATGTGCTAAACGAAAAGCCCGGAAAAACCGGTCAGCCCTACAAGGTGATTTTAGGGGCGCGGTCGGCTATTTTTCTTCCGTTCCGGCATCTGGGATTGATTATCGTTGACGAAGAACACGAAAATTCCTACAAACAGTTTGATCCTGCTCCACGATACAATGCCCGCGATATGGCCATTCTGATGGGCAACATTCATGGTGCGAAAGTGTTGCTGGGATCGGCAACGCCTTCGTACGAAACGTATTTCAATGCCCGGGCCGGGAAATATGGTCTGGTCAACCTGTCGGAGCGGTTTCAGGGAATTGAAATGCCCGAACTGGTTACCGCCAATACGCTCGAAGCGCACAAACGCAGGCAAATGCGCTCGGTTTTTACGCCTGAACTTTACAACGAAATTGCTACGGCTCTTGCTAATAAGGAACAGGTCATTCTCTTTCAGAACCGGCGCGGTTTTGCCCCATATTTGCAGTGTGGCAAATGCGGCTGGATTCCGAAGTGCAAATACTGCGATGTGAGCAAAACTTACCATAAAAACCTGTCGAGCCTGATTTGCCACTATTGCGGGCACACCACTTCGCTGGTCACCAAATGCGAAGAATGTGGTTCCGATGAAATTAAACCCCGCGCTTTGGAACTGAAAAAATTGAGGATGAAATTCAGCTTCTCTTTCCTGAAGCTCGGGTCGCCCGGATGGATTTGGATACTACCCGGGCCAAAAAGGCTTACGATCAATTGATTTGGCAATTTGAAACCGGTAAAATTGATATTCTGGTCGGAACCCAAATGGTGACCAAAGGACTCGATTTTGATCATGTGCGGGTGGTTGGTGTACTGAGTGCCGACAACTTGCTGAATTATCCCGATTTCAGGTCGTATGAGCGCAGTTTTCAACTCATCATGCAGGTAAGTGGACGGGCAGGGCGTAAAAATAAACGCGGAAGGGTAGTGGTTCAAACTTCACAGCCCAATCATCCGGTTATTCAGGATTTAATTGAAAACGATTTCATCCGGCTGTTTAACCGGCAAATGGCCGAGCGGAAAATGTTCAGGTACCCGCCATATTACCGGCTGATAAAAGTAGTGGTGAAGCACCAGAACCGGGAGCGGCTCGATCTGGCTGCACAGCATCTGGCAGCCTCCCTTCGGACCGTTTTTAACCGCAATGTGCTTGGGCCTGAGTACCCGGTTGTTGGTCGCATACAAAACTGGTTTCAGAAAGAAATCCTGATCAAACTTCCGCGCGATGGAAAGCTTCAGGAGTCGAAGGCAAAATCATGGAAATTATGAATCACGCCAAATCGCAACCCAACAATGCCAGTCTAATTGTGTATGCCGATGTTGACCCGATGTAGAGGCGTTATCATTTCATCGGAATATCTTTATAATGAGGTGTTTTACCTGTGGCTTGCATGGATACAAATCCGTACCAGCGAGGGAATGAGGTTAATCTATTTGAAAATTAATTCTAAACGTTAGCAAATCAGTTCTTATTGACCCAAAACTAAATTGATGAGAAAATTCTGTAAAATATTTTCCCTTAGGTAACATATCTCTTGATAGTCCTTTAAACGAATGATATAAAGCGTCCCATGATTCTCTATCGTCTTTCCAGGGTACACTTAAAGTGTAAGTATAATTAACAACAAGAGGCATTGCAGCTTGACCAATGTCAAACATAGAAACGAATTCATACGGTTTCTCAAAATCTTCTCCTTTAGTATTATATACATTACAAAATCCCCATCTAAAAACCTATTATCGAGATACAACTTTTTGCCACTTTTATTTGTCATAGCAAATAAAAATGAAAAATTCTCCCCTTCTTTAAAAACTGTAGCAGGCTCTCCTTTTTCGTTCAGCAAACAGAATTTAAATTCAATGCCATCCACTTCTTTTTGGATTACAGCAGTTTTGCTGGCAGGAGAGATTTCCAGAATTTGTTCATCATCTTTCTCACATCCGGCCCCTACCAACGCCAGGAGCAGGATAAAAGCACTGATTTTAAAAATGCTTGTTTTCATTTTAGCTGGTTTTTTCGTTAACAAATTTGTTGTTTTCAGCTAGCAGTGATTGTTTCATGGTGTTGATTTTTAGGCTGGTTAAATACATATACTTGATTCCAAAACCCGCCCAAAGGTTGCGTTGGTCAGTTGATGCTTGAAAACATAAAAGACAAAGCAGGCAGGGTATTGACTTTTAGATAGCTGCAACAGGCTGGATAAGCAAAGGGGTTGTTCGATTTTCCCAAAAACACGAGTGATTCCTGTTCCTTAGTTCGTCGGTACGGATTACAAATCCGTGCCATCAGGGATAGCAGGTTTTCTTCATAATATTAATTGAATTTAAAATTAATCTTAAACTCTTTATTCTTAATTGTTATTAATTTGTCATCAAATGAATAAGAGAAATTTAGGCTTAAGGTTGTGAAAAATTCTCCTTTGCTTAAATAATCCTTACTTTCACTAATGCAGAGTGGGTAATCTGGCATATTGGTAGCAGATAACACCCAAGGGCATTGTAGTGACTTGGTTTTAGAAGATTGCACAATAAATTCATGTGGTTCTCCACTATAATAACACCATACGCCTGTCCAAGGCTTGCCAGTATCTAACAAATTATTTTCATTTAATTTAAAGACTCTAAAAAAGTCATTATTAATAAATTCAGGAGAAACAATTATTGAGTCAGCCAGATTGTTCTTAAAAGAAAAGAAAAAAGTAAAATTCTCCCCTTCTTTAAAAACTGTAGCAGGCTCTCCTTTTTCGTTCAGCAAACAGAATTTGAATTCAATGCCATCCACTTCTTTTTGGATTACAGCAGTTTTGCTGGCAGGAGAGATTTCCAGAATTTGTTCATCATCTTTCTCACATCCGGCCACTACCAATGCCAGGAGCAGGATAAAAGCACTGATTTTGAAAATGGTTGTTTTCATTTTATTTCGAAATTGATTTTAAACGTGATTAATTTCGTTTTAAGTTCAGGCTCTTTGTTAGGTAGTCCGAAAGAAAATTCATAAGAAAATTGAGTATAATAATGGCCCTTTCTTAAAAATGACTGCTTTGTACTTTCAAAAAACCCCCATAACAATTGCCAATCATCTCTTTGATCATGCCAGGGAACAATAAAATTGTATGGATAATTTTCTCCAACTTGCAACCATCTAAGCTCTTTGGACTGATCATATTCTTTAAAGATAAAAGGTTGTCCGTATGATTTCTCGTCTGATTTTACAGCAAGAAAATCAGATGACATGTAATAACCATAGTCATAAAATGGTAAGGGATCAGTTCGATTATTTTGAATTTTAAATTGGAAGGTGAAGTTTTCACCTTCAGTAAAAACTGTAGCAGGCTCTCCTTTTTCGTTCAGCAAATAGAATTTAAATTCAATGCCATTCACTTCTTTTTGGATTACAGCAGTTATGCTGGCAGGAGAGATTTCCAGAATTTGTTCATCATCTTTCTCACATCCGGCCCCTACCAATGCCAGGAGCAGGATAAAAGCACTGATTTTAAAAATTCTTGTTTTCATTTTAGCTGGTTTTCGTTAACAAATTTGTTGTTTTCAGCTAGCAGTGATCGTTTCATGGTGTTGGTTTTTAGGCTGGTTAAATACATATACTTGATTCCAAAACTCGTCCAAAGGTTGCGTTGGTCAACGGGTATTTGAAAACATAAAAGATGATGCAAGCAGGGTATTGACTTTTAGATGGCTGCAAGCAGGCTGGATAAGCAAAGGAGTTGTTCGGTTTTCCCCAAAAAGCGAGTGAGTCCTATTCCTTAGTTAGTCGGCACGGATTACAAATCCGCGCCAGCGGTGGCACTTGCCCGTAGGCACATATTACTCCGCACAAAATAAATATTACCGTAATTTTTGTTTTCATACTATTTTATTTCAAAAGTTATTTTAAAAGTTAAGGCTTTAGTTTTAACATTTTCAAAATTAAACTGATGGGTAAAACCAGTATAATATGAGCCATTTGAGAGAGGTTTTTGATGTGTACTATTAAAACTTATAAAGCTGTGGCTCCACTCATCTCTAATATCCACCCAGGGAACTTCAAAAGAATCAGTCTCTCCTGGAGAAAGTTTAAATGCTCCTGGTCCAATTAGATATATATATTTACCCTCAAATGGAGTCCCAATCGTTTTGCTATTTTCATTTGAATATACTTTGCAAAATTCGGAGTTAAGAATTACATTCCGGTCAAAAAACAAATCTTGCATAGTATTATTTTTTATAGAAAAATGAAATGTAAAATTCTCCCCTTCTTTAAAAACTGTAGCAGGCTCTCCTTTTTCGTTCAGCAAACAGAATTTAAATTCAATGCCATCCACTTCTTTTTGGATTACAGCAGTTTTGCTGGCAGGAGAGATTTCCAAAATTTGTTCATCATCTTTTTCACATCCGGCCTCTACCAATGCCAGGAGCAGGATAAAAGCAGCGATTTTGAAAATGCTTGTTTTCATTTTATTTCGAAATTGATTTTAAACGTGATTAATTTCGTTTTAAGTTCAGGCTCTTTGTTAGGTAGTCCAAAAGAAAATTCATAAGAAAATTGAGTATAATAATGACCTTTTTTTAAAAATGACTGCTTAGTACTTTCAAAAAATCCCCATAACAATTGCCAATTATCTCTTTGATCATGCCAGGGAACAATAAAATTGTATGGATAATTTTCTCCAACTTGCAACCATCTAAGCTCTTTGGACTGATCATATTCTTTAAAGATAAAAGGTTGTCCGTATGATTTCTCGTCTGATTTTACAGCAAGAAAATCAGATGACATGTAATAACCATAGTCATAAAATGGTAAGGGATCAGTTCGATTATTTTGAATTTTAAATTGGAAGGTGAAGTTTTCACCTTCAGTAAAAACCGTAGCAGGCTCTCCTTTTTCGTTCAGCAAACAGAATTTGAATTCAATGCCATCCACTTCTTTTTGGATAACAGCAGTTTTGCTGGCAGGAGAGATCTCCAGAATTTGTTCATCATCTTTCTCACATCCGGCCTCTACCAATGCCAGGAGCACGATAAAAGCACTGATTTTAAAAATGCTTGTTTTCATTTTAGCTGGTTTTTCGTTAACAAATTTGTTGTTTTCAGCTATCAGTGATCGTTTCATAGTGTTGGTTTCTTGGCTGGTTAAATACATATACTTGATTCCAAAACCCGCCCAAAGGTTGCGTTGGTCAGTTGATGCTTGAAAACATAAAAGACAAAGCAGTCAGGGTATTAACTTTAGATGGCTGCAACAGGCTGGATAAGCAAAGGGGTTGTTCTGTTTTCCCAAAAACGTGTGATTCCTATTCCTTTGTTAGTCGGCACGGATTATAAATCCGCGCCAGCGGTTGACCCTGAAACCCCGTCTGACCATCCGGGCAGGAAGTTCAGGGTGACTTGACCTAGACAGTTTAATGTTGATATGACACTCTACGTTTGGTTGATCTCAAAAGGAAAAAAGGAACTCAACTCAACGTTCGATTGATCGGAACTGAACTCTTTTGGACTCAACTCAACGTTTGATTGACTTCAAAAATAAAAAAGGAGACCAACTCAACGTTTGATTAATCGGAACTAAACTCTTTTGGACCCAACTCAACGTTTGTTTGACTACAAAAATAAAAAAGGAGCCTAACTCAACGTTTGATTGATCAGTGAGCGATTAATGAGACTGTCAAAAGTCAAAATTCTTGAGTATCTGGTCATCCCGAATTTATTTCGGGATCTGATATACAATGTGTTGATATCCTGAGACCCGTCTGACCATCCGGACAGGAAGTTCAGGATGACTGGGTCAATGACTTTTGACAGTCTCATTAAATGATCCCATCAGAAACAAAGCAATGAGAAGCATTTAATTCACATGAGAATGCTACATTTTATCTTTCAACTTATTTCAATGCAATTTCTCCGGGCCGCACGTGTTTCCAGCGTTTGTGCGACCACAGCCAAAGTTCGGGCCGCTTACGGATGATTTCTTCCAGAAATTTGGTGTGTGCTTTGGTTACTTCATATTGGGCTGTTTGCGAAGCGTCGTCGAACAGTTTGGTGAATTCAATTTCATAATGTCCGCGGCGCACTTTCTGAATATCCATAAACACCACAGCCTGCCCGAACCGCGAAGCCATTTTTTCGGCTCCGGGGAAAACCGCTGTTTCCTGGTTCAGAAACATCATCCAGTAATCGGTATCTTTCAGGGCGGTTTGGTCGGTGAGGTAGTAGGTGGCCGAGAGCTGTCCGGTCTTTTCGAGTTCGAGCATGGTGCGCAGCGAAATGCGGGCGGGCATCAGGTACATGCCGTAACGCGACCGTACTTTTTTCATGTACCGGTCAAAAATTTCGTCCTGAATAGGCCTGTAAATCACGTTTACCTGGTGTTTCAGCACTTTGGGCATGGCAATGCCCCATTCCCAGTTTCCGTAGTGGCCCGAAAGCAAAGCGACACTTTTCCCCTGATCGTACAGTTCATTCAGCACTTCAGGGTTTTTATACCGGAACCGCTTCGTTAACGTCTTGTCCGATACCTGAACAGCTTTCAGGGTTTCCACCACCATATCAGCAAAATGGCGGTAAAAGCCTTTGGTTATTTTCCTGATTTCTTCCTCGGGTTTTTCCGGAAACGAGTTTTTCAGGTTCTGAATAATCGTTTTTTTTCGGTAGCCAATCAGGTAAAACAAAATCAGAAAAAGGAGATCGGCCCACAGGTAAATCATCCAGAAAGGAATGTATCCTATAATTTTCAGGAGAAAAACGCCAAGATGGGCAATCAGTTTTTTCATAAATGGTTTCGGACTTGCAAATTGTATCTGTTCGATTTTAACTTACCTTTTCAGAACTATAAAGCGGAATATTTTCGGGGCGTTTGTGTTTCCAGCGACGATGCGACCACAGCCAGTATTCGGGCTCACTGCAGATAATTTCTTCCAGTCTGCGGATGTATGCCATCAAAATTTCTTCGGGTTTTACCTCCGCCGGATTTTCAATCAGTTTGTAATGAAAAACTTCGTATTGTCCTCGTCCTACCTTACGGGTGTGGTGCATGATTACGGGGAGATTGGTTTTTATGGCGATTTTCATAGGTCCGGTAAAAAAGGCGGTTTCCTGGTTGAGAAAGATCGTCCAGAACTGTGAGTTGGCTGGTGGAGTCTGGTCGGCGGCAAGCATCAGACTGCTCACCCTTTCGTTCGTATTAAAAGCCAGTGCGGTGCGCACCGAATGATTCACCTGGATGGATTTGGCGCCAAACCGTTCGCGGGTATCCAGAATAAATCGTTCCAGCGCCTTATTCTTTCTGACCGGATTGTAAACAACCAAAAACTGCGCTTTGATGAACCGTTGCATCGATGCGCTCCATTCCCAGTTGTTGTGGTGCTGTCCGACTACAATCATGCTTTTGTTCTGATTGTAGTATTCTTCGTAAATATCAAGATTGTGAATTTTGATTCGTTCGTCAAGCTGTTTTTTCGTCATCCGGCTGAACTTGATCGTTTCCAGTCCAACGTCGCTCAGGTGATGATAGAATTTTTTGGTGATTTGTCGGATTTCATCCGGACTTTTTTCCGGAAATGACCGGACGAGGTTTTCGTGCACAACCCTGCGACGGTAGCCAACCACATAATACAGCAACACATAAAAGATATCGGCCAGTCCCCAGATAACCCAAAACGGCAGCCTGGCAACCAGTTTGCACAAGAGAACGACAAAACGATCGATGAAAGAGCTCATGTTTTTTGAGATTGAAAGCTGCAAAATTAACAAAATAGGCGGGTCTGGTTCATCAAGGTTTGAGTGCTGCATCAAATACCGGACGGGCAATCATAATGCCGGAGTTTTTCGATTCAGGCTTGATGAAATCAGTTATTGGGCCGTCCGAAACCAGCACTTTTTTCCCACTCAGCGGAGCGTGCAGCAGGTAAAACTCGTTGCCCTTTTTTAGTATGATTCCGACATGATTGACATCAACGCCTTCAATGTTGCTGGTGAGACCGATGATGTCGCCATGCTGCAAATGTTGGTATAAATTAGTCAGATTGTTCTTTGGAAAGTACATAAATCCGGTTTTGGAAAGCTCTTTTTCCTGTTCTGCAATGGCCGGAATCAGCTCCGGATGTTCCTTTAAAACCGGATAACCTGCCGGATGTGTACTCATGAAATTGATGATTTTTGTTGATTTTTCGCCTTTAAGGTTGGGCAGCTCGCTGATAATGCCTTTTTTATTGTTGTTGTGAATCCATTCGCTGAAATAATGCAGTCGGGAAGGGTATTGGTTGCGAATTCCATCACGATACCTGATACGTTCCAGTTCGTTTACAAAAGAGGTGAAATCAGTCTTTCCCAACTTGACTGTGCGCGCCAAAGCCAGACAGTTTTCAGCAAAAGTGGTGCAATCCAGCTCACGCAGGTTGATTACCATTTTTTCGTCTGCTCCGTTTTCGAGTGTAGCCGCCACGTAAGGCGTTCCCAGAAACGACAAGCCAATTTCAACCACCAGTTCCGAAATGGGGCGATTTGCCTGTGCTACGAATAATTTTAGTTTCTCTTCGGCAATCTGCTTGTCCTTAGGTTGGAAAAGGCAAGCGTTTTTCCACGATTGGGCCGAAGAAAAAGTACTGCTGGCAAGAAGCATCAGGGTGAAAAAGATATTCCGGTTTTTCATGCGTGAATAATTTGTTTTTAATTGTCACATGGAATAGTCGTGATAGAAACTTTATGCTCATTTCCTGTTGGTGTTTACCAAATCATGTCTATTTCATAAAAGCAGATTAAGGATTCAGAAAGATAAAGGTAAAAAAGTTTGAATAGCGAAAATTGACAAGTTCAAAATCAAGCACGTTTTTGAAAATTTGTTTTATAACATGTTTTTGTTTTTGAGATTATAAATTTTGATCCGGATGATCAACGGAAGGTGTTAACGTTCAGTGTACAAGAAGTTTTTAATCGCTGAAAGAAATATCAGTTTTAGGATTGGTGTCTGGCAGTATAATCGAACATCAGGAAAGCAAACATCTTAAAATTCTTATATTTGGCATCCGTTTTAAGGGGGTATCAATATTAAGTAATCACTATGCTAAAATTAAGAAATTTTTTCCTGGCAGGTTTGCTGTTGGCTTCACTTGGGGTTATTGCACAGGATAAAAAAGAAGAAGAAAAAGGTTATCAGTTTACACCGGTTAAAGAAATTCCTTGTACACCGGTTAAAGACCAATACCGCTCCGGAACGTGCTGGTCATTTTCGGGATTGGGTTTTCTGGAAGCAGAGATGCTCCGGCTGGGTAAACCGGTTGTTGACTTGTCTGAAATGTTCGTGGTTTATCATACTTATTCCGACAAGGCAACCAAATATGTACGACTACACGGTAGCCTTGAATTTGGCGCTGGAGGAGCGTTTCATGATGTAACTAATGTCATTAAAGAATATGGAATTGTACCTGAGGAAGCATACGCAGGGCTGAATTACGGTGAGGAAAAACATGTTCACGGAGAACTCGACCGGACATTGCTTGATCAGGTTAAGGTTGTGGTCGAAAATCCGAACAAAAAGCTTACTTCGGCCTGGCACGAAGCATTTGATGGCACTCTTAATACTTATTTGGGAAAACTGCCTGAAAAATTCAGCTATCAGGGAAAAGAGTACACTCCGGCCAGTTTTGCAAAAGATTTTGTTGGTTTGAATATGGATGATTACGTTGAGATTACATCGTATACGCATCATCCGTTTTATACCAAGTTTGTTATCGAAGTACCCGACAACTGGTCATGGGATGAGGTATATAATGTACCCATGAACGAATTGGAAGAAATTATTGACAATGCTGTTAATACCGGATATACAGTAGCCTGGGCTGCCGATGTAAGTGAAAAGGGATTTGCCACTTCGCAGAAAGGTGTTGCAGTTATACCAGCTTTTGACAAAGCTACTATGACTGATGCAGAAATTACCAAATGGGAAAAGCTGACCGAAAAAGAGCGAAATGAAGAGCTGTATAAACTTGATAAACCAGGAGCAGAGAAAACGATCACCCAGGAAATGCGCCAGATTGATTTTGACGACTATCAGACTACCGATGATCATGGTATGTTAATCGTTGGAACAGCAAAAGATCAGGTTGGAAGTTCATATTATAAAGTAAAGAATTCATGGGGCGATTATAACAATTACGATGGATATTTTTATGCCTCAAAACCCTACGTTAAGTACAAAACCATGTCAATAATGGTTCACAAGGATGCCATTCCAAAAAGTATCCGGAAAAAGCTGAACCTTTAATCCAGAAAAACCTCGTCATTCGACGAGGTTTTTTTATTTAAAATAATTCAGGCAATATACACTTTTGTATATTTGGCGCATGAAAAAAAAAATCCTGATCCTGCTCTGCTTTGTACCACTTTTTGCTTTTTCAGAAGACTGGTCCTGGTGGAATATTAAACATGGCTGGCAGATAGGAATGCCCAGCTGGCGCAGTTTTATTCACATTACACCTGGTTATCTGGGCCCCAATGCATTGCCCGTGCCTGAAGTCAAAAAGGGGATTGTTCTGCCGGGAAATACCTTTGAATTCGGGGTAAGCACTCATTTCAGGGAAGGCGATCCTACTCAGGACCTTTGGGGAAAGTATTACCGTTCATTTGCCGAAGGGAAAATTGCCATTGAAGTATTTGGGGTGATGCTTGAGCATTATGCCATGTCGGAATTTGTGCGCGACGAACGCATTGCCCGTGATTACGATGGCAAAGGAATTGCCAATGGCGATTTATACTTTTCTACCCTGGTTCAGTTGGTTAAAGGCCGAAAATTTCGGATACGATGGTTCGCATGGCAGGAAGAACTGCTTCAGGAAGTCAGCTTGAAGCCGCCAGATACTCCGACAGCCCTGGTTATTATTTCGATTTTAGCTTTTCCAAAACCTATTCAGGCGGCAATGAAAAAGTAACTTTTTTGCCTTATGCTTCATTTGGTTTTTATTCCTGGCAAACCAACGACGACATGAATCTTCAAAACGATGCTTACCTGTATGGCGCCGGCGCTGATCTGAAAGTTTCTGACTGGACAATTTCCAATTCATTATCGGGCTATTCAGGCTATAAAAAGGAACGTGACAAACCAATGATTTATACAATTGACCTCAGCCACAGACTGAAGAACTATTCAGTCAGATTACAATACCTACATGGTCTTCGAGATTGGACATACCGGACAATTAAACTATCGATGATTTTTGACCTGAAAAGCAGCGCAAAAAAATAATCCGGATTTTGTTTTGATTTCAGAAATTGAAGATATTCCAGATGCCTGTATGCTAGATTATTGGCAAAATATTTGGTACATTTGATCGTTTGATCTGCCTCAGAATCAGGATTTCCTTTGCTCATTTGGTTTCGACTGATTGCATGGTCAGATGTCCGTATAAATTGTTGCAGATCAAATAAATGTTTGTCAATTAATCTTTAATCAACTGATTATGGCACCAAAATCTAATGTAACAACATGTTGTCCCGAATTCAATCCAATTCCCTGGGATGATCAAACGTTTAACTGGGAAGATAAACGGTTTATCCGCGATAAAGTATTTACCATCTTCTACATGCCAATGAATTTTGGACAAGCGATGAAACGCCTTGACCGCAAAGTTACAGCTGCCGGAGCTTCCATTCCTGACTGGCTTTGTTTGTCCGATCACACTTCCAAATGGAATATGGATCTTTACCTGGCTGTTGATAAGGAAGTTCAGGAAACCGAAAATACAACCATGAGCGGTAAGTTTTACAGCCGCGTTTATGAAGGTCCTTTTAAAGACACTGGTAAATGGTGCAAAGATTTTGAGGAAAAGGCCAGTACCAAAGGGTTGTCCATCAAAAAATGGTATATGTGGTACACAACCTGCCCGAAATGCGCCGAGAAGTATGGAAAAAACTATGTGGTGGTAGTTGGACAGATCAATTGAAAACTGCTCTTGTAAGGTAATTGATCGGATGTTTTCAAATCATCCGATCAATACTTTATTTCTACTTTAAAATGGCATCCCATAACACTTCCACCGGATGGAGTGCTTTTCGGCCTGTTCCGTCTTCGATGTGGTGGCGGCAGGAAGTTCCAGGAGCTGCAATGATTTCAGCAGAAGTGGTTTGTCGCACGGCTGGAAATAAATCCAGTTCGCCGATCTGCATGCTCAATTCGTAATGCTCCTTTTCGTAGCCAAATGAACCAGCCATGCCGCAGCATCCGCTTTTGATTTCCTGAACTGAGTAGTTAACGGGGCAATTCTAACATTTTTCGGGTAGGTAGGGTAGAAGCAACCGCTTTTTGCTGGCAATGACCATAAAGTTTGATCACTTTTGTTTCAGTACTAAATTGCGTTGCCCCTGATATTTCCTTTTTCCATTTCCCGAACGATAAATTCTTCCAGCATCAGCGCATTTTTTGCCAGCTTTCTGGCCTTTTCCTGAAGTGGCGCATCAACCAATTCAGGGTATTCATCCCTGAAGGTTAGAATGGTTGAAGGTTCAATTCCGATTAGTGGAGTAGCGTCAGAAATAATTTCAGAAAGGTGATTCACGTTGAGGTTGGAAATTTGCTTGGCTTTGCGTAGTAATCCTTTTGAAAGAAATGTTCGTCCACTTTCCAGATGTTTTGGAATTGCCACTTCATAGCCCAGTTTGTTCAGCAGTAAAATGGCTTTAATGCCGATATGACTTTCATTGAAATTGGTAAACTCGTCGGCAAAGAGGTAAACTTTACCTGTTTTGCCATCCACTGAAAGAGGTTTCGAGTACCACTTCTTTAATGTGAGACTGGAGAGTTTCGGTATTTTCCGTTCAGGTGCAAATCCAATCGCTTTTTTAAACAATTTAGTTCCGGTAATCAGGTTTGTAATTGGCCGGAAAACCATTCCCAGCTGGTTTATGCGCGGCAAATAAGCGATCAGGAGTGATCGTACCGGAACTCTGTGCCGGTCGTAATATTGCTGCAAAAATTCAGCTTTAAACTTAGCCATGTCAACGTTCGACGGGCACTCCGATTTACAGGCTTTACACGATAAGCATAAATCCAGTACCTGAAGAACTTCTTCTGAATCGAAAACATCGGCTTTTTGAGGGCGGGTCAGGTATTCGCGCAGTACATTGGCACGGGCGCGGGTCGATTTATCTTCGTCGCGAGTAGCCATGTAACTTGGACACATCGTTCCGCCGATCAGGTTGCTTTTGCGGCAGTCGCCCGATCCGTTACACATTTCAACCGAACGCAGCAAATCACCGTGCGGCGCATAGTCAAACAGCGTATTCGCTTTAAACGACGGTTGCCCCATCAGTATCCGTAAATCGTCGGTAATGGACGGAGTGTCCACGATTTTCCCGGGATTCAGGATGTTTTTCGGATCCCAGGTGTATTTTAGTTTTCTGATTAACTCGTAATTATGTTGGCCAAGCATCAGTGGAATGAATTCGCCGCGCAAGCGTCCATCGCCATGCTCACCGCTCAACGAACCCCGGAATTTTTTCACCAGTTCGGCAACTTCTTTTGCCAGTGAATAGTAAATCTTCACATCATCCGGATCTTTCAGGTTTAGCAATGGCCGCAGGTGCAATTCGCCGGTAGCAATGTGCCCGTAATACACGCAGGTTAATCCGTATCGCTCAATAATTTGATCAAATTCACGGATATATTCCGGTAAATAATCAGGTGCAACGGCGGTGTCTTCAATCACGGTCACATTGCGCTTGTCTCCCGGAATATTGGAAAGCAAGCCCAACCCAGCCTTTCGCAGCTCCCATATTTTTTTGATGCTTTCTTTGTCGGTAAACAGCGGAAAGTGGTAGCCATAGCCTTCTCTGCGGAGATCTGCTTCCAATTTTCCGGCTTTCTCCTGAATTTCTTTTTCTGAATTGGCAGAGAATTCAATGGTAAGAATCGCTTTTGGGTTTCCTTCAATAAAGAACCGGTTTTTGCGCTGCTCAATGTTTTCGAGTGTGCAGTTCAGGATAATGTCGTCGGTCAGTTCAATGGCATCTGGATGGTGGCGGAGTGCAACAATATTTCCATAAAACGAATCTTCCAAGGTATTAAAATGCGCACAAACCAACCCCTGAAATTTCGGAGGAAGCGGAACAATATTCAGCCTGATTTTAGTTATAAATACTAGTGTTCCTTCCGATCCGGCCAACAATTTGCAGAAATTGAAGGGCCTGCCATTGTTGGTAAACGGATCGGTTTCGAGCAACACATCCAATGAATATCCGTTATTGCGGCGGGTTACTTTCGGGTCGGGAAACTCGCTCTGGATTTCCTGCTGATTCAATTTGTCGGCAAGTGTTTCCTGAATATTTTGGTAGATTTTGGTTTCGAGTAATTCCGGATCTCCGGAGTATTTTGTCTTAAATTCTTCTTTTGAGAGTGCTTTAAAAATCACGTCAGATCCATCTGAAAGGATACCTTCTACTTCCAGAATGTGTTCGCGTGTGCTGCCATAAATTAATGAATGTAATCCGCACGAATTGTTGCCGAGCATTCCGCCAATGCAGCAACGGTTTGCGGTTGAGGTTTCGGGCGCAAATTGCATCCCATGCTTTGAAAGGAACTGATTCAGTTCGGCCAAAATCACACCGGGTTCCACTTCAATCCAGCACTCGTCGATGTTTAATTCACCTATTTTGTTCAGGTATTTCGAAATATCAACTACAATTCCCGAGCCAACAACTTGTCCTGCCAGCGAAGTTCCTCCCGCACGCGGAATAACTGAAGTTCCCGTCTGCCGCGCAAACTGGATTATTTTACGAATGTCGTCCTTGTTTTTCGGGCGGGTAACGGCCTGCGGGATTTCGCGGTACGACGAGGCATCGGTGGCATAAATCACTTTTTGCACCTGATCGGTAAATACATCGCCGTCGAGCGATTGTTTGAGCGGAAAAAAGGGATCGGAAGGTTTCATTTTTTTAACTTCTTAAATGTTTCCAAAAATAGGATTTTGAATTCTCTAAAGCTGAGATATTCGGATTTTTGAAGAAAAGAAATTGAAAATAATTTGAAGTATGCAGTGCTTTGGCATATAGTCGGTGTAGCTTTGTTTCAATTAAAAACCTAAAATCAATTTTATGGCTAAAGAATTATTTCGTAGATATATATGGTTGGCTGATACTATTTATCGAGCAGGCCGGATAACGTTCGCTGAAATTAATAAAAAATGGCAAGAATGTAGTTTTTCTGATGGGAACGAGATTGCTTTGCGTACGTTTCATAACCACAAAAAAACAATAGAAGAAATATTTGATGTTTCAATCTCATGCGACGGGCGGACGAATGAATATTACATTGAAGATGCTCAGAGTATTAGTAATAATACATTGATATATTGGCTTTTAAATAGCTTTTCTATCAGTAATATTATTCGGGAGAGTGAATGTATTCAAGATAGAATCATATTGGAAACTGTACCTTCGGCTCAGAAATATTTGGGTGATGTTGTTGAAGCCATGCGTGATAATTGGGTCTTGCAAATTGGGTATCATCCGTTTGATAAAAATGAGTCATTGGAAATGGAATTGCGACCATATTTTGTAAAGCTATTTAATCGGAGATGGTATATATTTGGTTGCTCGGGTGAATCGGAAGTGGTTAAAGTTTATGCACTCGACAGGATTGAAACTTTGAAAATTACAAAGTCAATATTTGAACTTCCCACAGATTTTGCACCTGATAATCATTTGTATAATTCCTTCGGAATTATGAAGATGGATTCAATTAAACCGGTTGATATTGTTGTAAAAGCGTACGGAAATCATCCGAAGTATTTAATAGCTCTGCCCCTTCATCATTCACAAAAAGAAATTGATTCACAGCCTGATTACTCGGTTTTTGAATACAGATTAGCGCCGACTTACGACTTTTATCAAGATATATTTAGTCGGAGAGAACAGGTTGAAATCATTTCGCCGCCAGAAGTACGCGATGAATTCAAACGAATATTAACTCAAATCTCTAATTATTATGGATGCTAATACAAGAGGTGGAAATGGCCGGTTAATCTTATATTTGGCTATTGCAGCATTATTTGTTTACACGAATCCAGACGAGAAAATGCACCTCGATTTTGTTAGAGGCCAATACCGAAAGATTATTCAAAATGTGACAAATGATGTGGGAGATAAAATAGTAAGTCTGATTGCTTCCGATATCGGAGATGAAAAATTAAATAGCCTTTTAAAAAACTATTATCAGCGAAAGAACCTCGTATTCTTTTCTCTGACAGAAGAGCAGTTTAATGGAAAATCAAAATATGTTGGCTTTGGCGTACTTGGAAATGTTTTCTCTCTGGCGGACGAGAAAAAGGAATGGTAAAGGATTATGGTTAAAATAGATTTGTAACTTAGAGGAAAATTAAAAAACTATTATAATCATGACTAAAGTAGAAATTATTGAAGCTTTTAAGCAAATAAAAGAAATCGCTGAATTTGCAAATAAGCATACAAAGGTTAAAGTCAATGAATACTATGATCTTATAACTAATCGAAAATTAAGCTATCATTATACCAAGCCTGGAACCTATACAAAAGAAGCACAAAAACAGGATAGTGAAGATGGTTTTCAACGAGAGTTGATTAATTCGAAAGTTTCAACAATTGATGAAGAATTGGTTAATTGGACTGACATAGAAATACCTGTTGTTTATGGTAAAAGTTGCACGAAGAAACTGTCTTGATTTAATTGGCTATGTTAATGGAGGTAAAATTGTAATTTGTGAATTGAAATATGGTGGAAAAGGGAAAAAATGACTGTAATCCATTAATGGCAGGTGCTCAAATCCTTTTTTATTATTACATGATTTTGGAAAATTATTCAGCGTTTAAATTGAATAACATCTTGCATGAAAACGCATTTAATCCAGATAAGATAAATTGGGATAATGTAAAAAATAATATAAAATTAATTGTAGCTGCAAACAAGTCATATTGGGACTATTATTCTGATAAAAAGTGGTTTCAAAATAAAAATCAAGTACTTTCAAAACAATCGATTTTAAATCTTTTTAAAGAATTTAAATGTTAGCTTCTATCAAGTAGAAAAGAATATGGATGGTATTTCACATGGTTGGAAATACAATGAATCTAACCATTCACCGCGGCACTAACGAAATCGGCGGTAGCTGTGTCGAAATATCTACTGCAAATACCCGATTACTGATTGATGTCGGTTTACCACTCGATAGCAACGTAAAAACAATCGATGAATTGAACCCGTTTCTTCCCAAAATTGACGGGAAAATAGATGCTGTTTTTATCAGCCACTACCATCAGGACCATCATGGATTGTTAGCCGGAATTGATCCATCGATTCCGGTTTATGTTAGTGCCGGAACTGAAAAAATGTTTGGAATTAATTCAAATATTTCTTGGGAAGCCAAAAGTTGAAAATCTCAGGATAATAGATAGAATAACACCAGTAATCGTTGGCGAAATCAAGATTACAGCTTATACAGTTGACCCATTCAGCTTACGATGCAATGGCTTTTTTGATTGAAGCTGAGGGAAAACAAGTTTTGTATAGCGGTGATATTCGGACTCATGGTGTAAAGGGAGGTTTGTATAAAAATCTACCGCAAAACGTGGATTACCTGATTTTGGAGGGAACCAATATCGGCAAGTCATCAAGTAATAGTAAAACAGAAGAAGATATTAAAAATCAGTTTATTGAGTTGTTCAATAAATATCCTGATCGCATCAATTACATTTGGTCATCCGGTCAGAATATTGACCGTCTTGTTCAAATTTATGGCGCTTGTCGGAAAGCAGGCAAGATCTTTGTTGCTGATGTTTATGTTGCAAATGTGCTCTGCGAAACACATAAACTTAATGCAAAAATACCTTCTCCCGGAATCGCATTCTAACATTCGGGTTTGGTTTACAAAATTTAAAAGATTGCCTGAGCATCGAGAGTTATTTTACCGAATGAATCGTTTTAAAATTAAGAGTGATGAAATAGCTGAATCGCCCGAGAAAAATATGTGGTGATTGTTCGTCCGAACTTACTTGAATTCATTAAACAAATTAATGCACCACAAGCAAATATTGTAACATCAATCTGGAAGGATTACGAAGAAAGAACGGAAAACAGGCCTTTTTTTGATTGGGTAGATAATGTCGGTTACGAGAGATGCCAGTTACATACGAGTGGCCATGCTGATTTGGATGGATTGAAGACGATTGTTTCGCATATAGTTCCAAAACACATTATTCCAATTCACACAGAAAAGAAAGGTATGTATTGTGAAATATTTAATGGTGTTATTGGGCTAGAGGATGGTGAAAAATTCGAACTTTGATAGTTGTGTTGTCCGATAGTTTATCTGACCTTGAAATAAAGATGGGTAATTTTCAATTCGATATAAATTATTCCCATAAAAATTAATTTAATGTTACAAGTATGCCAATCGATTGTTTTTTAGTTCAAAAGGTGTTTGTGAAAGTTGCTTTGTGTATGATTTTTATCAGTTTAGCTAATAATTTTTTTGAACTGCTTGTACAGCTCTTCTTATTTTAAGTACTTTTGTTCTCGAATTTTTTACTTCAAAGTTTAAACTTTAAATTAGCGATGGAAATTTTAAAACGTGTCTATCAGAACGCTCAAAAATATCAGAAAAGAATTGTTTTACCTGAAGGAACTGAACCCAGGACCTTACGTGCAACTGAAATTATCCTGACCCAAAATCTGGCTCAGATTATTTTGTTAGGCAATCCTGAAGAAATTAATCAAACAGCCATTGAATTGGGGTGAATATTGAAGGAGTCACCATTATTGATCCCAACGACTGACTCAAGAAGGGAACAGTACGCTGATCTGATGGTTGAAATTCGCAAAGCAAAAGGGCTAACGCGTGAAGCTGCGCTCGATTTGCTGAACGATCCACTCTACTTTGCGCCTTTAATGATTAAAAGCGGTGATGCTGACGGAGAGCTGGCAGGAGCGATTAATGCAACTGGCGATGTGCTTCGTCCAGCCTTACAATATGTCAAAACTTTACCAGGAGTGAGTGTTGTTTCAGGAGCATTCTTG